>NZ_ATUV01000001.1:640636-1281273 GCF_000420385.1 Hippea alviniae EP5-r | reverse complement strand
CTCAACGGATAAAAGGTACTCCGGGGATAACAGGCTGATACCGCCCAAGAGTTCACATCGACGGCGGTGTTTGGCACCTCGATGTCGGCTCATCTCATCCTGGGGCTGGAGCAGGTCCCAAGGGTTCGGCTGTTCGCCGATTAAAGAGGTACGCGAGCTGGGTTCAGAACGTCGTGAGACAGTTCGGTCCTTATCTGCCGTGGGCGTAGGAGGCTTGAGGGGAGCTGTCCCTAGTACGAGAGGACCGGGACGGACGCACCTCTGGTGTATCGGTTGTGGCACCAGCCGCAGGCGCCGAGTAGCTATGTGCGGAAGGGATAACCGCTGAAAGCATCTAAGCGGGAAGCCCACCCCAAGATTAGGCCTCCCTGAGCCATTAGGCTCCTAAAGGTCCCTTGGAGACTACGAGGTTGATAGGCGGGAGGTGGAAGCGCAGCAATGCGTGGAGCTGACCCGTACTAATAGACCGTGAGGCTTAGGCTCATTTCCACATTCTTTAATGGTTAGGTGCTAAGTTTTCCCCCTGGTGAGGATAGCATGCAGGGAAACACCCGTTCCCATTCCGAACACGGCAGTTAAGCCTGCATGCGCCGATGGTACTGCGGGAGAGCCCGTGGGAGAGTAGGTATTGCCAGGGGGTTTATTGTTTATCCGCTTATCTCTATTTATCCCTTTTTTAAAATGGAAAGGCAGTTTTTCTTAAAAGATTCATTCGACTTTCATGTTGTTTTATATCAACCGGATATCCCACCCAATACGGGTAATATCGCCCGTCTTTGTGTTGCCACCAATACCCATCTTCATATAATCAAGCCTATGGGTTTTTCTTTGGATGATAAGAGACTTAAAAGGGCAGGTTTGGATTATTGGAAGTATTTGAAACTTACGATTCATGACTCTTTGGATGATTTTTTAGAGTTTACTAAAGACAAAACTATCTATTTTTCAACCACAAGAGCTAAAAAAACCATATACGATATGAATTACAAAAAAGGTGATTTTTTTATGTTTGGCTCTGAAACTCAGGGTTTGCCCGAAGAACTTTTGAAAGAAAATTTTGATTACTGCATAAATATACCTATGAGCCCCAATGTTCGCTCGATTAATCTGTCGGATAGCGTTTCGATTGTGCTTTACGAAGCTATAAGGCAAGTAGGATTTTAATTTTGTTCTTTTAGTCCTATATCCGCTATTGTAGGATTTAGCAACTCTTTTAGTTTTTCTGTTGATATTTCTATTAGAAAACCCCTTTGGCCGCCGTTGATTATTATTTTTTCATACTCGAATATATCTTTCTGGGCGTATATGGGAAGTTTTGTTTTAAAACCAAACGGAGATGTTCCGCCCACAACATAGCCCGAATATCTGTTTGCTTTGTCAGGTTTGCATAGAGAGACGCTTTTAACACCTATTAAGCGAGCGAGTTTTTTGAAAGATACTTCCATGTCGCCATTCATTAGAACTATAAGGCCTTTTTTGTTTGAATCTTCTAAAACAAGGGTTTTTACTATTCTATGCTCGTCAATGTTGAGCTGTTTTGAAGCTTCTTTTGTTCCGCCGTGTTCTTTGTATTCGTAAAATAGTGGTTTGAATTCTGTTTTGTTTACTTTTAAAAACCTTGTGGCAGCAGTTGACGGAATTTTCTGTTTTTTCATGATTGTAATTCTATATTTTTGCTGAGTTTCTTCAAGGGGTTTCTTGAAGTGCAGTAGTAAAATAGCTTGAAGATTTGAGAATATTTTTAAGGATGAGAATGTTTTATTTATATTGAATACTATGACGTTAAATCCGTTTAATGCTATTTTGCCATGAGATTTGAGAGCCCAGCACTCAGCAACCAAAAACCGCTACTGTGTCAAATTGCATTGAAACCTCCACAAAAGCCTTTCAAACAATTATATGGAAAATTTCAGTTTAGGCAAATGACGGTGCAGGTTTTATGACCTGTAATTGAGATGATGATGTAGAGCTTAAGGTGATTGAAATGCTTTTTTGAGTAATGATTTTAATAAATAACGATTTCGTAAAGGGCAAACTCTAAAGACTTTTTATTCTTACCTATGGCTCTGAGAGCTTTGTTATTGCAAAATGACGCTCTGATCTATTATGGCAGTTTATGTCGATTAATAGATAATGCAATATTTGACAAATAAAACCGTGTGGTATATATGTATGCTCAATAAAGGAGTTAGAACAAAAGGAAATGAATACAGTCAACATTACAGATAAAACGGTAGAAATTGAAGTAGAAGGCTTCGATAAGCTTTGGTCACTTAAGGGTAAGCTGACAATACCGCGCAAGTCAATCAACAGAGCATATCTTCGGCCCGAAGGACTCAAACCACGTTGGTTAAGAGTTCCAGGCACATACTTACCTAAAGTAATAGCTGCTGGCACTTACTATGGACAAGGGCGAAAAGAGTTCTGGAACACACATTTTCGTGAAGATTGTCTGGTGTTTGATCTTATTGATTTCGACTATACTCGGGTAGTGATTGATGTTGACGGGGCACAAGAAATTATTGATAAATTATCATAACAAAACGCTCCACCTGAGCGTTGTTCCTTTGGTGCTCCAAATGACTTTCAGGGTCAGGTGTCTAATTGGCGTTTCATTGTTTTTAATCACCACACCTGTAAAAGCTTGTTTAAAAAGCGAACTCTCACAACACAACCACAGCTAAACCGCCGTAGGATATTTCCCTGTATTTAGGGTTCATGTTTTTACCGGTTAACTTCATATCCTCTATCACTTTATCCAGAGGAACTTTTGCTCCTGAGGGGTCTCTGGCCAAAGCCATAGCCGCTGAGTTTATAGCCGTTACCGCCGCCACGGTATTTCTTTCGATACAGGGATCTACACCTGACCGTTTACGGGGTCTCAAGTTAAGCCTAGATGGTGTTCCATGGCTATCTCTGCGGCAATGAGTATGTGTTTGTTGCTGGCGTTTAGCAGCTCTGCCAAACCTGCGGCAGCCATTGAACTTACAACGCCGATTTCACCCTGGCAACCCACTTCGGCTCCGGCAATGGAGGTGTTCATTTTAAACAGCGCTCCGATAGCAGCGGATACGGCAAAAAAGCGGAGTAAATCGTTTTCCGTTAATTTTTTTATAAACTTATCGTAATAGAGTAAAACGGCCGGCACAACACCGCAAGAACCGTTTGTCGGAGCGGTAACAACCCTACCACCTGAGGCGTTTTCCTCTGCCGTGCTTATGGCAAAAAGGTTAACCCAATTCATTTTTATCATAGCTATGTCGTGATTCAATTTGTCGCTGTCTTTGAGAAAAGAATACAGGCGCTTTGCCCTCCTTTTTAAAGCGATAGGTTTGGGCAGATATCCATCTTTATTAATTCCATGCTCTACGGTCTTTTTCATTGTATCCCAGATTCTACCGACATGGCTTTTTAGCTTTTCCAAGCTTCCGTGTAAATAAATCTCGTTTTCTATAAGTAAATCGCTTAATTTTTTGCCTGAGCTGATTTTTAATAATTCTTCTGCGTTTTTGAAAGCGTAGGGAACATCCCCGTTTTTGACAGCTGGTTTTTCAAAATCCTCCTCGGTTTTTATAAAACCACCGCCAACAGAATAATAAGTTTTCTTAAGGAGCTCTTTTGAACCGGAAAGAGCAATAAATATCATACCGTTTTCATGAAGTGGAAGTCTTTTGCCTAAAAAGTCAATATTGAACCGAAATGAAAACCCGTTATAATCGATTATTCTCTTCTTTTTAGCCTCTGATACGATCTCTTCTATTCTATCAACGGGCACATTTTACGGAGTGTAACCGCTTAATCCGAGGATAATGACATAATCACTAAGATGACCCCTGCCCGTCAAACCTAAAGAACCGTATAGCTCGATTTTTATTTTTTTCAGGGAGGGCAAAACGCCAAGCTTTTTGATCTCGTTTATGAACCTGAGAGCAGCCACCATGGGACCGAATGTATGAGAACTTGAAGGACCGATTCCTATTTTGTATATGTCTGAAATTCCGAGATACATTACATTACCTCAACGTTTTGATGAGAATTTACAATTTATTTTACATTTTTATTTGGTGGATGAAAATATACTTCCGATAAAAAGAGGTGCTAACAGTTTATGAAGGTAATAAAGCTTATACTTTTTAAAGAATATACCAAGTTGAAGTTAGTGGGAATCGGGGTGGTTGGCGTGGACTGCGTCCTTCTTTTGTTATCCTTAGTGTAGGAGAGAATGGGTTTTTAAGTACAAATATCTAATCTTTTTAATTTCATGTTGGTTTATTTCATATTAGTTTATAAATTTGACAAATAGAGCTACGTGGTATATATAGGCAAGTAGTTTTATTTAATAAAGAAGTGAGTAATAAATAAAAGGATAAATCTATGAAGCCAGAAAAGGCTGTAAAATTAGCTATTGAGAATGTACTAAAAGAAGGATTAACGGATATCTTCCCACGCCCATTTGAGATTGACTTGCTAAAAAGTAGTAAATTCCAAAAAAAACTAATCCAAAATATTGTCAAATCTATACGAGGTGGAACTTTAGAGTCTTTAGAAGTTAAACCCATTGAGCATGTATTATTGCCAAAAGGGGGACCATTTGATTTCCGTAGATGCGCTTTAATTGATCCTCTTGATACAATAAAATTTCTTTCCTTGGTTCTAATCTTCGCAGATGAGATAGAGAAAGCCCGTCCTAAAAAATCCAGGAAAATAGTTTTTTCATATCGTTTTAAACCATCTAATGGATTTTTATTTGATAATAAGTACAATATCTCTTCATTTCGCAAACATGTATACGAAAAAATAAAACAAAAGAAAGCAAGAATATTAGTTAAATGTGATATAGCAAATTTTTATGATAGACTAAATCTCCATAGGTTAGAATCCATACTATTATCTTTAAATTTAGAAGAGAAGTTGGTTCGTCTTTTGAATGAATTGTTACTTTTCTGGGCAAATAGAGATTCTTACTCGCTTCCAGTGGGATCAAACGCTAGTAGAATCCTAGCAGAAACCGCACTAATTGAGGTTGACAACTATTTATTATCTATAGGTGCTAAGTTTTGTCGATTTGTTGATGATTTTAGATTTTTCGCTCCCAATGCACATATTGCTCATTATTGGTTGACACAACTTATTGAAAGGCTCTGGTTAGAGGGTCTAACCATTAATCAGCGCAAAACTAAAATTGAAGATGTTTCAGAAATATTGCAAGACACTGCCGAAGAAGCTATTGATAGAGATGTGAAGAATATAAAAATAAAAAACAAAAAAGAACCAGTAAAAATAATTGCCGGATACGGCGGAGTGATTCCAACAAAATTTAGAGAATTGTCAGAGTCTGAAATAGAAAAGTTTAAAGATAAGTCTCCTGAGGAAATTTATAAAAAAATAAGGTCAAAAAAATTAGCCGAACCAGAGGATATTAAAGAATTTATCAAGACAGCACTTAGTTGTAAAAGATATGATTATTTTACAAAATTCCCTGAATTATCGGAACTGTTTCCACAGTTTACGCCATACTTAGTAGATATTTTAATTAAATACGGAGAAAAGATGCCTAAAAATAAAAGGGACTTAATTCGAAATGCTTTTGCTAGCAAGCTTAAAGATAATCAGCGACTGCCAGAATATCTGGTTATTGCTATTGTGCGGTTACTTGGCAATGATTTTTTTCGAGATAAGGATACATTATTACAACTATTTAGAGGATTGCGCAGAAATGCTGGTGCTTATGTTGGACGGGCTTTGCTAGAGGCACTTGAGAATCAAGTTTCTAGAAATGAAGTTTTAGAAATTAGACAGTATTTCTCACGTGCTGACAGTTGGGAAAAGAGACAAATTATAAAAATAGTTGATGTACATCTCAGTAAAGACGAGAAAAGGCCATGGTTAAAAAATGTGAGAATTCAAGAATCGAAGGATCTATTTTTGTCTGAATATATAAAGCCATCAATATAAGCTGGTCAAATCACTCACCTACCATTATTGTAGGTGAGTTTGGTTGTTAGAAATAGTATGAGAAACCATGGGAAATTTAAAAGGTAGTTTCGTAAAATTCTTACAGGCCACCACTGGTATGACGAATAACTCTTATCTTGTTTTTTACAGGATGCTGTTGAAAAGGTTTCGGATGCTTCTCAGCTGGATTCGATTCTCAACGAGTATAATCAAGAACTTTTGGAAATATCATCGGGCAATAATTTTACTTTAGATCCAGGTAAAACAAATGAGTTTGCACAGCTACTTGGTAAGGAACGATTTCATCTCTGTTGCAAAAATAAGAGGGCGAAGTTGAAAAAATATGGGTAGAAGATGTCGTAAAGAAATGATATAATTTATTTTACGTTGAATTCTGCGGACGCTCCATAGCAGTAGATGAGCTTTATTTAGTATGAAGGAATTATTAAAAGCATTAAAACCATCAAGGCAATTTATGGAAAATTTTATTTTGGCCATAATAGTATCATTTTTATTTGCTGGGATTATTGAAAACTATAAAAGCAAAGAGGGGTTAAACACGTTAATTTTAGAAACTTATAAAAATATTGAAACCGAAGGTTTATTATGCTTTAGGACACATAACAATTTGGTTTTAGCATATACTACTTATGCTGGAATATTTTTAACGGAAGGGCAAGAGTTAAATAAATTAATACTATACAGAGAAAACATTCCATTAGATTACGAGATGTGGCTTAAAGCATTAATAGACTCCCAACAAAATCAGAGTAAGCTAATAGAAGATCTTAAGGACAAAATGCAGAGGTGTTATAGCGAGTTTTATTTAGAAAGCGAAGAATTAGCAATATTGTTGGGAAAATTAGATAAATATAAGAGGATACTTAAAGATAGACGTGATAGAATCAATATAACTTATAAGCAACAACAACAGAAATTAAGAAGTATCACTAAGGATTTCAATATGCAAAAATTTATAGATTTTTTTAGGTACGGATTAAAAAGTGCAATATTTCAGAACTTTTTATTGAAGGGAGAGAAGGATTGGATAAAGAAGTTCGACGATTTATCAGAGATTCAGGTTATATTGGCAGAATATGAGAAAAAGAGATTTGAAATAGAACTTAACACGTATAAAAAGCTGAGAAATCTTTATTTACCCACTCTTAAAAGAAAGATTACAGGCGGATTTATTAATTTTATTTTTGGTTCTAAAGAATAATAAAACACTCCATTTGGTCTTCAATCAACTGCACTTAGGCTTTTTGTAGTTGCGACGGATGAGTTTGCTAGTCCAATGGAATGAAATTAAGTGCAGTTTTTCGAGTACAATTTGTTTACTTTCAAACTTTAAAGTAAAGCAAAAGTATAAATTCTACTCCTCTTCTCTATACTGACGATAAAAATACAAGCGACAAGAGAGAGGTCACAGCAAAGAAAATAATATACCACGCAGGGGATGTGTAGCTGCCGGTTTTTTCTATAAGCCAGGTTGCAATGGCAGGTGCAGTTCCACCTAAAATAGCCACGCTTGTGTTGTATCCGACACCTATCGATGTATAGCGAATATTTACCGGAAACATCTCCGCCATAAGCGCAGGCAGAGGGCCCTGTATGAAGCCCGATAGAACGGCAAAAGCAATCTGCATTGCAAGGGCGCTTTTTACATCTCCATTCTGCAAAAGCATAAACAGAGGCAGGGTGATTATCATAACAATGATTGTTGCTATTATCATGGTTTTTCTATGTCCGACGTAATCCGAGATATAGCCCGCTATAGGAACTGCGATTAGAAAGATACCCATAGAGATTGTGTTTAACGTCATGG
Source organism: Hippea alviniae EP5-r (assembly GCF_000420385.1). Taxonomy (NCBI): domain Bacteria; kingdom Pseudomonadati; phylum Campylobacterota; class Desulfurellia; order Desulfurellales; family Hippeaceae; genus Hippea; species Hippea alviniae. Next base: position 1,273,490 of record NZ_ATUV01000001.1, on the reverse strand, counting down.
AGTTGTGAATCGGGTATTTTATAATATCTGAAAGATATGTGGGCATCCAGACGAACATAATATAGCTTGTTACGGTTGCAAGAGATACTATTCCTGAAAGGCGCAGTATTGCTTTCTTCTTATATTTAAACGTGTGGACAATAGGAGATATGCCAGATACGGGTTTTGTGCGCAAAAATTCCGGGCTTTCAGACATTCCTTCACGCAGCCAGAGCCCTATTGCAAGGATAAAGATACCGCTCAAAAAAGGTATGCGCCAGCCCCATAAATACATAGTTTTATCCGGCAGGAGTATATTTAGCATCATAACAAAAGCAGAACCCAGAAGAAGACCGCCAACTGCACTTGCAAGTGTAAAACTACCGAAAAAGCCTTTGCGGTTTTTCGGGGCTATTTCGACCATAAACGACACAGAGCCAATGAGCTCTCCTCCAACCGACAATCCCTAAATCATACGCAGCAACACAAGCAAAACAGCAGCGTATATTCCTATTTGTGTATAGGTAGGTAAAATTCCGATTGCGATTGTTGGAAGTGCCATCATGAATATTGATAGGATAAGGGCTTTTTTGCGTCCGAACTTGTCGCCTACAAATCCGAAAAATATACCTCCAAGCGGACGCATCATGTATCCTGTGGCAAATATTCCATATGTCATAATCAAACCGGTCAGATGATTTTCTTCGGGGAAAAAATGCTTTGAGATAATCGGGGCAAGAAAGCCGAAAACAGCAAAGTCATACCATTCCATGATGTTTCCTATGATGCCACCGATGCTGTTTTTTATTATCTTTGCTCTGTCAAAAGTTTCCATTAGATATTTCCTTTGCTTTTATACCAAATGCTTAGACTCTTATCTTTGGTTGTTCGAGCAAATTTGTCCAAACAAAGGCAGTAATATTTAAGTTGATTAACCAGGCCAATTTCTCCCTGTCTATGCGAAATGAGTCTTGCAGTAGCAACACATAAAGTTTATTATAAAATTGACGACAAGTAAAGATTTAAAATGTATAAAATTTTGGTTGTTGTGATAGCGAATAATCTCTGAATGTAGTTTGTAAAGAGCGTTTTTTAAAAGTAAGTGGAAGTTGGTTTTTTATGGGTAAGGAAAAAGAAAGCGTAGAGCTAAAGCTTGAACTTCCGGGTAACGATAGGTTTATGGGCGTGTTTCTTTCTTTTATAGATGAGGCAATGAGGGCTTTTGGCTTGGAAAAGGACGAGTCCTTGAGAATAAGACTGGCAGCTGAAGAGACGGTTAGAAATGTGATTGAGCACGGCTTGAACAACAACATAAATGAGAGTTTTCTTGTGATACTTAGGAATATGCCCAACAGGGTTGAGATTATTGTCAAAGAGAAAGGTTTACCATTTGATTTTGATAATGAATCTAAGCAGAAAAAGAATAAAAAAGGCTTGGGCATTCTGCTAATCAGAAGTGTTATGGATGAAGTTTATTTCAAAAATCTTGGCAGAGATGGTAAAGAGACTCGGCTTGTCAAGTATAAATCATCTGACGATATAAGAAATTTTTTAACCGATAAAGCAGTAAAAAAGATTGAGCCGAAGAAGGTTAAATACTTTATAAGGGATTTTAAAAAGGAAGATGCTCTTGAAGTTTCAAAGTGTGCATATTTTGCCTACGGATATACTTATGAGCCGTTTATATATTATCCTTCTCAGATTGTAAGAATGAATGAAGAGAGAAGTTTGTTATCCATAGTTGCTGAAACTGAAGATGGCGATTTGGCTGGTCATGCAGCACTGAAGTTTTACAACAATAACTTGCATGTCGGTGAGATGGGTGTTGCCTTTGTTAAGCCAGAATATAGAAATAACGGTATATCAGAAAGTATGGCAGATTATTTGATAAACAAAGCAAAGACAATTGATGGGTTAAATGCATTATATTTAAGGCTTGTTACGGCTCATATCTATTCGCAGAAACCGTTTTTTAAGCGTGGTTTTGTGCCGACAGGTTTGCTTTTGGGTTTGTTTCCTAAGAATGTGAACTTTAAGGATTTGACAGGCGAAGTTGAAGCAAAAACAACGGCTCTGCTTGTCTCGTTTTATCTAAAAAATGCTGACAGAAGAACAATATTTTTGCCGAATAAACATAAAGATATGATTAGAAAAATTGTTGATGAGCTTGGAATTGATTATGAGATTGGAAAACCAAAGGGTTTAGTTGATAATGGTGATGAAAAGATTGAGTATATAAAAACTGATGTGTTTAACTCGGTGGATTTATACTGCAAGTCTTACGATAAAAAGAGTTTTAATTTGATAAAGAAAACACTTAAAAAGCTGCTTGCTCAAAAGGTTGATGTGGTTTATCTCTATCTTGATATGGAAAATCCCTATATGCCTGAAGTTGCCAAGCAGTGTGAAGAAGAAGGGTTTTTCTTTGCCGGTATTTTGCCTTTTGGAATTGATGGACATCATGCATTGATTTATCAGTATATGAATACGCAGGTGGATTTTGACTCAATTGTGCTTTATGATGATAGGGCTAAGGAGATTTTAGATTACATTAAACCATTTGCCACTATTTAGGGGGTTTTTGATGAATGCAAGCTGGGTGTATAAGAGAGCGCTTGAAAAGACGCCAAGTAAAACAGCAGTAGCTGTTGATAATGAGATTTTAAGCTATGGAGAGCTTGACAAAAAAGCTAACAAGGTTGCGCAGTTTTTAAAATCGGTTGGGACTGAAAAGGGCGATAAAGTTGGTTTTTTTATGGAGAATAATCTGTTTATAACATACGGCTATATGGGTTGTTTTAAAATTGGCGCTGTTGTTGTGCCTGCAAGTTATTATACATCTGAAGGCGAGCTTGTGCATGAAGCAAATGAAGGTGAAGTAAAGTTTTACTTTGTCTCAAAAGGCAGGCTTGAGACGATTAAAAACGCAGCGAAAGATATAAAGCATCTGAAGGGAATTGTGCTTGTTGATGGTAAAGAGAAGGATGTGTCAAGCTGGCTTGATATCGAGCGGCAATTTAACGGTGATTTTGAAGATGTTGATGTTGATGAAAATGAGCCTGCTTTGATTCTTTTTACTTCAGGCTCAACGGGCAAGACTAAGGGTGTTGCTCACACAACAAAATCTTTAATAGCAAACGGCAGAGCAAGAACAAAAACCCTAAGACATACGCCTGATGATGTTATGATTACAACTTCGTTTTTGTGTCATGGTGCTGCGCCTTTGATTGTTCTGTTTCCGATGCTATATGCAGGTGGGACGGCAGTTTTCATGAGTCATTACGATAGGGATAAATTTGTTGAAATGATAAAAAGATACGGCATTACCCATGCTGCTGCATCGCCTAAGCAGTGGGAAGAGATTTTAGAGTTTGATAAAGGTAAATCGTTGAAGGGCTTGAAATATGCAACAACGGGTGGTGATGTTGTTGATGTGGGTTTTAGAAAGAGATTCAGAGAGCTTGTCGGTATTCCGCTTGTTTCAAGTCTTGGTATGACTGAGTGTGGTGGTTATATGACAATTCCGCCGCATAAAAAGGCAAAAGACGAAAGTGTTGGTATGCCGATAGATGGTGTAAGCGTAAAGCTTGTCGATGATAATTATAACGATGTAAAACAGGGCGAAACAGGTGAAATTTTGGTCAAAGGAGATACAGTTTTTTGCTGTTATTACAACGATGATGAGTTGACAAAAAGCTCGTTTATTGACGGATGGTTTAAAACGGGTGATTTGGCAAGGGTTGATGAAGATGGTTATTATTACTTTGAAGGCAGAAAGAAGCGTATAATCGTTAAAGGCGGCGGTAATATCAATCCGTTGGAAGTTGAAGATGTTTTAAGGAAGCATCCCAAAGTTAAGGAGTGTCTTGTTGTTGGTGTAAAAGATGATGATGTGGGTGAAGAAGTGTTTGCTTTTGTGGCTTGCGATATGAACAATCCACCGAGTGAAGATGAGTTAAAGGAGTTTTTAAAGGGCAAAATATCCGAGCGTAAGATTCCAGCCTGCTTCGAGATAATCGAAGAGTTGCCAAGAAAAGACAAGATTGATTTGAAGGCTTTGAGAGAGCTTGCCAATGAGATTTTTCAAAAAAGGAGAAATAGATGAAGCTAACGGCTAAGAAGAGAGTGGAAAAGCTGCTTGATGATATAGAGTTTATAAAAGAGATTCATGGGCATATTCAGGCAAAAGGCAAAGTTGATGGCAAACTCACCTATGTGCTTGCAAGAGACTCTTATATGCCAATTTATGACCTTGTTGGTGATTTTGTAAGCTCGGTAGAGTTTATGGAGAGCATAGAGAAAGAGCCTGGAGTTTTTGTTTTGATGTATGATTTGATGTCTGACAGAAAAGACCCTAAAAAGAGTGTATTTCCACCACATCCAACCCATTTTCTGCTTGATAAGAAGGGTGTTGGCAGGTGGTATAACATAATGGCAAGATATTCAAAAAGCTTGCCGTTAATAGCTTTGGTGTTTGATAAGCAGGGAGCATCATCAACATTTCCGATAGCTATGAGTGATGTTGTGATAATGCACGAAAATGCAGGGATGAGTATAGGCAGGGAAGATGTTGTGAAAAGAATCTTGGGAAAAGATGAGAGTTATGATGAGCTTGGCAGTGCCAAAATGCATGCAAAAGTTTCGGGAAGCGTTGATTTTGTTTGCAAGACAGAAGAAGAGATGCTTGATACGGCTTATAGGTTTATAGGCTATCTGTCGGATAAGAGCAATTATTCATATTCAAAAAGTTGCGATATAAAGCGCTTTATTCCAGATAATCCAATGTATGTTTTGGATATGGATGGGCTGATTGGTGAGATTGTGGACGATAATTCATTTTTTGAGATAAAAAAGGATTATGCCAAAGAGATTATAACAGGCTTTGCAAGGTTTAAAGGTAAAAGCGTTGGTATAATTGCTAATCGTTCGGCGCATAAAGCTGGGCTTTTGTTTGTTGAAAGCTGCAAAAAGGCAAAAGGGTTTGTTGAGCTTTGCGATAAATATGGGCTGCCTTTTGTGTTTCTTGCAGACTCGTGTGGTTTTATGGTTGGAAGTGAAGTTGAGCAAAAAGGTATAATAAAAGCTGGAGCGGAGCTGTTTGAATCTATAGCAAACTCTAAGGTGGAAAAGCTCTCTGTTGCAGTAAGAAGGGATTATACGGCTGGTGTATATGCTATGGGTGGTGGTCATGTTGCAGATGCAAGGTTTGTTGCTTTGCCTTCTGCTGTTATAACCATCTATTCTGAAGGTGTGGGAAGTATGCTTGCCGATGATGATGAGAAGAAAAGAAGATTTGACGAGATGATGAAGGCTGCCAAAAGCCCTGAAAAGTTGGCGAAAGAAGGCTATATTGATGCTGTTGTTGATTATAAGGATTTAAGAGACGAGATAGTTGAATTTCTGATCAATAGATAAACATCGCATCGCCAAAGCTGAAGAAACGATACCTTTTTTCAACCGCTTCTTTGTAGCATCTTAATATTTTTTCTCTGTCATAAAAAGCGCTTACGAGCATTAAAAGTGTGGATTTTGGTAGATGGAAGTTTGTTATAAGTGCATCTATGACTTTGTATCTGTATCCTGGATAGATGAAGATTTCCGTTGAGCCTTTTGATGGTTTGATAAACCCGTCATTATTCGCAACCGTTTCGAGTGTTCTTACGACTGTTGTGCCAACGGCTATTACCCTGCCCTTTTGGGTTTTTGTTGAATTTATTAAATCTGCCGTCTCTTGGCTTATCTCGTATTTTTCTGCGTGCATCTTGTGTTTTTCTATCTCTTTCTCCTTTACTGGTCTAAATGTGCCAATGCCCACATGCAGAGTTATGTAGGTTATTTTTACGCCTTTATCTTTGAGTTTGTTGAGTAGCTCTTCTGTGAAGTGCAGACCTGCCGTCGGTGATGCCACTGCTCCGTTCTTTTTTGCAAAAACCGTTTGATAGTACTCAAAATCTTCCTTTTTATTGTAATTCTCATAGTTTCTTTTTATGTATGGTGGAAGTGGCACTTCACCTATCTCTTCGAGCAGTTCATAAACATTGCCACTGGTATAAAACTGGACAACTCTTTTATCCGAATTCTCTATTCTTTCGATAGTTGCTCTGCTGCCGTCTTTTAGTATGACATCTGTTTTTTGTTTTATCTTACCTTTTGTAAGGCATAGAAACTTATTGTGCTCAATCTCTTCGAGTAAAAATATCTCAACCTTGCCACCTGTTGGTTTTCTGCCGAAAATACGGGCTGGTATGACTCTTGTGTCGTTTAAGACAAGCAAGTCGTTTTCGTTTAAATAGTTTATTATCTCTTTGAAGATTTTATGCTCTATAGTGTGGTTTTTTTTGTTGCATATCATTAACTTGCATTCGTCTCTTGGTATGTGCGGTTTCTGGGCTATCAGCTCTTCGGGAAGATAGTAATCAAACAGGTCAATTTTCATGGCTGGCAAATTATACACATTTTTGACTTGAAAACAAGCAGGCTTTGCCTATAATTAACCGTTGCTAAAAATTTTTGTGCCTTGACTTTTGAGGCTTTTAACTCAAATTATAAGGGAAATGGTGGCTTTTGCTTTTAATAAACAATCCTAAAACCATAAGGAAGGTGGTGGCGATGGGAAAAGAGACAAATGAAGAAGTTTTGAAGAAGATTTTAACTGAAGGCAAAAAGAAGGGTTATGTCACCTATGATGAGATTAATGATATTCTTCCGGAAGGAATAAGTATAGACGAGATTGACGATTTGATAAAGCAGTGCGATGATTTGGATATAGATATTATTGACAATGATAGACTTTCTAAGGACTCATCTCTTGAGGATACAGGTTTTGACCTTGAAGAAGATGAAGAAGTTGGCAGTGCCATTAGAATGTATTTAAGAGAGATGGGCAATATTCCACTCTTGAGTAGGGAAGAAGAGATAGAGATAGCGAAGAAGATTGAAGAGCACAAGAATAATCTTACAAGGAAGCTTATAGAGTTGCCTTTTACTTGCGATGCCATAAAACAGCTTAAGGAAGATATAATAAACGGTAATGAGAAAGTAAAAAATATATCAAATGCTTTGGATTTATCTTATGATTTTGATGATGACGATGATGAAGAAGACCATACATCAAAAGAAAAATTTTTGAAGTTTTTGGACGATATAATAGATAAGTATGAGCAGCTTAGCAAAGCCACAGAAGAAGAAGCAGGGCAGATAAAGGAAGAGCTGTTTAAAGATTTTACAGAGATTGCGTTGAGTGATAAGTATATTCAGAAGATAACCGAAGAGTTTATTCATAGGGTTAAGTCAGATAAAAACATGCCAGATAGAGAGAAGCTATTAGACCAGCTGTTTGAAGTTGAAAAGGAAAGGAAGGAAGTTGAAGAAGTAAAGCAGAGAATGATTAAGGCGAATCTAAGACTTGTCGTATCAATAGCAAAGAAGCATTTAAATAGAGGACTATCATTTTTGGACTTGATACAAGAAGGCAACATAGGATTAATGAAATCTGTTGATAAATTCGATTACAGAAAAGGGTTTAAATTCTCAACATACGCAACTTGGTGGATTAGGCAGTCTATATCGAGGGCGATAGCAGATCAGGCAAGAACAATCAGAATACCAGTTCACATGATAGAGACAATAAACAAGATAGTTAGAGCAAGCAAACTTTTGGTGCAGGAGTATGGAAAGGAGCCAACAGCTCAAGAGTTGGCAGAGTATCTTGGTATGGACGAAGATAAGATAAAAAGCATAATAAAAATAGCAAAGGAGCCTATATCCCTTGAAACACCTATTGGCGATGATAACGACACGCATTTGGAAGACTTTATAGAAGATACAAAGACAAAATCGCCAATGGATTATGTAATTGAGTCTTCTTTGAAAGAAAAAATAGAAGAGGTATTAATGACTTTAAACGAAAGAGAGAGAAAGGTGCTCATAATGAGGTTTGGTATTGGTGATGGTTTTGACCATACACTTGAAGAAGTTGGAAGGGTTCTTGGTGTTACACGAGAAAGAGTAAGGCAAATCGAAGCAAAAGCCCTAAGAAAGCTTAGACATCCAAAGAGAAGTAGAATACTTGCGAGTTTTGTAGAATGAGAATTAATAGATTTTTAGCGAAAGCTCTTAATATCTCAAGAAGAGATGCTGATGAGCTAATAAAGAGTGGAAAGATAAAATTTAACGGTGAGATTTTAAAGGATTTTGTTGAAGTTGGAGAAGATGATGTTGTTGAGTTTAACGGGAAAAGGGTTCAGATAGAAAAGGGAGATGTTTATTTTGCCTTTTACAAGCCACCTTTTGTTATAAGCTCAACATACGATGAAGAAGGCAGAACAACGGTTTGTGATTTTTTTACCCATGTGGAGAACAAGCTTATCTGTGTTGGAAGGTTGGATTACCTATCCGAAGGGTTGTTGATTGTTACGAGTGATGGCAAGTTTGCCAATCTGCTTATGCATCCAAGATTTAAGATAAGAAAGACTTACCTTGTCAAAACAAAGGATGTCTTGGGTGCGGATTTATTAAAAAGGATGTCTGAAGGTATAGAGTTGGAAGACGGCTTTTTTAGACCGTTAACGATAAAAAAGACTCAAAACCCTAACTGGATAGTTATTGCCATTGATACTGGAAGGAATAGAGTTATAAGAAGGTTTTTAAAGTCATTTAATGTTAAGATAGAAAGGCTAAAAAGAATAGCCATAGGACCTATAGAGCTTGGGAATATGCGGCAGGGTGAGTATAGAGAACTAACGAAAGATGAGATAAAAATCATAAAAAGAATGGTTTATAAAAGAAAAAATGTCGCATCAGCCTGAAGAGAACGGCTTATCCTTAAGGCCTTCAACACTTAAGGAGTATATAGGTCAGAAAAATATTGTAAGAAATTTATCACTCGCTATTGAAGCTGCCAAAAAGAGAAACGAAGCGCTTGAACATTGCCTATTATACGGCCCACCTGGACTTGGCAAAACGACCCTTGCGAACATAGTGGCTAAGGAGATGAATGCAAACATAATAACAACAACAGGCCCGGCAATAGAGAAGGTTGGTGATATAGCGGCTATTTTAACAAATTTAAATGAGAAAGATGTTCTGTTTATAGATGAGATTCATAGGCTCAACAGGGCTGTTGAAGAGACACTTTATTCTGCTTTGGAAGATTTCAAACTCGATATAGTCGTTGGTCAAGGGCCTGGTGCAAGGACGATAAGAATAGATTTACCACCTTTTACACTTGTTGGCGCAACGACTCGCATTGGGCTTTTGACTTCTCCTTTAAGGGATAGGTTCGGACTTGTCTTAAGATTGGATTTCTATTCTATTGAAGAACTTAAGATGATAATTCAGCGCTCTGCTTCTATTTTGAACATAGAGATAGAAGAAGAAGCGGCTTTGCTTTTGGCTAAAAGGTCTCGTGGCACGCCGAGAATAGCAAATAAGCTTCTAAGAAGAGTTAGGGATTTGGCTCAAATAAACTCAAAAGAGATAATAGATGTTGAGACGGCAAAGCAGACACTTGAGATGCTTGAGATAGATAAGAATGGCTTAGATTATTTGGATAAGAAGTATATTTTGACTCTGATTGAGAAATTTAGCGGCGGTCCTGTTGGAATAGATACGCTTGCTGCAAGCATCGGTGAAGATAGAGGAACACTTGAAGATGTTGTTGAACCTTTTTTGCTGCAGATAGGTTATATAAAGAGAACCCCCCGCGGCAGAGTTGCCACATCTATAGCTTTAAAAGAGCTAAAATTCAAAGAGACGCTGATATAGGTTAATATTGTAGCTTTAAATGGTGCCCCGAGCAGGATTCGAACCTGCGGCACCAGGATTAGGAATCTATATCATATGCTTTCTATTCTTTTCGATTTTTTTCTATTGCTTTTTATAAATGCCTTCGTTATAATGATTTTCGAAGGTTGGGGTTTATGTATGTTTCTATCTTTTTATACGGTTTACTGTGTTTCAATGTCCCACTAATGTCCCACTGAATTGTAGGAAGGAATTTAATGGCTATTTATTACAGGTGTAAAAACTGCCGCAGCGACTTCAGTGTAAAATTGAAAGCATGTCCGTTTTGTGGCACACCATTACCAAAAGAAAACCGTATGTTTCGTATTGATGTCTCTTACAATAAAAAAAGAGTTAGAAAAACAATAACTGGCTCTCTTGCCATAGCAAAGGAAGTTGAAGCAAAAATAAGAGCCGAGCTTATAGGTGGCGAATACTATGACAGAAGACAGAAAGCAAAGCAAGAGACAACGCTGAATGAATTTTTTAACACCAAATATTTGCCCGTTATCCAAAAGGAAAAGAAGAGCTGGGACAGAGATGCACAACACTTTAGAGATTATATATCACCCATTATTGGTAAAAAGAAACTCAACGAGATATCGCCCTTTGATGTTGAGAAGATAAAGAAACACCTTGCCGACAAGGGTAAAGCACCAAGAACAATTGAGTATGTCTTAGCAACATTAAGACACATAATCAACAAGGCAAGAGACTGGGGTTATTTTGAAGGCGAAAATCCGACAAGCAAAGTTAAAAAACCCAAAGCAGATAACAGACGCATCCGTTTTCTTACACCAGAATAAGCACAAACGCTCCTTAATGAACTTAAAAAACACAGCCAGCAGGTTTATGAAATGGCGCTGCTATCCTTGCATACTGGTATGCGAGCAGGTGAGATATTTAATCTAAAGTGGGGAGATGTTGATTTAGAAAATGGCATTATTCACATCAAAGACCCAAAAAGTGGTGAAAACAGGATTGCCTATATAACCGATAAAATAAAAAGCATATTTGAAAATAAAACTAAAAAACCAGACGAGTATGTTTTTAAAGACGCCAAAGGCAACAGGATTAAGAAAATATCTCACACATTCTTTAGGGTTGTTGACAAACTGGGTCTTAACGAAGGCATTACCGATGATAGGGATAAAGTCGTTTTTCATACCTTAAGACATACATTTGCTTCTTGGCTTGCCATGCAGGGAACACCCATATACACTATCAAAGAGCTTATGGGACACAAAACCTTAGCTATGACAGAGAGGTATTCACACCTTATGCCTGATGTTAAAAGAAATGCGGTTGGTGGTATAGATAAAATGATGGAACAAAGGGTTGTAAAGATTGAAAGGGGGACAAAAAATGATAGTGTTTGAGACGGAAGATTTTACAATCGAGAGAAAAAGCGGTGGGTGGTATGTCTATACAGACAAGGAAACGGGTAAAACAAAAGCGCAAAGATTGAAAAAGCATGAAGCAGAGCAGATGCTAAAAGAAACAAGACAATCCCTAAATAAGTTTTGGTATTGGTGGTGAGATATGGAGATTGAGAGATATAGTTCACTAATCGATGACATAAGAAAATTACCTTTAAAAGAAAAAGAGAATCTGAAATCACTTATTGAAAAATACATAGCAGAAGAGAAAAGATGCCACGATAAGCCAAAAAGAGATTTAGGGAAAGTTCTTTTGTTGGATAAGATATCCATAGACACCCGTAAATGGAAATTTAAAAGGGATGAAATTTATGACAGATAAAGCTTTCATTGATACCAACACACTCATTTATAGCTTATATCTCGCCAATAACCTTGAGCACGATAAATAATGCTATTAGTCTTGTTGAAAGATACAAGTATTCATATTGGGACAGTCTTATAATCTCTTCTGCACTGGAAACAGGGTGTGATGTTTTATATACAGAAGATTTGCAACACAACCAAACTATCAAGGGAATAAAGATAATAAATCACTTTAAGAAATAAAGTAGAACAATTAAAAAACAAGGGTTAACTTATTTTATGTTTCTGTTGCCATGTCTTAATCTTTTCGTTAAAATCCAAACAAGAGCAGTTAGAAATTTGGAGGTTTCAATGTCTAAAATTGCTGAGCTTGCAGAAAAATTGCCCCCTAATTTAGAAAAAGAAGTAATTGATTTCATAGAATTTCTGATAAACAAAGAATCCAAAATCAAAGGCGAGAATTCAAAAGAGAGTGGAAGTATATCAAAACTAAAAGGCGTGTTTAGTAAATATGCTGACCCTTCGAAAATTGAACTTGAGAAAAAAGCTTGGGAATCGTATGTGAAGGAAAAATGGAGTAATTTGCAATGATAATATTAGATGCCAATATCGTAATAAGATTTCTTATGAACGATAATGTTGAGCAAGCGAACAAAACTGAAGAGATAATTAAGAATAATACCGTTTATATACCAAACGAGGTTTTAGCTGAAATTGTTTATGTGTTAATAGGCGTCTATAAAATACCAAGAAAAGACACGGCAGACACTTTATTATTGCTTGTTCGTAGTCCCAATGTATTTATCTCGGGCAAAAGTAAGGTTATCAATGCTTTAGAAACATTTAAAAACACAAACTTGGATTTTGTAGATTCTTTACTGTGTTCTTATTCTGACACTGATGTTATTGCAACCTTTGACAAGAAGCTAAAAAGTTGTATAAAGAATAGAAAAGGTAATCTTTGGGATATGTAAGCCCTTTTTAAACGGGAGTTATTTTTGCATTGCCAAGGTAGTTTTTTGTTTTGACCAACTTGTTTTTTTAATTGCCCTGCCTATCTCAAAGGAAGTTTTATGTAGGTGTTTCGTTTATTTGACATGGCAGGAGAAAAATCAATTAATTTCTTTTTCCAATTCTCGCCAAATGACTCTTGCTATACGCTCAATATCGAATATCTGTTTAACTTTTCTGCCGCTTTTGTGTTTTTGCTCTCTTTCTTTCTGCCAGAGTTTTGCTTGACGAAAAAACTCAATATATGCATCGTCATAGTCTTTTATATTATCTCTTACTCTGTGATATATGTCAACTAAGGCGGGTTTGATAACCATTGATTTATACCTTCTGCAGTTTTGAGAACACAAAAACTGATGACTTCTGTTGCTTGTAAATACTTTGCCACAAACAGGGCATATGTGTATGTGTTTCAGTTTTCCTTTAAAGAAGACTTCTGTAGCTTTTTTTACTTCATAAAAATGTTTTCCCTTCTGCAGATTAAAATTACTATCTATCAATCCCTTTTGCATCAGAGTATCTTTTAATTCACGCAACACTTTTACCCTATTTGCATATCTAACAAATTCATCGTAAAAATTTTTCCAGCTTTGTTTCAACTCATTATAACCCTTATTGATGTCTATTATTACTTTTCTTAATCTCTTTATTTTAAATTCTTTACGATCCCATCCTGATATTTCGTTGCCATATATTTTATATCCTTTTTCTTTGTCTATAAATGCATAGTTGTAGAGACTTGCATCAAATAGATAGTCGTCGTATTGCTTTTCTATCTCTTCGATTATTTTTAGCCTTATTTTGTATGTTCTTTCATTGTATATTAGAACTGACAAAAATAGCCACTTATCATTGTGAATGTGATATATGTCAATAACAAGATGCTTTTTCAATTTATCCAAAGTTAATTTTTTTGGATTTAACAAGGAATATCCTATGAGAGACGAGAAATCATTGATAATCTGTTTTAAATAATCCAATGCAGGCTGTGGGTCTTTGCCGTTGGTTCTAAAGTATAACTCAATTTTTGGAATGTCTCCATGTCTCATTATAATTTTATCTGCAAAAAAATTGAGGAAATTATATAACCTTTTGAATTTTTCGTATTCTTCATAACCGCTTTCTCTATCAACATTTTCAAACAATTTTATGGGTTTCATTGCAACACTTTCCTGTTATAAAAAATAACATAAACACGGGAAATGCCCATTAAAAATATACCATAAAAGACCTAAAATTACAAAAAAGTTTTGAAGGGGGTGTAAAATGAAATTAATACCACTAAAAGACCAGCAACAGTTAAAGGCAAACGGCATTCATTTTAAAAAATCAACCTTATATTTTTGGCGTCATCAGCGCAAATACCCTGAACTTTTTGTAAAAATCGGTGGGCGTGTTTTTGTTGATATTGATGAATTTTTCAAACTGGCTGAAAAAACAAAAGAAAAGGAGGCAAACCCATGAAACTCGTATCTGTAAGCAACGAAAAGGAGCTAAAGGCAGCAGGTATTCCATTTAAACCGTCAACGCTTTATGCATGGAAGTGGGCAGGCAAATATAAGCAAATCTTCAGAAAAATAGGTGGCAAACTGTTTATTGATGCAGATGAGTTTGAAAAGCTTGTTAATAACAGCAAAATCACAGCAGGAGGGAGGTAGAAATGGGAAAAGTAGAGGGGCTTGCAACCCCCCACAAACCATCTTATTTTGATTATACCACCAAAATATCTGAAAGAAAAGTGGAAAGTCTAATTGAAAACCCAGACCTTATAACTTACGACAGCTTCCCAGATGTTATGCCATACCCTTATGATGAGATTATGCGTGAATTTGCAAAAGCATTTGGTGTTTCTCCTGCCGTGCCTATTAGTGCATTTTTGACAGCCATAGGTGCTGCGGCAGGAAAGAGATGGACACTTGAAGTAAAAACCAACAAACGCATTCATCCTAATATCTGGACTATACTGATTGGACAATCTGGAACAGGTAAATCACCAGCTACAAAATCCATATTAGAAGGACTATTTGAATTGGAAAAGGAAAACTATAAGAGATACAAAAGAGAACTCAATGAATACAGCAGACAAGCAGCAGAAAACAAGAAAAACGGCTTTATTGCAGAGCCACCAGTATATCGTCAACTAATCGTAGAAGACACTACAATTGAAGCATTATCCATAGCCCTGCAGGGCAACGAGAATGGAATTTTACTCTATACTGATGAGCTTGCCAGCTTCTTGTTGGGTATGGACAAATACAAACAGAAAGAAAGTGGAACAAAAGAGAAGCTGTTAAGCGCCTATGATGGCGGCGCATGGAAAATCAACCGTATAACAAGAGAGACCATCTTTATCCCAAATGCTTTAGTCTCTATCTTTGGAACCATTCAACCAGAAGTGCTTAAAAAGGCTTTTTCTGAAGAAGACTTTTACAACGGTTTCCTGCAACGCTTCTGTTTCTTTTTTACCCCTGACAATGATTTACCTGTTTTAACAGATGCCACTATAAGCATTGAAAACCGCAAAAAGATAAAAGAGCTGTATGAGCGGCTAATAAACAACACCATTAGCATAACGATACAAATGACAGACATGGCAAGGAGTGTTTATGTTGACTGGTATAGCAAACTCAGTGAAGAAAAGGATAAGGGTTTCTCTTTAAGTTTTTTAGCAAAATTGGACATTCAAGTTTTGAAGTTGGCATTGATTTTTACAATCTTGGAAGACAAAAAGGTTGTTGATGAACTAAACATAAAAAGGGCAATAGTCGTTGGGGAGTATTTAAAAAGGACGCATTTGAAGGTTGTAAACACGCTCAATTTTGATGAGACGACAAGGGAGATAGCAAAGGCTATCCTTGCCCTGCAGGAGAAAAACGGCAGCAACATTGTTTTAACTCAAGATTTGCAAAATTACTTAAGCGAAACTGGACTTTTTATAAAACCCGTTGAATTGGGACGAATTTTAAGAAGTAAACTAAAACTACAGACAGCAACCCGCACACAAAACAAGCGTGGTGTTTTTATAACACAGGAAGATAAAACACGACTAAAAACTCTATTTTTAAAAACAAGTGGCAATCTGGCAAACTTTTAGAAAATGCTGTTTCTATCAGGTTTTTCTAATGCCACATGTATCTGGCATAAAGTGGCAATCTGGCATAGGTTTTATCAATTTTGCCAGATACTGCCACATATATCTGGCATAAGGATATTGGCGTTAGAATAACATTTTACGGATGCTCTGCCAGATGCCAGATGTTTTTAAAACAGGAGACCTAATGAACCTACTAAACCTATTAGAACAAGACGGCTTCAACCCTAAAAGAGTGGCAAGCACAGATGGCGGTGAGTATGCCTGCCCTTGCCCTTTCTGTGGAGGTGAAGATAGATTTAGAGTTTGGCCAGAAAAAGACAGGTTCTGGTGTAGGCAGTGCAATGCAAAGGGCGACTCTATTGAGTATTTAAAGAAAGCAAAAGGGTTAAGCTTTAAAGAGGCTTGTAGTTATCTCAATATCTCTCCTGCCCTGCATACAAACAAACAGAATAAGCAGAAAAGTAAAACAGTATCAAACATTAAGGCATGGCAAGAAAAAGCAATGAACTTTGTTAAGAAAAGTCAAGAATATCTATGGCAGAATGCTTTTGCTTTAGAGTTTTTGGAAAACGAAAGGTTTTTAAAGAGAGAGACTATAAAACACTTTAGGTTGGGGTTTAACCCTTTTAACATCTTTGAATCTGCAGCAAACTGGGGATTAAAAGACCGCAACAGGGTTTTTCTTCCTAAAGGAGTTGTCATCCCTATTTTTAAAGATAATCAGATACTCCGTGTCAAGATTAGAAGATTTAATGAAACTCCTAAATACAAAGCTTTTGCAGGTAGTAATATGCAACCAGTCATATTTGAAAAAAGTGTCGATTGCGTTATTGTAGTTGAAAGTGAGTTAGATGGTATGCTTCTGTGGCAGGAGACAAACTGCAGCATCCTTGCTTTGGGAAGTGTTGCAATATTCCCTGACGATAAAATACTCAAGACCCTTAAGAGAGCCAAACATGTTATAATTCTATTGGACTATGACAAGCCAGGGATAGAAAAAGTATTAAATCTATGGCTAAAGCATTTTAGGTATGCTACTTGGCTTGTTCCACCTATTGGAAAAGACCCAACCGAATGTTTTGCCAAAGGTGTGCAGTTTGAAGACTGGCTACCTTCTTATGCTTTTGCTCCTGCAAGAAAAGAAATCTATACCGTTTGTGATAAAGAAGAAATAGACAGAAGAGAAAACTTTAGAATGCCGATGATAGAAAAACTATCAGAAACACTTAACAACGGGCAAAGCTACATAACGCTTAAAGGGATATGGCAAGGCAGGAAAGCAGACGCACTTCGTTTAAGAACCGTTCTTTTTAATAAGCATTTGAAGATAACCACATTAGAAAAACTCTACGATGCCATTATTAACACCAACAATCAAGTGCAGGATAGAGTAAAAGACAATGGGCTTGATGTTTTTGAAAACCCCTTCTAATTCTTTTCTTGCCTTGCCTTTATTTTACAATACACACACACAAAACAGAAGCAAAACTTAACTTAACCCATAAATTTTTGCTGAATATCGCTTAAAAGCTGCGCCGACCGCCGCCGCAAACCTGCAATTCTTTGCAAGAACCTATTTCAGTCTTCTGTTCTCTCTATCCTACTAAAAAGCACTTTGTAAACTTTCTTTTTGTCTCTTTTATCTATAGCCCATATTTCAACTATTTTTGAGCTTTCGATAATTCTATAAACTATACGATACCTTTTATCTAAAACATAGATTTTGTAAAAACCTGTTAAATTCATACCAAATTTATCTTGAAGAGCTTCTCCAAAATAGGGATTAATGGAAAACTTGTCTATCTTCTTTGCCACCTGTTTCCTTATAGAGTTATCCAGTTTGGCAAAATCCTGCTCCGCTTCAGGTATGAATTCTATCTTATAACTCATACTTGGCTTTTATATCTTCCCATGAAATGTTGTTATCGGGATTGTAATTTTTCATTCTTTTTTTTAGATTTTCTGATATATCTAACTCTTCCAACAACCCTGCTGCTTCTAATAGAGTTTCATACTCTTCTGTTGACATGATTACAGCTTTGATTTTATTCCTTCTGCTAACAAATACCTTTGTCTTTTCGGAATCAATATCTCTTATGATTTTAGGCAACTGTTTTTGAAGCTCTGTTATGCTTATCATTTTGTCTGTGTTTATCAGCATAAAACCACCCCCTTAACTTTAGATACTAAAAATATAAGTATTTCTTTACTTAAGTCAATAAGCAAAGACACTCTATTACACCCTACATCTTAAAAAATCCTATAAGAGATAAGAGAAAGGTATTCCTATATTCTCTCTAACATAAGCTTACACCTACTTTTGTAGGCAGACACAAATAAGAAAGATAAAGATATTTATCTCAAGGCAAGGGAAAGGAGAAAACCAATAATTGATAGGTTCTTCTTGAGAGTTTCATACACACGGAGCGCTTCGACGCAGGATTCGAGCGATATTCAACCTGAAAAATATTAGCACAACTGCACAGAGTAGGAACATTCTAAAGGTTTACAGACAACAAAAAGCTTATAGAGAAGGGGATTTATGCATCAATATTTCTTTAAATGCTATGCTACATTTGTGTTTGAGTAGAGAATTTGAACAAGAAAAAAACGGAGAAAAAAACAACAGCATAGAGAGCAAAATACGGATGTCCCACTGCCTTGACTGGTTTTCAATGTCCCACTAATGTCCCACTGGAAAATTAAACGAAAAAAGCCAACCCAAGCGAGTTGCCCAGATTGGCTTAATGACGGGCTTTTCAATGGTGCCCCGAGCAGGATTCGAACCTGCGGCACCAGGATTAGGAATCCTGTGCTCTATCCTACTGAGCTATCGGGGCACAGTGGCATCATTCCTTGAAAAGACAGCGATTTTTTATACTTTTCGTCTCAAAATGTCAAGTGAAAAGTAGAAAGGAACAGAGATATTTCGTTAGCAACTCGTTAGCAAGGTTTGAAAATTTTGTGTAACTTTTTTGGTTTTTAAGAGTTATAGTATATGAGATGCGAGCCCGGGAATTTGAAGAGTTTTTTATAGAGACCAAAAATAGGTTTTTCTCTTATCTTGTTAAAATAGTCGGAAATAGGGAAGATGCGACAGATATTTTACAGGAAGCTTATACAAAAATGTTTGAGAATTATAGACACAATCTATCAAAACCTTTGCTTTATAAAATTGGGTATAATCTTTTTATTGACATGAAAAGAAGGAGTAAATTTAAAGCTGAAGTTGCTGATACTGATATTGAAAATAGTGTTAGTTCTGCTTATAACGCTTTTGAGTTGGCTTTGATTGATGAGAAATATGAAGGTGTTTTGAAGATGCTTGAGAAATTACCCGAAGATGAAAGAAATTTGATATCCATGGTGTCTTCAGGGGATTTAACTTATAGGGAGATTGGCAAAATATTAAACATGAGCGAAGGAAACATAAAGATAAAGGTTTACAGAATTAGGAAAAAGCTAAAAGAGATGATGAGAAAGGAGGGATTAATATGAGAAACAGTAGAATAGAAGATAGAGAGTTGTTGATTTCGAAATATATAGATAATGAGCTTGATCTGGATGAAAAAATAGAGTTTGTAAAAATTCTTAAAAAGGATGATGAGCTGTATAGAGAATCAATTGAGATGCTTGAAAGCGAAAAGTTGGTATCTTTCGAAATTCCATATAATAATTCTTTTCATATTGAGAATAGACATACAAGTAAGACATTTTACAAGCAAATTGGTATGATTGCTGCTGTGTTGTTAGTTATTTTTTCTTTTGTTTTGGGTTTTTACAGTGGAAAAGTTAATAAAGGTAATAAGAAGGTTATTAGCAAAAATGAGATTGTTTACAGGTTTGTTTACTATGACCCTTCGGCCAAAAGTGTGGCTCTTATAGGTAGTTTTACTGGTTGGAAAAAGATTTACCTAAAAAAAGTAGGTTCTGGATACTGGCAGGCTTATGTTAAGCTATCACCTAATGGTTTTTATAAATATAATTTTGTTGTAAACGATAAAAAGGTCATTTATGATCCTTCTAACCCGGCAAAAATATATAACGGTTTTGGCGGCTTTGATTCTGTTATAAAAGCTTGAAAAACTCAAAAAGGAGGTGCCTTATGAAGTTGTTTAGAAAGGTATCGGGAGTTGTAGCAGTAGCTTTTATCTTGGGGGGTTGTTCGTCTTCTCCTTATCTTGTCAAAAAGGAGAATCGTAAACTTGTCTTTTATGCTCAGATACCTAAAGCCAGGCATGTATATTTTGTTTCGAGCCTTACCAATTTCAGAAAAATTAAAGCTACCAGAGTAGAAGACAATCTTTGGAAGGCAGAAGTTCCGTTTAAGCCTGGTATAGTAAAGTATTTCTATATAGTTGACGGGCATGTTTTTGTTCCTCCTTGCAAAATGAAAGAGAAAGATGGCTTTGGTGGTGAGGACTGTGTCTATGTTGCGACAAAAAGTATGTAACCTTTTCGGCGCTAAAGCGTTTAATAAGTGAAGACTGAGGAAAAAAGAGAAGGAGGTGTGAAGATGTTAAGAAAAACCTTTGTGAGTGTGTCTTTAGCTTTAGCGCTTTCTGCTCCGGCATTTTCTGCTAATCTTGACCAGCTTATGACTCAGTTATCGCCGCAGTTAAGAACAAAGGTGCAAACCATGGTTGATCTTGGGGTTAACACAAATGCCGTTGCCGAAATGGTTCAGAGTATGATTCAAAACAGGGTTCAAAATCGTGTTGCTATGCAGATGGTAAATCAGATTATAGCTGCTGAAAAACATGGACTTCCTGTAGAACCTTTAATATCCAAGGCCGAAGAAGGTTTTGCTAAGGGTGTTTCTGCAGATAAGATAGCCCAGGCCATGCAGCAGACCAGAAATATGTATGCTTACGCCTATTCCAAGGCAAAGGCTCTAACATCTGACAAACAGGCTCAAAAGCAAATGGCTGAGAATATTGTTAACGCTCTGGCAGCCGGGGTGAACAAAGAAGAAATGAACAAAATAATGGCCCAAATTCAGCAGAGAACAAGAACAATGAATAGAGTTCAGGCCCAAAAACTCGCTGAAGAGACCACTAAAACGGTTGCTACTTTTGCCATGTACGGAGTAAGCGGTAAAGAAACAGTTGATACCGTAACCAATGCTCTCAAGAATGAGGCTACTCCCGGCGACATGAAACAGGTTAGAGAAACTCTGACAGATAGCGCCAATCATATGAGTGCTCAGATGGCTGCAGAAAGTATAAACGAAGCTATACATGAAGGCGGTATGTCCGCTGTTAGCTCAGCCGGAGGCATGGGCAGAGGAACAACTGGTTCCGCCGGAGGTATGGGCGGCGGCTCCGCTGGAGGTGGTGCCAGTGGAACAGGTGGAGGTATGGGCGGCACAGGAGGAGGCCCATCAGGCGGTATGGGAAGCGGAGCATCTGGTGGTGCTGGTGGCTCAGGTGGTGGCCACGGCGGTGGCGGCGGTCATAGATAACAAAACGGCCGGGCTTTTAGCCCGGTTTTTTATTTTGCATCTGGGTAATACTTTAGAATAAACCTTTTTTGCACTTCAAAGGACCAGTGGACATCTTTGATGAATAAGGCAGCGGATTGGTAATCCTTTTTTCTGAATAGCTCAACTAATTCTGCATGTTCTTTTAGTGAGTTATACTCCCACTCTGGGAGATACTCTTTTCTTCGTGGAAAGTCATAAAGTCTCTGTTTGGAAATAGAGATTATCCTTAGAACTTCCCAGTTGTCTGAAAGTAAAAGATAGGTGTTGTGAAACTCCAAATTTAGCTCATAATATTTGTCGAAATTTTTGTCATCTAAAGCTTCTCTCATTTTTTCGTTTAATTTTGCCATCTTGTCAATGTCGTTTTCCGTTAATTTATTTGCCGTCTCGCTTATTATGGCACACTCAAGTGCTCCTATTATCTGGTATAGGTTCTCTATATCTTTTAGATTTAATGCTTTAACCTTAACGCCCTTTCTTGGCATTATTTCGACAAACCCATCACTTTCAAGTTTTAGTAGAGCATCTCTTAAAGGTGTTTTGCTTATTCCAAGTTCTCTGCTTAAAGCTCCTAAGTCCAATAAATCGCCTTTTCTTATTTCACCTGCATTAATTTTTTCCTTTAAATGTTCATATACCTGTTCCCTTAACGATTTAGTATTGATGCTCATCTTTTTCTCCTTGTGTTTTGCTTTTTTCTGATATATAGTATATCACTCAAAAGTGCAAGTTTTTTTATTTGGAAAGATGCGGAATTATTCGTTTTTTAAAGGCGTTTTATACTCGGTTATCTCAGCTCTCTGTTTTGCGACATTGGCGGTTTTGATTAAGGTGGGCTATGATGCAAACTTAACCACACTGAAGATGCTTTTTATGAGATTTTTCTCTGCTGTTGTACTCTTCGGCTCTTTTCTGGCTTTATTTAAAAGAGAACAGCTAAAAATAAGCAAATCACTTCTGTTTAAAGCTTTTATAACTGGCAGTGTTTTATATACGACTCAGGCATTCTGTTTTTTTAAAGCCATTCAGTTCACATCGCCCAATGTTGTTGAACTTTTGCTTTACATCTATCCTGCCTTTGTAAGCGTTTTGGCGTTTTTCTTTTTTAAGGAGAGCTTTACATTTTTTAAGTTTGTTTATATTGCGGTTATACTCATCGGTTTTGGCTTTATCTTTCATGATGCTTTCTCATCAAAAATAGAGCTCAAAGGTGTTTTGTTTGGCTTTTCTGCAATGATTGTGTATAGCTTTTATCTTATTGTGATTCAAAAGTTTGTAAAAAGCGAAAATCCTTTTGCTTTTAGTTTTTTTACCATATTTTTCGCTTTTGTTTCTTTTTCGGTTTTTACCTTTGTCAAAGAAGGAGTGTTCGTTCCTAATTTAACCCAGATGGGTGTTGGTTTGCTTTTGGGTTTAATTCCAACTTTTCTTGCCATGCTTTTTCTGTTTGTTGCCATAAAGGAGTTTGGTTCTGCACTTGCGAGCATATTTTCTTCGGTTGAACCGGTTTTTGAGATAGCTTTGAGTTATCTTTTACTTGGTATAGGTCTAAATATGCTGCAGTTTGTTGGTGGAGCTCTGATTCTAATTGGCGTGTTTATGGCTAATTTTTATCATCTAAGGGAGAGCAGCGGTGTTTAAGCTTTCAAAGGAGTATATAGCCGACCTTTTGCTCTTATCTGTCACAATTTTTTGGGGCTCAACATTTATCATCGTAAAAGAGTCAATAAATATGATGCCCACCTTTGCGTTTTTATCAATCAGATTTTGGATTGCAAGCATTCTTTTGATTCTTATGTTCTCTTATAAATTAAAACATTTAAACAGAGAGCTAATCAGAGATGGCGTAATTTTGGGTATTGTTCTGTTTTTGGCTTATGCCTTTCAAACCGTTGCCCTTGAGTATGAGAAAGCAAGCATTGTTGGTTTTCTGACAGGTTTGAATGTGATTTTTACGCCAATTCTCTCTGCTTTTTTGTTGAAAAAGGTGCCATCTGTATTTTCTCAGGTTGGAGCTCTGCTTGCTTTTGTTGGTATGGGTATGATGTCATTTAAAGGCGGATTGAGTTTGTCAAAAGGTGATTTGCTTACGATAATTTGTGCTATATTCGTTGCTATTCAGATAGTTTTGACGGATAGGTATTCAAGAAAGCATGATACCTATCTTTTGACGGTTGTCGAGATAACTATTCTGGCGATTCTTTCGACTTTGGTAAATCTTGCAAGTGAACCTTATCTTTTTCCAAAGAAGTGGAATATGTATCTTATCGGTTCGTTTCTTATTACTGCCATTTTTGCCACTGTTTATGCATTTGTTATTCAAAATACAGCCCAGAAGTACACAACACCAACAAAAACAGCCATAATCTTTGTTATGGAGCCTGTATTTGCTGCTATATTTGGTTATCTGCTTGGTGGTGAAGTTTTAAGCTTAAGAGCATACATAGGTGCGGTTATAATGTTTGCTGGATTGTTTATGGCAGAAGTAGGCCCTGCTTTGGTGAAGAGATGATAAAGATTTATGCCGTTTTGCTGTTTGGTATATTTTCTGTCTCTGTTGCAAGTATTATCATAAAACTGACATACGATGTTCCTGCTTTAATTATGAGCACCTACAGGCTTGTTATATCTTCTGTTATTTTGATTGGTATCTCGTATTTCAAAAGAAAAAATGTAAGATTGTCTTCGAAAAAAGAGCTGTTTGTTGCGGTTTTGAGTGGTTTTTTCTTAAGTATTCACTTTATAAGCTGGATTGCATCTATAAAATATACATCCGTTGCAAGTTCCGTTACGCTTGTCTCAACAAGTCCCATCTTTGTTTTACTTTTTTCTGTTCTTATATTTAAAGAGAAACAGGACAAAAAAACAATACTTGCGGTTTTGGGCTCTGTTATTGGGAGTGGATTGATTGCATTTTCAGATAGCGGCATGATAACAGGCGGCTTTGATAAGAAGGCTCTTCTTGGTGATATGCTTGCTGTTGTGGGTGCGATTGCGGTAAGCGTCTATTTTATGGCTGGTTCTTTTTTGAGAAGAAACATAGATACATTCCATTACATAACACTTGTTTACTCCTTTGCCGCATTTTTTTCTCTTCTGTTTGCAATAGCAAGTGGAGAGTCGTTTGTTGGGTATAGGCCAGTTTCTTATCTCTATATGCTTCTGCTTGCACTTGTGCCACAGCTTCTTGGCCACACATCGTTTAATTGGGCTCTTAAACATCTAAAAGCCAATGCTGTTGCTATATCTACACTTGGCGAGCCGATAGGTGCTTCTATTTTAGCTTATCTGTTTTTTTCTCAAACGGTTGGTGTTGGTCAGCTTATAGGTATGGTGATTGTTCTTGCTTCTATTGTTATTGCTGTAAAAAGCGGCTATAAGGAGGGCTAAAATGGATGATAAACCTAAGTTTGCAGACCTTATTCTCTCTTTAGCCCAAAGTGTTTATGTTCTGCTTGGTGTGGTTGAAGACCCATTTTCTAAGGAGAAAAAGATTGATTTAAAACAGGCAAAATATACGATAGACCTTATAGAAGTGTTAAAGGAAAAGACAGAAGGCAATCTTTTGAAGGATGAGCAAGAGTTGTTAGAAGAAGTGCTTTACGATTTGAGAATGAAATATTTATATGCTTTAGATAAGCATAAGAGTGAGTAATAATTGAAGATTTTTCCAAAGGAGTTATAAATTTTTCTGCTATGGGAATAAAGGAGAAGTTTAAGAATGTAAAGGTCTCGATGATATCTGTTTTGTTAACAGCATCCCTTCTTATCACAGCTTTATCTGTTTTTGTTGTCGGATATTTTTGGCACAAGACTGCTCTTGAGTGTTATCACGAAAATGTAAAACATATTACCAGCATTTACCTTGAAAATGCCAAAGAGTATTCAAAGTATATGGTTGATAACATAATAAAGGAGATAGAAGAAGATATAAATTACACATACGGAAAGATAAAAAAGGAAAAACAGGCAGAATTTTACAAAACTGTAAGAAAGCTCTATGCTCTAAAAAGTGAAGGCAGAGACAAGTTTCTTCTGTTTGCAAGAAGGTATTTGGCTTTAGAGACATTTAACTCTGACATCACATATTACATATTTGATTTAAAGGGCAGGTGTCTATTTAACCCATTTGATAAGCTTTTGGAAGGCAGGAATTTGATTGGTTTAGAAGATAAGAAGTCTAATAAACCGTTTTTGAAGCTTGTAAATCTTGCAAAGAGTCATGATACTGGCTGTCTCTTTCAAAATTATCCTTACAACTGGCACTTTCTGAAAAAAGAAGACATCGGAAGGTATGGTTTTACATTCTTTGTTGTTTTTAGAAATTATGGATATATAGTTGTTGGCAGGTTTGACCTTGAGCCTATTGAGTATAGCTTGCATCAGAAGTGGGTTAAGTATCTGTCAATATACAGATACGGTAAAAATAATCACGGATACATATTTGTTTTAAAGTTAAGAAAACATCCTTCGAATGGTTGCTTTGCTTACGAGATAGTAAATCCGAACAGACCAAAAGCCGAAAGCAGGTGCCTTTCGCTTTTGAAAAAGGATAAAGAAGGCTTTTTGTATAGGGAAAAATATTTTAAAGATATAGAGACAAAGGGATACTCTTTTGTTGAGTATTACTATAGATTGCCAGGTAGCGATAGGGATGTGCTAAAAGTAAGTTATCTAAAATTATTCAAGAGATGGAATTGGGTTATAGGAACGGGCACATATATGCCAGATTTGTATAGTTCTTTACGCCTTGCACAGATTAGAGACAAGAGAGAGCTAAACAGAGTTAAAACCACGATGGCTCTTGTGTTTTCGGTCGTCTCTTTTCTGATACTTGCACTCTATTTGTATGTTTCAAGATTTGCCAACAGAAAAATCAACACGGTATTTAGAAAATTTGAAGATTATTTAAGCAGGGCAGAGTTTATAGACACGCGCCCATATAGGCGTATAAAACAGCTAATGTGGATAACTGGCAGTTTAAATAAGGCGATAGAGAAGTTTAAGAAATATGAGAACGATTTGCTTAAATCCTTTGTTGATGTGCTTGAAACCCGCGATATATACACAAAAGGGCATTCTCAAAGGGTTGCTTTCTATTCGAAAAAGATTGCCGAAGCTTTAGGTTTTGATGAGAAGTTTCAAGAGAAGATTTATAAAGCAGGCCTTCTGCACGATATAGGCAAGGTGGGCATACCCGACAACATACTTCTAAAACCGGGAAGGTTGTCAGAGAATGAGTATAAAACGATAAAATATCACTCTGTCATATCGTATGAGATACTAAAAAGGGTTGAGCATTTTAAAGATATAGCAGAGTGTGTAAGGCAGCATCACGAGAAGTGTGATGGGAGTGGTTATCCTGATGGGCTTAAGTGTGATGAGATATGTATTGAAGCACGCATACTTGCAATAGCTGACATATTCGATGCACTAACGACGACAAGACCTTACAGAAAGGCGTTTACACCAGAAGAAGCTATTGAGATTTTGAAAAAGGAGAAGGTTGACCAAGATATTCTGAGTAAGGTTGAGAAGGTTCTTCTTGATGCATTTAAGGAGAGAGAGCTCACAACGGCTGAATTTATGTCAGAAGAAATAGATAGAATAAGAAGTGAAATATTTAAGGTTGATTATATGACAGGTTTGCTATTTATTACTTCCTTTGTCGGAGAGTTGCGAAGTTTGATAAAGAATAACAGAAGATTTGTTCTTTTTGCTATAAATATAAAGGGTATAGCTGAAGTAAACTATAGATTTTCAACCGAAACAGGCAATAGAGTCATAGAAAACATGGCAAAGATTATAAAAGATGCTGAAAAATTATTTAAGGGTGAGATGTTTGCCTGCCGTGCCTATGCTGATATCTTTCTCGTTGCTGTGAAGTTGGATAAATTTTCGCTTGAAGAGATAGAGTCTTTCTTTAATGGTATCAATTTAGCAAGATTATTAAAAGAAAGTTTTATGGATGATACTAAATGCAGAGAGAAGACAAAGAAGGGCGTGTGTATAAGCGAGTATATAGGTGTTGTGGTGGATAGGGTTGTCTATCCTGAAGATGGCGAAACAGCTGAAGAGTTGATATACTTCGTTGAGAAGAAGATAAAAAGAAAATAAAAATGCAAAAAAGTTAACTTAAGGGTTGACAAATGAATTTTTGCGTATATAATCCCATTTTGCCTGAGCTGGCGTAGCTCAATCGGTAGAGCAGCTGACTTGTAATCAGCCGGTTGGGGGTTCAAGTCCCTTCGCCAGCTCCAGTGGAGAGGTTCCCGAGCGGTCAAAGGGAGCAGACTGTAAATCTGCCGGCTTATGCCTTCGGAGGTTCGAATCCTCCCCTCTCCACCATTTTTAGTGGTGTCAAAGAGCGGGAATAGCTCAGTTGGCTAGAGCATCAGCCTTCCAAGCTGAGGGTCGCGGGTTCGAGTCCCGTTTCCCGCTCCATTTTTATTTAGGCGCCCATGTAGCTCAGCCGGTAGAGCACTTCCTTGGTAAGGAAGAGGTCGGCGGTTCGAGCCCGCTCGTGGGCTCCATAAGTTTTTTAAGGAGGCTTTTATGGCAAAGGAAAAATATGTCCGCTCAAAACCACATGTTAACATCGGAACAATCGGCCACATCGACCATGGTAAAACAACTCTAACAGCAGCTATCACAAAGGTTTTGGCAGAGAAGGGTAAAGCAGAGTTCAAGGATTACAACGACATCGACAATGCACCAGAAGAGAAAGAGAGAGGAATCACAATCAACACTGCTCATGTTGAGTATGAGACAGACAAAAGACACTATGCTCATGTTGACTGTCCAGGGCATGCTGACTACATCAAGAACATGATTACTGGTGCTGCTCAGATGGACGGTGCTATTCTTGTTGTCTCTGCAGCAGATGGTCCAATGCCACAGACAAGAGAGCACATACTTCTTGCAAGACAGGTTAATGTTCCATACATCGTTGTATTCCTAAACAAGATTGATATGGTTGATGATGAAGAGCTTGTTGACCTTGTTGAGATGGAAGTAAGAGAGCTTCTCTCAAAGTATGGCTACCCTGGTGATGATGTTCCAGTAATCAGAGGTTCAGCTCTAAAAGCTCTTGAGACACCACCAGGCCAGTCCAACGAGTGGACAAAGGCAATAGAAGAGTTAATGGATGCAGTTGATGAATACATACCAACTCCACAGAGAGAAGCAGACAAACCATTCTTGATGCCAATTGAAGATATCTTCTCCATCTCAGGAAGAGGAACAGTCGTAACAGGAAGAGTGGAAAGAGGCGTTCTCAAGCCAGGTGAAGAAGTAGAAATCGTAGGCTTCAGAGAGACAAGAAAGACTGTTGCAACATCCCTTGAGATGTTCAGAAAGATACTTGACGAAGCAATGGCTGGAGACAATGTTGGAGTTCTCCTAAGAGGTATCAAGAAAGAAGATGTTGAAAGAGGAATGGTTCTTGCAAAACCAGGTTCCATCACACCACACAAGAAGTTCAAGGCTCAGGTCTATGTTCTGACCAAAGACGAAGGTGGAAGACACACACCATTCTTCGATGGTTATAGACCACAGTTCTACATCAGAACCACAGATGTTACTGGAACCGTTCATCTGCCAGAAGGCGTTGAGATGGTTATGCCAGGAGACAATGTTGAATTAACTGTTGAACTCATTGCACCTGTTGCTTTAGAGAAAGAGACACGCTTCGCTATCAGGGAAGGTGGTAGAACAGTTGGTGCTGGTGTTATAACGGAGATATTGGAGTAAGGAGAATCTGATGCGTGAGATGGTAACTTTGGCATGCTCAGAGTGCAAAAGAAAAAATTATACCAGCACAAGGGATAAAAAGAAATCAAAAGAGAAACTTGAATTAAGAAAATACTGTCCATTTTGTAGAAAACATACAATACACAGAGAGGTAAAATAAAACAGGCCAGTAGCTCCAATTGGTAGAGCGGCGGTCTCCAAAACCGTTGGTTGGGGGTTCGAGTCCTCCCTGGCCTGCCATTTTTTTATTATTATGATGAAGAAGATTTTAAGCTTTCTTGAAGAGGTAAAGATAGAGTTCAAGAAGGTAGTTTGGCCTGGTAAAAAGGAAGTGACAAGTGCCACTATCTCTGTGATTATGTTCACAGTGATAGTGGCTTTTATTTTGAGTGTGCTGGACTATCTTCTTTCAATAGGACTCCAATCACTTTTTAAATAGAGAAGGTTATCATAAATGAGCGATTTTAAGTGGTATGCTATCCATACGCAGGTTGGTTATGAAGAGAAAGTTAAATCTATGCTCGAAAACAAGCTAAAAAGCGCTGGTTTGGAAAGTGAAGTAGAAGAGATTTTCGTGCCTTTGGAAGAAGTTATTGAGATAAAAAAGAACAACAAGAAAGAGAAGGTCAAGAAGTGTCTCTATCCGAGCTATGTATTTGTAAAGGCAAGAATGAGTGATAAGCTTTATAACCTTGTGAAGCGTATGTCGTTTGTTTCAGGTTTTGTGGGTTATGGCAAAGAGCCCGTTCCTATGGATGAGAGTGAGATAAGGCAGATTAAAGAGAGAGTTGAAAGCTCAAAAGAAGCTCCAAGATTGTCTGTATCGTTTGAACCTGGTGAGTCCGTAAGGGTATTGGACGGTCCATTTGCCAACTTTACTGGAACGATAGAAGAAGTTGATATAGATAAGGGAAGATTGAGAATCTTGATAAGTATTTTTGGTCGTTCGACACCGGTTGAATTGAATTACAATCAAGTCGAGAAAGTTGAATAAAGGAGTTTGAGCAATGGGTAAGAAGGAAGTTGTAGCCCAGATTAAGCTGCAGATAGAAGCTGGCAAAGCATCACCTGCTCCACCGGTCGGTCCTGCACTTGGTCAACATGGTGTTAACATTATGGACTTCGTTAAGAAGTTCAATGATGTTACAAAGGACAGAATGGGTGATATAGTGCCTGTCATTATCACAGTTTATGCTGACAGGTCGTTTGATTTTATTACAAAGACACCGCCAGCAAGCTCTCTGATAAAGAAAGCTTTGGGTATTGAGAAGGGTTCTTCAGACCCTGCAAGGGTAAAGGTTGGAAAGCTTACCAAACAGCAGCTTGAAGAGATAGCAAAGATAAAGCTGCCGGATTTGAACACCAATGATTTGTATAAGGCTATGAAGACTGTTGCTGGAACAGCGATAAATATGGGTGTTGAAGTTGAAGATTTCTAAAAACAGACTTTACCACTCCTTGAAGGAAGTGGGAGCTCTTTAAAGAAAGGAGAGAGCGATGGGAAAGAGAGGAAAAAAATACATTGAAGCGTTAAAGAAGTATGATCATCTAAAAGAGTACTCCTTAGATGAAGCTTTGAAGATTCTTAAAGAGATAGCGTATGCCAATTACGATGAGACTGTTGAAGTTCACATGAGATTGGGTGTTGACCCGAAACATTCAGACCAGGTCGTAAGGGGCTCAGTAACCCTGCCACATGGAACAGGTAAGAGCGTTAAGGTTCTTGTTTTCGCTAAGGGTGAAAAGATTAAGGAAGCTGAAGAAGCTGGTGCTGATTATGTTGGCGGTCAGGAGTATGCAGATAAGATTGCCAAAGAAGGGTGGCTTGATTTTGATAAGGTTATAGCAACACCAGACATGATGGGTATAGTTGGACGCTTGGGTAAGATTCTCGGTCCAAGAGGACTTATGCCAAACCCGAAGGTAGGCACGGTTACATTTGATGTTGCAGATGCAGTAAAAAGAGCAAAAGCAGGTGAAGTTGAATTTAGAGTTGACAAGACGGCAAATATTCATGTTGGTGTTGGCAAAAGGTCGTTTGACAACGATAAACTGAAAGAGAATATAATGGCGCTGTATGATGCTGTTGTGAAAGCAAAACCTGCTGCAGCAAAGGGAAGATACATAAAATCTTTCCACATAGCCACAACGCATTCTCCAAGCGTGAAGATAAATGTGCAATCACTTCAGCGTTAACATATATAAAAATCTAAGAGGTCAAAGACTGCGGGTAGCCTAAGGGCTTTAAAGTAAGCCTGCAAGAGGCCAGTTTTTGACCCGTCCAAGAAAGGAGGGGGATATTGAAGAGAGAGCGAAAGGTTGAGTTAGCCGACAGGCTAAGGGAGAGACTGAAGGAAGCTAAGATCCTTATAGCTGCAAGCTATACGGGTCTTACGGTGGCAGAGATGGAAGCCATCAGAAACGCCGTCAAAGAGCAGGGTTGCACCTTCAATGTTATCAAAAACAACATTGTTAAAAAGGCTGTTGAGGGCACAGCTTGGGAGTCGATGACAGAACAGCTAAAAGGCCCGAATGCCTTTGCTTTGGGTTTTGATGACCCTGCGGTGCTTGCCAAGATTATGGTTGAAAAGGCTAAAGAGTATGGCAAGCTTGAGATTAAGTTTGGTTCATTAGAAGGCAAACTCTTGACGGCAGATGATATTAAGGCTTTGAGCAAGTTGCCACCAAAAGAGGTGCTTGTTGCACAACTGCTTGGCACTATGAAGGCTCCAATTTCTGGTTTTGTCAATGTTTTAGCGGCAAACATAAGGCAGCTTCTGTATGTGCTTAAAGCAATAGAAGAGAAAAAAGCAAAGGAAAATTAAAAAGGAGGTTTACTAATGGCAGAGATTACAAAAGAAGATGTTATTAAATTTATTGAAAATATGACAGTTGTTGAGTTGGCAGAGTTTGTTAAGGAGCTTGAAGATAAGTTTGGCGTAAGTGCTGCTGCTCCTGTTGCTGCTGTAGCTGCTGCTGCACCTGCTGCTGGCGGTGGTGAAGCTGCTGCTGAGGAGAAGACAGAGTTTGATGTTGTTCTTAACAAGGCAGGAGATAAGAAGATCCAGGTCATCAAGGTTGTAAGAGAGATAACGGGTCTTGGCCTGAAAGAGGCAAAAGCATTGGTTGACTCTGCTCCAAAGGCAGTAAAAGAGAAGGTAAGCAAAGAAGAAGCTGAGCAGATTAAGGCAAAATTAGAAGAAGCTGGCGCTGAAGTTGAGATTAAATAATAACTTTTAAGGTGGGTTTATCGGATAAAGGAAAGGGGCTTTATGTCTCTTTCCTTTTTTTTTCTAAAAAATCTTTCTAAAAAATAAACGAGGTGCATAATGGCTGAGCCTCTGAAATTGCAATACAGAATGAGAGTTAACTTCTCAAAAACTAAAAAGGTTTTGGAAATTCCTGACCTTTTAAGGCTTAACATAAATTCTTTTAAAGAGTTTGTAGACAAAAACAGCAAAAGAGAAAAAAATCTGGATAATGCACTTAGGTCCATTTTTCCTATAGATGATGTTCACGGAAGGCTAAGGCTTGACCTTGTGGATTGGGAGATAACACCGCCGAAATTTTCACCAGAAGAGTGTAAAATAAAGGGTCTCTCATATACAGGTAATTTGATTTTGAAGGTTAGACTTACCCAGTGGAACATAGATGAGCATACAGGCGAGAAATTGGACATTGAAGATATAAAAGAGCAGAACATCTATGTTGGTGAGTTGCCTTTAATTACAGAGACTGGAAGCTTTATAATAAACGGCGTTGAAAGGGTTATTGTTGGTCAGC
Organism: Hippea alviniae EP5-r; assembly: GCF_000420385.1. NCBI lineage: Bacteria > Pseudomonadati > Campylobacterota > Desulfurellia > Desulfurellales > Hippeaceae > Hippea > Hippea alviniae. The sequence goes on along the minus strand of NZ_ATUV01000001.1, from coordinate 1,240,858 downwards.
TTCACAGGTCTCCGGGTGTCATATTTAAAAAGCTCTCTGAGTTTGCTGGTCGTGGTCTGTTTTATGGTCAGATTATACCAGAAAGGGGCAGCTGGATAGAATTTGAGACAGAGACGAGAGAGATTCTTTCAACACGCATAGACAGAAAAAAGAAGTTTCCTGCCACTATCCTTCTTCAAGCTTTGGGTATGGATGAGAGCGAAATACTCAAAACATTTTATGAGACTATCCATGTCAAAATTGAAGATGGAAATATATATGCTAAGCTGAACGAGTCAATAATAGGATTAAGGGCAGACCTTGACATAGAAGTAAATGGAGAAGTTGTTGTCAAAGAAGGCAAGAAGATAACAACAAGGGCTTTTAAGACACTATCTGAAGCCAATGTTGAGTATGTGCCAATAAGAGAGTCTGATTTACAGGGTAAATTTTTAGCAACGCCTTTGAAAATAAATGTTGACGACGAAGAAGAGATTATCCGCCCAGCAACAAAACTAACAAAGGAGAAGCTGAGTTTTATCAAAGAGTTTGATGCAGAGTTTGATGTTGTTTATTCTAAGTTTGACGATTACCTTATTCTCAATACGCTTGTTGCGGCAAGGGAAGTTCTGAATAAAAGAAGGGTTGCTTTACCTGAAGGCTTAGATGACGAAGATGTTGCCAGAATCTTTATCCACACACTTTTAAGGCCGGGTGAGCATACATCGATTGAAGATGCAAAAAGGTTTTTTGAGAATCTGTTTTTCAATCCAGAGCGATACGATGTTTCCTTAGAAGGAAGAATAAGGCTCAATGAAACCTTTAATATAGATGTGCCAGAAGATGTAAGGGTTTTAACCAAAGATGACCTTGTTGGCATAATGAGACATATTGTTCTGCTTGAGAATGACCAGGTCTATCCAGACGATGTTGACAGTTTAAGCAACAGAAAAGTCAATCTTGTAGGTGATCAACTTTACAGAGAGATAAGAAATGGCCTGTTGCGTATGCAAAGGCTCATCAAAGACAAGATGGTGATGCGTGAAATCGACAACATAATGCCTTATGATGTCATAAACACAAAACCCGTTGCCGTTGCCATAAAGGATTTCTTTGCTACGGGTCAGTTATCTCAGTTTATGGACCAGACCAATATACTCTCTGAAATATCACATAAAAGAAGATTGTCGGCTTTAGGAAGCGGCGGATTAACAAGGGAGAGAGCTGGCTTTGAAGTTAGAGATGTCCATCCAACCCATTACGGAAGGATATGTCCTATCGAGACACCAGAAGGCGCAAATATTGGACTTATCTCTTCGTTGGCAATATACGCAAACATAAACGAACTGGGCTTTATAGAGACACCTTACAGGATTGTCAAGGATGGAAGGGTTACAGACGAAGTTGTTTATCTGAGTGCATCCAAGGAGAAAGGACATATAATCGCTCAGGCATCTGCTCCGTTGAATGAAGATGGAACATTCAAGAATGAGTATGTTGCAGCAAGGAAAGATGGAGAGTTTGTTGTTGTTCGCAACACAGAGATTGACTTAATGGATGTTTCTCCGAACCAAATAGTCTCTGTTGCTGCAGGCTTGATACCGTTCTTGGAGCATGACGACGCAAACAGGGCATTAATGGGCTCAAACATGCAGAGACAGGCTGTGCCTTTGATAAGGCCTGAAGCTCCGCTTGTTGGAACGGGTCTTGAGCCTGTTGTCGCTAAATACTCAAGATACGCTGTTGTGGCAAAAAGAGATGGTAAGGTTGTAAGAATAGACGACAAAATTTATGTTGCAGTTAAGACAGAAGATGGCTATGAGCTTGATGTTTATCCGTTGAAGAAGTTTTTAAGGTCAAACCAGGATACCTGCTTTACGCAGACGCCTGTTGTTGATGTTGGAGATTATGTAAAAGAAGGCCAAATTATAGCTGACGGTCCTTCAATGGATAAAGGCGAGCTTGCTTTGGGTAAAAACCTTGTCGTTGCTTTTGTCTCTTGGCGTGGCTATAACTATGAAGATGGTATCACGATTTCACGAAGGGTTGTTGAAGAAGACCTATACACTTCAATTCATATAAAAGAGTTTAGCGTATATGTCAGAGATACGAAATTCGGAATGGAAGAGATTACGGCAGATGTTCCAAACGCATCAAGCGAAACCCTAAGAAACCTTGATAAAAACGGTATTGTAAGGATTGGAGCTTATGTAAAGCCCGGAGATATACTTGTTGGTAAGGTTACGCCAAAGGCAGAGACGCATTACTCACCTGAAGAGAAACTTTTACGCTCTATCTTTGGTGAAAAGGCTGCCAATGTTGCAGACTCTTCGTTAAGGGTTCCACCTGACACATCGGGTATCGTTGTCGATGTTAAGATACTTCACAGACGTGGAGCAGATGTAAATCCACGAGAAAAAGAGATAATAGCTCAAGAGAAGCAGAAGATAGAAAAAGAGTTAAAGAATAAGCTTAAACTCCTTCAAAAGCTGAAGATAGACAGCTTAAAAGAAGCAATCATAGGGCATGCACCAGAAGAAGATATAAAGGTTGGTTCAAAGGTATTCAAGAAAGGTAAAGCTATAAACTCAGAAGAGCTTGAAGGTTTAAATGAAAGGGAACTTGAGAGATTGCTGCCTAAGGGTTTTGACTTAAAGTCATTAAACAAACATTACAGAGAGATGGAAAAATCTATAAAAGAGCATCATAATAAACTCATCAAGAGCATAGAGAAGGAGAGCGACCTACCACCGGGCGTTATCTCTGTTGTCAATGTTTATATAGCGACGAAGAGAAAGCTCTCCGTTGGCGATAAGATGAGTGGACGACATGGAAACAAGGGTGTTGTCTCTAAAATTCTGCCTGTTCAGGATTTACCATTCTTGGAAGATGGAACGCCCGTTGACATAGTGCTCAATCCACTTGGTGTTCCTTCCAGAATGAACATAGGTCAGATAATGGAGACGCATCTTGGATGGCTTTCAAAGGGCTTGGGTAAAAAGATAGATGAGCTTCTAAAGGCAGGCAGAAGGGATTTGTTAAGGGATTTTATCAAGAGAATATTCAATAGCAAGAAAGCAGAAGAGTTCATAGACTCTTTGAGCGATGAAGAGATAGAAAAGTATGCAAAAGAGTGGAAGAATGGCGTTCACTTTGCCAACCCTGTCTTTGAAGGTGCAAAAGAGAAGGATTTGAAGTATTTAATGGATATGGTGGGCTTTAAAGAGCTCAAGAGCGAAGTTTACGACGGTATAACGGGTGAGAAGTTTAAAGAGCCCGTGACTGTTGGTGTTATGTATGTTCTAAAACTGCATCACCTTGTTGATGATAAAGTGCATGCAAGAAGCGTTGGACCTTACTCTCTTGTTACGCAGCAGCCTTTGGGTGGAAAGGCTCAGTTTGGTGGTCAGCGTTTCGGAGAGATGGAAGTTTGGGCACTTGAAGGATACGGTGCAGCATATACACTTCATGAGATGCTTACGGTAAAATCCGATGATGTTACAGGAAGAAATAGAACTTATGAAGCTATAGTTAAAGGAAGACCAATTCCTTTGGGTGGAGTGCCGGAGTCGTTTAATGTGTTGATAAAGGAGATGCAAGCACTCTGTTTGGATGTCGAGCTGCTTAAGGATATAAGAAGAAGATAAGGGGGCAGTAATGTTTACTGTTTTAAAGAGCAAGCCAAAGTCTTCTAAAGACTTTGATGCAATAAGGATAAAGTTGGCATCACCTGAGAAGATAAGGGAGTGGAGTTACGGAGAAGTAAAAAAGGCAGAGACGATAAATTACAGAACATTTAAGCCCGAAAGGGATGGCCTTTTCTGTGCAAAGATTTTTGGTCCTATCAAGGATTATGAGTGCTTGTGCGGAAAATACAAAAGAATCAAATACAAGGGCGTTGTATGTGAAAAGTGCGGTGTTGAAGTTACGGAGTCTAAGGTAAGAAGAGAGAGAATGGGACATATAGAACTTGCAACGCCCGTTGCCCATATATGGTATCTGCGTTCTGTTCCGAGCATTATGGCTCTTTTGCTTGATATGAAGTTGAAGGATTTGGAAAGGGTTATCTATTACGAATCCTATGTTGTAGTGGAGAGCGAAGTTGAAGAGTTGCCAAAAAAGACCGTTTTAAATGAAGCTGCGTATAAAACATACTCTGAGAAGTACGGTTTAAGATTTACTGCTGAGATGGGTGCTGCAGCCATTCAGAAGTTGCTCAAAGAGATGGACCTTGACCTTGAGATAATGCAGCTGAAAGAAGAGATAGAAGCCACTTCTTCCAAAGCCAAAAAGAAGAAGCTCATCAAACGCATGCGCTTGATGGAGCAGTTTAAGAGAAGTGGCAATAAGCCAGAATGGATGATTCTGGAAGTTTTGCCCGTTCTTCCGCCGGATTTAAGGCCTTTAGTCTCGCTTGAAGGTGGGAGATTTGCATCAAGCGACTTAAACGACTTATACAGAAGAGTTATCAATAGAAACAACAGACTTAAAAGGCTGATAGAACTTGGTGCTCCTTCAATTATCATAAGAAATGAGAAGAGAATGCTTCAAGAAGCTGTTGATGCTTTAATAGACAACGGCAGAAGAAAGCAGGTTGTTAGAGCATCGAATAATAGGCCTTTGAAGTCCTTAAGCGAATCAATAAGAGGAAAAGAAGGAAGGTTTAGGAGAAACCTGCTCGGTAAAAGGGTTGACTATTCTGGCCGTTCGGTAATTGTGTCTGGTCCTGATTTGAGAATGGATCAGTGCGGATTACCTAAGATAATGGCTTTAGAGCTGTTTAAACCGTTCATATACCATAGGTTGATTGAAGAAGGGCATGCTCCAACAATCAAAGCAGCAAAGAAAATGGTTGAGCGTAAAGACCCAGAAGTTTGGAATATACTCGAAGATGTTGTGAAAGAGCATCCGGTGTTGTTGAACAGAGCACCAACGCTTCACAGGTTGTCAATCCAGGCATTCCATGCCGTTTTGACTGACGAGAAAGCAATTAGGCTTCATCCACTTGTCTGTCCAGCATTTAACGCAGACTTTGACGGCGACCAGATGGCTGTTCATGTGCCTTTGAGCAATGAAGCGATATTAGAAAGTGAAGTGCTGATGCTTGCAACGGAGAATATTATCTCGCCTGCTCATGGCAATCCTATAGCTATGCCAAGCCAAGATATGGTTTTGGGTGTCTATTACATGACAAAGGCAAGAGATGGTCAAAAAGGCGAAGGCATGTATTTCTCATCAGCCGATGAAGTAAGGATTGCCTACGAGAATGGTGTCTGTGATTTGAATGCCAAGATACATGTAAAGATAGATGGTGAGATTCAAGAGACAACCGTTGGAAGGGTTCTATTTTATGAGATAGTGCCAAAGAGTGTTCCGTTTAAAGATGTAAATAAGCTTTTTACAAAGAAAGAGTTGAATAGATTTATCTCATACCTGTATCAGCATGAAGAGTTGCCCGTTGTTGTTAAGTTTTTAGATGATGTTAAGGATTTGGGATTTGAGATATCGACAAGGGCTGGTGTTTCTATATCCATTGAGGATATGGTTGTTCCGAAGGAGAAGGCAGAGATTATAGCCAAGGCAGAAGAAGAAGTTAGAAAGATTCAGGAAGATTACCAGCAGGGTCTTTTGACGGATAAGGAGAGATACAATAAAGCCGTTGATATATGGAGTTCCGCAACGGATAGGATTGCAGCTGCAATGATGAGAGAGCTGGGTGGTGAGTACGAAGAGAGTTTTAACTCTATCTTTATCATGGCACACTCAGGAGCAAGAGGCTCTCAGCAGCAGATGAGACAGCTTGCAGGCATCAGAGGATTAATGACAAAGCCGTCCGGAGACATCATTGAGACACCAATTAAATCAAACTTTAAAGAAGGTTTGACGGTTCTTGAATACTTCACATCGACGCACGGTGCAAGAAAGGGTCTTGCAGATACGGCTTTGAAGACGGCAAATGCTGGATATCTCACAAGAAAACTTATAGATGTTGCTCAAGATGTTACGATTACCATGGAAGATTGCGGCACAACCGAAGGCCTTGAAGTGTCGGCAATTATGGTCAATGGTGAGGAAATAGAGTCTTTGGAAGAGAGGATCTTGGGCAGAACAGCAGCAGAAGATGTTATTGATCCATTCACTGATGAAGTGATAGTCGAAGAAGGTCAGGAGATAGACGAAAGAGCCGTTGAGAAGATACTTAAGGCTGGAATAAAGAAGGTTAAGATATACTCTGTTTTGACATGTAAAGCTGAGCGTGGCGTATGCGCTAAGTGTTATGGAAGGGACTTAGCAAGGGGCGGCAGGGTAAATGTTGGTGAAGCTGTCGGTATTGTTGCAGCCCAATCAATCGGTGAACCTGGAACGCAGCTTACACTTAGAACATTCCATGTTGGTGGAACGGCGTCGAGATTGACAAAAGAGAGTAAAGCGGCAGAGACAAAAAGGGCAGGAATTGTAAGATTTTACAACTTCTTTGTCGTTCCAAACTCTGCAGGTGAGAGTATATTGCTTTCAAGAAGGGATGCAGCTTTACTTATAACAGAACCACAGATAGTCTCAAAGACAAAGGGTAAGGTTTCAATCAGAGAAGATAAGAGTTATTACTATGTGGCTGTTGGTGATGCAGAAGAGTATAAGATAAAGAAAGTCGATTTTGTTAAGGATGAAGACATAATAACGGGTGGTTCCAAGGCTATAGGTAAGCTGATGCTTTCTGTTAAAGACGGTGATGAAGTAGATGCTTTGGGTCTTTTGGTCGAAAGGGTTTTGGAAGTATTCGATGTGCCAAAGAGTATTCCTTATGCTGCTAAAATATTTGTCAAAGATAGAGAGACGATAAAGAGATTCGTAAAGACCGAAGAGAGCGGAACGGTAAAACTTATAGCTTTGGAAGGTGAAGGATTTGTTGAGATAGATGACCCTGAGAATGGCATAGTAAACAGACATGGAACACATGTTGTCATAACCGAGAATGGCGAAGATAAAGTAAGATACTATGTGCCAAAGGGTTCTGTTTTGTATGTGAAAAAGGGTCAAAGGGTTGAAGCCGGTGATGTTATTGTTGGATATGATGATGAGAAGAAGAAGAGAATATTCGAAAGCGACCCAACAATTTACATAAGCACCACGACATTGGCTGAGTGGGATGCATACTCAGATTACCTGCTTGCAGGTGCTGAAGGTTATGTAAAATGGGTTGATTTAATTCCACATGTTACAATCAAAGAAGAGATAGATAAAATTACATCCCTTAAGAGTAATGTTGTCATAGAGAGCAAAGATTTAACAAAAAGGCCAAGAATATACATTGTTGACGAAGAAGGCAAACTCAAGAAGTTTGAGAATATTGATGAAGATGCCGTTTACTATTTGCCGCCGGGTATAATTTTGCAAAAAGAGAATGGAGAGTATGTAAAACCTGGCGATGTTATTGGTAAGATTCCTAAGGAGCTTGATAAAACCACCGATATTACGGGTGGTCTGCCACGAGTTTCTGAGTTGTTTGAAGCAAAAAGACCAAAGGATGCAGCAATTATAAGTGAGATTAGTGGAATAGTCTCATATGGAAAAGAGTCTAAAGGTAAAAGAAAGGTTATTATCACTTCTACAGCAGGTAAAGGCAAGGTCGTAAAAGAGTATCTGATACCGAGAAACAAGAGATTGCTTGTATTCCCAGGTGATAGAGTTGAGATGGGTGAGCCTTTAACGGATGGTTCTGTCAATCCACACGATATTTTGGCTATTTTGGGTGAAAAAGAACTTCAAAAGATGCTTGTTAGTGAGATTCAACAGGTTTACAAACTGCAGGGTGTTAACATAAACGACAAGCATATAGAGATTATCGTTAGACAGATGCTCTCTAAGGTTGTTATAGAAGATTCTGGCGATAGTGATTTCATTGAAGGTGAAGTTGTCAACAGATTTATATTTACAAAGAAGAACGAGATGCTCATAAAGAGAGGCAAGAAGCCAGCCATTGGAAGGATAGTATTACTCGGAATAACCAAGGCTTCACTGAATACGGACAGCTTTATCTCTGCTGCAAGTTTCCAGGAGACGACAAGAGTGCTGACAGAAGCTTCTATAAGTGGGCAGATAGACCATCTAAGAGGCTTGAAAGAGAATGTTATTGTTGGTAGGTTGATACCTGTTGGAACAGGTCAGAAAAAATATGATGACATAATTTTGAAGCCTGCGAGTGGTGATGATTAAAAAATCTTGACAAAAAGGACTTTTGTTGTTAGTTTAGGCAAGCAATTTTTTAGGGAGGTAAAAAGTGCCTACGATTAACCAGCTTGTAAGAAAGGGAAGAAAAAAGGTTAAGGCAAAGAAAAAGACATTAGCCCTTCAGGGATGCCCACAGAGAAGAGGTGTCTGCACAAGGGTTTATACAACGACACCAAAGAAACCTAACTCAGCTTTGAGAAAGGTTGCAAGGGTTAAGCTCACAACGGGCTATGAAGTGACAGCTTATATACCTGGCGAAGGACACAATTTGCAGGAACACTCTATCGTCTTGGTAAGAGGCGGAAGGGTTAAGGACTTGCCAGGTGTTAGGTATCACATCATCAGAGGTGCTTTGGATGCTGCCGGTGTTGAAGGCAGAAAACAGAGTAGGTCTAAATACGGAACAAAGAAGCCCAAGGAGTAAGGAGAGTTAAATGAGAAGAAGAAGAGCAGAAAAGAGAGAGGTTCCACCAGATTTAGTTTACGGAAGCGTTCTTGTTACCAAGATAATAAACAAGATTATGTGGGATGGTAAAAAGTCCATAGCAAGCAAGATTTTCTATCAGGCTATGGATTTGGTTAAAGAGAAGACGGGCGAAGACCCAATGGAAGTTTTGCAGAAGGCTATCGAGAATATAACACCTAAGATAGAAGTAAGACCAAGAAGGGTTGGTGGTGCAACCTATCAGGTTCCAGTTGAAGTAAGGCCAGAGCGTCAGAGAAGCCTTGCTGTTAGGTGGCTTGTTGATTATGCAAGGCAGAGAAGCGAAAGAAGAATGTTCGAAAGATTAGCAGGTGAAATAATAGATGCTGCCAATAACAGAGGTGGCGCTGTTAAGAAGAGAGAAGATACTCACAAGATGGCAGAAGCCAACAGGGCATTTGCACATTACAGATGGTAAGAAGGGGAGTGAAAAGTGGCACGCAAGTATCGACTTGAGAAGTTGAGAAACATAGGAATTATAGCTCATATTGACGCTGGAAAAACGACAACGACAGAGAGAATTCTGTATTACACGGGTGTATCGCACAAGATTGGTGAAGTTCATGAAGGCACAGCAACAATGGACTGGATGGAGCAGGAGAAGGAGCGTGGAATTACGATTACTTCTGCTTCCACTACCTGTTTCTGGCGAGAACATATGATAAATATTATCGATACACCGGGGCATGTTGACTTTACAGTGGAAGTTGAGCGTGCTTTAAGGGTTTTGGATGGTGCTGTTGGTGTTTTCTGTGCTGTTGGTGGTGTTGAGCCACAGAGTGAGACAGTTTGGAGACAGGCAGATAAGTATCATGTTCCAAGAATTGCCTTCGTAAACAAAATGGACAGGATTGGAGCTGATTTTTTCAATGTTGTTAAAGAGATAGAAGAAAAACTCAATGGTAATCCTGTTCCTATTCAGTTGCCTGTAGGTGCTGAGTCAAACTTCGTGGGCGTTGTTGATTTAGTAAAGATGAAGGCAATTATCTGGGATTCTGATGTCTTGGGTGCTAAGTTCTCTATTAAAGATATACCAGACGAATTGGCCGATATGGCTTTAGAATATAGAGACAAGATGCTTGAGAAACTTGCTGATATAGATGATGAGTTTGCTGAGAAGTATTTAGAAGGCGAAGATATATCTGAAGATGAGATAAAAAGGGTAATAAGAAAAGGCACAATAGATACAAAAATAACGCCTGTTCTGTGTGGAAGTGCTTTCAAGAATAAAGGCGTTCAGCCGCTGCTTGATGCTGTTGTTGACTTTCTGCCAAGTCCAGTTGATATAGCAGCTGTTAAGGGTATTGACCCAAGAACAGGTGAAGAGATAGAAAGAAAGGCAAGTGAAGATGAGCCGTTGGCTCTGCTTGCTTTTAAGATAATGAGCGATCCTTATGTGGGTAAGCTTACATACTTTAGAGTCTATTCTGGAACATTGAAGGCTGGCTCTTACGCTTATAACTCTACAAAGGGCAAGACGGAAAGGATAGGAAGACTCCTAAGAATGCACGCAAACAAGAGAGAAGATGTTGATGTTGTATATGCTGGAGATATTGCTGCTGCAATTGGTTTAAAATACACAACAACAGGTGATACTTTATGTGATGAGAAGAATCCAATACTGCTTGAGTCTATGGAGTTTCCAGAGCCTGTTATATCTGTTGCCGTTGAACCAAAAACAAAGGCTGACAGAGATAAGCTTTCAAATGCTCTTCAGAAGCTTGCAGAAGAAGACCCAACATTTAGAGTTAGATACGATGAAGAGACCAATCAGACGATTATTTCTGGAATGGGTGAGCTTCACCTTGAAATAATTGTTGATAGATTAAAGAGAGAGTTCAAAGTTGGCGTTAATGTTGGCAAACCACAGGTTGCATATAAAGAAAGCATCAAGGGTAAAGTCAAACAGGAAGGTAAGTTCATCAGACAGACTGGTGGTCATGGTCAGTATGGACATGTTTGGATTGAGCTTGAGCCACTTGAAAGGGGAAAAGGTTTCGAATTTGTCGATAAGATAGTCGGCGGTATTATTCCAAAGGAGTTTATTCCGGCTGTGGAAGCAGGTGTTAAAGAAGCAGCCGAGAGTGGCGTTTTGGCTGGCTATCCAATGGTTGACTTTAGGGTTACACTTTATGATGGTTCTTATCACGAAGTTGACTCATCCGATATGGCATTTAAGATTGCAGCATCAATGGCGTTTAGAGAAGCAGCTAAAAAGGCAAAACCCTATCTTCTTGAGCCTATAATGGATGTTGAAGTGACAACACCTGAGCAGTATCTTGGCGATGTTATGGGTGATATAAACTCTCGTCGTGGCAAAATCAAGAGTATGGGCGAGAAAGGCAATCTCAAGATAATCAGAGCCCACATACCACTTGGTGAGATGTTTGGATATGCAACTGCTTTAAGGTCGATTACTCAGGGAAGGGGAACCTATACAATGCAATTCTCGCACTATGAAGAAGTGCCTAAGAATATAGCTGAAAAAATAATCAAAAAAGAAGCTTAAGGAGGCTTTTATGGCAAAGGAAAAATATGTCCGCTCAAAACCACATGTTAACATCGGAACAATCGGCCACATCGACCATGGTAAAACAACTCTAACAGCAGCTATCACAAAGGTTTTGGCAGAGAAGGGTAAAGCAGAGTTCAAGGATTACAACGACATCGACAATGCACCAGAAGAGAAAGAGAGAGGAATCACAATCAACACTGCTCATGTTGAGTATGAGACAGACAAAAGACACTATGCTCATGTTGACTGTCCAGGGCATGCTGACTACATCAAGAACATGATTACTGGTGCTGCTCAGATGGACGGTGCTATTCTTGTTGTCTCTGCAGCAGATGGTCCAATGCCACAGACAAGAGAGCACATACTTCTTGCAAGACAGGTTAATGTTCCATACATCGTTGTATTCCTAAACAAGATTGATATGGTTGATGATGAAGAGCTTGTTGACCTTGTTGAGATGGAAGTAAGAGAGCTTCTCTCAAAGTATGGCTACCCTGGTGATGATGTTCCAGTAATCAGAGGTTCAGCTCTAAAAGCTCTTGAGACACCACCAGGCCAGTCCAACGAGTGGACAAAGGCAATAGAAGAGTTAATGGATGCAGTTGATGAATACATACCAACTCCACAGAGAGAAGCAGACAAACCATTCTTGATGCCAATTGAAGATATCTTCTCCATCTCAGGAAGAGGAACAGTCGTAACAGGAAGAGTGGAAAGAGGCGTTCTCAAGCCAGGTGAAGAAGTAGAAATCGTAGGCTTCAGAGAGACAAGAAAGACTGTTGCAACATCCCTTGAGATGTTCAGAAAGATACTTGACGAAGCAATGGCTGGAGACAATGTTGGAGTTCTCCTAAGAGGTATCAAGAAAGAAGATGTTGAAAGAGGAATGGTTCTTGCAAAACCAGGTTCCATCACACCACACAAGAAGTTCAAGGCTCAGGTCTATGTTCTGACCAAAGACGAAGGTGGAAGACACACACCATTCTTCGATGGTTATAGACCACAGTTCTACATCAGAACCACAGATGTTACTGGAACCGTTCATCTGCCAGAAGGCGTTGAGATGGTTATGCCAGGAGACAATGTTGAATTAACTGTTGAACTCATTGCACCTGTTGCTTTAGAGAAAGAGACACGCTTCGCTATCAGGGAAGGTGGTAGAACAGTTGGTGCTGGTGTTATAACGGAGATATTGGAGTAAGAGGGTGATAACCATGGGGCAGAAGATAAGACTCAAGCTTAAATCGTTCGAGAGCGACCTCCTTGATAGCTCGGTTAAGGATATAATAGAGACTGTTAAGAAGACTGGTGCAAGGGTAAAAGGGCCTATACCTTTACCCACCAAGATTTCAAGATACACTGTTTTAAGGTCTCCGCATGTAAACAAGAAGTCGAGAGAGCAGTTTGAAATCAGGACACACAAAAGGCTGCTGGATATTGTTGATGCAAGCCAGCAGACTGTTGATGCATTAATGAAGATAGATTTACCGGCAGGAGTTGATATAGAAGTTAAACTGCAGTAGGTTGTATCCAATGGAAATAAGAACCCCCGTTAAGGGTGGGGTTCCTCTGTTTCTTTATGAATAAATTTGAAGGATGGGAGTGATAGATGTTGGGTTTAATTGCTAAAAAATTGGGGATGACGCAGCTTTATGTTGATGGTAAAGCTGTTCCCGTTACGGTTCTTGAAGCTCAAGACGGCGTTATAACCCAGATAAAGACGAAGGAGAAGGATGGTTATAACGCTATTGTCGTTGGTTTTATAGACACAAAAGAGACAAGGCTGAACAAACCTATGTTGGGTGTGTTTAAGAAGGTTGGTGTTCCACCCAAGAAGATGCTTAAAGAGTTTAGGGTTGAGAATCCAACCGAGTATGAAGTGAAAGCCCAGATTAAGGTTGATATCTTCCAGAAGGGCGATATTGTTGATGTTATCGGCAAGACAAAAGGTAGGGGATTTACCGGCGTAATGAAGAGACACAACTTTGCCGGTGGACCAGATAGCCACGGTTCAATGTTCAACAGAAGGCCTGGTTCCATAGGTAACTGTGAATTTCCAGGTAGGGTTGTTAAAGGTAAGAAGATGCCGGGTCATTATGGAGATGAAAGGGTGACAATCAAGAACCTTGAAGTTATGTATGTTGACCCTGAGAAGAATCTGATAGCAGTTAAAGGCGCAGTTCCTGGTTCTAAGGGCAGCTATGTCAATATTATAAAGAAGGGGAACTAAGAGATGAAAGTAAAGGTTTTAAACAGGGAAAATCAGGTTGTCGGCGATATTGAAATCAATGTTGAGTCTAAGGATGTAAAGGATAAAGGTGTCCTGTTTAATAGGGTTGTTAGGGCTATGTTGATGAATGCAAGACAGGGCACTGTGAGCACAAAAAGCAGAGGCGAAGTATCCGGTGGCGGTAAAAAGCCGTGGAGACAAAAAGGTACAGGCAGGGCAAGAGCAGGTTCAATTAGGTCACCACTTTGGGTTGGTGGTGGAGTCGTTTTTGGTCCAAAGCCAAGAGACTATGAGTTGAAGATGAATAAAAAGGAGAAAAGAGCGGCATTTAGGGAAGCTTTAGCTCAAAGAATTCAGAACGAGCAGGTTATTGTTTTAGATGAGCTTAATTTTGAAAAACCAAAGACAAAGGAAGCCTATGAGCTTGTTAAAAAGTTGAATCTAAGAAAGGCTCTGTTTGTGCTTGAAAAGGGTATGGAAAATGCTTATCTCTCTTTACGCAACATAGAAGGGATAGAAGTTAGAAATATAGATGCATTGAACACTTACGATGTTTTGCGTTTTCAGAGTATCGTTATGCCCAAATCGGTGGTTGAAAAATTGAACAGGAGAATCGCCAATGGATAAGTGGAGTATTTTAAAGGAAAGAGTGATTTCAGAGAAGGCTTTTATAGCCCAGGAAGATGGCAAGTATGTGTTTGTTGTTGATAAAAACGCAAACAAACCAGAGATAAAGAAGGCTATTGAAGAGCTGTTTGGTGTTGAAGTTGAGAAGGTAAACATCATAAATGTGAAGGGAAAAAGAAAGGTATTCAGAGGGATAAAGGGTAAAAGGCCTTCATATAAGAAGGCTATTGTTACACTCAAAGAAGGTCAGACATTGAAGGAACTTTAAGAAAGAGGTTTAAGCTATGGGTATCAAGGTTTACAAGCCAGTAACAAACGGTTTGAGATTTGCAAGTGTTTCTGACTTTAGTGAGATAACGAAGAAAAAACCCGAAAAGTCTCTTATAAAGGTTTTGAAATACCATGCAGGTAGGGATAACTCAGGACACATCAGCGTAAGAGGCAGAGGCGGAAGAGTAAAAAGATTTTACAGAATCATAGATTTTAAAAGGGATAAAAGGGGAATACCAGCTGTTGTAAAAGCAATAGAGTATGACCCAAACAGGAGCGCAAGGATAGCCCTTTTGGCTTATAGGGATGGAGAGAAAAGGTATATCATAGCACCTGTTGGATTGAAGGTTGGTGATGTTGTTGAAGCAGGTGAGAATGCTGAGATAAGGGTTGGCAATGCCCTGCCTATTAAAAATATACCTGTCGGAACAATTATTCACAATATAGAGTTAAAACCAAAGGGTGGTGCTCAGCTTGCAAGAAGTGCCGGTGCTATGGCTCAGATTATGGCAAAGGAAGGCAAATATGCCCACATAAGATTGCCAAGCGGTGAAATGAGACTGATTCATGTTGAGTGTTATGCAACAATTGGTCAGGTTGGCAACACTGATCATAACAACATCAACTGGGGTAAAGCCGGTAGGATGAGACACAGAGGCTTCAGGCCACAGGTTAGAGGTGTTGCCATGAACCCAATTGACCACCCACACGGTGGTGGTGAAGGTAAGACAGGAACGGGCGGCACACCTGTTACGCCATGGGGTGTTCCAACCAAAGGTTATAAGACCAGAAGGAACAAGAGAACGGATAAATTTATCGTAACCAGAAGAAAGAAATAGGAGGCGTTGGTTTATGCCGAGAAGTCTAAAAAAAGGTCCATTTGTTGATGAGAAGCTCTTAAAGAAGGTTGAGAAGATGAGAGCTTCTGGTAAGAAGACTATGATAAAGACATGGTCAAGAAGAAGCACGATTGTTCCTGAGTTTGTTGGATTTACATTCGCTGTCCATAACGGCAAGAAATTTATACCTGTTTATGTTACCGAGAATATGGTTGGATATAAGTTGGGTGAGTTTGCACCAACAAGGACATTCAAAGGACACAAAGGCGTAGTTCAAAAGAAAATAGGTAAGTAAGGGTTGGTGAGATATGGAAGCAAGAGCATTTTTAAGGAGCGCAAAGATATCTCCTATAAAGGTTAGAGAAGTTATAGGATTGATTAAAGGAAAAAGTGTTGATGAAGCATTAGTTCTGCTCAAATACTCCAAAAGGAAGGCTGCTTTTATCTTGAAAAAGCTGCTTGAATCGGCTGTTGCCAATGCTTTGGAGCAGGGTATGGATATAGATGGTTTTAGGGTTATAAATGTAACGGCTGATGACGGCATCAGGATGAAGAGATATAGAGCAAGGGCTATGGGTAGGGCTGGAAGAATCATTAAACGCACAAGTAATATTACCGTGATTATCGGCAAATAGGAGGTGGGTTTTGGGTCAAAAAGTAAACCCTATTGGTTTAAGGCTTGGTATAACAAAGACTTGGACTTCAAGATGGTATGCTGAAAGGGATTTTAAAGATAAATTTTTGGAAGACCAGAAGATTAAAAGGGCAATAAAGAAGAAGGTATATTACGCTGGCATCTCAAAGATTGAGATAGAGAGAAAAAGAAACAAGATGACGGTTAACATATATGCAGCTATGCCAGGCATCATTATCGGAAGAAAAGGTGCTGAAGTTGAGAAGCTTAAAGAGTTTGTCAAAGGCATGACCGACGCTCAGGTTACGATAAATGTTAAGGATGTGCCTGCTCCAGAGAAGGATGCTCAGCTTATAGCTGAGAATATAGCCCTTCAGATAGAAAAAAGAATGCCTTACAGAAGGGTGATGAAGAGAGCTGCGTATTTGGCGTTGAAAAAGGGTGCCAAAGGAATAAAGATACAGGTTGCAGGAAAGCTCGGTGGAGCTGAAATGGCAAGAACAGAGTGGATAAAGGAAGGTAGAATTCCTTTGAGCACCTTAAGAGCCGACATCGACTATGGGTTTGCGGAAGCTTTAACTCAGGCTGGCGTTATAGGAATAAAGGTCTGGGTATTTAACGGAATGGTATCACCATAAGCAAGGAAAGGTGGGATTGAGCTATGTTAATGCCAAAAAGAACCAAGTATAGAAAATATCAGAGAAACAGAAACGGCGTAAGGGGAACAGCCAAAAGAGGAACCAAACTCGCATTTGGCGATTTTGGTCTCAAAGCCGTTGGTAGAGGTGAAGTTACCAACAGGCAGATTGAAGCTGCAAGAATTGCCATAAACAGGGTTTTGAAGCATCAGGGTAAGATTTGGATTAGGATTTTCCCTGATTTTCCTTTGACCAAAAAACCTGCCGAAACGAGAATGGGTAAGGGTAAAGGCTCCATAGAGAAGTGGGTTGCTATTGTTAAACCAGGAAGAATTCTCTATGAGATTGGTGGTGTATCCGAAGAGCTTGCCGTTAAGGCTTTTAAGCTTGCAGCGCAGAAGTTTAACATAGAAATGAAAATCGTCAAACGGAGTGAGTGGCAATGAAAGCGTCTGAATTGAGACAGAAGAGTTTAAAAGAGTTGATTGAAGAAGAGAGAAAACTTAGAGAAGAGATATTCAAGCTCAATATGAGAAAAGGGCTTGAACAGATGGAGAATCCGCATAAAATTAGAAACCTGCGTAAGGACTTGGCACGGGTTCTTACCGTTAAAAACGAGAAACTCAAGAAGGGTGAGCAGGTATGAGTAAGTTAGTTAAGGAAGGTATCGTTGTCAGCGATAAGATGGATAAGACCATTGTCGTTGAAGTCGAGACACTTGTGGAGCATCCCAAGTTCCACAAGTATATAAAGAGAAAAAAGAAGTTTAAGGTTCACGACGAGAGAAACGAAGCTAAGAAGGGTGATAGGGTTAAGTTTATAGAGTGCAGACCTATTTCCAAAGATAAACATTTTAGATTGCTGGAAATCACCGAGAAATATGTAGGTTTGGGAGATGAGCAATGATACAGCCATACAGTATGCTTAAGGTTGCTGATAACTCTGGCGCAAAGAAGATAATGTGCATAAAGGTGCTTGGCGGCACCAGAAAAAGATACGCCAGAGTTGGTGATATAATTGTTGCTTCTGTTAAAGAAGCAGACCCAAACGGAAGGGTCAAAAAGGGTGATGTTGTAAAGGCAGTTGTTGTTAGGACGAAGAAAGAGTTTAGGCGTCCTGACGGCACATATATTAAATTTGATGAGAATGCTGCTGTGCTTATCAACAACCAGAAGGAGCCTATAGGCACAAGAATCTTTGGCCCTGTTGTTAGAGAGTTAAGAGCTAAAGAGTTTATGAAAATTATTTCTCTTGCTCCAGAGGTGCTATAATGAACAGGATAAGAACGAAATTAAAGAAGAATGATAAAGTTAGGGTGATTGCTGGCAAGGATAAGGGTAAGGAAGGGACAATCATATCCTTTGTCCCTAAGAAAAACCGTGTAATTGTTGAAGGTGTCAATATTATAAAGAAGCATGTTAAGGCATCTGCTACAACCAAGGGCGGCATTATAGAGAAGGAAGCGCCCATTCATATTTCAAATGTCATGCTTGTTTGTCCGCATTGCAACAAACCTACTCGCATAGGTATTAAGTTTTTGGAGAGTGGCGAGAAGGTTAGGTATTGTAAAAAATGCGGTGAGACAATCTAAGGGAGGAGAAGTTTAATGTCTGAAGAGAAGTATGTTCCAAGACTTAAATCCCTTTACAGGGAAGAGATAATCCCACGCCTTATGAAGGAGTTTTCGTATAAGAATGTAATGCAGGTGCCGAAAATCGAGAAAATCGTGCTTAATGTAGGTCTTGCAGAAGGCATGCATGATATAAAATTGCTTGAGTCTGTGTTGGATGAGCTTGCCACAATTACCGGACAGCGTGGCGTTATAACAAGGGCAAGAAAATCTATAGCGAACTTCAAACTCAGAAAGGGCATGCCTATTGGATGCAAGGTTACCTTACGCGGCGATAGGGCTTATGAGTTTCTCGATAGGTTTATCTCTTTTGCTATTCCAAGAATTAGAGACTTCAGAGGTGTTCCACTAAAGGGATTTGACGGAAGAGGGAATTACACGCTCGGCATCACAGAGCAGCTGATATTCCCAGAAATCAATTACGACAAAATCGTTAAGATTCACGGCATGAGCGTTACGATTGTTACGACTGCTGAGACAGACGAAGAAGCAAAGGCACTGCTTGAAGCCTTTGGAATGCCGTTTAGAAAAACAAACTAAGTGTAAGAGGAGAGTCTATGGCAAGGAAAGCTTTGATAGAGAAGTCAAAGAGACCGCCTAAGTTTAAGGTTAGACAGAGAAACAGATGCCAGTTGTGTGGCAGACCAAGGGGATACATGAGAAAATTTGGTATCTGCAGGGTCTGTTTCAGGATGCTTGCAGGTAAAGGTGAAATTCCAGGCGTAAAAAAGGCAAGTTGGTAGGTGGCGTATGAGTAAGAAGGTAGCAGATTGCTTGTCTAAGATAAAGAATGGACTAAAAGCAAAACACGATTATGTTGATGTTCACAGCAACAATCTTGTTGAGAATGTTATCAAGATTTTAAAAGAAGAAGGCTATATAGCCGATTATAAAAAGCTCGATAATGTCGGCAATAGAAATATGGTTAGGGTGTTTTTGAAGTATGCCGACGAGAATAAGAGAAAGCCTGTTATTATGATGATGAAGATGGTTAGTAAGCCATCAAGAAGGGTTTATATCTCTGCTGATGAGATAAAGCCCGTTATGAATGGGCTTGGAATCGGCATTATCTCCACTTCAAAGGGTGTTATGACGACCCAGCAGGCTAAGAAGCTGGGTATAGGTGGAGAATACATCTGCGAGGTATTTTAATTAGGAGGTTAGCATGTCAAGGATAGGAAAAACACCTATCCCTATACCTAACGGGGTAGAGATTACAATAAAGCAGGACGAAGTTGTGGCTAAAGGCCCAAAGGGTCAATTGACTCAGCACTTCAATCCTGAGTATGTAAGTGTAGAAAAAGACGATAAATTTATATATGTTAAGAAGGTAAGTAATGCAAAGAATGCCGATGCTATGCACGGTCTTTATAGAAGTCTTATAAATAATGCTGTTGTTGGTGTGTCTAACGGATTTACAAAGGTTTTGCAGATAGAAGGCGTTGGATATAAAGCTTCTGTCTCTGGTAAGAAACTTGTGTTGAGTGTTGGTTATTCTCACGATGTTAACTATGAGATTCCTGATGGAATCAAGATAGAAGTTGACAAAAAGGGTGTTGAGATAACCGTATCGGGTATAGATAAACAGCTGGTTGGTCTTGTTGCAAGTCAAATTAGGGCTGTAAGACCGCCAGAGCCTTACAAGGGTAAAGGAATCAGATATAAAGATGAGCGTATTATTAGAAAAATGGGCAAGGCTGCAAGCAAGTAGTGGGGGTTAATAGATGGCGACTGTAGATAGAAAAAAGGAAAGACTAAGAAGAAAATTAAGAATCAAATACAAAATAAGAGGGACAGCCGAGAGGCCAAGATTGTGCGTCTATAAGAGTTTAAAACACATTTATGCTCAGATTATAGACGATGAGAGTGGAAGAACGCTTGTTTCTGCATCAACACTCGATATAGATTTAAGAGATAAGGTAAAGGGTTGCAATGTAGCTTCTGCTAAGGTTGTTGGCGAAGCTATAGCCAAAAAAGCTTTAGAAAAGGGAATAGAAAAGGTTGTATTTGATAGGAATGGATACATCTATCACGGTAAAGTTAAGGCGCTTGCCGATAGTGCAAGAGAAGCAGGACTTAAATTTTAGGAGTGGTGCGTATGGTGCAGATGGAAAAAGAATTTGAAGAACAGGTTATATCCATAAAAAGGGTTACAAAGGTTGTAAAAGGCGGTAGAAGGTTTAGATTCTCAGCTTTGGTTGCTGTTGGAGACAAAAATGGTAGAGTTGGGCTTGGCTTAGGTAAGTCCCATGAAGTTCCAGAAGCTATAAAAAAAGCTATAGAGAAAGCCAAAAAGAATATGATTAGGGTACCTATAACAGAAGACGGTACTATTCCACATCAGATGGAAGTTAAAGAAGGTGCAGGAAGAATATTGATAAAACCTGCAAGACCTGGTACGGGAATAATAGCTGGCAATACCGCACGAGCTATACTTGAAGTCTGTGGTATTAGGAACATTGTTACAAAATCCATAGGTTCTAACAATGTTCACAATCTCTCTCATGCGCTACTTAAGGCTTTGAGTATGTTGAGAAGCAAAGAAGAGATAATGAAAATGAGAGGACTCAAGTGAGGTGGTAAATCATGGCTGACCTTAAAATTACCTTAAAAAGAAGTCTGATAGGACAGAAGCCGTCCATAAGGAAAACGGCAATAGCGTTAGGCTTAAAAAGGCCTAATAAGTATGTTATAAGAAAAGACTCGCCATACATCAGAGGTATGATAAAAAAAATCTCCTTTATGGTTGAAGTAGAAGAACTTTAAGAGAGGTGCTAACCATGGAACTTTACGAGCTTCCAAGAATTGTTAAGGATAGAAAGAGAGTCGGAAGAGGCGACTCAAGTGGCTGGGGTACAACAGCAGGCAGAGGAAACAAGGGTGAAAAACAGAGATCCGGTGGTGCAAAGCCTGCGTACTTTGAAGGTGGTCAGACGCCACTATACAGAAGACTTCCAAAGAGAGGCTTTAAAAATCCTTTCAGAGTAGAGTATCAAATTGTTAATGTAGGAAGACTCAACGAAGTATGTAATGATGGCGATTTGGTTGATATAAACTACATGGTAAAGGCTAACTTAATAAAGGGTAATAGGCCAGTTAAGGTGCTTGGAGAAGGTGAAATAACAAAGAAGATTACGGTTATAGCAGATGCATTCTCAAAGAGTGCTGTTGAGAAAATACAAAAAGCTGGTGGAAGTGTAGAGGTACTACAGTGAGGGAAGATTATTCAAATATTTTTAATATTCCCGAACTTAACAGAAGGCTTTTCTTTACACTTATAATGTTTATCGTTTTTAGAATTGCTGCACATGTGCCGACTCCCGGCGTTGACCCACATGTGTTGGCTGCCATTTTTGAACAGGCAAAGGGAACAGCCTTAGGCTTGTTCAACCTATTCTCTGGCGGAGCTATCAAAAACTTCAGTATTATATCACTCGGTATAATGCCTTACATCTCGGCAGCCATTATAATGGAGTTGCTTGGAGCTGTAAGTCCTGAGCTTGCGGCTTTAAAGAAGGAAGGCGAAGCTGGAAGAAGAAAGATAACAGAATACACAAGATACGGAACAGTTGTCATAGCGTTTCTGCAGGGTCTTGGTATAGCGGTAGGCCTTCAGTCTATGCATGGGCCTGGCGGCGCAAGTGTCGTTATATGGCATGGTCTTCCGTTTGTTCTGTTTACTGCTATGACTATGACGGCTGGTAGCGTGTTTTTGATGTTCGTAGGTGAACAGATAACAGAAAGGGGAATAGGAAACGGTATATCTTTGCTTATTTTTGCTGGTATCGTTGCGAGATTACCCGCAGCGTTGGGCAATCTATTCAGACTTGTCAGTGCGGGAGAGATGAGTTTTCTCTCTTTGCTTGTTATATTTGCCGTTGCCGTTGCCGTTGTTGCCTTTGTTGTGTTTGTTGAGCTTGCTCAAAGAAGAATACCTGTTCAGTATCCAAGAAGGATGGTTGGAAGAAGGCTTTATGGTGGTCAGACAAGCTATATACCGTTAAAAATCAATGTTTCTGGCGTTATACCACCAATCTTTGCTTCATCAATCCTTCTGTTTCCGGTCACAATAACAAAGATAGTAAATGTTCCGTTTTTAAAAACGCTTTCAGGTTATATAATGCCTGGTAGCTTGATTTATAGTGTTGTTTATGTAGGCTTAATTTTCTTCTTTGCTTACTTTTATACAGCTATTGTGTTTAATCCAAAAGAGATAGCTGAAAATCTAAAGAAAAACGGCGGTTTTGTTCCTGGCATAAGGCCGGGTAGATATACAGCAGAATACTTAGACTGGGTTCTTGATAGATTGACTTTTGGTGGTGCTATCTATCTTTCATTTGTATGTGTTTTGCCCTGGATTCTGATAAGAAGATTTAATGTGCCGTTCTATTTTGGTGGCACGGCACTGCTTATTGTGGTTCAGGTTGCTCTGGATACGATAATGCAGATTCAGGCTCATCTGTATATGAGAAATTACGAAGGTTTCTTGAAGAATAGAAGGACAAGATAGGGGGATTAACATGATTCTTATCTTGCTTGGTGCACCTGGTGTTGGTAAAGGCACGCAGGGTGTTTTGATAAGTAAAGAGTATGGAATTCCACAGATTTCAACGGGTGATATACTGAGAAAAGAAGTTAAAGAAGAAACGGAACTTGGCAAAAAAGCCAAACAATACATGGATAAAGGCGAGCTTGTTCCTGATGATATTATAATTGATATGATGGAGAAGAGAATAAAGGAAGACGATTGTAAAAACGGCTTTATCTTGGACGGTTTTCCAAGAACAACTACTCAGGCTGAAGCGTTTGATGAGATGCTGAAAAAGAATAGTTTGAGCCTTGATAAGGTTCTGCTTATAGATGTTCCAGAAGAAGAGATTGTTGAGAGATTAACAGGCAGAAGGGTGTGTCCAAATTGTGGTGCTGTGTATCACATAAAGAACAATCCGCCAAAACAGGAAGGTATCTGTGATAAGTGCGGCAGTAAGTTGATTCAAAGGGATGATGATACAGAAGAAGTTGTAAGAAATAGGCTTGAAGTGTATAAGAAATCGACGATGCCGCTTGTTGAGTATTACGAAAAACAGGGTAAGCTTGTTAAGATAGATGGAACGGGCAGGATAGAAGAGATATTCGAGAGGATTAAGAAGGCTTTAGGATGATTGTTCTTAAGAGTAAAGAAGAAATAGAGAAGATGCGGGTTGTAAACCGCATGGTGGGTGAAATACTTAACATCTTGAAAAATGAGGTAAAACCTGGTATAACCACCGAGTATTTGAATAGGGTTGCAGAAGAAGAGGCCAAAAAAAGGCATGCAAAGTGTGCCTTTAAAGGTTATGCTGGTTTTCCTAAGTCGCTGTGCACTTCAATCAACGAAGAGGTGGTGCACGGCATACCTTCAAAGAGAAGGGTTTTAAAGGAAGGTGATATTATAAGCCTTGATTTTGGCCTTATATACGATGGATGGTATGGCGATTCGGCAATTACCGTGGCTGTTGGTAAGATAGATGAGAAAAAGAAGAAACTGATGCAGGTTACAAGGGAAGCCCTGTATAGGGGCATTCAGCAGGCTAAGCCGGGCAACTTCCTGTATGATATCTCTGCGGCTATCCAAAGTTATGTTGAGAGTTTTGGCTTTAGTTCAGTAAGGGATTATGTAGGTCATGGGATTGGAAGGCAGCTTCATGAAGACCCGCAAGTCCCAAACTATGTGCCTTCAAAAACTGATAGAGGACCGCTGCTTAGGGTTGGTATGACTATGGCGATTGAGCCGATGATTAATGCGGGCACATGGAGGATTAAGGTTTTGAAAGATGGATGGACTGTTGTTACGGCTGATGGTGAACCATCGGCACATTTTGAGCATACGATAGCCATAACGGAAGACGGTCCAGTAATTTTAAGTGAGGTAAACTGAGTTATGGCAAAAGAGAAGAGTATTACCGTTGACGGTGAAGTTGTTGAAGCTTTGCCCAATGCTATGTTTAGGGTGAAGCTGTCCAATGGTCATATTGTTTTGGCTCATGTTGCTGGCAAGATGAGGATGCATTTTATCAAAATCTTGCCAGGTGATAAGGTTAAAGTTGAGCTGTCTCCTTACAGTATAGAAAGGGGACGAATAGTTTACAGATACAAGTAAAAGCGGAGGTTTTCAGATGAAGGTTAGACCGTCGGTAAAGAAGATGTGTCCTAAGTGTAAGATAATTAGAAGAAAAGGCGTTGTAAGGGTTGTATGCGAAAACCCTAAACATAAACAAAGACAGGGATAGTGGAGGTTTAAGTGGCTCGTATTGCAGGTGTTGAATTACCAAGGAATAAGAAGATATTTATCGCTTTGACTTACATTTACGGTATAGGTAGAAGCAGATCTATGGAGATTCTGCAGAAAGCCAATGTTGATCCAGACAAGAGAACGCATGAGCTGACTCCAGAAGAGATTCAGCGCATTAGAAGTGTTGTTGCCGATTACAAGGTTGAGGGTGAGCTAAGAAAAGAAGTTGCTATGAACATCAAGGCGTTGATGGACCTTGGCAACTATAGAGGACTCAGACACAGAAAGGGCTTACCAGTAAGAGGCCAAAGAACAAGAACAAACGCAAGAACGAGAAAAGGTAAGAAGAAAACAGTAGGTAGAAAGTAAAGGAGATGGGCGTAAATGGCTAAGAAGGTAGCTAAAAAGAAGAAAAAGGTAAAGAGAAATGTCGTAAGCGGCATAGCTCATATTCAGGCGACTTTTAACAATACAATCGTTACAATCACAGACCCTGACGGTAATGTTCTCTGCTGGTCTTCAGCTGGAGATAGTGGTTTTAAGGGCACAAGGAAGGGAACACCTTTTGCCGCTCAGCTTGCAGCTGAAAATGCTGCCAAGAAGGCTATGGCTATGGGCATGAAAGAGATTGATGTTAGGGTCAAGGGCCCAGGCCCTGGAAGGGAAACGGCTATAAGGGCATTGGCAAGTGCTGGATTAAGGGTTAAATCTATCAGGGATGTTACACCTATTCCGCACAACGGTTGCAGACCACCAAAAAGAAGAAGGGTATAAAGGAGAGATAGAGTATGGCAGTATATACTGGACCTGCTTGTAGAAGATGCAGAGCTTTGGGTGTTAAGCTCTTCTTAAAAGGCGAGAGATGCTTTACTGATAAATGCGCTTTTGAGAGAAGACCGTATCCACCAGGAAAAACGAGAAATACGAGAAGAAAACTCTCTTCTTATGCATTGCACTTGATGGAAAAGCAGAAGGCAAAAGCCGTATATGGCGTGCTTGAACGCCAATTTAGAAGATACTTTGAAGAGGCAAAAAGACAAAGAGGTGAAACAGGTGCTAATCTTGTTGTCCTGCTTGAGAGAAGGTTGGACAATGTTGTCTATAGAGCTGGTTTTGCATCTTCAAGAAGAGAAGCAAGAAGGCTTGTTTCTCACGGCCATATAAGGGTTAATGGTAGAAAGGTTGATATACCTTCTTATCTTGTAAAGAAGGGTGATGTGATTAGTGTTGCAGATAAAATGAAAAACAAAGAAGAGTTTAGAAGGAAGTTTGAAGAGAATACAAGAAGGTCGGCTGTATCATGGATAAGTGTTGACCTTGATAAGGTTGAAGCTGTATTCAACGATTATCCAACAAGGGATGATGTACAGCCACCATTCAACGAAAACGCCATAGTTGAGTTGTACTCCAAATAAAAATTAACGAAGGGATGCTAAAATGATGGGCGTTTTTAACTATTTGACTCTGCCAAAGGAAGTTAAGATTGAAGAACACACTCCAACTTACGGCAAGTTTGCTCTTGAACCTTTAAATGAAGGTTATGCAACAACCATAGGTAATGCCTTAAGAAGGATTCTGTTATCTTCTATTCCCGGCATAGCTATTGTTGGTGTTGAGATAGAGGGCGTTGAGAGTGAATTTAGCACAATTGATGGCGTTAAAGAAGATGTATTGAATATAATTCTTAATCTCAAACAGGTTAGATTCAGAGCCTTAAATGAAAACTTTGAGGAAGGTGAAGTTTACATCTCAAAGGATACACCAGGTGTAGTCACATCGGCGGATATTCAGCTTCCTGGCAATATAGAGATAGTTAACGACGATGTGTATATATGTGAGCTGATGGATGATGCAAAATTTGAAGCAAAAATTTATCTTAAAAAAGGCATTGGATATAAACAGGCAGATTACGAGATAGTTAACAGAGAGATAGGTTATATTCCTGTTGATGCGCTGTTTTCACCTATTGTTAAGGTTGCATATCACTCTGAAAAATCCACGATGAAAGACTATTATAACTACGAAAGATTAACAATAGAGATTCATACAGACGGAACAGTGTCTCCGCAGGAAGCTTTGAAAACCGCAAGTTATATTTTGGGTAATTATGTCTCTGTATTCGCTGGTGATTTCAAGAGAATTATAGAAGCTCAGCCGCTTAAGAAGAAAGAAGAAGAGCAGATAAATGAGAATCTTCTTAAACCGGTGGAGGAACTCGAGCTTAATGTCAGGGCTTCTAACTGTCTTGCAGCACACAACATTAAATACATATACGAACTTGTTCAGAAAACAGACCAGGAACTTTTAAGCACGAAGAACTTTGGAAAACAGTCACTAAAAGAGATAAAGGATTCTTTGAAACAGCTGGGATTGGAGCTTGGTATGAAGTTTGACGATGAGCAGCTTGAGAGAATAAAACAGCTTATTGCTGAAAAAGAAGGAGAAAGCGATGAGGCATAGAAAGGGATACAAAACATTAAGTATTGACGGTGAAAGAAGAAAGCATCTTTTGAGAAACCTTGCCATATCGTTGATAGAACACGAGAGGATTACAACCACAGATGCAAAGGCTAAAGAGCTTGTTAGGTTTATAAGCAAGCTTATAACGAAAGCTAAGAATGATACTCTTGCTAACAGAAGGATAGTTTATTCAAGGTTAAACAACAATAAGAAGGCTGTTAGAAAGCTGTTTGATGAGATAGCTCCAAGATTTGCATCAAGAAACGGTGGTTATGTAAGAAGAATAAAGTTGGGCTTTAGAAAAGGCGATGCAGCTCCTATCTCTATTGTGGAGTTTGTTGAGAAATCCGAAGAGAGCTAATCTCTAATGGATAAAAACGGCATAAAAGGAGTATCTCTGATACTCCTTTTTTTTATTTTAGATTACTTTTCCAAGTCCTATATAGCATCGAACTTGCCTTTAAACTCATCAATAGAAGTTATAAAGGGTTTTTTTAATATTGTTCACATAAGAAATGCGGGTATAGCATTTGGTGTATTTGCTCATCTTCCACCATCTATCAGGCTTATAGCTTTGGGTGGTATAAGTATTGTTGTGTTTGTTGTGGTTTTATATCTTATTTTGCGTGGGAAGGATAGAAATTGGTTGTATATCGTATCTCTTGCCTTCTTAGGCGGCGGCGATTTGGGTAATCTATACGATAGAATTTTTAAAGGTTATGTTGTTGATTTCTTGGATTTTCACATCGGTAATTATCATTATCCCGCCTTCAATCTTGCCGATACATTCATAACAGTTGGCATATTTTTGTTGTTTGTTTATAAATTCCTGCCAGCTTTTTCTAAAACCGAGACAAAGTCTTAATTTACAATCTTTTGATTTTTTGTTGTTATTTTATATTATTGAGAAGGATACAAGATTTATAGGGAGAGTGAAATGTTAACTGAAATCTTAAGAGAGAAGGGCTACAAAGTCTTTAGAAATTATCCGTTTGTTGATAGGGAAGAAGAGATAGCCTTTCTGAAAGAATATTTTGAAACGGAACCAAGCAGAATCCTGTTTCTCTACGGTCCAAAATCTTCAGGCAAAACAACACTCATTGAGTATGTCGTTGAAAACGAGCTATTTGAAGATTTTGAGAATCTGAAGCCAAGAGATAACTATTGGGTTAGGTATGTAAACTTAAGAGGGAAACTCATATCAAGCTACGGGACATTCTTTGAGTCTTTCATTAAGTCAGAAGAAGATTATGAAGTTCAAAAAAGTATATCTGCAGGAGTGTCTATTGCAGTAATCACACTTAAAGCAGAAGTCTTAAAACAGGTAAAAGAGAGAAAAAAGGATTTATTTGATGCTCTAATAGATGAACTTTATAAAAAGGTAAAGAAAGAAAATAAAAAACCCATTCTCATTATTGATGAGATTCAGACATTGGAAGAGATTTACATCAATGGAGAAAGAGAGCTCCTAAAAGAGTTTTTAAACTTCTGTGTAAGATTGACAAAAGAGACGCATCTGTCTCATGTTGTAATTTTGACAAGCAATACAATATTTTTGAACAGGATTTATAATGACTCTAAGCTGAAAGAGACGAGCATATTTAAAAGAATAGACCACCCGTCAAAGGAGATAGCAGAAAAACTGCTTAAGGATTTGGGATACAATGAGAGTCAGATTAATCTGATACTTGAGTATTTCGGTAATATAATTAGCAGGCTGTTGTATCTGTACACATTCATAAAACCCGAAGATTCCATTGAAAAGTTAAAGGAGTTCTTAGAGAAAGAGAAACTCAATGCGAAGATGCAAATACTTGAGATATTAAAAAGATATAAAAAATATAACCTTCCTAAGAATGCCGAAGAGATATTTATGAATATTGCAGATAGACTAATGAAAGATGGGTTGAATTTTAAGGATTTAACAGAAGAAGAGACAGAGCTAATTGATATACTGTGCGAAAGAGAGATTCTCTTCTTTGACCCACAAACTGGCATTATAACACCAAACAGCAGGATTTATTTGAAAGCAGTGGAAGATTTGGTGTTGAGTGTGAAGCAATAAGGAGAAAGGGTCGTTTGAGTAATATCAAGAAATGGGAATTTAAGAGAACGGGTTTGAATGTAAATGAAGGGTATCCACATTGTATCTACATTAGCCTATTTGGTAGGTAAATACCTGATTTACTGATTGCTGTGATTGGCGTTGGAATAAGCTTTTCAATGGTCGGGGCGGGCGGATTTGAACCGCCGACCACTTGAACCCCATTCAAGTGCGCTATCCAGGCTGCGCTACGCCCCGTTTTTTATCGGTTTGATTATAGGGTAAAAGCCACTCTTTTTCAAGGTTTTGATAAGCTGGGTGTTTGGCGATGCGAATTTAACTGTATATATCAATTTTGTTTTTCTTTTTGGTTTAAAATACAGTTTGAAAGGCGTTTTTGACCATGCTTTTGCATAGGCTATCTTTTTTGTTTTGTCTATGTTTTTGTCTATCAGGGCAAAGTATAGAAGGTTGATGTTTTTGATTGCATATACTTTGTACCCTTTCTTCTTTAAAACCTTTGCAAACTCCAGTATCTTCGGATAACTGTAAAAACCACCGACATAGACATCGTATAGCTTTATAGTTGAGACTGGTTTTGATGATACCTTAAACTCACTTATGCCAAAAGAGTTTAGAATAGATTTAAGTCTGTCCATCCTTGTTGTTTTAACCGTTATCTCATAAATAACACTTTTGCTTTGTTCGGTTTTCTTTTTTGGTTTCTCTTTTGGTTTGAGTTGCGGTGGAAGTGGCGGAGTGTAAGCTTCTTTTTGTTTTATAGAGCTTCTCTTAGGTAGATTTTCAAAGTTTAGGCTGATCTTGAATATAGCTTCTTGTTGTTTCTCTTGTATCTCTTTTACAGAAACTTTTGTCTGTTTTTTGGTTGTTTTCTCTTTTTTTGTTATCTGTTGATGCTTGATTGCTGGTTTATGTTTAAGTTTAATCTCCTGCTTTTTAATCTCTTCTTTGTGTATTGGTTTTTCCTTGTGGGTGGCTATATGTGTTGTTGGTATGGGTTTTTCGGTTATGCTTTTTAAAAGATATACGCTAACGGCTAAGATGACGATTGTAATGCCAATGATTATGCCTATGAATACGACAATTTTGGGTTTTTTGTATTTTCTGGGTATGTCTATTTCTGATGGAACCTGACTCTTTTTAAGGTTTATGTTTATCATCTTGCCATCATTTTAATTGTGGGTTTTGAGATTATCTCTAAATAATCGTATGTCTCGTTAAGCAATTTTGAAAGAGAGCTCTCCTTTGGGTTGAAATTTTCAAAGGATACAGGTTCATCTATTTTTTTTCTTATCAGCTCTTTTGCCTTATTTAATCCGCCCGTTGAGTCTATGAGTTTTAATTTAAGGGCTTCATTTCCGGTGAATACACTTCCGTCTGCTATCTGTTTTAGTTTGTTTAATGGTATATGTCTGCTTGATGAGACAGCGTTCAAAAACTGCTCATATACGCTGTTTAGCAGATTTTGAATCATCTTTTTGTCTTCTTCTGTTGGTTTTCTGAACGGGTTTCCTACATCTTTAACTTTTCCTGTTTTTACGACGAATAGACTTACACCCAACCTTTTTGCAAGTTCTGATACATTAATTGTCTCAAATATCACACCTATGCTGCCAATTATAGATGCAGGATATGATATGATTTTGCCTGCTCCGCATGCTGCATAATAGGCTCCACTTGCTCCAACATCTTCGATTAGCGCTATAGTGAATTTCTTTTTCGATGCTTTTTTTATAGCTATGAAAAGTCTTTGACTTGCAACTGCTTCACCACCACCTGAGTTTATTTTGATGAGTATGGCTTTTATGTTAGCTGATTTTACTGCTCTGTTTATAGATTTTATTATCTCGTTGGCTTTTTTAGATGTTATTAAGCCGTCGATTTTTATGAGTGCGACATTGCTCTTTTTAGAAGAAAAATAGACAACATTGGCTATAAATATAAAAACGAATATTCCAACAGCATATTTTATTATCTTTTTTGCCATTGTTTATGTTGTTATTCGTTTACAAAGCCAGATATGAGCCTTTTCTTATCCTTGTCAATTCTTAAGATTTTTACCTTTACTGTTTCTGTTGGCTTTGGCTGAAGATTGTTGTATTCGCTTTTTGGAACAAGGCTCTCAATACCCTTCTCTATTTTTACAAAACTGCCAAATGGTTTTACGCTTACGACTTTGGCTTCAACAATATCACCTGCTGAATATTTTTTATCGACATCTTCCCACGGGTCTTTTGTGAGCTGTTTTAATCCAAGTGCTATTTTTTCCTTTTCTTTATCGATGCTTAAAACCTTTACCTTGATTTTATCACCAAGCTGCAGATTTGGTTTCTCTTCTTTATCCCACGATAAATCGTTTTCGTGTATTAACCCTTCAACACCGTCTTCCAGTTTTACAAATACGCCGAACTCTTTTATGCCTGTTATCGTGCCTTCAACTATGTCTTCGGGTTTATACCTTTCTTCGATGTTTTCCCAAGGATACGGTTTTGTCTGTTTTATTGAAAGAGACATGCGTCTATTCTCTTTGTCTATGCCAGTGATTTTAACCTTTACAGTATCGCCAATTTTGTATAGCTCATCAATCTTTGGTGGATATTTGTCATAACTTACTTCACTTTTGTGGACAAGGCCTTCTATGCCTTCAGCTATCTCAACAAATATGCCGTAATCCACGATGTTAACGATTTTGCCTTCGGTTATCTGCTCGACTGAGAACTTGTTTTCAATGTCTTCCCACGGGTCTTTTGTTAACTGCTTCATTCCAAGGTATATCTTCTTTTTACCTTCGCTCTCTTCTATCTTGATGATTTTTACCTGTATCTCTTCGCCAAGTTTTACAAGTTCTGACGGATGAGATACTCTGCTGTATGACATGTCGGTTATGTGAACTAAACCGTCAACTCCACCCAAGTCAACAAACACACCGTAATCTGTTATATTTTTAACCTTTCCCGTTAACACGGCATCTTCTTTTATCTTTTCCCAGATGCGCTGCTGTTTCTCTCTCTCTTCTTCTTCAAGAAGAACCTTTCTCGATAAGACAGCATTTCTCTTTGCTTCGTTTATGTTTACAACTTTGAACTCAAACTCTTTACCAACATAGGAAGGGTAATTTTTGATTGGTCTCAGCTCGACTTGAGAACCGGGCAAAAAAGCAAAGTATCCATCTATTCTTACGGTAAATCCACCGTTTACAAGGCTTTTTATTCTGCCTTTTACCGTTTTGTTCTCTTTGTATGCTTCAAGGACTTTATTCCAGCCCTTGATTCTCTCTGCTGCTGCTTTTGAAAGTATTTCAAACCCGTCATCGTTTGTTTTGTTGAAGAATACTGCTTCAACTTCATCACCAACATTTACATTTACATTGCCATCATCATCCATAAACTCTTTCAGTTTTATTACGCCTTCGGATTTGTATCCTATATCGACATACACATCTTCATCTGTTATTTTTATAACCTTTCCCTTTACTATGTCTCCACTGTCGAAGTTTTTGAAAACATCGTCATAGTTTACCATTGTTTGAACATCTTTTTCCGTGTTTGACATAAAATCTCCCCCTTCTTTTTTAAACTTTTAACCATTATAACTGTGGCTTAAATTTTGTCAATAAATAAACCCAATAACAAATATTTGAAAATGCGTTGGTGTGGTTGTATGATGTGAAAAAACGAGGTGAATGATATGCGTGCTTTTTTGAAAGGTGATAAAGTGGTTTATGAGTTTGAAGTCGGAAATGTAGATGAAGAGCTTTTGCTTATGTTTTCTGCTATGGAGATAGGAAGTAAAAGTAAAGCCAAAGAAGAAGACATAATCTCTCTTTCTGATGAAATAGTTGGAAAATGGTGGAATGAGAATAAGGATAGGTTTTTAAAGGTTGATGAGAATAGTAGTTGATAGTAATATAGTCTTCTCTGCCCTTTTGAGTAAAGATAACAGATGTAGAAGAGTGCTCTTTCAGAAAAAGTTTGAATTTTTTACTTGTAATTTTTTGATGGTTGAAATCTTTGAAAATAAAGATAAGCTGGTGAAAGTATCTAAGTTAAGCGAGAATGATTTGATTTTGCAATTGTCGAGTATATTTTCCAGAATTCACTTTTTCCCGGAAGATTTTATTCCTAAACACTTTTTTATAAAAGCGTATGAAATATGCAAAATTGTTGATGATAAAGATACTCCCTTTGTTGCTCTGTCTTTGTTTTTAAATGCTAAGCTTTTAACGGGAGATAAAAAGTTAAAAGAGTCTCTAAAGGGTAAAATTGATATTGTGTCTATCAAAGAATTAGATTTGTAAAAACTTGACACTGTTTTTGGTAAAACTTAAAATTCTCCTATGATTGATTTGCATACACACACGCTCTTTAGTGACGGTGAGCTTATCCCTTCTGAGCTTGCAAGAAGGGCTAAAGATATAGGATACAGGGCGATAGCATTTACTGACCATGTTGATTTCTCGAATATGGCGTTTGTAATAGAGAATGTTAGAAGGGCAACAGAAGGGCTTGAGCAGTATTTTGGTTTATATGTTTTTGCTGGTGTTGAGATTACACATGTTCCACCGGAGTTGATTCCTGAGTCTATTGAGCTTGCAAGAAGGCTTGGTGCTCAGATTGTTGTTGTGCATGGTGAGAGTCCTGTTGAGCCTGTGGCTAAAGGCACAAATAGAGCTGCGATATTAGGGCGATGCGATATACTTGCCCATCCGGGTTTGATAAGCTTTGAAGATGCTAAACTTGCAGAAGAGAACGGAGTTTATCTTGAGATAAGCGCAAGGAGTGGACATAGTTTTACCAATGGTCATGTCTTTAGAATGGCAAAAAAGGCAAATGCGAAATACCTGCTTAACACAGATACACACTCGCCTAATAACCTTATAACAACGGAGTTTGCAAGGGTTGTATTGAAGGGTAGCGGCATGAGCGATGAGGAGGTATCCGAAGCCTTTAAAAATTCTGAAGAGCTGTTAGATAAATTGCTAAAGAGGAGATACGATGAGAAAAACTTTTAGTATTATTCTGGTTATTGTGGCTTTTATTTTATCTTCGTGTTCTTCTTCAAAGAAGCTTGTTTTGAAGGTTGAAGAGCATAAGAACATTGAGCAGGCTCTTACTGTTCCTGTTGATTACTCATCTATTGCCGATATTGGAGATGTTGGGTATAAAGCTGAGCTTTTTAATTATAATGGGTATCTTTATATCGGCAATTTGGATGGTGAAGTTTATAAGATAGACCCAAAAAATGGAGATAAAGAGCTTGTTGTTGAGTTTGATGAGCAGCCGATAGAAGCAGGAGTTGTCGTTGATGGTGATTATCTGTTTGTTGGAACGACAAAAGGTTGGTTGTATAAGGTTGATTTGAAAAGCAAAAAGGTTGTTGCAAAAAGGAGATTTGATTTTCCTGTTGTTGGGCATTTGTATATAAAAGATGGCAATCTCTATGTTGTAAGCGAAAATGACATACTTTACTGTTTAGATGAGAGTGATTTAAAAACAG
This sequence comes from Hippea alviniae EP5-r, assembly GCF_000420385.1. Taxonomy (NCBI): domain Bacteria; kingdom Pseudomonadati; phylum Campylobacterota; class Desulfurellia; order Desulfurellales; family Hippeaceae; genus Hippea; species Hippea alviniae. The sequence goes on along the minus strand of NZ_ATUV01000001.1, from coordinate 1,206,491 downwards.
TCTGGAAGTATGCTCATGGCGAACCAAACATGTTTGATATAAGAGGATTCTCTGGCATCTATTTTGGAGATGATGGTCTGTATATTGGATTTGACGATGGAAGTGTGGATAAGGTCTCATATAAAGGAGACCAGATTTGGGAAGCCGAAGTGGGTGAAGGCAGTATGTTTGTAGATGCCGACACAACACCTTTACTGAACGGTAATATTGTCTATGTCTCATCTGTTAGGGGATATACAGAAGCCCTAAAAACGGACGATGGCTCGCTTGTTTGGAAAAGGAAGATTTCGAGTTATTCCAACATGCAAGCTAACATATTTGGCCTGTTTTTGGCCGATGATAATGGTAATGTCTATTGTCTTGATTTGTCTGGCGGTGAGACGATATGGAAAAAGAGACTCACACTCGAAGGCAATATATACTCACTTAAACTTGTTGGCAGCATTCTGTTTGCTTTAACAAGCGATGGGAAGCTTATAGCCCTTGACCCTTTAACGGGCAAGATACTGGATATAAAAGATATAGGCGGTGAGTTTAGCTCTTATATGATGTTGTGCTGCAACAAGCTGTTCTTTGTCTCTCGAGATGGTGATATTTACGCTGTATTTTCCAAGAGATAAACAATGAGCGACAAAGAGAATAGGCAGCTTAAAGGTTTCAATAACTTCTCAAAGTTTCTTGCTATATATCTGTTAATTGGCATATCAATGCTCTATATGTATCAATACTTTACACGCACGCAGCAGGTCGAGATATCGTATTCTAAGTTTAAGAGTTTGCTTTTGGAAGATAAGATAAAAAAGTGCACGATATCCGAAAAATACATAAGCGGTGTTTATTTAAGTAAGGAAGGTAAAGAGAAGAGATTTATAACGGTTGCCGTCAATGACCCTGACCTTGTAAAGGAGTTGCAAGCCCATCATGTGGATTTTTCAGGAAAGGTGACGAATACATGGCTAACCAATCTCATATTTGGCTGGATTCTGCCCTTTGGGTTTCTGTTTTTCATCTGGTGGTTGATGACACGGAAGATGCGCGGCACAAGTGGTGGCTTGTTTGGTTTTGGTAAGGGCAGGTTTAAGGTTTATTTGAACGAGAAACCCGATGTTAAGTTTTCCGATGTTGCAGGTGCAGAAGAAGCAAAGCAGGAGATTCAAGAGATTGTCGAGTATTTGAAAGACCCGCAGAAGTATCAAAGACTCGGTGGAAGAGCACCAAAGGGAGTTCTTTTGGTTGGTGCACCGGGCGTTGGAAAGACGCTTTTTGCAAAAGCAACAGCGGGTGAAGCAGGCGTTCCGTTTATTAGTATCAGTGGTTCTGAGTTTATTGAGATGTTTGTTGGTGTAGGTGCAAGCAGAGTAAGAGACCTGTTTAATGAAGCAAAAAAGCTATCTCCATGCATCGTGTTTATCGACGAGATAGATACCATAGGCAAAAGCAGGGCTATGAGTTCTTTAACCAGCAATGATGAGAGAGAACAGACCCTAAATCAGCTGCTTGCTGAGATGGATGGTTTTGATTCGTCTAAGGGCGTTATCATAATGGCTGCAACAAATAGGCCAGAGATATTAGACCCTGCGCTTCTGCGCCCTGGTAGGTTCGATAGGCAGATTATAGTTGATAAGCCTGATGTTAAAGGCAGGGAAGAGATATTCAAGGTTCACATAAAGAAGATTAAAATTGGCGGTGATGTAGATATAAAGAAACTTGCCCAGATGACACCCGGTCTTGTTGGTGCTGATATAGCCAATATAGTAAACGAGGCTGCCCTGCTTGCAGCACGAGAGAATGCAGACAGCGTTCATATGGAGCATTTTGAAGAAGCTATAGAGAGACAGATTGCAGGTTTGAAGAAAAAGAACAAGGTTATATCTGAAGAAGAGAAGAAACGGGTTGCATACCATGAGTCTGGCCATGCGATATGTGCCTATCTTCTGCCTGGTGCAGACCCTGTTCATAAGATTTCCATTATACCAAGAGGGTTATCTGCGCTTGGATACACCCAACAATTGCCCGTTGATGATAGGTATCTTTTAACAAAGGAAGAGATGCTTGATAAGGTGATAACCCTGCTTGGTGGAAGAGCTGCAGAAGAGCTCATTTTTGGCAGTATTTCAACAGGAGCGCAGAATGACCTTTCACGGGCAACAGACATTGTTAGGGCTATAGTTAGTCAGTTTGGAATGGATGAGAAGATAGGATTGATGGTTGTTGAAGAGCCAACGGGCCCAAGATTTTTATCTGGAGATGGATTTTTGGCAAGGGCTGATAAGGTGAGCGAGAAGACAAAAGAGATGGTTGATGAAGAGATATCAAGGATTTTGAAGGAGTCTTACGATAGAGCAAAAGAGATACTTCAGAACAATAGAGATAAACTTGAAAAACTTGCAAGTGAACTTCTGAAAAAGGAAGTTATAAACGAAGAAGAGCTAAAAGCAATTATGGAGGGAGACAGTGGAAATTAAAAATATTCTTGCCTGCGTCGATTCAAGCGATTATGGTGTATCTGTAAGCAGATTTTCCTGTTTTATTGCAAAGAAATTTAATGCCCATGTTAAGGGTTTTCATGTGATTGATATTATGCAGCTTGAAGGGCCATTCATGTATGATTTGAGCGGTGCTTTGGGTTTTGAGCCTTTTGGCGATTTCTCTTCAAAGATAAGGGCTATACTTGAAGAGAAGGGAAAGAATGTGTTGATGGCTTTTGAGAGTATAGCGAAGGACTTTGGTGTTGAATACTCTTCTGAGATGGAAACAGGAGTTGTCTCATCAACTATCCTTTCGGCAGAGAGCGAATACGACATTGTCTGTTTAGGGCTTAAAGGTGTTAATGAAGATTACGAAAGGGGCATTCTGGGTTCAAATATAGAGTCTGTTTTGAGAAGGTCAAAAAAGACACTACTTGTTGTTCCGAAGCACTTTTATACTCCATCTGTTGTGCTTGCATTTGTCAATGAGAAGGAGATTTCTTTGAAGGCTTATGAGTATGCCAAGGCATTTGCCGATAGGTTTGGCATTGAATTTAAGGCTATCTATTTTAAGAAGAATGATGTGAGTCTACCAGATGATGTTGAAGTTAGAGAAGCAGACAGGGTTGCAGATGCAATAGAAGAAGAGATAAAGAAGGTTGAAAAGCCTATTGTTTTTATGGGTGCTTATGCAAAGTCGAAGCTTAAAGAGATTTTGCTTGGAAGCACAACGGAGAATGTGCTTAAAAAAGAGCTTGGCGTTGCGTTTATGGTGGTAAGATGAAGGATATACAGAAAGAGTTTTTAGAAAATAGAGACAAGAATAAAGATATTTGGCGGATGTTCAGGATTGTTGCGGAGTTTACCGAAGCATTCGATGAGCTTTACGATTTAGGGCCTGCTGTCGCAATTTTTGGTTCTGCAAGGGCTAAAGAAGGTGATTTTTATTATGAGAAAGCTTATGAGCTTGGAAAAGCCTTTGTTAAGTCTGGCTATGCCATAATCACAGGCGGTGGACCCGGTATAATGGAAGCTGCAAATAAGGGAGCGTTTGAGTCTGGCGGAGTGTCTGTTGGTTTAAATATAGAGCTTCCGCATGAGCAGCATCTTAACCCTTATGTAAATGTACCCTTAAATTTTAAGTATTTTTTTGCAAGAAAGGTTAGTTTTGTCAAGTATGCGGTTGGTTTTGTTGTTATGCCCGGTGGATATGGAACACTTGATGAGCTGTTTGAGAGTCTTGTTTTGATTCAGACAAAAAAGATAGGTCAGTTTCCTGTTGTTCTATTTGGCAGAGAGTTTTGGCTTGAAGTGATTGATTTCTTGAAATTTCTTGCAAAAAGGGAGTATATCGATAAGAAAGATGTTGAGCTTGTGAAGGTTAGCGACAGTATAGAAGAAGTTGTTGATTATATTAGAAGATGCACCTTCCCTATAACCAACAGCAAGCATTAGAATTGCACAAAATAGCCTTTGAAAGCATATCAAAGGGTTTAGAATCCGTATCTGCTTATAACTCTTTGAAAAGTAGTTGTATAATTGAAGATGGTTGTCTAAGGATTGAAGATTCAATTTATGACCTGAATAGAAGGGTGTTTCTCTTCTCTTTTGGTAAAGCTGCATGTGATATGGCAAAGTTTTTTGCCGAAAGGATTGAAATTTACAAAGGCGTTGTTGCTTCTAACAAGCCTTGTGGTTTTTCTTTTTTCAATATTGAGTTTTTTCTTTCTTCCCATCCTTTTCCCAGTGAGAATAGCATAAAAGCTGCTGATAGGTTAATTGAGTTAACCAAAGAGATGGAATCTAACGACCTTGTGATATTTCTTATCTCTGGCGGTGCATCTTCTATTGTTGAAAAGCCGATAATAGATATCAATAGCTATGTTGACATAATGAGAAAACTTTTAAGTAAGAATTACTCAATCTATGAGATAAATAGCGTTAGAAAAGGGCTGTCTCTGATTAAAGGCGGTAAGATTTTAAGAAAGATAAACTCAAAGGTGCTGGCTTTTGTTGTTAGTGATGTTGTTGGTGATGATTTATCTGTTGTAGGCTCTTCGTTGACATATTTTGACAATTCAACAGAAAAGGAGTTTGTAAGGATTTTATCTGAGCTTGGTTTTAGGATAGATGTAAAATACGATACGGTAGACAGAAGTGAGTTTGAAAAGATGGATGTGAAAAATTATATAGTTGCATCAAACGGGAAGATGTGCAAAAGCATGTGCAATTTTCTCAAAGAGAAAAATTTTGAAGTTATGTATCTTGGTTCTCAAATTCAGGGAGATGTTAATTGTGTTGCGGATTTTGTATCTTCTGTCGCTAAGGAGATGTTGAACGGTTCTATAGAGATTAAAAAGCCTGCTGCTTTGGTTTTTGGTGGTGAGACAACGGTTGATTTAAAAAGCGATGGAGTAGGCGGGAGAAATCAGCATCTTGCTTTGCTTGTTGCCAAAAGGATGAAGGGATTTAAGGATTTTGTATTCGTTAGTTTTGCAACCGATGGTAGGGATGGAAACTCAAGCAACGCAGGTGCATGGGTTGATGGTAGTTTGTATAAAGATGTTGAAAGGTTAAATCTTGATGTGGATTACTATCTTGAAGCCTTCAATAGTGCAATCTTTTTCGATAAACTAAAAAGGTCTATTAAAAGCTTTGATACAAAGACAAATGTTGCTGATGTTGGGCTATTTCTCTTTAAATAGTTTTGACATGGATTTAAGAAAATATTATTATCCTAAAAACGAAGTTTAAAGAAGTGGAGGTGCCTTGATGTCTCACGGACATGGAAACGAACATAGAAGATTGATGGGCTTTTACAATGCAGCTAAATGGTCGATGAAGGGTGAATGTTATCTTGATATCTATGCTGACGAGCTAAACGATGAAGAAGAAGAACAGTTAAGGAGACACCTTGAAGATTTGGGTATTATTTTTGATGTTAGCGAGAAGGGCGTTATAAAGGGATACTTTGAAGGTAAGTATGAAAAAGTATTTCCTATCATGAGACAGCTTTTGAAGGAAGGCTGGAGTTGGTAGGTAAGAGTTTGACGAATCGTTGCTTTGGATTAGATTAATTCTGGGAGTGAACTGGATGGCCGCTTGAAAGGTTTAACCTTTCAAGAGGAAAGTCCGGGCTCTGCAGGGTCGGGGTGCCGTCTGCAAAGGCGGTTGGGGTGACCCACAGGAAAGTGCCACAGAGAAGAGACTGCCGAGCCCATATTAAATATATAGGCTCGGTAAAGGTGAAACGGTGGTGTAAGAGACCACCGCTTGAGACAGCAATGTCTCAAGGCACGGCAAACCCCACCCGGAGCAAGACCAAATAGAGGGACGATGGGTTGACCCTGCCCGATGCCTTTTGGCATAAGTCCCTGGGTAGGTCGCTTAGATAAATGGCCATCACCGAGCCTTTAATTTAATAAAGGCTCGGGACAGAACCCGGCTTATAGGTTCACTCCCTTTTTTTGTTTTATTCTGGTTTTTGGTATGCGATTGCCATTCTGAAGTGGCAAAGTTTGAAGTTTGTTTTCAGGCGGGATATTGACTCTGTTGCTCCCAGTATAAGATAGCCACCGGGATTGAGTATGTCGTTGTAAAAGGTGTCAATAACGCGCTGGCGCGATTGGTTGTCAAAATAGATTAACACATTTCTGCAGAATATGACATCCATCTTTCCGACTTTTCTTGACAGTCCAGGGTCAGTGAGATTTATGTTCTTAAAAACAACCTTTCTCTTTACGAAGTCTTTTATCTTGTATTTGCCAAATCCTACGCTATCGAAGTATTTTTTCTTAAGTTCTGGTGTTAACTCTTTTACAGAGTATTCGCTGTATATACCTTCTTTTGCCTTCTCGAGCACTTCATTTGATATATCGCTTGCCAAAACCCTTGCAGGTATTGCCTGCCCATATTTTTCCATTAGTGCTATAACGATTGTGTAAGGCTCTTCACCTGTTGAACATGCCGCACTCCAAACATTGATTGAGCGCTTCTTTTTTAGAAGTTCAGGGACTATAACATCTCTGAATGCTTCTATCTGTCTTATATGGCGAAAAAAGTATGTCTCATTTATAGTAATTGCATCAAACAGTGGCCCTAACTCTTGAGCTCCTTTTGGTGATTTTAGATACCTTAAATACTCTTCGAATGTGTTCAAACCCAGCTCTTTCAGCCTTTTTCTTAATCTATTTGTAAGTAAATACTCTTTTGATTTTTCGAAAAATATACCAGATTTCTGGTATATGAACTGGCGCAACTCTTCAAATGTTTTGGGATCCATTCTCTCGGACACTGTTTAAGACCTCTCAAAGTAAAGTTGTTTTGCGTTATCTATCTCTTCATAAAGTTTGAATGTAAAGAATGCTATATCAAATTCTTCCTGTAGTTTTGCTTCTTCTATTAAAAGTCTCCAACCTTCATCTTCTTCTAATATGAATTTGGCATAATTACCGCCAAAACCTATGCCTTTTGAGTATGTTAGAAGGTCTGCGACATGGACAACGGATACAAGCAATTTATTTTTAGCCTTTAACGGTTTATGGTGATATTCGACTATGTCTATTATCTCTTCTGGAAGTCCCCAGATAGATAGGAGTTTTGCACCGAGCATTGAGTGGTTTATACCGTATAATTCCATCTCTGCATCTATAAATGACATGCCGTTTTTGTATGCATGCTCTAATATCTCGTCTAAACTTTCTGGTGCGTATAGGTCTAAGAGAACCTTACCTATATCGTGGATTACTCCGCCACTGAATTCAGCCGAACTAAAGTTGAAATTTAAAATGTTTGCTATTATCTTTGCCGTTACTCCACAGCCAAAACAGTGTTCTAAAAATTTATCTCTGTTGAAATTTTTATGTAATGGCAGTTTTTTTACGCTTGATAGAATAACTGAAATCATCACGATGTTTTCAACCTGAACAAATCCAAGCAGATTGATGGCGTGATTGAGAGATGTTACTTCTCTTGAAAGTCCGTATAGAGAAGAGTTTGCTATTTTTAGTATTTGACTGACAAGGTTAGGATCTTTTTTTATGACTTCTTCTAAATGTTTTGATGTTGTGTTAGGGTCTCGTGTCAATCTTATGACTTCAAACGCTATGGCAGGGAATGCTGGTAAATCGTCTATCTGAGTAAGGTTGTCGTAGAGTTCCTTAACTCTATTCATGCCCATAAGTTTAGCGATAAAAATTATTTAGTCAAGTTTTTTAAAAAGTTTGCAAAGGTGTCTTGTGACATATAAAATTAAAGCATGTCTGAGTTATCTAAGCGATTGCTTGCTAAGGGCATAAAAGCTATAGAGTCGTCGGAGTATGAAAAAGCAATTATATATCTTTTGAATGCACTCGAAGATGACCCTTATGATGTTGAAGTGCTTATAGAACTTGGTCATGTTTATGGATTGAAAAACGAGTTTTCAAAAGCAGAAACTTATTTACTAAAAGCTTCCATGATTGACCCAAATAACTTAGATGTTTATAACAACCTTGCAATTATATACAATCTTACTGAAGAGTATGAGAAAGAAATAGATGTGCTTGTTAAGATTATGGAGAAAGGCTATGTTGATGCAGATGTGTGCATGAATATAGCTAACGCTTATTATGAATTAGGGAGATTAGAGGAGTCTATAGCATTTTACAAGAAGGCTATATCGCTTGATAATGAGTTTTTTGAAGCCTATGCCAATTTGGGTAATGCTTATATGTTTAAAAAAGAGTTTAGAAATGCCATTGAGTCTTATAGTAAAGCTATTGAGTTGGAGCCAGAAGCAGCATCGGTTTATACAAACTTGGGAATAGCATATCTTGAAATAGGAGAAGATGAAAAAGCCAAGAAGTGTTTTCAAAGGGTTGTTGATTTATCTCCTTCAGACCCTGTGGCAAGGTATAATCTCGGTGTGTTTTATGCAACGAAAAAGCAGGTTAAAAAGGCTTTAAAGGAGTATAAAGTTCTACTCAACCTTGACTCACAGATGGCTTCGAGTCTTATTGAGATTATAGATGCTAACAATTATGAAATAATAAGTTAATTTTTGTTCATTTTGAAGAAATCCTGTTTTAATAAGGATAACGGTAAATTTTTCTTTGTGTTTAGATATTTAATGCTTGATATATCAAATAAAAGAAAATATTTAGTTTTTGGTTGTTCCTGTGTTTATAGGAAAAATCGAGATTTGTGGTTGCAGTTCTTGCTATGATAGCAAATTATTGTTAAAGTAATTTAGTTATTGACATGAACATTGAGGTAAATAAAATGTAAAAGAGAAAAAATTTAAAGGGGGTGGGCTTTGTTCAATAGTAAGGATTTGCAGAAGTATTACCAGTCGCTTTTGAGAGATGTGGATAGGCGACTTGATGAGCTTTACTCTAAGGAAAGGGAAGAGGAGTTTAATCAAAAATTAAAAGAGAATGGGTTTAGTAGAAGGGATTTCTTGAAATGGGCTTCGTTTATTACTGCAGCTTTGATGTTGCCACCTGCATTTGAGTCAAGAGTTGCTAAAGCTGCAGCGATAAAAGAGAGAACGCCTGTCATCTGGCTTCACATGGCAGAATGCACTGGTTGTAGTGAGTCTTTTTTAAGAACAAGAGACCCTGATATAGCTACGCTTATATTTGAGCAGATTTCACTCACATATCATGATACTCTAATGATGGCAAGTGGCAAAAGGGTTGAGAAGCATTTAGAAGAAGCTATTCAGAGATATAAAGGTAGATATGTATGTATTATAGAGGGTGGCATACCAACAAAAGATGGTGGAATATATTTAAGAATAGGTTCAAAAGGTGAAACAGGCCTTGAAAGGGCGAGAAGAATTACAAAAGATGCGAAGTATGTGCTTGCTTTTGGAACATGTGCTGCTTTTGGTGGCGTTCAGGCTGCATACCCTAATCCAACAGGTGCAAAAGGCGTTAGAGACGCCTTAGGTATAGAAGTTGTCAATGTTCCTGGATGTCCGCCGAATAGTGTAAATATGGTGGGAACCTTACTTCACATATTGCTGTTTGATAGGGTGCCACCAACTGACTTGCTGTATAGACCTTTGTGGGCTTATGGTTCAAGAATTCACGACTATTGCGAGAGAAGGGCTCACTTTGATGCTGGCGAGTTTGTTGAAGAGTGGGGCGACGAAGGAGCAAAAAAAGGTTGGTGTTTGTATAAGATGGGATGCAAAGGTCCATTGACATACAACAACTGCTCAAGATACAGATTCAATCAAGGAACAAACTGGCCTGTAGGTGCTGGTCATGGTTGTATTGGTTGTTCAGAGCCCAATTTCTGGGATACGATGGCTCCATTTGAAGAACCAAACGATAAAGCGGGTATAAGAATACCAGGTGGAGGAGGCGTTGAAGCCACAGCAGATAAAATTGGAGAGATTGTTGCTGGAGCTACAGCTGCAGCTATAGGTGTTCATGCAGTGGGCAGCATAACAAGGGGTGCTGCCGAAAAATCATCGAAGAAGGAGAGTGAATAATGGCAGAGAAGAAGCATGTTGTTATAGACCCAATAACGAGAATTGAAGGTCATTTAAGAATAGAAATAGATGTAAAAGATGGGAAGGTTGAGAATGCCTGGAGTTCTGGGACACTCTGGCGCGGTATAGAACCAATTTTGCAGGGAAGAGATATTAGAGATGCTGGTCTTTTAGCTCAAAGAATTTGTGGTGTTTGCACTTGGGCTCATTATGAAGCAAATACAATGAGTGCTGAGGTTGCATTGGGTATAAGGCCTCCAACGAATGCAAGATTGATAAGAAACATGATAAATGCGAGCCAGTTTATGCATGACCATATAGTTCACTTCTATGCGTTGCATTCTCTTGACTGGGCTGATATTGGTGCAGCTTTGAAGGCTGACCCTGTAAAAGCCAATGAATTAGCTCACCAGTTTTCTAAAGCTCCTTACAATGCGTCAGTTGAACATTATCAAGCTGTTCTTGAAAAGCTCAAAAAGTTTGTAGCAAGTGGCCAGTTGGGGCCATTTTCTGGTGCCTATATGGGCAATCCTTTATACAAACTGCCGCCAGAAGGCAGTCTGATTGTCATATCACACTATCTTGATGCTTTGTATGTTCAAGTTATACTTGCCCAGATGATGGCTATTTATGGAGCAAAGAATCCACACCCACAGAGTCTCGTTGTTGGTGGTATTACAAGTGTTATGGATATGCTTGATGCAACAAGGCTGGGAGAATATACATCAAAACTTGAACAGGTGGGTGATTTTATTCAGCATGCCTATCTTGCCGATATAGATTTGATAGCTCATTTCTATAAAGATGAGTTTGTCGAAGGGTGGGGCTGCGGCTCTTATAACTTCTTAAGTTATGGTGGTTTTCCAGAGACGAACGATTGGGAAGCAGAGTATAGGTATCTTCCGCAGGGCGTAATTTATGATAGAGACCTTACAAAAGTGGAAAAAGTGGATGAGAAGTTTATAACTGAAAGCGTTGCTCATTCTTGGTACAAAGGCCCTGACAAAGGTGTTTATCCAGGAGAAGAGCATACAATCCCAGAATACACTGGCCTAAATCCCGATGGAACGATAAAAAAAGAAGGCAAATATAGCTGGGTCAAGGCTCCAAGATATAAAGGCAAAATGATGGAAGTAGGACCACTTTCCAGAATTCTTGTAGGATATGCATTGAAGCATAACAATATGAGAGAGATGCTGGACGCCTTTTTAGATAAACATAATGCCGATGTAAAACAGATGTTCTCAACCGTTGGAAGGACAGCAGCAAGGGCACTTGAGACTGCATATATCTGGTATGGTGCTCACAGATGGGTCGATGACCTTGTAGCAAACCTAAAGCAGGGCGATGAGAGAACATGGACACGCTTTGAGTATCCTGAAGAAGAGACTAATACAGCAGTTGCACTCTACGAAGCACCAAGAGGCTCACTTGCCCACTTTGTAAGAATAAAAGGTAAAAAGGTTGTTCACTATCAGGTTGTTGTTCCATCGACTTGGAATGCATCACCAAGGGATGAGAAGGGTCAGCGTGGAGCATACGAAGAGAGCCTGATAAATCTTCCTGTGCCAGACACAGAAGAGCCACTCGAAATTCTAAGGACGATTCACTCATTTGACCCATGCCTTGCCTGTGCAGTTCACATAACGGATGTTAATACTGGCAAGGTTAAAAAGTTTAAAGTAGAGGTCTAAAAATGAAGTGTCTGAAGAAAAAATATGAGTGGACTATAGGCATAAGGTTTCTTCATTGGATTACATTTATAGCTATAGCCGTCCTTACATTTACCGGCTTTTATATAGCCAGCCCTTTCTGGTTTGTTCATACGCCGGGAACAAAGGAAGCTTACAAGATATTCTCAATGGCGAATGTTAGACTAATTCATTTTATTGCAGCTTATGTGTTTATATTCGCCATCATATTAAGGCTTTATTATGCATTTTTCTCACGCCACGATGCAGATTGGAAGTATTTTCTCTTTGGGTGGTTGGATGTTAAAGGTTGGTTTTTGACGCTTAAGAATTACCTTACTTTCAAGCCTTACGGTGTTGAAGGTTTAAAAAGCGATAAATACAACCCTGTTCAATCACTCGCCTATTTTGCTTTTATACTCTTTTCTATTCTCCAGATAATTACTGGCATCATACTTTATACAATGAATGACAACTCAATAAGAGGCGTTGCTTTCGTTCAGAAACTTCTCTTTCCTGTTGTCCAGCTATTTGGTGGTTATCCCAATGTAAGAATTGCCCACCATCTAATCACATGGTTCTTTATCGTATTTGTTATTGCGCATGTTTATATGGTTATCGCACACGATATAGGCGAGAAGAACGGCTCGCTCTCTTCCATGTTTACGGGTTATAAGTGCGAAGAGAAGAATGAATAGAATTGCTGTTGTCGGGTTAGGGAACCTTCTGCTTGCCGATGAAGGCTTTGGGGTTCACCTAATCCGTTTTCTTCAAAAAAATTACATATTTCAAGGTGTCGATATTATAGATGGTGGCACGATTGGTTTTCAATTGATTGAGTATTTTCTAAATTATGAGCATTTGATTTTTGTTGATGCGATTAAGGTTGATGATAAACCAGGCAGTGTCTATAAATTTCCCTTAAGTGAAGTTCCGCCCAACTTGACATTTGTCTCATCAATTCATGAGATAGGTCTTGGTGATGTTTTGCATCATGTTGCTTTAATGGGAGAAGAAAAGGATGCCGTTGTCATAGGGATTGTTCCGCTTGCCATTACGCCAAATGAGTTAAGCATGGAGCTTACACCTTTGCTTGAAAGTAAGATAGAACCTGTCGCTAAGCTTGTGCTTGAAGAGATAGTAAAACTTGGTGGAAATTATGCACGAAGGAGCAATAGCTGAAAGTATAGTTGATATATTAAAGGATACAGCTAAAGAGAACAAACTAAACAAGATAACAAAGGTTGCTTTGAAGATTGGAAAGATGAGCGGTGTCATGATTGACGCACTGCTTTTTGCGCTTGATGCCTTAAGGAATGAAGAGAGTATAATAGAAGATGCCAAGTTTGAAGTTGTTGAAAACGACATAAAAGCACACTGTTTTGTCTGTGATAAGGATTTTTACTTTGAAGAGCTAACGGATATTGTGCTTGTATGTCCTGATTGCTCTATGCCACTTGAGATAATTGAAGGAAAAGAAATGGAAATTATTGAAATAGAAGGTGAATAGAGATGAAAAGGGTAATTGTTGAGAAAAAGATACTTGAAAGGAATACAGAATCAGCCCAGAGGATAAGGGAAATTTTGAAAAACAAAGGCATTTTTTCTTTAAATTTTATGTCATCTCCTGGTGCTGGTAAGACAACCATAATAGAAAAGACAATCGAAGCATTGAAGGACGAAGTCAGAGTATCGTTTATTGATGGCGACCTTGATACAGATAGGGATGCAGAAAGGGTAAAAAGATTGGGTGTTGATGTTGTGCAGATTAACACATCGGGTGCTTGCCATTTGGATGCAGATATGGTTTTGAAGGCTCTAAATAAGGTTTCGCTTGATTGCGATTTGTTGATTATTGAAAATGTGGGAAATCTCGTCTGCCCTGCCACATTTGATGTTGGTGCTGATAGAAATGTTGTTATATTAAGTGTTCCAGAAGGCGATGATAAGGTAAAAAAATACCCTGTTATGTTTAATGTGGCAGATGTGATTTTAATAAACAAGATAGACCTATACGGTGTTTTGGATTTTGATAGAGATAAGGTGTTAAAAGAGATAAGGGAAGTAAAACCTAAAGCAGAAGTGTTCGAGCTGAGTGCAAAAACCGGCGTTGGTTTTGATGAGTGGATTGAATATGTGAAGGACTTTATTCGCCAATGATTTTTATTAGGACTCTTTTGGGTCTTTGACCGTCGAACTCTCCGTAAAATATCTGTTCCCACGGTCCAAAGTCGAGCTTGCCATCCGTTATTGCGACAACGACTTCTCTGCCCATCACCTGTCTTTTTAGATGGGCATCACCGTTGTCTTCGCCCGTTAAATTGTGTTTGTAAAGTGATGGGTTGTGTGGAGCCAATTTTTCAAGCCACTCTTTGTAATCTTGATGCAAGCCCTTTTCATCATCGTTTATAAATACTGAAGCTGTGATGTGCATAGCGTTGACAAGACATAATCCTTCTTTTATGCCGCTCTCTTTTACGGCTTTTTCAACTTCTGGCGTTATGTTTATGAATTCAACCCTGTTTTTCGTATTGAACCAGAGTTCTTTTCTGTAGGATTTCATTGTTTACCTCCTAATCGTAGTGTGTCCACATCCTTATTATTTTTACGGCTCTTTTTTCTTTTATTATTTGATAGACAAGTCTGTGTTGTATATTTATTCTCCTTGAATAGGCTCCTGACAAATCCCCAACTAATTTTTCGAAAGGTGGCGGATTTTGAAAAGGGTCTTTTCTTAGTATATTTAACAATTTTTCCACTTTAGGTTTTAAACCAGCATTGGAAATCTTTTTAGCATCTTTTAGAGCTTGTTTAGTGTAATAGGTTTCCCAATTCACCATTCTATATCCTTTGAGCATTCTTCCAATGGAGTTTCTAACCCTTCTTTTATCGATTCTCTCATACCGGGTATATTAAGTAGATAAAGTGTTTCTTCTATAGCTCTCCAGTCTTCTTCCGAAAGCATAACAACACTATTTTTTTTACCTTTTATGGTTATTGGTCTATGTGATTCTGCGACTTCATCTATTAGCTTTTGTATTTTAGACTTTGCTTCAGATGCTGTAAGTGTCTCCATGGTTTACCTCCTTAACAGATTCGTGGCATTTTATCAGAGATGGGCATTCTTAAAATTCTTTTTGACCCAAATGCAGTTTTTAGAACAACCTTGCCTTCAAGCTCGCTTTTTACTTCTCCTATAATGGCTGCATTTTTGCCTTTCGGATTGTTTCTTAACATGCTAAGTGTCTCTTCTGCATCATCTTTGTCAACCACTATCACCATCTTGCCTTCATTTGCAGAGTAATATGGCTCTATGCCCAGAATTTCAGAAATTACTTTAACTTCTTCCCTTACAGGTATTGAGCTCTCTTCTATCTCAAACCCGAAGTTTTTGCTATAGCATAACTCGTTTAAACACATGGCAAGACCGCCGCGTGTTGGGTCTCGCATTATTTTTATCTTCAAATCGCTTTCTATGATGGGTAAAATTAGGTCTGTTAGATTCGCCACATCGCTTTTAAGTTCTGCATCGATGCCTAAGTTTTCCCTTTCATTTAGAATAGCAAACCCATGGTCTCCTATGTATCCAGATACAATGACCTTATCACCATCTTTTATGTCAGAGCCGTCAATTGCCCTTATTATCTTGCCTATGCCTGATGTGTTTATATAGACACCATCGCATTTGCCGTTTTCGACGACTTTTGTATCGCCACAGACTATTTTTACATTGGCATCTTCTGCTTCTTTTTTCATTGAGTCTGCTATTCTCTTTAATTGTTCTATCTCGAATCCAGATTCGATGATAAAAGCACTTGAGATGTAAAGTGGTTTTGCACCAACACATAGAAGGTCGTTTACAGTTCCTGAAATCGCAAGTTTTCCTATGTCTCCACCTTTGAAAAAGAGCGGTTTGATGGAGTGGGAGTCTGTTGTAAAGGCTATCTCACTCAAAATCGCAGCATCAAGCGAGTGTTCGGCTTTAAAGACTTCTTCTATAAGTTTGAGTGTAAGTTTGCCACCCGAACCGTGGTCGAGCGTTATTTTTTCAGATTTCACCGTATCCTCCATCAAACCAGTTTTTGCATGTGCCTTCATCTGACACCATACAAGGACCAATTGGATCTGCGGGAGTGCATCTTTTTGCAAACAGTGGACATTCAGTTGGTATTATATTGCCCAAAATTACATCACTGCATCTGCAACCCTTCTGATGCTCTATGTAAGAGTCAGAATAGTTTATTGAGAATTGCTTTTTGGCGTCCATTCTTTCATATTCGTCTTTTAGTTCGTATCCGCTTTCTGGAATTTCGCCAAGACCACGCCATAATGCATCAGTTAGATAAAAAACCCTATCCAAGAACTCAAGTGCTTTTTTATTGCCTTCGTATCTAATGACCCTTTTGTATGAGTTTTCAATCTTTGCTTCCTTTTTGTTTATTTGCTTTATTATCATCAAGACGGCGAGCATAACATCAACGGCTTCAAAGCCTGCAGCAACAGATGGTATGGAAAACTCATTAACAAAGCGCTCATAAGCCTTTAGCCCTGATATTGTTGATGCATGACCTGGCAGAATGAGTCCATCCATCGAGATTTTGCCTGACTTTAGAAGTGCATAGACACCATTTGGCGTGTATTTATGCACGCTATAGATGAAAAAGTTGTTCGGCAGGTTTATCTCTAATAAGGCCGCTGCTGTTGGTGCTGCCGTTGTCTCAAATCCACATGCAAAAAATATGCATGGCTTGTTTGTGTCTTTTGCTATCTCGATAGCATCGAATATGCTGTATATCATTTGAATATCAGCACCCATTGACTTTGCTTTGGAAAAAGAGAGCCTGCTTCCCGGAACTTTCAGCATGTCGCCAAATGTGAGTATTTTCACATTTTCTTTTAAGGCAAGGTCTATAATTGCGTCTATATCCCTTGAACTTGTAACACAGACAGGGCAGCCTGGCCCTGCGATTAAATTTATGTTTTGTGGCAATAAGTCCCTTAGTCCAAACCTTACGATAGAGTTTTCGTGTGTCCCGCAGATGTGCATGATTTTAACAGTTTTGGGAATCTTTGAAGCTTCCTGTTCTATTGATAGTGCTATTTTTTTCACAATCTCTGGGTCGTTGAATTTATCCAGATTCACTCCCATCTCCTTCCAAAACCTGCTCAAGCAGTTTCATGTTCTCCATGGCTTCTTTTTCGTCTAT
This sequence comes from Hippea alviniae EP5-r, assembly GCF_000420385.1. NCBI lineage: Bacteria > Pseudomonadati > Campylobacterota > Desulfurellia > Desulfurellales > Hippeaceae > Hippea > Hippea alviniae. The sequence continues at coordinate 1,189,642 of NZ_ATUV01000001.1, read as the reverse complement.
TTTCTCTATAGCACATCCTGCATGGACGATTACATAATCTCCGACTTTTAAATCATCAACCATGTGAAAAAAGCAGTGCCTTTTTACGCCACCTGCTTCAACAACGCCGTTCATTCCGCCATCGTATATCTCGACAACCTTCATGGCTATGCCAAGGCACATAATCTTCTCCTTCTAAGGTTCTTGGATCTTCAAAACAATTTTTCCGAAGTGCTTGTCTTCTTCCATTAATCTGTGCGCTTCTTTTACATTGTCTATCGGGATAATTTTCTCTATTATCGGCACTATTGTTCTGTCTGCGAATTTAGGCATTACATTTTCTCTGAATGCCCTTATTATCTCTGCCTTTTCTTCAACTGGTCTTGACCTTAAGACTGAGCCAATAATTTTGTGTCTTTTTACCATTACAAGGCCTAAGTTTATCTCTGCCTTTATGCCACTTATAACGCCTATGATTACAAGCCTTCCTGCGTATGCTAAGGATTTTATGTTTGGCATCAAATACTTTGCGCCGACATGGTCTAAGATTACATCAACACCCTTTTTATTTGTATATTCCTTTACGATGTCTGAAAAATCGGGTGTCTCTTTGAAGTTTATGACCAAGTCTGCACCCAACTCTTTTACTTTTTCTATCTTTTCTGGTGCGGCTGTTACGATGATTTTTACATTTTTCGTTAAAGCCCTTGTTATCTGAATGGCAGCTGTATTTACTCCACCACCACCACCATGGAAAATTGCATAGTTATTATCCTTTAACTCACCCAATAAAAACACATTTAAGTAGGCTGTTATATACGACTCGCAAACACATGCAGCTTCTTCAAAACTCATACTTTCTGGTATTGGTATCAGATGGTCTGCGTATGCAACGGCGTATTCTGCATATCCACCGCCACCAACAAGGCTCATAACCCTATCGCCAACCTTCCATCCCTTTACATCTTCGCCCAACTCTTCTATTATGCCTGCAACTTCAAGACCGAGTATTTCGCTTTCTCCGGGTGGTGGTGGGTATTTGCCTTCCCTTTGGACAAGGTCTGGCCTGTTTATAGATGTTGCTATTACCTTTATTAAAACCTGATTGGGTTTTGGCTTTGGTTTTTCAACATCAACAACCTTTAATACATCAATTCCACCGAATCCATCGCATATTACGGCTTTCATATACAACCTCCCTGAAAGTGTATTTTGTTTTCATCCACTTTTAGTTGTTTGCATGTTAGTTTGAATATTTGTATTGCAAAGTGAAAAAATTTTTCTGCGTCTTCAATTGTGGGTTTTCCGTAAGGTAAAAGGCCAAAGTCGGCAGGGTATCTTGAACTTATATATAAACTGTTTAGTTGCTCCAAAATTTCTTCATCATTTATCTTTATGTATGCCTTTACTTTTTCGTATAAATAAATCAGGCTATGAACCTTTGGTATTTCTATTTCATTATCTTCTAAAATGGCCTTGAAGGATTTTTCTATTGCTTGTTGAGAGTGAAAAGCAACAATGTTTGTTAGATACTCTTTATTTATTATTTCCTTTATCGTGAGCAAGTCATCACACGCTGCCTTTAGCCACTCTCTTGTTATCTCTTTTTTCATAGATAACCTTGCCTTCTCTCATTATTTTTCTTGAAAACATACTGTCTAATTTTAGGAATTTCTCATGCATCTTTTTTGTATGGACGATTAAATCTATCTGAATCTCTTTTTGTAATTCCCTTAAAGCTTTTGAGTATTTCATGTATAGTTTACTGTTTTCCTTTAAACTGGAAGGAATAAACTCATCGTTTGTTATTATGTATAAATCTATGTCGCTGTTTTTGTCAGGTTTTCCATAAGCATAAGAACCAAAAAGTATGATTTTTTGTGGGTTAAGTGGTTTTAATTTTTCTATTATTCTTTCTGTTAGTGTTTCTATCTTTTTATTCATTAACATACCTATTTATCATGTATATCTGTCCTAATGCTATGCCGCCATCATTTACAGGCACTTTTGTGTTTGTTATAACCTTTAAACTGGCTTTTTGTAATTCGTTATACACCGTTCTAAAAACCAATTCATTCTGAAACACACCACCACTTAATGCTATAGTTTTTATACCTGTTTGTTTTGCAATATTCAATGTATTTTGAACAACAGCATTACAAAATGTATTGTGGAACATTTTGGCAAGTTCAGGTTTTGGCCTTTTTTCAAAAGCGATTTGTCTAATTGTCTGTAAAAAATCTATCTCGAAATTTTTTATGTTATAATCAAATCTCTCTTCTGTATCTGATTGCATTGCTGCATAAGTTAGGTTTATGGCTGCTTCGGCTTCATAGCTGCTTGTTTCTGAAATACCAATTAAAGCGCTTACGATATCGAATAGTCTTCCTGCAGAGCTTGTTTTTGTTGGTTTTGCAAGTTTTATGAACTTTGCAAACTCTTTATGTTTATCAAATAATCTATGTTCAAAGGCCTTTTCACCGAAGAGATTAAAAAGCAGAAGCATAGCGAGTCTGTAAGGCTCTTTTATTGCTTTGTCGCCAAATGCAAATGGCATGTATGAGATATGTCCAACCCTTTCTATTTTTTTGTCTTTGATGAAAAACTCACCGCCCCAGATATAGCCGTCATCACCAAAGCCAGTGCCGTCTAAAATAACTCCAATTGCCGGTTCTTCCGTTTTGTTTTCGAATAGAACACTTGCAAAGTGGGCTTTGTGATGTTGTATTTTTATCACATTTTTAAAATTCTCATCTGCATAGTTACTCGATAGGTAATCAGGGTGTTTGTCGCTTGCGACAATATCTGGTTTAAAGTTAAAAAAATTTACGAAATCTTTAACATTTTTTTTGAATCTTTCGTAATTTTCGAACTCTTCTAAGTTGCCAATGTATTGAGAAAGGATAATCTTATCTTGAAGGCTTATTGCTATATTGTTTTTTAAATCGGCACCAACTGCCAGTATGTTGGGTTTTGTTTTTAGGTTTAAATACACTGGTGCATATCCACGAGCAAGTCTAAATATGAGCGTTTTGTTGGAATTTACCATGACTATTGAGTCTTCAATAGGTCTTACAATTCTTCTGTTGTTGGTTAGAATGTAATCAGCTCTTTTGAAATTTAGAGCATCCTTATCTTCGTATATTAGTGGTTTGTCTGTTAAGTTTGCGCTTGTTGCTACTAAAAACTCAATGTTTGAGAAGTAAAACAGAAGAATGTGAATGGGTGCATAGGGTAGCATAACGCCAAGATAAGGGCTGTTCAGTGTTGCGTCTTTTAGAAAATTTGACTCTTTCTTTTTTAGTAAAGCAATTGGTTTTACTTGGCTTTTTAGAAGCTTTTTCTCTTTTTCTGACACAAAGCAATGTTTCTCAACCGTTTCAATGTTTTTGACTATAACGGCAAAGGGCTTGTTTTCCCTGAATTTTATACTTTTTAGTTTCTTTATTGCATCTTTATTTAAAGCATCGCATATCAGATGATAACCGCCTATGCCTTTAAGTAGAATAACAGCACCGTTTTTGAGCTCTGTGCAGGTTCTCTTTATGGCTTGTATGTTTTTTGATATAATTTTTTTATCTCTAATTAGAAAATACTCAGGCCCGCAGCTGTTGCAAGCTATAGGTTGAGCATGGAATCTTCTATCTAAAGGGTTTGAAAACTCTTTCTTACACTCATCACACATCTTAAAATGTCTCATTGTTGTTTTTTCTCTGTCGTATGGTGTCGCAGTTATGATTGAAAATCGTGGGCCACAGTTTGTGCAATTTATGAATGGGTGTAAAAATCTTCTGTTGTTTTTATCAAGCAGTTCCATAGCACACTCATTACATATCCCCAAATCTGGCGGAACAAATGCCGCACCTTCACTCCCAGTTGACTCCCTTATAAAAAACCTATCGAACGCTTTCTTTTTTATCTCTGCCTGCTTTATCTCTATTGAGTCTATAGAAGCGTTAACAGGAGAGTTGTCTATTATGAGCTTTTCAATTTCTCTTTTTGTTAAATTAGCTTCAAGATAGATTTCAACGCCTTTTGATGAGTTTTTTACCCATCCATAAAACTCCCTAAAGGCTCGATACATAGATGGTCTAAAGCCAACGGATTGAACCGTGCCAATGATGAGAATTTTAAAGGCTCTCATAAAATGCCCATAGGGTGTATTAAATTGTTTTTTATGAGAATATCTTTATTGTCCAATATTGATGCGTCGGATATTTCGGCTATTCTATGCTCTGGACTTAGGATTATGCATTTATCTGCTAAAAGTTTTGCAAGTTTTATGTTGTGTGTGGCTATTATAATGGTTTTACTTTTCTCTTTTAACTGTTTTATGAAATCAATCACCCACCATTGGGTTTTTGGGTCGAGCGAGAAGATTGGTTCGTCTAAAATCCATACATCAGGGTTAAGTGTGTATATTGAAGCTATTGCTACCTTTTTCTTTTCTCCTTCGCTTAGGTTAAATGGGAAATTATCGAGCAGATGTTTTATACCTATATCTTCTGCCGCTCTATTTATTGTTTTTTCTATCTTGTCATTAGAGTAGCCGAGCTGAAGTGGTGCAAAGGCGAGTTCATCTTTTACGGTTGGAAGAAAAAGTTGTGTATCTGGGTCTTGAAATACAAAGCCCACCTTTTTTCTGAAAAATTCGTTAAATCTTTCACTCTTTATTAGTTTATCGGTTAGTTTCTTATTGAAGGCGTACGCTTCTCCTTTCGAAGGAAGTATTAGGGCGTCAATTATCTTTAAAAGTGTTGACTTGCCTGAACCGTTAGCTCCAAGTAGTATAGTGCATTTTGATTCTTCTATGTTTAGATTTATATCTTCTAAAGCCAAAAAGCGATTGTTGTATAAATAGCTTACTTTTTTTAAGGTAAATACATATTCCATAAAATGACCAAAGCAAAGGAGAAAACAGAAATCAATATCCAGATTATGTCCTCTTTTTTTATGGATGTTTTTTCTTTGAATAATTCACTGGTTTTGTTTGTGTATCCTCTGGATAGAAATGCCATATATATGTTATCGCTCAGTTGAATAGATTTTTGCATGAATGCTCCTGTTTTGTTTCCTAAAAATCTGTATTCGTCTTTCAGGGATGGTTTTATTTCTCTGCTTAGTTTTGCAAAGTAATTACTTTCGACCATTTTTACAAGATTGAAGATGTATCTGTATCCTATGAGTAGAGTTAGAATAGCATTCCATGAAACGGCAAGGCTTCTTAGAGCTGCAATGAGCTTTGTCCACTTTGTTGTTAGAGTTAAAAGAATTGTTATTCCTACAGATGCTGATACTCTTAGTGTGAGCATTAATGCTGTCTCTAAGCCCTGTTTTGTTATATTTAATCCCAATATGTGGATAAGCACATCTCCGGGTGTTACAAAGCTAAATATGGAAGGAATAGCTATTATTGCGCTAAACAAAGGTATAAATAAAAACCTTTTTAAAAATAAGGGTAATGGTATTTTGGATGCGTATGAGACGCTTATAGATAAAAACAGAAAAGCTGCAAGAAGCAATAACGATTTCACTAAAGATATTGATATTAGAATTACTACTGTTCCTATCAGTTTGATTTTGGGTTCAACTCTTTGGAGAAATCCGTCTTTTAGTAAAAACTCGGTTTCAAATATTATTTTTTCTGTAGCTTCTGAGAGTTCGAATAGCGTTCTTTGGGTTGCTTTCATTTATTTTTTGCTAATATTTTGCCCACTACATACATAAGAAGCATAACCAATAGAGAACCTATAATGGCGGATGCTATGTATCCTATTGTATCGTTTGTGCCTTTTATTGTGTAATCTGAGAAAGGAGCAGACCAGAAATCTGCAAATCTTTTTAATCCATAAGGTATATAACCTAACATCTTGGCAAGTTCTTCTTTTGACCACTCTCCCCAGGCGTCACCAGATGCTATAAGACCCAAAGGGCTTAGTATGGCTAACACTCCAAGTAGTATTAAAAGCTTTTTATAAAGCGACATTGTTGTCATTTTTTTCCTCCCATATATAAGAGAGATTTTTTTGCAAAAATGCGAATACTGCGCCTGTGAATATGGCTTCTGCAAAACCAGCTATAGTAAGATGGGCTATCATCATTGCTGGTACGGATTGGGATAAAGAATATGGACAGTATAATGGAGTTCCATTTGCTGTATGGTAAAGTAAAGGTTGGATTCCAAGCTCGATTGAATCAAGGAGTGCAGCAACATTTATTCCTACATAACTTGCTATTGCTGCTGCGAGCCATTTGTTTTTCATCTTTTTTGATAGGAGTTTATAAGTTATATATCCACTAAAAGGTAGAGCTATAGCCATATTAAACACGTTTGCACCATAGGCTAATATTCCACCGTCTCCGAAAAATATAGCTTGTATCAGTAATGCACCTGAAACTCCGAGAACAGCTTCCCAAGGTCCAAGCGTTATTGCTATCAGGGTTCCACCTATAGCGTGGGCAGTCGTTCCACCGGGAACGGGAACATTGAACATCATTATAATGAATGAAAATGCGCTTAAAATTCCAAGGAGTGGAATTGTTTTTGAGTCTAATCTTCTTGAAACCTTTTTTGCTGCAATTATGAGTGTGGGTATAGAAACTGCGTACATAACTGCACATGTCTGCGGGCTTAGGTATCCATCAGGAATGTGCATGAATCCCCCCTTGTTTTTTAGACATCTTTTATCATTTGTTTGGAGAATTTTCAAGTTATCTGTTTAGAAAATATTCTTCGTCAATTTCCGTTTCTTTAAGTACTTTTATTTTCTCTCTTTTTAGCGATAATGCCCATTTTATTATTTCTTTTAGCTCATTCTTTCTATTTGTTGAATATTTGTTTATGTACATGCTTTTATCGGCTTCTTTGAATAAATCATCTGGGTCGTCGAATTCTCCGTGTTGAACTGCGAATCCCCATGATGCGCTAATTCTTAATTTCTCTTTTTTGTTATTCTCTCTAATTTTCTCGAATATTCTTGCTGCCAGAACTGTTGCCCCTTCTTCGTCAGTGTTTGGCATTAAGATAGCAAACTCATCTCCTCCAATTCTTGCTACAACATCGTTTCCACGAGATGTGGTTGAAAGTATTTCGGCTATTTTTAGAATGAGTTTATCGCCTATTTCATGTCCGAGTATATCATTTGCTATTTTTAAACCGTTTAGGTCGAACAGCATGAGTGTAAGTGGATAATTTCTTTTGTTAAACAATCGTTTTAGTTCTTCTTCGAAATATCTTCTGTTGTATAGACCTGTTAAACTATCGTGGAAACTTAGATACTCGAGTTGTTTGTTTTTTATGTGTTTTTGCGTTATGTCATTGAAAGAAATTATTACTAATGGTTCTTTGTCCATACTTAGTGGAGCAGTATAGACTTCAAACCATCTACTTTTTCCGTCTACAGTGGTTATATTTATTTCACAACTTTCGCAAGTTTCTTTTCCGTGAATAATCTTTAAAAATTTGTATTTTATACCGTCCGAGAGATTTAACTCTTCTAATTTGAGACTGGATTTATCTTCAACACCCAATAGTTTTTTTGCAAATATATTGACGTATCGAATGTGTGCTTTTTTGTCTAAAACAATTATGCCCGTTTTTATTTTATCTAAAAATGTTTCAAATGTTTTCCTTATTTTTTCCCTTTGTTTAAATGTATCTACTGTGTCAGTTATATCTCTAAATATGCAAACAACGCTTCTGTCGTCTAACTTATACATGGTTAATCTCACTGTTTTGTTCATATAAGGGCATTTTGTTGTTAGTTCAACTGTGCGATTGTAGTTGAAAGCAATTTCTATTGTTTCTTTAATGTTTTGTATGTTTTTAAATATCTCGTCTATTCTTTTTCCTTCTATTTGTTGTTTTTTCATTGCTGGGCAACTGAGCAAAACATGGTTTGCAAAGGTAAGAACAAATTCTCCATTTTCGTTGCGTTCGAATATACTTAAACAGCTTGGCATATTTTCTGCCAATGATTCAAATCTGTTTAGGAGTTTTTCTATTTCTCTGTTTTTGTTTTCAAGTTGCTCAAATAGTTCGTTTACATTTCTTGCTATATTTTCTATTTCTTCTATTTCCATGTTTTTAAGTTCTATTCTTGAACCTTCTTTGTATTCTTTGAAAAATTTTACAATCTTTGATATATCTTGACTTACAGGTTTATGTATTATCTGGATAAATACCAATGACCATATAACAGCAGCAAGTAAGATAGATAAAATTAGAGAGAGAATAAAGAGATTTTTTGTGTATTTGTTTATATTTTCTTTTAAAATGTTTTTAAAATTAGGAAACACAGCTTCAAAATTTTTAGGAGCGCAAGAACCTATCACCCAATTAAATGGTTTGTAATAGTAAAGATAAACAATTCTTCTTTTTTTTAGTTTATTTTCATGAAATGGCCAAATTAATTCAGTTGTTAGTGTTCCCGTTTTGGTTAGTTTGCTCAGGCAATCTGCTATGCAGGGTGTTCCGTCTGGGTAGGTAATTTTTGTCTTTATAGTTGTAAGACATCTTTGGTTTTTTGGTAATGAAATTTTAGGAGAATAAAAAATCATTTTTACTGGGCATTGCTGTGTTTGATTTATTTTTATTATAAAGACAGATGGATTTGAGAATGATGAAAATGCGTATGATATTTCCTTTAAAATGAATTTCTTTGTATCTTTTTCAAAAGTCGTTATAAATCTTCCACAACCTATATACCAATTAAATGGTTTAAATTCTTTTACGTAAGCTATCCTTTTGTTTACTCTGCCTTTTAATAAAAATTTACCGTATACAAAGCCTTCTTTAAACTTTCTAACAATTTCTATTTCTTGCTGGATAAATTTTGCGTATTTTTTGTTTTTTAAGAGATTTTTGCCTATCAGTTTTTTTTCTGGACTTAGAATTTCAACGCCATTAAGGGAAGTTATGAAATAGTATCCTTTTCCTCTATCAAATACTTGATATCTTAAAGCATCCAATATTCTCTCTTTTATTTGGTCATCTGATAGTATGCCGTGATATTTCTTATAAATATTGTAGGCTATATACCAAGCCCTGTAATCACGCTCTTTTAAAGTTTCCTTGAGCTGTTTGTATGCTCTTTCTCGTTCAGAATTTATCATATCTACGATGTTTCTTATTTGGCTTCTTTCGAGTTGAATTTCCCTTTTTATGTGAACATGTTTATTAAAGATTGATATATCATTACTTACAGTTCTTGTAAAAAAGAAACCCCAAACGACGGATATTACTAAAGCAATTACTATAGCACTTAAAAATATAAAAAGGGACGATAAGCGTTTAAGTTTTATCTTGTTTTTCATAAAAAGTCCGACTTTCCCTTTTAGTTTACCGCTTTACTTTATTATTTGAAGCTTTATCTGTCAAATAAAAATTTTTGTTGTTTACAATAAATCGAACAAATAACTTATGAAATCTTTTCACTTATCTTTCTTGCAAATATGAGAAAAGCTGTGTGTGCAGACATTATATCAAGTGGCCTTAATCTTTGATGGTTTGTTTTCCAGAATCTATGCAAGATTTCGCTTACATCGATATCTATAAGCGGCAGTTTCTCCATCTCTTCTAAAACCATAGACACCTGATTTACCGTTGGCACAAGCACACCCAACATTCTACCATTTTTTAACGATTGGATGGCTTTTTCTAAGTATAGCCACGGTTCCTTTACATCAATAAATATAGCATCAACTTCCTTTTCGTCAAACCCTTCTGCAATGTCTCTGTTTTTTACTTCAATATTTGCATCAAGGTTGAACTTACGCAAGTTTTTTAATGCGTTTTTAATAAACTCTTCCCTTACTTCATAGCTTATCAATTTTCCTGTTTTACCAAGGATGCTTAAAAAAACAGCACTCATCGCACCACTTCCGATGCCTGATTCAATCACAGTATCACCCGGTTTTACATCCAAACGCAGGGCAATGTATGATGCATCCTTCGGATATACGATTTGGGTAAGTCTATTGAGCTTTTTCATTATGAAGTCATAAAGTGTTGCAGGCAGGAGTATATACTCATATCCCAAATGCGTCTTTATTACATCTCCATATTCAGTATTTAGTAAATCTTCTTTTTCTATCTGTCCTTTTGATGTGCTGTATGCTTTGGTTAAATCTTCAATCCTGAATATGTGCTTTTTGTTTGTCTGCCTATCAAACAGCATAACTATATCTTTTGCTTCTGGTTTATTCATTGCTTCGCCTTATATACGAGAAATTGTCAACATCAAACAGGCCTTTGTCTGTTAGTTTTATGTGTGGTATCACTTCTAATGCCATAAACGATAGCATTCCAAATGGATCTGTTAGGCTGCAGCCTATAGATTTTGCCTTTTTTCTTAAATTGTCAACATCTTTTGCTATCTCTTCGGGCTCTTTATCTGAGACTATGCCACCTATAGGCAAGCTCAGTTTTGCTTCTAACTTGCCATCTTTTATAACGACTTGGCCACCTTGCATCTGTATGATTATCTCAACGGCTTTCTTTATGTTTTCGTTGCTTGAACCAACGGCTACTATGTTGTGGCAATCGTGTGCAAGTGATGTTGCAAGTGCACCATTTTTTATGTTAAAACCCTTAACAAAACACGCAGCTTTGTTGTTGTGTCCGTATCTTTCAATAACGACAAGCTTCAGTAAATCGTTTTCTAAATCAAACTCACCTTTAACATTTTCGATATTTATTTTTTCTGTTATCAGAGAGCCATCTTTTATGCTTATTGCTATCTTTTTATTTTCTATCTCTGGCAAGATTACAGGCATGCTCACGATGATAGATTTTCTAAACTCTTCACTTTCTTCTTGAGCAGTTTCTTTAGTACTTGGTGTAAATGTTTCTATTACTTCAAACTCTTGATTTAAAAGAACAAGAAAAGCCCTTTTGCCTACTTCAATAGAATCAAACTCATCTAATCCATAATACTTTAAACCGTTGAATGATGCTGTTTTTAAAGCCAGAATTGGGTCTATGCCGTTTTTTATAGCTTTTTTTAGATTGTAATCTATATGTCCTTTTGAGAGTATGTCGTTAATGGACTTATCGTCAGTGCAGAATGCAACTCTATCGGGATACTCTTCTATTATCTTGTAGGCTCTATCTGTTGAATGCTCTGCACTGCCTTCTCTTAAGAACACAAAGAAACCCAATTCAATCTTCTCTTTTAGTTCATCGTAATCATAGCTTTCATGATCATCTTCTGCACCAGCGCTCTTGTAAGCTTTAAGCGTTTCATAATTCAGATGCGGTGCATGGCCGTTTATCCTTTTGCCTTTTGCTTTTGCTATCTCTATCATTTTCATAAATTTTTCGTCTCTATTTACAACGGCTGGCACATTCATCAACTCGCCGAGTGATACAACTTCGTCGAAATTTAAGAAATACTCAATATCTTCAAGGTCAAGTTTGCCGCCGTTTGTTGCAAACTCTGTGGCAGGCACGCAGGATGGAACGGCAAAGCGTATGTTTATTTGGGAGTTTCTTGCATCGTTTATAAAAAACTCAAGCCCTTTTCTGCCAAAGACATTGGCTATCTCGTGGTCATCTGCAACAACATGAAGTGTGCCATGTTTCTTGACTGCCTTTGCAAACTGTGAAGGTGTGAGATGCGTGCTCTCTATATGACAGTGGCAGTCGATAAAACCTACCGAAAGATAAAAACCCGATGCATCAATCACTTTTTTGGCTTTTATTGGTGTTTGACTAATCTCTTCAATTATGCCATCTTCTATACCTATATTGAGCTTTTTAAAGCTCAGACTGTTAAAATCTGGAATTATAGCATTATTTATTGCTATCTCCATAGCTACTCCTTAATATGTTCAACCTATCTCACCCTTTTTTTATTAAGTCATAATAGAGCTCTATGAGTTTTTTGTTTGATTCTGGGATATTTAATCTGTCAAGATTCTCATAGAGCTCTATTATTGTCTCTTTATCTCTGCCGATTTGCGGGAAAAACAAGCCTATCCTTTCAAGCTCTTTTGTATGAGAGTGCTCTTTATAATCCCAAAACAGCGCTTCTTTGTCCATTATATCTCTAAAACGCTTCCAACACCAGCAAAGAAGAATCTATCCTTGAGTTTATTGTAAAGCTTTGCTCCAACAACCAACCCTGTGCAGTGTGAAGCACCCAGTTTTTGAATGTTGTATTTGTCTATAACTTCAAGTGTTCTGTTTATCTGTTCGTCGTTTGCAAATCCAAGATGTGTGCCGCCAATTACTGCATATATCTCTTTTCTGCCGGTTTTTTCTATAAAGTGGTTTAGGATGTTAACTATTCCGGCATGAGCACACCCTAAAATTACAACCAAACCTTTTGATGTGTCTATTGCAAGTGAAAAATCGTCCCATATATTGTCTTGCACAAGCTCTCCGTTTTCATTTAATACCTTCATCTCTGCATCAATCTTTTCAAAATCGTTCTTTCTTGGCACTTCTCCAGATGAGTATATACCCTTTTCTATCTCTCTGAACTCCTTTTCGTAAACAAATTCAGCTCCTAAGCTTTCAAGGTATGCCTTATCAAAAGGTATGCCAATGTATTTCTTTACTCCACCCTTAAACCAGTATCTTTTTGTAAATGCATCTTTGTGTGTATAAACCTTAAGTGGAGATTTAATTTTTAAAAGGTCAACCATGCCGCCTGTATGGTCGTAATGTCCGTGGGATATGTATAAAAACTTGATTTTACTTAAATCTTTGTTAAGCGCTAAAGCGTTATTTATAAGCGCTTTTCCCTGTCCTGTATCAAATAAAAAGCTAAAATCTGGTGTCTCTATGTATGCTGCAAATCCATGCTCTCCTATAGCATCAAAAGGGACTACAACACTGTTTTCTGCTAAAACTGTAACTCTTAATTCCATCTTTTTGCCTCCATCCTAAAAATTTTAGAAATTCTACAAAAAATTCTGTGAGTTTGAAAGGTATATTTTTGTAATAGATGGTCGAGTTATTAGAAAATAAGTTGGAAATTAAACGAGATTAGTTAATTTTTCCTTATTGTTAGTAAAATGTTTAAAGTGTTGACAAGTATTAAAAATAGTGCTATAGATTAACACGAAAGCAGCATAGGGAAGAGAATCGCCGCGAAGGCTTGTTTAAGAACAAAATTTATTTTTAGGAGGTTTAGCTATGAGCATTAAGGAGAAGCTCTACGAGAAGATTCAGGCTCACAGACCAAGGATTACCAGACTCTACAAGGAGTTTGCTGACAAGGTTATCGACGAGGTAACAGTTTACAAAATCATTGCAGGAATGAGAGGTTTGAAAGCTCTCATTACAGACATCTCTTATCTTGACCCTTACGAGGGTATTAGATTTAGGGGTTATACAATCCCTGAAGTAATGGAGAAATTGCCAAAGCCTGAAGGCGCTGAAATGCCTTATGTTGAAGGTCATTTTTATCTGTTGTTAACAGGCGATTTGCCAACTGAGAAGGATGTTGAAGAAGTTTACACAGAGTGGAAGAAGAGAGAGCAGCTTCCACAGTATGTAATCGACATCTTGAGAGCTATGCCAAGAGATACTCATCCAATGACAATGTTTGCTGCTGGTATTTTGGCTATGCAGAGAGACTCCAAGTTTGCTAAATGGTATGCATCTGGTCAGTTCAATAAGAATGATGCTTGGGAGTATATGTATGAAGATGTTATGGACTTAATGCCAAAACTTCCATTGCTTGGTGCATACATCTATAGAATGAAATATAAGGGCGATACACACATTCCAAGTGATCCTAACCTTGACTTCGGTGGAAACTTCGCTCACATGATGGGCATCGACAAACCTTATGACGATGTTGCAAGAATGTACTTCATCTTGCATTCCGACCATGAGAGTGGAAATGTTTCCGCTCACACAACACACCTTGTAGCAAGTGCATTGTCCGACATCTATTACTCCTATGCAGCAGGTATGTGCGGTCTTGCTGGTCCATTACACGGTCTTGCAAATCAGGAAGTTCTCAGATGGATCCAGGGCGTAATGGAGAAGATGGGCGGCAAGATCCCAACAAAAGAAGAGATGGAGAAATTCATTTGGGATACATTGAATTCTGGTCAGGTTGTTCCAGGATTCGGTCATGCAGTTTTGAGAAAGACAGACCCAAGATACACGGCTCAGAGAGAGTTCGCTTTGAAACACTTACCAGACGACCCAATCTTCAAGTATGTAGACTTGATGTATCAGGTTGTTCCACCAATCTTGCAGCAGCTTGGCAAAGTAAAGAATCCATGGCCAAACGTAGATGCTCACTCCGGCTGCATCCAGTGGCACTATGGCGTAAGAGAGTACGACTTCTATACGGTACTCTTCGGTATCGGAAGAGCATTGGGTGTTACATGCAACATTATTTGGGACAGAGGTCTCGGTTATCAGATCGAAAGACCAAAATCCATCACAACAGACATGCTCGAGGAGCTTGCTGGAGCAAAATAATCCAGTCTGGAAAAAGGCTAAATCAGGGAGAATCCGTAAGGGTTCTCCCTTTTTTTATTGCTTGAATTATGAATCTACACGACCTTGTTGGGAGCTCCTGCAGACTTTGTCCACGAGAGTGCGGCATAAATAGAAACCTTCATAAGGGCTTATGTAAAACCAAAAATCAGCTCGAGATAGCAAGTGTCAATCTTCATTTTGGCGAAGAGCCGCCAATAAGCTCAAAGAACGGTTCTGGCACTATCTTCTTTGCAGGTTGCAATATGTCATGCATCTATTGTCAAAATTATCCTATAAGCCAACTTAAAAGTGCATTCAGAGTTGTAAGTACTGAAGAGCTTGCTGATTTAATGCTCTCTCTTCAGAAAAGAGATGCAAACAATATAAACTTAGTGACGCCTTCGCACTTTGTTCATCTTATATGTGATGCCATAAGGCTTGCAAGAAAGAAAGGCTTAAAAATACCTATTGTTTACAACACATCATCTTATGATAAAGAAGAAGTTATAGAGATGCTCGATGAGTGCGTTGATGTTTATCTTGGTGATTTGAAGTATGTTGATAGTAGGATGTCGATGGAGTTGTCTGGTGTTTCTGATTATTTTGAAGTTGCGACAAAGGCGTTAAAAAAGATGTATGAGACAAAAGGCGAGCTTGTTTTAGAAAATGGCATAGCAAGGAAAGGCTTGATTGTTAGGCATCTTGTTATGCCAGGATACATAGAGAATTCAAAAAAGGCATTGATGTGGGTAAAAAAGAATCTGCCAAAGGCTAAGGTTTCTGTAATGTTTCAGTATTTTCCCGCCTATAAAGCCTTCTCTCATTCGATTATAAACAGAAAAGTAAATGTTGATGAGTACTTTGAAATTGTTGAGTTTGTTGAAAAGTTAAACTTAGACGGCTGGATACAGGAAATTTAAGCTTATTATAGACTTTATTCCTATCTTTTGTTATATTTTGCACCTAAGAAGATAAAATGGAGGGGTATTAATGTCGCCTGTTTACAGGAACGCATTTTTGTGGATGATTATAGCTGTTTTGATGATACTGCTTTTTAATATGTTTAATAATGCTGGCAATTACTCGTTTGTAAAGATTGATTACACAAAACTTATTCGGCTTGTTGATTCTGATAAGATAAAAAGTGTAAGGTTTGATGGAAATGAAGTTTATATAACAACCACAGATGGCAAAAGATATAGAACATATACGCCGGAAGTGAAAGATATAGCGGACAAGCTTGCAAAGAAAGGCGTTGATGTTGTTGTG
This sequence comes from Hippea alviniae EP5-r, assembly GCF_000420385.1. Lineage (NCBI taxonomy): Bacteria > Pseudomonadati > Campylobacterota > Desulfurellia > Desulfurellales > Hippeaceae > Hippea > Hippea alviniae. Next base: position 1,173,945 of record NZ_ATUV01000001.1, on the reverse strand, counting down.
AAGCCAAAAGAGAACAATTCAATCTTGACGAATATACTCATTTATTGGGTTCCGATGATTGTGTTTATCTTCTTATGGTTTTACTTCATGAATCAGATGAATAAGGGTGGAAAGGCATTAAACTTTGGCAAAAGCAATGCAAGGATGTTTGTAAGTGACCCGAAGAACAGGGTAACATTTAAAGATGTTGCTGGGATTGATGAAGTAAAGGATGAGTTGCTTGAGATAATTGAGTTTTTAAAGAATCCGGGAAAGTTTACCAAGATAGGCGCAAAGATACCAAAAGGTGTTCTTTTGGTTGGTGCTCCAGGAACAGGAAAAACGCTTGTTGCCAAAGCTGTTGCAGGTGAAGCAGGTGTTCCATTTTTTACGATAAGTGGCTCTGATTTTGTTGAAATGTTTGTTGGTGTAGGTGCAAGTAGAGTAAGAGATTTATTTAATCAGGCAAAGAGAAATGCTCCATGTATTGTGTTTATTGATGAGATAGATGCAGTGGGCAGGCAGCGTGGTGCTGGTGTAGGCGGTGGAAACGATGAGAGAGAGCAGACTCTAAACCAGCTTTTGGTTGAGATGGACGGATTTCAAACTGACACAAATATAATTGTTATGGCTGCAACAAATAGACCTGATGTTCTTGACCCTGCGCTTCTGCGCCCTGGTAGGTTTGATAGAAGAATAGTTGTTCCGAAGCCGGATGTTAAAGGAAGACTTGAGATTTTAAAGGTTCATACGAGAAAGATTCCACTTGGAGATGATGTTGATTTGGAGATTATAGCGAAGACAACTTCAGGTTTTGTTGGAGCGGATCTTGCAAACTTGGTTAATGAGGCTGCTTTGATTGCCGCGCGAAAAAACAAAACAAAGGTTGAAATGGAAGATTTTGATTTGGCAAAGGATAAAGTTTTGCTTGGCCCAGAGAGAAAAAATGCAATAATCAGCGAAAGAGAAAAGAGAATTACGGCATATCATGAGTCTGGTCATGCAATAGTTGCTAAGATGCTGCCGAATACAGATCCAGTTCATAAGGTTAGCATAATCCCGCGCGGTATGGCTTTAGGCGTAACTCAGCAGCTACCAGAAGATGATAAATACACATACGATAAAGAGTATCTAATGAACAGGATTGCCGTTTTAATGGGTGGAAGGGCTGCAGAAGAAGTGATGCTTGGCAGTATTACGACAGGTGCAGGAAACGATATAGAAAGGGCAACGGAGATTGCAAGGAGAATGGTGTGTGAATGGGGTATGAGTTCGTTAGGCCCGATTCACTTATCAGATGAAGGCAAGGAAGTATTCTTAGGCAGAGATATAGCTGTTAGAAAGACATTTTCAGAAGAGACAGCAAGGCTCATCGATGCTGAGATTAAAAAGATTGTTGATGATGGGTATAGGATTGCCGTTGAGATAATTACAGAGAATAAGGATAAGGTTGAAAAGATGGCTCAAAGGCTGCTTGAGAAGGAAGTTATAGATGCAAAAGAGATAGATGAGATTTTGGGGTTAAACGATGATAGAGCTGCTTAAGATAAACGAAATAGAGAAAGTAAGAGAAGAGCTGAAAAGTATAGGTGTTGATGATATTGCTGTTGATTTGATGGATAGAAAGGGCGTCTGTTATGCTGTCAAAGTGTTTGATTGTAAGTTTTATCATGCCAATATCTTAAAACAGGAAGCCTTGTCTGTTGGCATAGATGCTGCTGTTCAGAAGGATGTTATAACAGCAAAGACTCAGATTACAGACTGCCTGATTCTTGGTGATGCAAAAAGGATTGAAAAGCTTGCTGAAAAACTAAAGAAACAGAACTTTGAGTTTTTAAGGGTTTTGGCAGAAGAGTTGGAAAATGCTTTAAAGAATGTTCTGAATGCTGATTTTGTCTGGGCTTTTAGGGATAAAAGGTTTGATTTAAAAGATAACTATCTGATTATGGGCGTTTTAAATGTTACGCCAGATTCGTTTTCTGATGGTGGAGAGTTTAATAGCGTTGATGCGGCATTAAAAAGAACAGAAGAGATGCTTAAAGAAGGTGCGGATATTGTTGATGTTGGCGGAGAATCAACAAGACCGGGTAGCGAATTTGTAAGTTTGGATGAAGAGTTGAAGCGTGTTGTTCCTGTTGTTGAAGCGATTAAGAAGAGATTTGGAAGTGATGTTGTTTTATCTGTTGATACATACAAGTCTAAGGTTGCAGAAGAAGTTTTATCCTTAGGTGCTGACATAATAAACGATATAAGTGGACTTGGTTTTGACAAGAAGCTTTTGGAAGTTCTCTCAAAGAGCAATTGTGGTGTTGTTGAGATGCACATAAAAGGCACGCCAAAGAATATGCAGAAGAACCCTTTTTATGAGCATTTAATATCCGAGATAAATAGTAAATTCAGAGAAATAATGGACAAACTAAGAAAAGCTGGGATAGATGAAGAAAGAATCGTGCTTGACCCTGGTATTGGTTTTGGAAAGAAGTTTGAAGATAATTTAAAGATTCTAAACAATATTGAGTCTTTTAAGATATTTGGAAGACCTATTCTTATTGGAACTTCAAGGAAGAGCTTTATAGGTGCTATTTTGAATATTGAAAATCCTAAGGATAGACTGTTTGGCACGATTGCTTCAAATGTTGTAGCCCTGCTTAAGGGTGCTTCTATCTTTAGGGTTCATGATGTTAAAGCCCACAGAGAAGCTCTGAAGCTTGCAAAGAGTATAATGCAGGAGAGTTTCTAAAGGTTTTTTGTTAGTTTAAGATTGTATTCTGCCGATTTTTTTACAAGCTCGTTAATGCTTTTTAAGAGACTTTTCATGATTTCCGGCTGAGTCAGAGTGTATCGCGTAAATACGCCTTCTTTTTGAATCTTTACGATTGATGCCTGTTGAAGAATGGAGAGATGTTTTGAAATGACCGATTGGTTTTTGTTAAATACGCCGGCTATATGGTTTACGCACTTGGGTTCTTTTATTTCCAATAAGTATTCGCAGATGGCAAGGCGCAAAGGATGAGCAAGTGCCTTAACCACCTGCGATTTGAACTCATAGGTTTCAAGATTCACCTAAATCTCACTCCAAACAGGCCAAGCGTCAGTTTAATGGCAATAAGCAGAAGAATTATAACATAAATTTTCTTGATTGTCTTTGATTTTGCTTTTTTTACTGTAAACCTTGCTCCAAGCTGAGAACCCAACAACACAGCAACAACCAAGACTGCCGTGAGTAGTGGGTCAAAGTGGCCTTCTGCAACATGTCCCAAAAATCCGCTTGCAGATGAGAATGTTACTATGTATGCTGTTGTGGCAGCTGCCCTTTTTGCGTTGTATCCCATACTCATAAGGATTGGTGCTGCTAAAAATCCACCGCCTATACCCAGCATTCCACCGACAAAACCTATTAAAAGTCCACTAATACCGCCGTATATGAGTCTCTTTTTGAATTCTATTAGGTTGTCTTCGTCTGGTGCTTTTGTTGATACAAAAACCCTGAAGGCTGCTATAAGAACGGCAGTGATGAAGAGAATTAAAACTATCCTTGTTGGTATAAACTGAACTGTATATGCACCAAACGGTGCTCCTATTATAGCTGCAAGTGCGAAGGGAAGAGCACCTTTGTAATCTATAAGCTTTGCTTTGTGATATGGGATCATGGCAAGTGCCGTGTTTAGGCCGTTTAGAAGCAAGCCTAATGGTATGGCAACGCTTTTTAGGTCAAATCCCAACCATTTCATTACAGGTACATAGACCATGCCGCCGCCAAGTCCAAGCATGGCAAACAGAAACGATGCAGCCCATATAATCACAAAGCTCAAGGCAACAATGCTTGTAGATACGCTAAACATGGCATACTACCCTTAAATGTTTTTGTATGTAAAACAGTCAAGACAAACCTTTTTGTTATTTTCCACACGCAGGTAATTTTCCGCAACGGCATCGCCACAGATTTCACAGAATGCAAGGTTAAACGAAGATGGTGTTTTATCAATAGTGTAATCAAAAGGGCCTTCTATGTTGACTATCTCTTCAAACGGTTTTGAGAACAGCCCCAAGAATGCCTTGATTGCGACTTCTTGGTCAACTTCTGCAGGTGGAATGCCTTTTAGTCTGTAATCCTTTATAAACGGTGCATCATATGCAGCCTTCATTATCTCTGGTTTAACTGTAACTTTTACGGCCTTTTGGCTTTTTCTGTCGATAAGTAGATAACTCCATTTTCCCTTTGGCTCTTTTCTCATTATGCCTTTTCCGAATGTGCAACCTGTTGCAAACTGAACCCCATCGGCAAAACAGCCACCGGCATGATGGTCTCCGACAAAAATAATCACTTCTTTGTCCATACTAAGCTCCCTTTTTGCACTTAAAGCCTTTAGACCTGCAAGTCCTGCCAGGTATCCCATGGGCATTCCGCCACAGAAGTGTCCGTGAATATTCAAGGCAGAGTAGAGCAACTCCTTTTCTGTATCATCTAATGTTGTGATACCGTTAACAATCTCTCTGTGTTTTGCAAATCTGTCGAGCATTTTTACACCTCCGTCTTTTTAATTTCTTGTTTCAATATATTCAAATATTAGAATATTGTCAAGAACGCCTTTAATAATTTAATAAAAAATAGATACAGTGGATATTTTTTGTTTTATTTTACTCTGACTGTTTTTTTGAGAAGAGAAATTGAGAGTAAAAACAGCGAGTAGAGAAAAACTTCTACTCGCTGTTAATTTCTCTCGAGGAGTTGGAAATTAAAATCTGTAGGTTAGTCCTATCATTATTACAGGATAGAATTTAAGTTTGTCGGCATAACTCTTTAGTTCGCTTTTTGTTTTAGATAGGTCAGCCTTAAACTGAGGGTCGTTTATTACATCTGGATCTCCGTAAGCATCAACGCTTACCTTAGGTTTACTGTAGAAAACACCCAAATCTACCAAAAACCCTAATCCACTATCTTTAGATGAAGCTGTATCATATCCTATACCGATGTAAGGTGCGAGCTTAGTGTATTTTATAGAAGCACTTATTTTGTTTAAGTAGTAGGTATGGCCATTTATTGTGTACTTTTCTCCTTCGATAGATTTTGCATCACCAGTAAATTTATTGCCGTTGTAAAATAAGCCGGCACTAATTCTAAATGCTCCTTCAAAAGGGTGCCAGTCTAACAAAAGCCCTGCATTTCTTATTTTGAACTTTAAGTCGTATTTTACATCTGCTTCGGTTGTATCAAAATTTTTGGAAAAGTATCCAAACTGACCTCTAACGCTGAAAGCGTCATTTATGTGGTAGCAGATTTCTGGCCCTATTCCCAATGTTCCCACCTTTAAGCCTAAAGACACATTTTTTGCTTTCGATAAATTGCCAAAACCCATAACCATTCCAACTATTAATACGATAACTGCCAACTTTTTCATTTTTTACCTCCCTCAATCTCAATCTTGTATTTTTGATGAGATAATATTATGATAAATATGATTGGTTTATTCAATTAGTTTTAAAATAAAAATAAAAATTTTCCTTTTCATTCTTTTTTGCTTTCTATACTTCATTTTCTTTGTTTACCGTTTGCTCATATACCACTTATTTATTTGGTTGTCAAGGTTAATTATCATTTGTCAACGCAGTTTATTTAGAAATGATCTATGTTTTATAAATTTTAAAGAGGACTTATATTTTTCCTTACAAACAAAAGATAACAATATTTAATAATATTTCCCTATGAAAAAGAAAGAAGTTTTAAAATCAATCATAGTAGAGTTTCACTCCTGGAATTTGCCATCAGTTATTGAGAGAAACATAAAACTACCTGTGGATTCTAATAAGATTGTATCTGTTATAGGCTCAAGGAGAGCTGGAAAGACTTACCTGCTTTTTAGAACAATAAGTGAGCTGATAAGTGATGGAATAGACAAAAGAAGATGTGTTTACATCAATTTTGAAGATGAGAGAATGGATTTAACAAAGGAAGATTTAAATCTATTGCTTCAGGCATACTCAGAGCTATATCCTGATATAGATTTAAAGGATATATATCTTTTCTTCGATGAGATTCAAAATGTAAACGGTTGGGAGAGATTTGTAAGAAGGGTATACGAAACTATAACAAAGAACATCTTTATAACCGGCTCAAATTCCAAACTGCTTGGTGATGAGATTGCAACATCCCTAAGGGGAAGAACTTTAACATACGAAGTCAGCCCTTTAACATTTGAAGAGTTTTTAAGGTTTAAAGACTTCAAGTTTGATTTTAATGTGGATATATACGATACAAACAAAAAAGCAAAATTAATCAAGCTATTCAACGAGTTTCTTGTATACGGCGGTTTTCCAGAGATTCCGTTAATGAGAAAAGAGCTAAAACTTCTTGCTCTGCAGGAGTATTTTAATGTTATGATATATAGGGATATAGTGGAAAGATATAGCATAAAAGAGCCTTTTGTCTTGAAATACTTCATAAAAAGGGTTGCAGAAAACATAACAAGCAGCTTTTCTACAAATAAGATTTACAATGAGCTTAAGTCTCAAGGCATAAAGGTAAGCAAAAATACTTTGTATAACTATCTGTATTATATGGAGACTTCATTTTTGATAGGACTCGTTAAGAAACATCATCACTCTGTTTTAAAATCTGAGCTTTCAGAGAAGAAAGTTTACTTTGTGGATAATGGCCTTTTGAATGCCATACGCTCATTTGGTGAGACCAGCCGTGGAGCATTGCTTGAAAACTTAATCTGGCATGAGCTTAAAACAAAATATAACAGTATAAAATTCTTTAAAGGCAAAAGAGAGTGTGATTTTGTTGTTGATGAAAGAATGGCCATTCAGGTCTGCTATGAGTTCTCATCAGAAGCAACAAGAAAAAGGGAAATTGAAGGGCTTATAGAGTGTTGTAAATACTTTAATCTTAAAGAAGGGTTTATTGTAACCTTTGATGATGAAGAAGAGATTGTTGAAGAAGGTGTGAGAATCAAGGTTATTCCGGCTTATAGGTTTGTGAATCTTGTAGGTTGATATAGTTATAATAGCTCTGTGTCTTCGTGAGAGTAGGGTGGCGAACAGATGCAGAGTATTTTTAGTTCTTCTTGTGAATTATTCTTGATTTTGTGTGGTGTTTTTGGCGGAATAAGTATAGAATCGCCTTTTTTGACTTCAAAGGTTTTATCTCCAAGCTGCATGACGCCTTTGCCTTCTGTTATGTGGTAAATCTCTTCTGAAGTTTTGTGAATATGTAAAAAAGTCTCTTCGTTCGGTTTTACTATGGCTTCCGCAAGACTTATATTTTTTACTTTCATATGATTGGGATGTATCAATTCCCTTATGATTGAGCCATCCTTTGTTGTGTATGGTTTTACATTTTCATAAGAGACACGATTCTTTTTATTCATATTCATACCTTAAAATATCAACAGGAAGGAATTTAGTCAACCTGTTTTGAACATAAGTTTAAAAAGTTGACTCATGAGAAAAAAGTATTATTATCTTCTGCATGGAAGAGAAAAATCTGCAAAAAGCAAAAGAGTTCTGGCTCATAGCATCTACACTTCTGAACATTGTAATGGCCGTTGGAAAACTGTGCGTAGGTGTCTTTACGAATACTCCTGTTATTATAGCAGATGGAATTCATAGCGTATCAGATGTTATTGTTTCTTCTCTTATTTATGCTTCGGTTAAGCTTTCGGGCAGGAAGAGTAAAAGATTCCCTTTGGGTATGCATAAGCTTGAAGATTTAGCTGCCCTTTTTGGTGGTTTAGCTATATTTTATGTGGGTTATGAAATTGTTGAATCTGTTATATTTCATTCGAATCCGTTTGTTAAAGTTAATATTTATATAACTATTCCATTTTTGGTTGCTGTTTTAATTGCTCAGGTGGTTTTTATCTATTTTGAGTTAAGGTCTGCAAAGAAACTAAATTCTCCTGGTGTCAATGCTGATGTTATGGAGTGGATAGGCGATGCAGGAACAACGGTTGTGGCAATAATCGGTATTGTTATGAGTTATTTTAAGGTTCCCTATGCTCAACAGGTTGCAGTTGTGATTATTGTCCTTGCAATTTACAAAGAGGCCTTTGAGATAGTGAAGGATGCTGTTTTAACCTTGCTTGATGCTTCCGTTGATGTGGAACTTATAGAAAAAGCTAAGAAAATTATTGTCTCTCATCCGAAAGTTGAAAGCGTAGATTTTGTTTTTATAAGGAAAGCCGGCAGCATCTATGTTGCCGATATAACGATAAAAATCGATGAGAAAAACATGAGTAGAGCCCATGACCTTGTTGAAGAAATAGAGAATGATTTGAAAAGAGAGATAGAAAACCTACAGTTTATAACCATTCATTACGAACCGGCAAAAAAGTCGACAATAAAGACCGCATTTCTGCTCGATGAAAACGGAAATATAGCAGAGAGACTAAGAGATGTTGCCAGAATAAGAATAGAAGAAAAATCTGTTGAAGGTGAGTTGTTGTCTGTTATTGAATATGAAAATCCTTTCTATGAAGAGAGAAGAGGTCATTCCATACGATTGATATCCTGGCTTATTAAGAAGGGCGTTGATGAGATTGTTTTTTCTCCTGTTGGGCAGAATAGAGACAGAGTTGAGTTGTTTGAAAGTTTAGGAATAAGGGTAAGAGAGTCTATTTGATTTTTAAAGGCAATCCGCTAACCATAAAATACACAGCATCAGACATAGCTGCTATCTGCTGATTTAAATTTCCCAAAAGATTTACGAAGTGTCGAGACAGCTTATCTGCAGGCAGAAGCCCCATTCCCACTTCGTTGCTTACAAAGATAAGCTCAAACTTTACGAAATTTTTTAATAGTTTTAAAAGCTCTTCTATCTGGTCTAATTTGTCGTAATACAGAAGGTTGTTAACCCAGATATTCAGACAGTCTATTATACAAACTTGAGCATTTTGAATGTTTGAGATGGCTTTGGCAAGATAGATTGGCTCTTCTATTGTTGTAAATTCTCCCTTACGCTCTAATTTGTGCTTTTCTATCTTTGCTTTCATCTCGTCATCTATCGGTTCTGCTGTTGCTATGAAGAATTTATCTTTTTTGTTTTCTGTGAGTTTTAAGGCAAACCTGCTTTTGCCAGATTTTACACCGCCTGTTATCAGAGTAATCATCTGCTTTCCTTTCGTTGACTTTATTTAATTTAAATTGTATAACAAAATTCAACAAAAGAAAAGGTGAAGTGAGATGAGAAGAGTTAAAGATTTCTTGATTTGCCTGTTGATTGTTGCAATTGCAACTGTGTCTTTTGCAGCACCAAAAAATAGACACTTTAAGTTCACTCCAACTATTGATGTGTATAAAGTTGAAGTTAAAGATAAGATAGAAGTAAATCCCATATTCCCTGCAAGGCTTAAAAGTGTCGATAGTTGTGTTGTAAGGGCTAAAGTGGACGGAACGATAGTTAAAAGGCTCTTTAGGGAAGGTAGCTTCGTTAAAAAGGGTGAAGTGCTGTTTGTTATAGACCCTGCTTTATACAAGGCTAAGGTTGATTCGTTATTTGCTCAGCTGAAGCTTGCAAAAGCCAAACTTGAGAATGCAAAGTCTAATTATCTTAGGATAGAGAAGTCTTTTAAAGAGAATCTTGTTAGTGCTCAGAAAAGAGATGATGCCTTCTTCGGATATCAACAGGCAAAGGCAAATGTTGAAGTTGTAAAAGCTCAGCTTGAAGATGCGAAGATAAGGCTATCATACACAAAGGTTAAAGCTCCTATCAGTGGATATGTTAGAGAGAAGCTTATAGATGTTGGCAACTATGTGAAGGTTGGTGATGCGTTGGTAGAAATTGATAAGATTAAGCCCATATATGCGGAGTTTTCTATACCCGATGAGCAGTTTTTGAAATACAGAGATGATATTAAAAATGGCATAAGGGTTTATCTTTTGCCTAAAGGAAAAATCGTGGGTAAGCTCTGTTTTGTTGATAAGGTTATTGACCCTGATACATCAACAGTTAAGGCTAAGGCTATCTTCGATAATAATGATTTAAAGCTTATGCCTAATCAGTTTGTAAGGGTTATGCTTGGAGATGTCTATTATAGAGAAGTCGCCAAGATTCCGCAGAGTGTCGTTATACAGACAGAGCATTTTCCTATGGTTTATCTTATTAAAGATAATGTTGTTATACCAAAACCCATAAAGATAGTCGCTCAAAAGGATGGTTTTTTTATAGTAAAGGGTCTAAAAAGTAGTGATTTAGTTGCTTATGACAATCTTATGAAGATAAGACCCAAGATGAAGATAAAAATAGGGAAGATTGTAAATAGATGATATCAAAGTTCTTTATCAACAGACCAAGATTTGCCACTGTAATAGCTTTAATTATCGTTATTGCTGGAATTTTGGCTATATACAACCTGCCCGTTGAAGAGTATCCAAAACTTACACCGCCGCGCGTTACGGTTAGTGCCTATTATCCCGGAGCTGATGCACAGACAATTCTAAAAACCGTTGCAGCACCATTGGAAGAAGCAATCAACGGTGTTAAAAATATGCTTTACATACAATCGACGGCTTCTTATGGTTCTTTGTCAATTAGTGTTTATTTTAAGGTTGGAACAGACCCAGAGATAGCCAAAATAGATGTATCAAATAGGGTTCAGAATGTTCTAAGTAAGCTACCTGAGAAGGTTAGGCGGTTGGGCATAGAAGTAAGAGAGCGTTCTCCTGATATACTCAAAGTCTATGCCTTTTGCAGTAATGGTAATAGGGATATAGTGAATTTGACAAACTATCTCAATATCAATGTGCTTGATGCACTAAAAAGGGTTAAGGGTGTTGGTGATGCAATAATCTTTGGAAGCAAACTTTATTCCATAAGGGTCTGGTTATACCCGGATAAACTTGCAAAATACTCTCTGACACCGCAGGATATTTATAAAGCCATAGAGTCTCAAAACGAAGAGTTTTCAGCAGGTAGCATAGCCAACCAGCCGACATCGGATAAGTATGCCTTTACATACATTGTTCAGGGTAGTGGAAGATTGAAGAGTGTAAAACAGTTTGAGAATATCATTCTTAAAAGCTTGAAGGATGGAGCTGTTTTAAGGCTTAAAGATGTGGCAAAGATTGAGCTTGGAGCCGAAAGCTATGCCGTTGATTCATTTTATAACTCAAAACCCGCCGTTCCAGTAGCTATATTTGCTTCGCCCGGTGCTAATGCACTTGCCGTCTCAAAGGCTGTTGATGAAGAGATGAAAAGACTTTCAAAGGATTTTCCTAAGGATATCGTGTATTACACGGCTTACGACCCAACGAAGTTTATTAAGGCTTCAATAAATGAAGTTATACATACGCTCATTGTGGCGTTGATTCTTGTTATTGTTGTTGTCTATCTATTTTTGGGTAATCTAAGGGCGACAATAATTCCTGTTCTTGCTATACCCGTCTCGATTGTTGGAACATTTGCAGGATTTTATCTGTTCGGTTTTTCTATCAATTTGCTTACTCTGTTTGGCTTGGTTTTGGCGATTGGTCTTGTCGTTGATGATGCGATAATCGTTATAGAGAACATAGAAAGGGTTATTCGGGAAAAGAATTTGCCCATCAAAGAAGCGGCTATTGAAGCTATGAATGAGATTACAGCACCAATTATAGCTATTGTGCTTGTGCTTTCTGCTGTTTTTATTCCTGCTGCTTTTATCGGCGGTTTTTCTGGTAAGATGTTTCAGCAGTTTGCCATTACACTTTCCATATCGATGTTTTTGTCGGGTATTGTTGCCCTTACGCTTACACCTGCTTTGTGTGTTGTATTCTTGAAGGGTGAGATAAAACCATCAAAGGTTATAGCTTGGTTTCAGCGCTTCTTTGACTGGCTTACTGGTAAGTTTACAAAGACAGTTAGGTTTATGCTCAAGATAGCTCTGATAAACCTTGTATTCTATGCTGGCGTTATTGCTGTGATATTCTTCATATGGCGACAGCTTCCAACAGCTCTTGTTCCGCCTGAAGATAAGGGTTATCTGTTTGTTATGACATATATGATGCCCGGGACGAATCTAAAAAGAACAGAGACAACGGTTGCAAAAATAGATAAATCTTTAATGAAAAAGCCGTATGTGGAAAGCGAACTGTCAATTGTTGGGCTTGACTTTGCCAGTTTTGGCATTCAGCCCAATGCTGCCATAACATTTGTCAAGCTTACAGATTGGAGTAAAAGAAAGGGTTTTAAATTAAGCACAATATACTTGGCTCATATGCTTATGTTTCAATATATGCAAAACAGAGATGCGATGGTGTTTATATTCAACCCACCGCCGATAATGGGAATGAGCATAACAGGTGGGTTTGAAGGGTATATACAAAACAGGAATGGCGACCCGTTGGAGAAGTTTTCAAGCAGCGTGGAGAAGTTTATAAGGGAAGCAAATAGAGACCCTGTTTTGATGGGTGTTAGAACGACGCTGCAGGCCAACACTCCGTCATTTAAGATAACCGTTGACAGAAGAAAAGCTTACGCTTTGGGTGTTTCTGTTGATGATGTTTATAATACTCTCTCTATGATTTTTGGTAAAACCTATGTGAACGACATAAACCTTTATGGTAGGACATTTCATGTAAATATCGAAGGGCTTGAAGGGTTTAGGGTTTCTCCTTCGGATTACGATTATGTTTATATCAGGTCAAAAAATGGTTATCTTGTGCCTGTAAGTAGTTTAATAAAGATAGAAAGAACAACAACGGCAACGACGCTTCAAAGGTTCAATCTGTTTGAGTCTGCGAAGATTATGGGTCAGCCGAAGCCGGGTTTTACGACAGGTGATGCAATGAGCGAAATCCAGAAGCTTGCAAAAAAATACTTACCAGAAGGATATACGCTGCAGTGGTCTGGAAGTTCGCTTGAAGAGAAGATTGCACAGAAAAAAGGCAATATAGCGTATCTGTTCTCTCTTGTTTTTGTGTTTTTGATTTTGGTTGCGCTTTATGAGAGTTGGCTTTCTCCTATTGCTATTCTGCTTACCGTTCCATTTGGCATTCTCGGTGCGGTTTTGGGTCTCTTTTTACTCCACCTTGAAAACGATATATACATGCAGGTTGGAATTATTACGCTTATAGGACTTGCAGCCAAAAACGCCATTCTGATTGTCGAGTTTGCAGAAGAGAGAAGAAAAAGAATGAATCTTGTTGATGCCACTATAGAAGCATCAAGGATAAGGTTTAGGCCTATTATTATGACTTCTGTTGCCTTCATTGCAGGTTCATTTTCTTTGATTGTAAGCAGCGGCGCAGGTGCTATGGCACGGCATATCATAGGTATAACGGTTGTGTCTGGCATGATTGTTGCAACTATAATTGGTGTTCTGTTTATACCAACGCTTTACTATCTGATAATGAGACTTAAGGGTATAAAATGAAAAGGCTTATTGTTTTTGTTTTGGCTGTTTTTTTGTATAGCTGTTCTATTAAGACGGCATCTGTTAAACCAAACTTACAGCTTCCAAAAGCCCAAAAAGGAGATACTTTTATAGATGCCAACTGGTGGGAAAAGTTCAATGATAAAAGATTGGTCTATTTTGTAAATAAGGCTTTAAAAAACAACTCAGACCTTTTGATAGCGTTTGAAAAGATAAAACAGCTTAAGGCAGAATACGGTATATCAAAGGCAAACATGCTTCCTTCCGTAGATGCTTCTGCATCAATGGGAAGGGCTCAGAAATCAAAAAGACTGTATCCTTACGCAAAGCCAACAGACGATTATAACCTAAAAGGCAGCATAACATTTGAGCCAGACCTGTTTGGAAAGCTAAACAGTGCAAGAAAGTCTCAATTGTATAAGTTGCTTGCTCAAAAGGAGTATGCAAAGGAGATAAAACTCAATCTTATTAGTCAGGTTGCTGAGACTTACTTTGATTTGTGTTCAACAGGCATGAGTCTTAAGCTTTATGAGAAGATGTTGAGTAATACTCGTAAGATTCTTGATTTGACAAGAAAAAAATACGAGATAGGCCTTGCTTCAGTTGACGATGTGAAAAATGCTCAGATAACTCTTTTAAAGCTCAAGACCACGATAGATTCGCTTAAAGAGAAGTTTAAACAGGATAGAGCCACGCTTGAGTTTCTAATTGGCAGCCAGCCTAAGGATATCTTCTCATCAAAGACATTCTCTTGCACTCTTCCAGAGCCTATTGAAATACCGTCGTTTATGCCTTCAGAAGTCATTAAAAAAAGGCCTGATATTCAAGTTGCTTTGAATAATCTTAAAGCTTCAGAGTTTAATCTTAGCTCTCAGAAGGCAAAACTTCTGCCTTCGTTTAATCTAACCGTTGAAGGTGGGTATGAGAGTAATAAGTTTAGAGAGTGGGTTATGCCAAATACAAGGCTTTGGGATATATTTTTGAATGCCCTTATGCCTATTTTCGAGTTTGGCAGAATAGAAAATCAGATAAAACAGGCTGATTCTTTGAGAAAGCAGGCTCTTTTGAACTATGTAAAAACAGTTAAAAACGCATTTAGAGAGATATATGTTGACCTAAGCAGTATCTCAACACTTAAATCAAAACTAAACAGTGCGACTGTTTCAAAAAATGATGCATGCTCGATTTATGAAAACAGCAAGAAGAGATACGAGAACGGCTTGGAAGATATTGTCTCTCTTTTGAAAAGTAAGAATTTGTGCATAGAGCATTCTATTGGGCTTTTAAACGCAAAGAGCGATTATTTAAAAGCCGAAGTTGAGCTTTATAAGGCTCTTGGTGGTGGTTGGTGAGACGGGTTTTTGTCAACAGGAAGGGCTTTGAGAAACTCAAAAAAAGGCAAACCTGGATTTACAATCTTGAGATAGAAAGAGAAGAAGATACAAAACCGGGCGAAATAGTTCGGCTGTTTTATAAAGATAAACCTTTGGCTTTTGCATTTTTTAATCCAAAAAGCAAAATAAGAGCAAGGGTTATAAGTTTTGAAGCTGATTTTGATATAGATGTTTATCTTGAGCATGCAATAGACAGAGCAGTTAAAAGAAGAGAAGGACTAAAAGAGATAACGGACTCATTGAGACTGTTTCATTCGGATGCTGATGGATTAAGTGGACTTGTTGTTGATATGTACGGCGACAATCTTGTCTGTTCTTTTGATACAGCTGGTGTTGATAGGTTAAAGGGCAGGATTGTTGATATCTTAAAGAGAGTGCTCAATCCTAAGGGCATATTTGAGAAATCGAATAACATAAGAGAGAAAGAAGGGTTAAAGGTTGAAGATGCCCTGTTGTTTGGAGATGTTGACGATGAGTTTATCGTTGTTGAAAACGGCTTTAGGTTTATTACTAACTTGAAAAAAGGGCAAAAGACGGGTTTTTATCTTGACCAGAGAAAGAACAGAAGCATTGTAGGAAGTCTAAAAGTAGAGCGTGTTCTTGATATGTTTGCAAGTTCTGGCGGCTTTGGTGTCTATTCTAAAGCTAAGTTTGTGAAGTTTGTTGAAATATCCAAAGAGAATTGCAAGCTTATAGAGAAAAACGCAGAGATGAATGGACTTAGAAATTATGAGATTGTAAATTACGATGCTTTTGATTTTTTAAAAGATGAGAAAGAAGATTACGATTTGATAATTATTGATCCGCCTGCTTTTGCAAAGAATAGAAACTCGGTAAAAGGAGCCATGAAGGGCTATAAGTATTTGATAGCAAACGGTATTGATAGATTAAAAAGTGGCGGTTATCTTGCCGTTTTTAGCTGCTCTTTTGCTGTTGGATTCAAGGAGCTTTTGGATTTGTGTTTGAGTGTTTCTTCTGAGAAGTCCACTGAGCTTGAAGTTGTCGAGTTTTTAAAACAGGATATAGATCATCCCTATCTTGTTAACATACCGACTTCTCTTTATCTTACAGGTTTGCTTGTGAGAAAATTTGATATTGTGCAATAGTCAGTTGCTTAGTCTTCAAACTGTCGTTTGATGTATTTGCTAAAATTTATTTTTTGCTTGACAGTTTGCAAAAATTATTATACTAACTGGTTAGTTGGAGTTTTGAATGAGTAAGAGAGAGCTAATTATCAAGACGGCCAGAAGGCTATTTGCCACTAAAGGATACGATGGAACATGTGTTGACGAGATAGCATCTAAGGCACATGTCAACAAAGCGACTATATATTACTATTTTAAGGGGAAGGAAGAGCTGTATCAAGCGTCAGTTGAGGATTCCATACTTAGAGTTTTAAAAGATTTAGAAAATGGTATAAGAGATTCTAAAGACCCTGAAAACTCAATAAAAACCTATATAAATTCGTTTTATAGACATGCTAAAAACGACGAATCTTTTTTAAGGATTCTAATGAGGGAAGTTGCATCTGGCGGTGAGCATTTGTCTGATAATTTAATAGGTGTTTTTGTCGATATATTGAAAATTCTTGAGAGTATTTTGGAAGATGGTTTTAAAAGTGGAGTTTTTAAAAAAGTTGACACAAAAATGGTTCATTTTTCTGTAATAGGAGCCATTAGTTTTTATATCTGTTCTGCCGATATGAGGATGAACTTTAAGAATGAAGTAA
This sequence comes from Hippea alviniae EP5-r, assembly GCF_000420385.1. Lineage (NCBI taxonomy): Bacteria > Pseudomonadati > Campylobacterota > Desulfurellia > Desulfurellales > Hippeaceae > Hippea > Hippea alviniae. Next base: position 1,157,494 of record NZ_ATUV01000001.1, on the reverse strand, counting down.
GTAGATTACCTTCTTTTCTCAGTGATAGGGATAGAGATATCAATGAATTGTGTGAATTAATTTTGAGGGGATTGAGAAAGTGAAAAAATTAAAAGTAGTTTTGTTGTGCGGTTTATTTTTTGGAGTTTTTTCTTCTTATGCTTATTCCATTAACATACAGGTTTTATTTAACGCTTTAAAGAGACAACCTATAAGTAGAATTAACTCTTTAATGGTTAAACAGGCAAATATAGGATATAAAAGAGCCACTGACAATTTTTATCCTTCGATATACGGTATTGCAGGATGGGAGCATTACAACTCGCCAACGAGTTTAAGACCAATGACGCCAACGGAGAGTTCTGAGATTGCCCACAGTTCTGGTTCTTATCCATTTAGCAAGAATATAACCCAGATAGGCGTTGAAGTTAAGTTTCCTATACTAATGTTTCCTTTGTTTGAGATTTCTAAGAAGGCTTTAGAAATGAAGAAGAGTGCTGCTGAGAGAAAGAAGCTTGAGTTTATAAGAAATGAAGCAAGTATCGTGGTTTTAAATGCCAAATTGGAGTATTTAGAGAATCTAAAGAAAGCTTTAGACGCTGAAAAAGAGAGACTAAAAAAACAACTTAAGATACTAAATGTTGCAGTAAAAAACGGAAGAGCAGCACCAGTTTCCGTTTTAAAGATAGAATCTGCCATAAGCTCAATAAGAATAAAGGTAAATAGCATTGAAACTTCTAAAAATCAGGTTTTGTCAGCTATATACACATTGACGGGAATAAAACTCACAGAACCTGTAAAAATGCAACTCGTTAAAAAACCTAAAGGTGGTGAATTTTTACCAATCAAACCACTTCAATATCAGCTTGAAGCCAAAAGGTATGCCATTAGAGCTAAGGAGTCTGAACTTTTACCGAAGGTTTATCTTTCAGGTAAGGTGTTTAGAAAGTTCGGAAGAAGCTATAATACAAACGACCCAGTTGTTAGAAATTACGGAAGCATAGGTGTATTTGTAAGTATTCCTATATTTGATAAACCTTTATATACCGATATAGAGATGGCAAAGTCGGACTATTTGAAAACGAAGTTCGAATTAGAACAGGTATCGTTAGAACTTGCAAGCAAAAGTAAGGAACTTAAGAAAAATCTTACTATTCTAAACAGCTCTATAAAACTTGCATATAAGGATGTTAAAGATAAAAAGAGGATGCTTAATTACGCTGAAGTTGCCTTTAGAATCGGAAGAATGACAGAAGAAGATTATCTTAAGTATGTTAGCGATTTTTTGAATGCTAAGGCCAATTTATATGAATTGAAAATGAGAAGATGGGAGATAATATCTGAACTTGCAGTTATCTTTGGAAATGATTTGAAGGAGTTGGTCAAATGAGAAGATTTGTCGTAATAACGGTTGTTGTTTTGCTTGTTGTGTCGTTGGCATTTCTTGTTAGATTAAGAAAAAAGGAGCTTGAGAGTTTAAAGCCGCCAAAGATTTATCCTGTCGTTGTTAAAACGATAACACCCAAGAAGAGCAGTTTCTATTTAACATTAACGGGTTTAGGCATTATTCAAAGCTCTGCCAATGTGAATATAACGACGAATTTGGCAGGAAGAGTGCTTTATGTTAAAAATTTAGGCGATAGGGTGAAAAAGGGAGATATTGTTGCAAAAATAGATGCAACATCTGTTAAATCTAAATTAAACTCTGCATATTCTAAGCTTAAATCATTGAAGTCAAAACTTAACTCTGCTGAAATTAGTCTAAAGAACGCAATTCTAAGCCACAACAGAAGCAGGCAGCTTTTGAAGGTTAAAGGTGTCTCAATTGAGCAGTATCAAAAGGAAGAAAGTCAAATAGCATTACTTAAATCGAACATAGCATCAATAAAATCTGAGATTAAGGGTGTGAGAAATAGCATTAGAGAGCTTAAAAATCTTTTAAGTTATGCTGTTTTAAAATCCCCAATTGATGGTGTTATAAGTAAGAAGTTTTTAAATGTTGGTGATATGGTTCTGCCATCAAGACCTATCGTTGAAGTCAGTTCCAATAAAGGCAAATATCTTATGGTCATGCTTCCTTCGGATATAAAGCCAAAAGGTGTTATTTTTGACGGCAAGTTTTATGAATTATTTGCTTTAAATAGCACATTCAACGGGCTTGATGAGTATAAAGCCAATATTGATACAAACCTTGCCGCAGGTTCAAAAGTCAAGGTATCAGTCGTGGTGTTTAAAGGCAAAGCTGTAAAATTGCCTTTTGATGCTGTTTTAAATGATAATGGCAAGAATATTGTATTTATCTTTAAAAATGACAGAGCTATACCTAAGCCTGTGCACATTTTAGCAAGCGGAGAAGAAGGTTTAGCAGTAAGTGATACTTCTATCGTTGGGAAGCAGCTTATAGTGGCAAAACCCGATATTTTTGTAAGACTTCTTGGTGGCGTTAAAGTTGTGAAGGAGTAAGAGCATGTTTGAATATTTTTACAAAAGACCCTATCTGCTGTTTAGTATAATTGCTTTGTTTTTTGTTTTGGGTATTATAGGGTATAAAGAGTTGCCCAAGAATCTGTTTCCTGATGCAGAAAGACCGCAGGTTGTTATAGTTACTAAAATTCCTGGTGCAACAGCTCAAACAGCTGCAAGTATGGTTTCAAAACCAATAGAAGAAGAAGTGTCAAAAATAAGTTATGTAAGGCAGATAAGCAGTATAAATGCTGCGAACTTTTCTATTGTTAAGGTTGTTTTTGAGTATAAAAAAGGTTTGAGAGGGGCATTAGTTGATGTATCCAACGCCATAGCAAGGGTTAGGTCTAAATTGCCGGCAAACGCAAATCCTTCTGTTTACTCTGTAGGAAGTTTTACTGCACCTGTTGATGTTATTTCTTTAAGCCCGAAAGACAGTCGTATAACGCTTGCTGACATAAGGAAGATAGCAGATAACTTTATAAAACCTTATCTGTTGAGCTTTAAAGAGATAGGTAATGTTGAAGTGTTTGGTGGTTATAAGAGTGCCATAATTATAGAGATAGACCCATACAAAATAGCAAAATACAATCTTTCTCTCGATAAAGTTATGGGTGTTATTGCTTCTTTGAATAGGGATGCGCCTATAGGCTTTCTAAAAAGTAAAAACGACTTTCTTACTTTGACATATTATGGGGAGATAGACAATGTCAATAGGCTAAAGAACCTTATGATTGCTCCAAATGTCTATCTCAAAGATATTGCTAAAGTTAAGTGGGGATACGAAAAACGCTTCAGTGGGTATATGGGTAATGGAGAGCCTGCAATAGCTTTGGTAATTCAAAGGGCTCCCGGTGGAAATGTTCTTGCAACAAGTGATGCTGCAAGGAAAGCTATGAAGTATTTAGAAAAGGAGTATCCCAATATAAAATTTCAGATATCAGATACGCAAAGAAATCTTATAGAGACATCAAATTTGAATATGATTGAAGCTTTAAGAGATGCTATTATCTTCACGCTTTTCGTTCTTTTAATTTTTCTTGGCAATTTAAGGGCTATTATTGCTGCAGGTTTATCGATTCCTATGGTGTTTTTCACTACTTTGGCTGTTATATGGCTTTCAGGAGGCGAGCTCAACATTATCATCTATACGGCAATTATCTTGGCTTTGGGAATGCTCACAGACGATGCCGTTGTTGTTTTGGAAAACATAGAGAGACATTTGACGGAATTAAAGGAAGATTTGGATACGGCAATAAAAAACGGCACGAAAGAAGTCGTTGCTCCTGTGTTTGCAGGAACACTTGCAACAATTACGGTTCTGTTTCCTATGATGTTTGTTGGAGATTATCCACAAAGGATATTTAGGCCGCTCGTTTCAACGCTTATCATAGCCTTAATTGTTTCCTATTTTCTTTCTATAACCTTTATTCCTAAGCTCTCCTATTATCTTTATAGAAAGGGAACGGGAAAAACAAAGTTTGAGAGATTTTTTGAGAAGATTTATCAACACACATTTGCAAGGCTCATAAATCCATATCTAAACATACTAAAGTTTTCCAATAATGGCAAAAGGGTTTTGAGAAGGGTTGCTATAGTTTTGGGTGTTATGGTTGTTCTTGCTGTTAGCATAAGGGTTGTTATGCCACTTGTCGGAAGGGATATAATGCCGCCTATGGATACGGGAATAATTAAAATACATGTGAAATTTAGCCCTAACGATACGGTTTCTGTTGCTGAAAACAGGTTGAAACCGTTTCTTGAGTGGTTAAATAAACAGAAATATGTTGAGATGAGCTCTGCGGCTTTTGGTTCTGAGCCGGGCGTTTTGTCCTTAGGAAGTGGGGATTTGGGTAGTGAAGCGTCTATTACGGTTATCTGTGTTGATAGGTTTCACAGAAAAAAGAATATATGGCAGATTGAAGGTATAATAAGGGATAAACTTAACACTATAGAAGGCATAGAAAGTGCCGATGTTTACGATTACGGAGCAACACCTTTATCAACAATAAAAGCACCTTTGGATATTAGGGTTCAAAGCCCTACATATTACGGTTTAAATACTGAAGCTTTAAAGATTGAAAAAGAGATAAAAAGTGTAAAGGGTTTGACATCTGTTAGTCTAAGCTGGCAGAAGAATTTTGAAGAAGTCGTTTTGAAGATAGATACACAGAAGGCTTTGACTTATGGTCTTACGCCTTTTGCCATAATATCGCAGATACCTACTGGCGGAAAAATAATATCACTGAGTGGGGATTTCTCATCGATGAATAGTCAGCCCGTAAGGATTTATCTTGAAGGTAAGTTCAACGAAAACCTACAATCTTTAAAACTCTTGCCTATTAAAACGCCTTCTGGATATTACATTCCACTTTATGAAGTTGCAAAATTTAAAAGAGTGTTCACTCAAGCCAAACTGGAAAGGGAGAATTTGCTTTACAGTATTGATGTGAACGCCTTTAGGAATAGAAAACCTATCAGTATCCTTACAGATGAGAGCAACAGAATCTTGAAAAACATGGATATAAAGAACTTCATCGTGTCTCAACAGGGAAGCATAAAGCAGTTAAACGACAGCTTTAAAAGAATGGTTAAGGCCATTCTAATAGGTGTTATAGCGCTTATTATGGTACTTATTGCGGTTTATCGGTCAGTTAGAATGGCTCTTGTGATGATTATTGTTTTACCACTTTCAATGATAGGAGCAAGTTGGGCATTGGTTATATTTCATAAACCTTCTTGCATGCCATCGCTAATGGGTCTTCTGCTTCTATTTGGTATTATCATAAAGAATTCCGTTCTGCTTATTGATTTTTATCAGCATTACAGAAAAAAAGAGTCTCCTTTTGAGAGTGCCATTGAAAGTGTTAAAGTTAGGTTTAGGCCTGTTATGATGACGGCATTTGGAACTATTGCAGGTATGATACCTATAGCTCTTCAAAGGGCTGTTGGATTGGAAAGACTTTCGCCGTTGGCAGATGTTGCTGTAGGTGGTTTAATTGTTGGAACATTTTTAACTCTTGCCTATGTCCCAATGTTTGCGTATATTTTTGACTCTAAAAAGAGAAAGGATGTCAATTAAATGAGCTTAAGAAGACTTACGTCGTTGGTTATGCTGTTTTCATTTATAATTATGTCTTTTAGCGGGATTGTTTTATTTCTCGTTCCATGGGGTGATATTGCAGATTGGATAAACTGGAGATTTTTGGGACTTAACAAGCTTCAATACGAGAAGCTTCATGTGGCATTTATGGTTGTGTTTGTGGCTTTTGGGATTATTCACATCTATCTTAATTGGAAGTCTATTTTGAATTATTTGAAGAATAAGAAGGGTAAAATATCTTTTAAAAAGAGTGAGCTTATCGTGAGTTTGGGTATTATAACTCTATTTTTTATTGGCAGCATATACACATTTCAGCCATTTAAGTCGTATTTTGACTTTGAAGTTCGTATAAAGAGCATATGGTTGAAGGGCATGGAATCTCAGCCGCCTTATAGTCATGCAGAAGAGTCGAGCTTAAAAGTGTTGTGTAAAAAGACTTCCATAGATTTAACTAAGGCCTTGGAAGCACTCAAAAAAGAAGGTATAAGAGTTGACTCAATAGATGAGAGTCTAAAAGAGATAGCCTTACATAATAACACGACACCTGCAGAAATACATGCTATAATAAAACCGTTTAAAGAAGGCTCTAATAAGGGGGCTAAGCAGTGAGTCTAAGAAGATTTACTTCTCTAATTATGTTGTTTTCTTTTATAGTTATGTCATTTACTGGAATCGTGCTGTTTTTTGTTCCGCAGGGGAAAGTTGCTTATTGGACTGGTTGGAAGTTTTTAGGGCTTACCAAAACTCAGTATAGCGATATTCATGTCTCTTTTATGGTTTTGTTTCTGATATTTGGTGTTATTCATGTTTATCTAAATTGGAATGCCATTGTTAATTATCTAAAAAACAAAGCAAGGAAGATAAGCTTTACAAGACTTGAGTTTTTGCTTAGCTTGATTGTTTCTGTTGTTTTCTTTCTTGGTGGTTTGTATCATTTTCAACCTTTTAAATCTTATTTTGACTTTGAGACCTATCTGAAGGATAGTTGGATAAAGAGTCCAGATTATCAACCACCTTACGGTCATGCAGAAGAATCAAGTCTTAGAGTTTTTTGCAAAAGGGTGTCAATAGATTTAAATGAAGCCATGAAGATTCTTAGCGAGAAAGGAATAAGGGTTGAGTCGGCAGATGAGAGTTTAAAAGAGATAGCAAAGAAAAATAATACAACACCTATGAACATATACATTGCGATAAAGGCGCTAAAGAAGAGTGATGAACCAACTATATCTTTCGGAATTGGTAAAAAGACAATAAAAGAGCTTGCTTCGGAAGGTGTTATAAAGTTTGGAAAAGTAAAAGCATATTTAAAGGAGAAGGGAGTCGAGATTAACCCTGATGATACGCTTAAAAGTGTAGCTGAAAAGCTTGATACCACACCCAAAGAATTATTGGATAGGCTAAAAGAGATATCAAAATAGCTATTTTATTTTTCAAATGCCTTCTCATACAGCCGGTTGTTTCCCTTTATTTTATCGCTTAAAGGGTCAAAGAATAGAATCTCTTTCTGGCTCATGGAGCTTACAACCTTAACAAACTTTTTGTCTTCTTTGTCTTTTAGAAGATAGAATCCGTTTTCTGCTATCGTCTTTGCTATCTGTTTAAATATATCTATTTCTTCGTTTTCCATTTCCATTATAAATATGTGTTTTATTTCACTAAAAGCCAGATTTACTTGCTCTTTTAAATACTCTTCAATTGAATCAAGCTTATTTTTATCCCTTAAAAACTTTTGCAGTCTGTATATGCTTCCACCGAGATAATCCCAGATTAGGTTTTGTTTATCTTTTGGTATTTTGTGGTAGTCTAAATATTCAAACACTGTATCTTTATCGAGATGGTCGATTTTGTAAAATGTGCTTGTCTCTTTCAGTTTTGCTTCGTTGTAAATCCTGTTTATAAAGATTGTGTTTGAAGAAAGGATTACAACATGAGACAGATGCGTCTCTTTTGTCAATCTTACACAGAAGTTTAAAAACTCTTTTAGGAGCTCTCTTTCTCCATTGATGTAAATCTCTTCCAATGTCTGAATCTCATCAATAATGAGAATGGGTTTTTTATTTTCTTTCTTTACCTTTTTATAAAGTTCATCTATTAGAGCATCAAATAAATCCTTTTTTCTCTCTTTTACCTGTTTTAAGACTTCTGCTTTAAGTGTGATTACTGCAATAGACACTCCTGCAGATATACTTTTTTGAACTTCATAATCTTCTTCTGACTTAATGAAAGACTCAAAGAATGTCCCGTAGCTTGATATGAGTTTCCCTCTTAAGTTTACATACCTAACCCAATAGTTATCTCTTGGCTTCAGATTCTCAAAATCTTCAAACAGCTCCTTTTCAACAACATACTCAATGAGTGTTGTTTTGCCACAGGATTTGGGTCCATAAAGCCAGAGAATTTCATCTGGCACTTCATTGAATCGCTCAAGCAGAAACTTTATTTCTTTATCTCTATCAATGAATTCTTTATTTCTGAAGGTTCTGATGAACACTTAATGCTCCTTTTATGGGGTTTATTTACATGCTATAACATCCAAAGCAACACTTGCTCCTTTTGGCATAGCTGCTTGAACGACTAAGGAGCGAGCGGGTTTATGTGTGAAGTATTCTGCGTATATCTCGTTTATCGTTGCAAAATCGTTTAAGTCAGTTATGTAAAGGGTTGCCTTTACAACATTTTCGAGATTAAAGTCAGCCTGCTGAAGAATGTTTTTTACATTCTCTATAACCTGTTTTGTCTGATTTTTTATATCACTGTCTATCTGGCCGTTTTCTGGGTTTATGGGAAGTTGCATAGAGACAAAACAAAAATTGCCTTCGACTACTGCCTGAGAGTATGGGCCTAAGGCTTTCGGTGCTTTGTCCGTATGGATGGCTTTCATGTTTTTTGCCTCCTAATTTGAGAGTTTTATCTTGAGCTCTTCTTGTATGTCCCTAAAAGAGTTTGCATTTTGAATAATCTCGCTTATCGATAATTTATTTGGGTTTTCTATGGTTAGTTTTATTTTACCGTTGTCTGTTTTTACAAAGTTTATTATTGCATCTTTAAAATCTCTAAACTCTGAATTTGACAGTTTATTTTCAAGTTCATTTATAATTTGCTCTTTTGTCTGATTATCTTTGCTTTTTATATAGTTAAATAATCTTTCTTTGAGTCCGCTATCTTTTATCTCAAAAGCTATTTTTATAGGTTTTATTTTTCCCAACTCCCCGAAAAATTCAAGTACAGCCAAGGGATTTTGGTTTTTGTTGTTATTTAATTCATCTGCAATTTTTTTTAGTTTGTAGAAGTTTATGTTTTCGAACTTTAGGGAGTATTCAAACGAAAAGTTATTTTTCCAATCTATTTTGTATTTTTTTACTTTAAATGTTTTCTTATTTTTGTTTGCTTCGATTTTTCCTTCTATCTCGATAGGGTTGTCTATTTTTATTACATCCGTCAGGATTTCATTTACCTGCTTACTGTTGTTCTGTAAATCTTTAAAGAAATTTTTGTTGAACTTTATATCTTCAACTGAGAACTCGTACTTTATTTTACCCTTTCTGTCTTTATATTCAAACTCGCCATTTTTTGCCGTTAAGATGGTTTTTCCTATGAGTTGAGTGGGTCCGTTTATGTTCATATTTATTAAGGTTGCATTTTTGAACTCCGCTTCATAATCGTTATTTAGGTTTCCTTTGAGTACAACTTCTTTGACTTTTACTTTTCCTGTTATGTTGCCCTTATTTTCGACTTCAAATTCTATACCTTTAAGCTGAATGCTTTTTGAGAATAAATTGGCTTTTAGATTTTTGTAATAAAAATTTTTTATTGTGTTGTTATTCTTTGTTAAATTTTCTATCTGCTCTTTTGCTTTTTTTTCAAAAGATGCGTTCAAATAAAGATATACACCAACGGATACGATGATTAGAAGTGCGGCAGCTGCTATGCTTATTAATAGACTTTTTTTCATCTTTTCCTCCTTGTTTTTAAGATTGTAAGAAATTTATTCAACTATATCAAATTTTTCTGTTTTTTGGGTTTCTTTATAATGCCAAAGAGCGTTGGGCTTAGAATGCATGTTATTGCAGCAAGGATGATAATAGCTGAGTTTACTTCTCTGTCAATTATACCCAGTTTCAAACCTATAATGCTTGCAGCAATAATCAAGCTTAACCTTCCGCTTAAAAGTATGCCACCTGCTATTGTGTCTTTTAAAGAGAATCTTATCTTTAGTGGCAGTGATGCTAAAATTTTTATCAGAATGCCACCAATTACGATTGTTAATAAGAACTCTAAGCCAATCTTTGTATCAAAAGGTAAGGTAGCTTTTGCTCCTTGATAGATAAAGAAAAACGGAATGAAGAATCCATACCCGAGCGCATCGAGTTTTATTCTTAAGACTTTTGTTTCTCTTGAGTTTAGGTTTGAGATAATCAATCCTGCTATGAAACTTCCCAATATTACTTCAATGCCAAACTTTTCTGCAAGAAACATAAACAGAAAGAGCAGGGCAAACGCACCGCGAATTCCAAACTGAATATGTGATTTATGTTTGAGCATAGAGACAGACTCGTGTATAGCTTTATGCTGTGGAGCTCTTTTTAAGAATCGAATAATAAGGAACGCTATGCCGAAGATAGAAAATAGAAGCAGTATCTCTGCAATTGGCTCACCTTTTTCTTTATAGAATGAGAAGATAGATATTGCCGTAAGCGTTAAAAAGTCGGCTAAAAAGGCGGCATACAGAAGCGTCTGTTTATATGCGAGTTTAAGGTCGCTTCTCGATTTTAATGTTGGAAAGACTATTGCCACAGAAGTTGTGGAGAATATAAGGGTTAGGTATAAAACACTGTTTGCGCAATCAAATTGTGATATTAAAAATTTTGAGAAGAACCATGAGAATACGGCTGTTAGTATTAAAATTAGTGCCGCTATAAATATTGGAGAGTTAAAAAAACTTTTGCCTGAGAATTTTTTGAAGTTTAAATCACTCTCAAGTCCGCCTAAAAACATTAAAAACGCAAGCCCAAAGGTTGACAAAAACTCCATAGTTTCGCCATTTGTTGTTATGAGTTTTAGTCCGCTGTTTCCTATAATAAAACCTGCAAATATCTCGAAGGCAACAGAAGGTATTGCACCACCAAGTAGTCTTGTTGATGCTATTGGAATGAGAAAGCTTAATATAACGATTAAGGCGATTGAATCTATCATAACAGTTTTGGTAAAAGCTTGTTTAAAATCCTTGCCGTTGCTCCCCAGATGATTTCACCTTCATATTCAACAAGTGGTGTTTCCCTGATTTTTCCGTTATAGTTGAGTTTTCCTTTTTTGATAGGATAGTGCTCGATGAGAAAGTTTAAGGGAACAAAGAGTAGTTTCTCGACTTCGTCCGGATTGATTTTGTATGGTGGTTGTCTGTTTACTATGCCGACAAATGGATAGATAAGGTAATCCGTCGTTAATGTTTTTGTCGGCTCGATGTTGCCAATTATCTCTATGTCGTTTTCACATATACCAATCTCTTCACATGTTTCTCTGATTGCAGTATGTAGAAGGGTTTTGTCGTTCGGCTCTTTTATGCCACCCGGAAAGCTTATTTGACCTGCATGTTTTCTCAAGCTTTTGGCTTTTTTCTCAAAAATCAGAAACCACTCGCCATTTTTTGGTAAAAAAGGTATAATTACAGCCGATATGCGGGATTGGTTGGAGATTTCTTCTGATATGTTTAAAGAGAAGATGGACTTTAGCCACTTTTTATTTCTAAACATGCTTAATTTTATCAAAATAATTAGAAAAATTGAAGAAAGTTAATATATTATCGTATTAGTTTGACTAACTCTTCAGCTGGCATGGGTTTGTAGAATAGGAAACCTTGCAGATAATCGCAGCCTATCTGTTTTAGTAAGTTTGCCTGTTCTTTTGTTTCGACACCTTCTGCGACGGTTTTTATGCCCAGCTCTTTTGCCATAAATAGTATTGTTTTTACTATTGATAGAGTTTTTGCATCGTTTAAGATAATTCTCGTGAACGAGATATCGATTTTTATGAAATCAAGTGGCAATTTTGAAATATATGATAAAGAAGAGTAACCTGTTCCGAAGTCGTCAACCATTATTTTAAATCCTTTGTTTCTAAGTTTATTTAATGTTTTTGCGGCTTTCTGCAGATTTTCTATAAACAACCTTTCGGTTATCTCTATTCTCAACATTTTAGGGTTGATGCCGTTTTCTTTGACACTATTTATCAGCTTTTCTACAAACAGGTCGTCATTTAGACTTACAGGAGATATGTTTAAAGCTATTGGTATTCCTTTTTCTATAATATTTTTAAGACATGGCAGCTTTTTGTTTACAGTCCAAATTTCCAAATCCTTTATTAGTTTCATCTCTTCGAGTATTGGCACAAACTCCATAGGAGATATTATCTTGCCGTTTTTCTTCCATCTTATTAAGGCTTCTGCTCCACCTATGCTTAAATCGTTTGCATTTACATAGGGTTGTAAGAAGAACACGAACTCGTCGTTTTCTAAAGCTTTTAGGAATGATGATTCTATCTGAACCCTTTTTGTAAATTTCTCTTTGAGAGAGTCTCTGTAAAACCCGAGATTTACGGATTTTTCTTTGCTTTCAGGAATAGCTATCTCTGCTTTTTCAATCAACTCTTCCGCATCTTTTGAATCTGATGGAAACATTGATATTCCTGCGTTAAATCCCATAATTATGCTACTTGAACCTGTTGAATATGGTTTAAAAAGCACATCGAGAAGTCTTTTTACAATAACAAACACGTCCTCTTCTCTTTGAATGTCTTTTATTAGAACACCGAATCTGTCTGATTCGAGTTTTGCTACAGTGTCGTATTCACGCAAGAAATTTATGAGTCTTTCAGCTATCTGTTTGAGTATGCTGTTTGCTTTTTTAAATCCCAATGCTTTGTTTATTGTTGAGAACTCTATTGGATTTATAACAACAACAGCACCGATTAAATTTTTGTGTTTTGCTCTATGTATGAATTTTTCTATAGCTTTTACAAATGCGTTTCTATTTAAAAGCCCTATTATTTGGTCTTTATTTAGTGTTTCGTCTATAGCTTTTTGCAACTCTATATTTCCCGTTATGTCTTTCCCTGTGGCTATGTAAAATATTTGGTCTTCCTCTATGGTTTTTGATATGTTAAGAAGAATATCAATTTGGGTGCCGTCTTTTCTTTTGCATAATACAACTCTGTAGAAACCACCATTGATTGTGTTTATAGGTTTTTGTTTAACCTTCTCTGTTAGGAGAAAGTCAAGCTTTTTGCCTTCGAGCTCTTCTTTTGAAAACCCTGTAATTCTTTCTGTGTTGCTGTTTAGATATAGGATATTTAATTCTTTATCGGTGATTATTACGAGGTCAAACCCCTGTTCAATGGTGCTATTTAAGAGATTTTTCCATCTTTCAAGATTTATTCTTTTTATAGCTGCGGAGATAGCAGTTTGAATGTTTTTTATAAGTTTTATGTGCTGTTCGTCAAATATTTCTGGGATTCTTGAATATAAAGCCATTATATAATCGCCAACAGGAAGTGAGCAGACAGCGTAAACGCCTGTTTTCTTTTGTTGTTCTCTCCATGCTTTCATTCTATCGTCTTTATAAATGTTGTTTATTACGACAATCGATTTCGTTCTGTATGCTTCGCCTATACTACCTTTACCTTCGGGTATGTTTTCGTCCGCTGAAACCTTCATTTGTTTAAATATTTCTTCGTACTCTTTTAATTTTGCTTTTATGTGATGTAGTTCGAATAATTTTGTCTTTTCGTCTATTTTGCCTACAACAACAAGATCAAACCCTACGGTTTCAACGAGCGTATTAACTGTCTTTTTTATCAACTCTTTCTCATTCTTCGATGAGGTTGCTATGAACATTATTTTTGCGAGACTCTCGTAAAGGATTGAGAAAAGTTTTTGTTGCGTTGAATCTATAACTATTACAAGCCCTGCCGGTTTACCATTAAATGTTATGGTATAACCGAAGTTTATAGTTGGTTTTATAAATCCACTTTTTGTTTTGTAAAATAACTCATTGTACTCTTTTGTGAAAGTTTCACCCCTTGTTCTTTTTTCTATGATGCTTTTTATGTAGTCCTTGTCTTTATAAAGTATGTCAAATACTGTTAGTTTTAAAATTTCATCTTTGTCATATCCCAGCAGATTTGCGAATGCTTCATTTGAAAACACTATTTTTCCTTCTTCTTGATAGATATATACACCTATGATGGAGATGGAATTTATAATGTCTATAAATGTTTTACCTAACTTCTCCATCACTTAAATTTATTTATCAGACTTTGCACTTTTTCCGCAATATCTTTAAGATTTTCGCTTGCCTTTGCTACATCTTCTGCCGCTTTTGCATTCTCTTTTGCTGCTTCTGTAACTTCTCTAACCTGCGAATCTATCTCTGCAACTGTTGCAGATATCTCTTCAATAGCTGCAGAAGTTGAAGAGATTTCTTCTATTGTCTGGTTTGTTCTCTCTACAACTTCGTTAATGTGTTCTTTGTTCTCTTGTATTGCTTTTGCTTCAGAGAGGATGCTATCTTGTGTCTCTTTTGTCTTTTGTATAGACTTCTCAACATCTGTTTGCATCTTAACTATCATGCTTCTTATCTCTTCTGTTGAGCTTTGAGTCTTCTCTGCGAGTTTTCTTACTTCATCTGCAACAACGGCAAAACCACGACCAGCTTCTCCTGCTCGTGCAGCTTCGATTGCAGCATTCAAAGCTAAAAGATTTGTTTGGTCTGCAATATCACTAATAACATCAACTATCTTGCCTATGTTTTTGGAAGACTCTCCAACTATGTTTATCTGATTCATTGTCTCTTCTGCTAATTTAGCGTTGATTTCCATGTTTTTGACTCTGTGTTCGATGTCTTCAATTATCTTTTGGTTTACTTCTGCTATTCTGTTTGCGAGATGAGTAACATTTTCTGCAGCTTTTGCTATGTCGTCTATAGCTTTTGAGGTGTCGTTCAGGGCAGTTCTTATCTCTTCCATACCTCTTGTGGTTTCTTCGGTTGCCGAAGATGCTTCGAAAGCAGCAGTTGAGAGGGTTTGAGAATCTTTTACCATTATTTCTGTGGCTTCTTTGATATTTTTAACCATTATTTGCAAGTTTTCTATCATTTTATTCATTTCTCTTTTTAGATTGCCTATTTCGTTGTTTGTCCAAACTTTAAACCTTACATTTAGGTTACCTGACCCTATTTCTCTCATTACATCTTGGACTCCATTCAATGGGTCTATGAGATACATTTTAAGAATAATAAACATTGCAATCATCATAATGCCTAAGATTGCATAAATTATTATTCCTATGGTTTGGGATTTGTTTAGGGAGCTGTTTATCGAATCCATAAAATTGCTCATAGAGTTTAGTTTTATGTTTACAAGTTCTGTTATCTGTTTCTCTATAAGGCTGTTGTTTTTATCAAGAAAATCGATGTGAGAGAGCTTAGTTTCTGGATTTTTTCTCTCTTTTTCGATTTCTTCTTTTGTTAGGTTAAATTCTGCATCTATATCATTCTCAATATTTCTTAGTTTCTCCTTTTCTATAGTTGTTAAAGAATCTGAATATTTTGATATGTATTCTTCAATTATGCTGTTTATTTGGTTTATCTGTTGTTTTGCTTTATTTAGCGAGTAGTCATCGTTTAATGCATAAGCTTTAAGTAAGGCTTCTTTTAATTTAGCGAAGCTTTTTTCGAGTTCATGGTAGTACATAATTTGTCCAAAGTCATGTTGTTTCAGATGTTTAATCATTCGTTTGCTTGAATTTATGGTCGATGATGTAAATATGACAGATACAACGAGACCTATAAACATTAACAATAGCCCCGAGATAATGATGGTTTTAACTGATACATTCTTTAACATAGCGACCTCCTACAGTATTTTTTGTTTATTTGCGTAATGCACTCGGGGGGGGGGGCAGGATGAGAAACTTTTTCTTTTGAGAACTTATACACTTAATCAGTTCAATAAGTGTTCTGTTTAACATAGGTATATCCAATCTTAATTTATTTTTGATTTCTGTCAAGTCTTTGTTAGATTTGACAAATAGATTTAAGTAGTATATTTTTTCCTTAAATGGATAGGGAATTATTCGAAAAGATTAAAGAGCTAAATAGCAAAGAGACGATAAAAGTTTTGTATGTTGAAGATGACGAGTTTGCAAGAAAAGAGACTGAAGAGCTTTTGCTTAACTTCTTTAATTTTATAGATACGGCTAAAGACGGCGTTGAAGGGCTCGAAAAATTCGAATCAAAAAGACACGATATAATAATCACAGATATAAATATGCCAAAAATGGACGGGCTTGAGATGATAAAAAGGATTAAAAAGATAGACAAGAAAGTGCCCGTTTTGGTGATCACGGCTTTTAATAATTTTGAGTATCTGCTTGAGAGTATAAAAATAGGTGTCTATGGTTATATTTTAAAGCCTATCGATATCAACCAGCTAATGGAATCTATATATAGATCTGTTGAAAAGACGATTTTAAGAAAAGAGAGAGATAGGGCTTTAGCTCTGCTTAAACAGTATAAAAAGATAATCGACGAAAGTTTTAGTGTAACAAAAACTGATTTAGATGGAGTTATAACATACGCAAACGAGCTGTTTTGTAAGGCAACAGGATACAAAAGAGAAGAACTTATAGGTAAGTCTCACAATATCGTTAGACATCCCGACATGCCCAAAGAAGTTTTTAAGCAGCTTTGGGATACGATACAGAGCGGAAAGATTTTTAAGGGTGTAATAAAAAATAAAACCAAGGATGGCAAGGCTGTCTATTTAAAAGCCAATGTTGCTCCAATCTTTGACGAAGATGGAAATATTATTGAATATATAGCCGTAAGAGACGATATAACCGATATTATCAATCCCAAGAAGGTTTTACAGGATAAGATTAACGAACTTAAGAAGCCCATTTTACTTTTTGCGAAGATTGAAGATTACGACGATTTGCAGAATCTATACGACGAAGAGATGATAGAGAAGATGGAAGAAGAGTTTGTTAAGATGTCCGAGAGCCTGTTTCCTGATGGTTGTCGTTTTGATTTTAAATACAATTTGGGTAATGGTGAGTTTGCCTTCTTAAAGGAGTATAATAACAACAAACATATAAACGAGTTTTTAAGAGATATTAAACAGTTTCAGGAGAATGTAAGAAATACACCGATTAAGGTTGGTGATTATGAGTATGAGATAGATTTGCTCTTGAGTTTTGCCACAGAGAAGAAACATATGCTTAAAAACGCTTATCTTGGCATAAAAAAGGCACTAAAAGAGAAGATTGACATAATTGCTGCAGATGGATTGTATCAGCAGGTTCAAGAGATAGCAAAAAAGAATATAGAGACATTGAGTATGATAAGGGATGCGATCAAAAACAAAAGGATAGTCTCCTATTATCAGCCAATTTACAACAACAAAATTGGCAGGATAGAGAAGTATGAATCTTTAGTCAGGCTTATAGATAAGGAAGGTAGAGTTCATACTCCTTTTGAGTTCTTGGATGTTGCAAAGATTGGCAAGTACTACAAGCAGATAACAAGGATTGTTGTCGAAAATGCACTTAAAAGGCTTTCAGAGACAAAAACTGAAATATCCATAAATCTATCTGCAATTGACATAGAAGATGCCAATACAAGAGACTTGATTTTAGATAAATTGAAGGAGAATCCCACCTTATCGAGAAGGCTTGTGGTTGAGCTTTTGGAAGATGAAGGCATAAATCAACTCCATATTGTTAAAGGTTTTATAAAGAACCTAAAAGAGTTTGGCGTTAAGATTGCCATTGATGATTTTGGAAGTGGATATTCCAATTTTTCCCGTCTGCTTGAGTATGAGCCAGATTACATTAAGATAGATTCAAGTCTTATAAAAACGATTGTTGAGAGTGTGAGCTCAAGAAACATTGTTGAAGCTATTGTTTCGTTTGCCAACAAGCAGGGATACAAGACTGTTGCTGAGTTTGTCTCTGATGAAAGGATTTTTAATATCGTTAAAGATATGGGTATAGACTACTCTCAGGGTTATTTTATAGGCAAGCCCTTAGAAGATTTAGTTAAATGAAGAGAGTTGTTTTAATCCTTCTTTCTATATTTTTCCTAAGCTCATACGCTCATGCCTTGGACAAGGTTGTTTTGCAACTTAACTGGAAGTATCAATTTGAGTTTGCTGGATATATAGCAGCTAAAGAGAAAGGGTTTTATAGAAAGGCTGGGCTTGATGTTGAAATAAGACAGTACAATGGTGGTGATGTTATAAATAATGTTTTGAGTGGGAAGGCTAATTTTGGTGTCGTTGGGACTGAGATTTTTGCGGCTATGATTTTAAAAAAACCTGTTGTTATGGTTGCAAACTTCTTTAAGCGTTCTCCTTTAGTTTTGGCTGTTAAACCTTCAATTTTTACGCCTGAAGATTTACAAGGCAAGGTGTTTTTATGCGGCGGGGCGGATATAAGGCTAACGAGTGTTGGTCTTTTGCTTAAAAAGTTTGGCATACATTTTAAGAAGATTATAAGGTTTAAAGGCCCATATACGATAAAGCCATTCGTTGAAGGAAGAGTTGATGCAATACCGATATATATTACAAATCAGACATATACATTAAATAAACTTGGCGTTAGATATAATATTATTGACCCATCTAATTACGGTATATTTGCTTATTCTGGAAATCTATTTACATCTAAGGAGTTTTTGAAAAAGCATCCTGATATAGTGAGTAAGTTTGTTAAGGCAACCGTAGAAGGATGGGAGTATGCCCTAAGACATAAAAAGGAGATATCTCGAATTATTTATACGAGATACAAGACCAAAAAAAGTTTAAAGGCTTTATATTATGAGGCAAATAAGATTCAAAGTATCATTATGCCGAGCGTATATCCTATTGGATTTATAGATAAAAATGTTGTTGAGGATATTGTTGTTCAATTCGCAAGCATAATGGGCAAACCTACAGTATATGTTTCAGATTTCATTTTTGCCAGGAAAGAAATTGCATTGACTGATAAAGAGAGAGAATTTTTGAATAGGTATAAAACAGTAAAAATATGTATAAATCCCGATTGGAAACCTATTGAATATCTTGAAAATGGAAAAGCCAAAGGTATCTCAATAGAAGTATTAAAAAAGGTTCTTTCTCAACTATCTTTGAATTATAGGCTTATAAAAACAAAAAGTTGGAGGGAATCTCAAGAGTTTTTAAAAGAGGGTAAGTGCGATGTTTTGCCAAGCGCTGTTAGGACACCACAAAGAGAAAAATACGCTCTGTTTACCAAGCCTTACATAAACTATGAATTGTTTGTTTTCTCAAAGAAGGGAAGGTCATTTATCGTCTCTTTAGATGAGTTGAAAGGCAAAACAATAGCAAGAAAAAAGGGCTCAGCACTTATTCAAATACTTAAAAATATATGTCCTCATTTGGAGATTATACAAACTAACACAATAGCAGATATGTTTAAATATGTGCATGACAACAGAGCATATTGCACAATCGCTACGCTACCGGTTGCAACTTATTATTTGCGAAAATTGGGATACAATGACATAACAATTATTGGTTCAACGGGTATAAGTTATCCTATATCTATTGCTGTAAGAAAGGATTTGCCTTTATTGAGGGGTCTTCTTGATAGGTCCCTTGCTTTGATATCTCGTGAAGATGTGAACAGGATTTGGTCAAGAGAATCAATGAGACACATAAAAGAACAATACAGTAGTTTTCTAATAAAAAGTATTTTGCAAATAACTACTATATTTTCCATTATCGTTTTGGTTCTGTTCTTTGTTCTTAGATTTTTCCTTAAAAAGAATAGAGAGCTTGCAAAAACAAAACAACAACTCGAAGAATCTTTAAAGAATTTTGAAACATTAACTAAGTATTCTATGCAGATGACAATAATATCAAAAGATGGAAAGTGTATAGATGTAAATGATGTTGCTTGTAAAACATTGGGATATTCGAAGGATGAAATTTTAGGAAGAAGCATATATGATTTCATTACTGATGATTGTATAGAGATAGTGAGAAAGAAGCAGAAACTTGAACATACTCAGCCTTACGAACTTAAGTTTAAAAGAAAAGATGGAGATATTGTATATACGCTTGCAAAGGGTGATAATATTGTATTGAATGGTGAGAAGGTTAGACTTGGAACCGCTGTTGATATTACAGAACTTAAAGTTTTGCAGGAGAAACTCAGCCAGCTGAATAAATATCTGACAAAAAGAATTCAAGAAGAGACAGAGAAGAACTTAAAGAAAGATAGAATGATGATGCAGCAATCCAAGTTTGCAGCGACAGGTGAGATGATGGCAATGATTGCTCATCAATGGAGACAGCCTTTGAATGCTATTTCAGCGACGGTTAATAATTTGCTTCTAAAGATTCAGATGGGCGAGTGCTCAGAAGATTTAATTAACGATAAGCTTAAAAATATAATGGAGTATGTTAAGCATTTGAGCAGCACAATTGATGATTTTAGAAACTTCTTTAGGCCAGAGATAACAAAAGAAGAAGCTGTAATTGATGATATTATTGTTCAAATCGTTAAGATTACAAGGGATTACATAGAAGCAAAGAATATCAAGATAGATTTACATCTTAACTGTAAAAAGAGACTGCTTATACATTCCAATGAGCTTAAGCATGTCATACTTAATTTTATAAATAATTCAAGGGATGCTATTGTTGAAAGGAGAATTAAAGAACCAGTGATAAAGATAGAGACAAAGTGTGATGATAAAGGTGTTATTATAGCTGTTGAAGATAATGCCGGTGGCATACCCGAAGATATACTGCCAAAGATATTTGAACCTTATTTTACCACAAAAGATAGCAAAAAGGGAACAGGGCTTGGTTTGTATATGAGCAAAATTATGGTTGAAGAGCATATGAATGGAGAGATAGTTGTTGAAAACACTGATGAAGGTGTAAGGTTTGAAATAAGACTGCCTTTGGAATAAGCGTTGAAAGATAACCTTTTTACTGGTATTATTGAACCTAAGATTTGGATAAAGATTGGGACCCAAATGCGCAAACTAACCTACCGAGATGGTCCTTACATAGATAGAGAAAAGGAAGAAGAATTTTTACTACATAGACTAAACGAAAGACCAGAGAGCATTCTCTTCATCTATGGCCCAAAATCATCAGGCAAAACAACATTTGTTGAATACATTGTTGAGAATATCTTACAGAAAGATGAGAGATTCTATGTCAACTATGTGAATTTTAGAAGGTATGCTATTGTCAACTATGACTCATTCTTAAATATCTACTTCAAACCCATCACAGAAGAGAACAAATCAATGCTTGCAAAGATGAAAGAGAAGTTCAATGTGATAATATCTGGCTTGAAGGGTGAAATAAGCATACCAGAGCAGGGAATAAACTATATGGTTAGCTTCAATCTATACAATGCCATGCAGGAGAATAGATTAGACCCATTTGATTTATTCTTTGATATTCTAAAAAAGCTAAGAGAAAAAGACAAAACGCCCGTCTTAATAATAGATGAAGTCCAAGAGTTAAGAGACATATACATGAATGGAGATACAAAGCAGAGTGTTGAAGGTTGCAATAGACAAGGATATTCTCTTTCTATACTCAAACAAGGGGATAATAAAGTTTAACTCTCAAATAATGAAAAAGAGTGCTGAAGTTTATTTGGGATATAAACTGTGAAGGTGGGCTGTGAGAGTGAAAGTAAAGGCTAAAGGCTAAAGACAAAGGGCTAAGGGTGTGAAAGCAAGTGGCGGAGTATAGTGGTGAGTGGTTAAAGGTAATTTGGTAATTTATCGTAATTAGTGGTAATTAATTGTAATTGGTGTTTAAGAGTTAAGTAGTTCTCTTCTTTTCTGCTGCAGGTAATTGTGGGCAAGGCGTGTTGGTTCTGGAATTTTATACTTTTTTAAACATTTTAGTGTAATTTCTAATGAAGATTCGATGCTTATGTTGTTTCCGGGTGAGACAAATATGGGTTTTGTGTTCTTTTTTGAGCGTAGGACATAACCTGAAAATTCAGAATTCACATAGAGTTTTGTTGTTGCCCTATCAAAGTTTTCAGGCATCTTGTATTCGCCTGTTAGATGTGATTTTGCAACACCTATACTTACTCTATCTTCAACGATACCAAAATGTGCCGCTATACCCATCTTTCTTGGGTGAATAATACCCATTCCGTCAAGCATAAAAACATCAACCTTATTTGTTAGTCTCCTTGATGCCTTTCTGATCAGTGGCAACTCCCTGAATGCAAGGAATGTTGGGATATACGGAAAAAACACCTTTGCTGTTTCAAATACAACTTCTATCTCCTTCTCTTTTTCTAAGTCATAGACAACGATGCATGCAATACCTATAGTCGGATTTGTCCAGATGTTTGTATATGTAAGGTCAACTCCTGCCACAAATCTAATCTCTTTTGGATTAATCCTATCTTTTAGATTAAGCCGTTTTGATAGGTTTATTTGAAACTCTTTTAACTTTTCTATGTTCATTAGCGTTTTAATATAACTTCAACAGGTTCTGAAAAGTAAAACCCTTCAATATTTTTTATGTTTATTCTAACGGGTATTAAAGGCTTTGTGTTGCATACAGAAAATACACCTATATCTCCAATTTTCTTTATCGTGCCTTCTGTTTCTCTGTTGTTGGTTTTTATAATAACCTTCTTGCCAATTTTTATATATTCAAGATTTTCTGGTGTTATGTATGCTTTTACATACAGCGTTTCAGGTTTGTAAATATAAACAATTACACTATTTGATGATACAGAATCTCCAACATGAACCATATCCTTTGCCACTATACCGTTGATAGGACTTGTCACTCTTGTGTAAGATAGCATGAGTTTAGCAAGTTTAACATCCTTTGAAGCAAGGTCAGCTTCGGCTTTTAGATTTTCATATACAACGGTTTGATTGTCTATACTTTTTAACTTTGTTAATATGCTATTTAGTCTGCTCTCTTTTTTCTCAACTTCGGCTTTGTAGAGTGTATCATCAATAAGCGCTATTATTTGTCCTTTTTTTACTTTATCACCTTCTTTGGCGTATAGTTTTGTTATCATGCCAGATACATACGAAGGTGATACACCAACGACTTCAGCAGATACAAAAGCGTTTTTTATGATTACATAAGACAGGTTTTTGTAAATCCTGCTGTATAGAAGCGGTATTGCAACGATTACTATTATGGATAAAAAAACCCAAATTCCATCTATTTTTTTTCTCATAAAACTAAAAAGGGCGGCAGAACCGCCCTTGCTTGATTTTTTAGCTTTTATCTTTGAATAGTTACAAATATCTGACTATTGCCGCGTAAAACATTCAGGAATATAACTCGTTTGTTTTTCGATTCTTCAATTATTTTTTTCAAATCCTTGATGTTTCTTACAGGCTTGTAATTCATTTTTACTATTACATCTCCGACCTGCAGTCCTACCGCATAAGCAAATGAGTCTCGAGATATATTAACAATAACAACACCCTTGTCAACCTTTATGCCGTATTTGCTCTTTAATTCTGGTGTTATGTTAGATACAGAGAATCCATAAGGCGTTTTGTAGATTGTCTCTGATGAGTTGTTTAACTCTCCTTCTGCTGGCCTTGTGCCAAGTATTACAGTTTTGGTTATCTCTTTTCCATCTCTTATTATGCCCAATTTTACCTTTGTTCCAGGTTTCATTGTAAATATCATATATGGTAAATCACTTGCCGACCTAATTTTTTTGCCATTTACGCTGACTATTATGTCGCCGGGTTTTATGCCAGCTTTATATGCTGGTCCACCTTTGAATACCTGCGATACTATTGCACCACCTTCTATGTTTTTAAGATGTAGCTCTTTTGCTGCATCTTTGCTTAGATTTTGAATCATAACGCCGAGATAACCTCTTTTTACCTTTTCACCTTTCATTAGATAGGGTAGTTCTGCTTTAACCATGTTTATAGGTATGGCAAACCCTATACCTTGACCGTGAGCTATTATTGCTGTGTTTATGCCTATAACTTGACCCTTAAGATTAAGAAGTGGGCCACCGGAGTTTCCCGGGTTGATAGCCGCGTCTGTCTGTAAGAAGTGGTCATAAGGACCTTCGCCAATCACCCTGCCTTTTGCCGATATAATGCCTGCTGTTACAGTTCCATTTAAGCCAAATGGGTTCCCAACCGCTACGACCCAATCACCGACCTGAATTTCACTTGAATCACCAAGCGGTAAAGTTGGCAAATCTTCTCGCGGATTGATTTTTATTAAAGCTATGTCTGCCTTTGGGTCTTTTCCTATAACTTTTGCTTTGTATACATCACCGTTTTGAAGCGTTACCCTGATTGTTGTTGCTCTTCTAATTACATGATAGTTTGTTAGTATGTAGCCCTTTTTTGAGATAATAAAACCACTTCCTAAGGCGTATATTTTTCTTTTTACTGGCATGTTGTTGAAAAACTGTTGGAAGAATTGTTCAAATGGGTCATTCTGGTCAAATCCAAATCCAGGTAGTGGACTTGATGGCACTTCGACTATCTGAGTTGTGCTTATGTTTACAACAGCCGGAAGCGCCTTTTTTGCAACATCCCTTATATCTGGAAGGCATGCTGCAAATGCAGTGTAATTAATGACCAACACCAAAACAATAAGAGAAGCTATAATGCGATGGAGTTTCAAATGTTTCATAATACCACCCCCAAACTTAATTTTTTCATTTTCAATCTATCCTTTTATTTTCGTTTTTCAAGTTTTTATGGTTTTTGATAAAACTATACCAAAAAGTATTACATTCCACAGAAGAAAGAGCCACAAAAGTATCGACGGAACAATAGCAACAACTCCGTATATTTTGCTGTATGAGAAGATTGAAAAATAAAGAGCCAGAGCGAGTTTTAATAGGAACACACCTATGGTTGTTAGAAATGATGCAATCAGGACCGAAACTGCTTTTATTTCCTTTGGTTTTGATATATAAAACAAGGAGCTTAAAAAAACAAACCATGCGATAAATGGTAAAGCTTTTGCGTAAAGTGTATCTGCTATTTTTGGTGCAAGCATAGGGATGACAATTTTTATTCCAATGACTATTGTTATTATCACACCAACGGCAACAATGTTTATGAGCATAAATGCTATGGTTCTTATAATTCTGAACTTTTCTTCAATTTCTAATAGATACCGTGTTGTTTTTAAAAATCCAAAAACAAGACTCAACATTGAGAGAGAAAATATAATTGAGTTTAGAAGCTCCATTGAAGAGAGTTTGGATAGAAACATGTCGAAATAACCAAGCAGTTGGTGAGAGTATGTTGGTATAATTTTAATTATATAGCTTTTTATGTAAGGAATTTTTTTGTTTACAAACGGCAGGTGCGAAAGTATAAAGAGAGAGAAATAGAAAAAAGGTACAATATTTAGAACGGTAAGGTATGTTAGAAAAGCGCTCCATATAGGGCCATTTTTTCTGCCATACAGTCTTAGGGCTTCTTTAAAATTAAAGGAGAGCATCCATCATCTTTTTGATTCTTTTTATGCTTTCATCTTTGCCAAGAACCATAAGCATCTCGTATATTCCAGGCCCTATACCTTTGCCCGTTAAAGCTATTCTTACTGGTTGTGCAATTTTAACCATCTTTAGGTTAAATTTTTCGAGCGTATCTTCAAATGCAGTTTTTAGACTCTCTTCGTTTGAGAAGTCAGCATCTTTTAATTTTTCTAACAAATACTCAAGCGGTTCTTTTATTGATGCTTTTACATATTTTTTTACAGCTTTCTGTTCATAATCTTCTGGTTCAACGCAATAAAATCTTATTTCGTCTGCGAGCTCTTTTAGTGTTTGAGCCTTAGTCTGGCGGGTCTTTATTGCTTCAATTATATATTCATCGCTGAAGTTTGAACAGTTTTTATCTAAAAATGGACGCAAATCTTCAAGTAGCTCTTCAGGTTTTTTCATTTTCATATGTTCAAAGTTAACCCAAATGAGCTTATCAGGGTTAAATACCGCTGCAGACTTATTGAGTCTTTCTAAGGAGAAGTATTTTATCATCTCTTCAAATGTGAAAATCTCCTTATCGCCATATGAGAATCCAAGCCTTAGAAGATAATTTACCAATGCTTCTGGCAGTATTCCCATTTCCTTATATTCCAAAACACTTTTTGCTCCATGTCTTTTTGATAGTCTCGTTTTGTCTTCACCCAAAATCATCGGAACATGAGCATACTCAGGCGGTTTTTTGCCAAAGAGCCTATAAAGAACAATCTGTTTTGCCGTGTTTGTTAGATGATCATCGCCTCTTATTACATGGGTTATTCCACACTCTATATCATCAACAACATTCGTGAAGTTATACATAAAAGAGCCATCCGAACGCCTGATAATGAAGTCGTCAAACTCTTTGTATGAGAAGTGCATATTGCCGTGCAAATGGTCGTAAAAATCTATATCTTCTTCTGGCAGTTTTATTCTTATAACATAGGGCTTGTCTTCTGGATACTCTTTTAAGTTTCTACAGTGGCCGTCGTAATGCGGATTTTCCCCTTTTTTTAGCTGCTCTTCTTTGAGTTTTTCAAGTCTCTCTTTTGAACAGTAGCATCTGTAAGCTTTACCTTCTTCTACGAGTCTGTTTAAGTATTTTTCGTATATATCATTTCTCTTGCTTTGATAACATATCTCATCCCACTCAATCTTGCACCACTTTAAACCTTCGAGTATCGCTTCTGTATATTCTTCTTTAGAGCGCTCTTTGTCTGTATCTTCTATTCTTAAAACGAATTCGCCGTTGTTGGCTTTTGCAAAAAGGTAATTAAAAATTGCAGTTCTTAATCCGCCGATGTGCAAGTGTCCTGTTGGAGATGGTGCAAATCGTGTTCTTACCATCATTTGTTCTCCTTCTCTTTGGGATATATTGTAACTTCAACCCTTTTGTTTTTATTGCTCTCCTGAGAAACAACATAATCTTTGTTTAAATAATACACGATTCTACCTGCTTTTATCGTGTTTTTACCGGATATAACAACAGCATTGCCTATCAGGGTTACTTCTGAATTTGTTGCATTATATATAGCTTTATTCGCTGTAGCTTTTTTATTCTCTTTTGTTATAACAACATGACCAGTGCAAATAACCTTTGATATATCGCCTGTTTTTAGATTTTTATACACTTCCATTTTGTCTGATTTTAGTGTTGTATCGCCCCTTCTTGCTATTACATTGCCTTCGAATATGTATAAGCCTTTCTTGTCAAATGCCGTTAATTTGTCTGCTGTTATGTGAAGTGGAATGTGCTTTTTGCCCAAGTACTGCTTTGGGTTTACTCCAAATGCACTAAAACTTAGAGCAAGAAGAAGTATAGAAACTGTCGCCATTTTTTTAAATATTTGCATTCTCAAGCTCCTTTTTTATAAGCTCTAAGGCTCTTTTTCTGTGGGATAGTTTGTTTTTTTCATCAGGTTTCATCTCAGCAAAGGTTATATCAAATCCGTCAGGTATAAATATCGGGTCATAACCAAAGCCATTTTTTCCTTTTGGTTTGTCAATGATGACGCCGTATACATAGCCTTCTTTTTGAATAATCTTATCGCCGATTATAAGTGTCATGCAGCATGTGAATCTTGCCTTTTTGTCTGTTTTGTTTTTTAAATTCTCAAGCAGCTTTTTTATGTTGTCTTCGTCTCTTCCTGTGCCTGCATACCTTGATGAGTAGATGCCGGGCTCTTTATTTAAAGAGAAGACTTCAAGTCCAGAATCATCAGCCAAAACAGGTAAATCTGTGAACTTAGACAAAGCTTTTGCTTTTATAAGCGAGTTTTCACAGAAACTCTTGCCGTTTTCTTCAACTTCAAACTTGTCAATCACGCTTTTTGCAGGCAGAATCTCTATGTCCTTTAAAATTTCCCTTACTTCTTTTAATTTATGCTCGTTGTTGCTTGCAAATACGATTTTACTTACCAAAAACACTCTCCCAATCCTTTTTGAATCTCTCTATGCCTATATCTGTCAATGGGTGCTTGAACAGCTGCTCCATTACTGCTGGCGGAATTGTTGCTATATCAACGCCTATTCTTGCAGCTTCAACCACATGCAGCGGATTTCTTATGCTTGCTGCTATGATTTCGCACTCAAAGTCATAGTTGTCCAGAATTTCCCTTATACTAATTAAAAGCTCAGTGCCAATATGGGATATATCGTCTAATCTTCCAACGAATGGACTTATATATCTTGCACCGGCTTTTGCTGCAAGGAGTGCCTGGGCAGGTGAGAATACAAGCGTCATGTTTACCTTTATACCCTTTTTTGCAAGCATGTTTGTTGCCTTTATGCCTTCTTTTGTCATTGGAATTTTGATTACGATGTTGTCGTGAATCGATGCTAAACTTTCAGCTTCGCTCACCATTTCGTTAGCTGTGTCTTTCGTGACTTCAGCAGATATGGGACCATCAACAATCTGGGTTATCTCTTTTATCACTTCTTCAAAGTTTCTGCCTTCTTTTGCTATTAAACTTGGGTTTGTTGTTACACCATCAACTATACCCATCTCTGCAAACTCTCTGATTTTTTCAACATTTGCCGTATCAAGAAAGAACTTCATCTTTTATCACCCCTTTTTGTAGTTATTTTTACACTCTTTTGAGCAGAAGTATATTATCTCGCCGTTGAATTTTATCTTCTTTACTGCGTCGTGTTTTGGCAGATATACGCCACAGGTGGCACATTTTACCAGCTCTTCTGGTTGACTGTTTGTGTTTTTTCTCTGTTTTGGTGGAAATAGTGCATCGAGTATGTTGTCTATGCGCTTTTTAAATGAATAGACCGTTACGAATATAAACAGCAAAAATAAAAAGAATATAAGTTTTAGCATTAGCTCAACAGTCCGTTTACAATAAACTCGGCTGCTTCGTCTTCTGTTAATCCCTTCGCCATCAATGTTTCAAGCTGAGCCTGGTTTATTCGTCCAACACTTGCTTCGTGTGTCAATTCTGCTTTATCGTTTTTGACTTTCAAAAGCGGCAGGGTTGAAACTTCAACTTCATCGCCTTTTACTATCTCATTACACTCGATATGGCCCTTTGCATAAGGTGCGTTGCCGTATGCTTCGTTTACAACATGGGCTTTTGTCTGGTCTGTTGCAAAAATGGTTGATGTTGCTATACCGCTTGAATATTCGCCGTTTAACCTTAGAACTTCTCGTATATCTATTATATCGTCTTTTCTTCCATATATTTTGCTTTCAAGGTTGGCTTTTGCATTTTTCATTAGCTCTATATCCATAACAACATTGATTCGCCCAACCCTTGTTTTTGTCTCATAGAATTTACTTGCAAAAAACGAGTTCTCATCAACCTTCATTCTTGTTATTGTCTCGACAAAAACTCCACCGCCTTCATCGTGAAAATGCTCATCTTCATACACGACAAACGAGTTCTTACCGATATACATGTCGCTTTCCATATAGTGATGCAGCTTTTCAACTTTTGTCAAAATGCAGTGTGATTTGAATTTTACCTTAACATTATTGCCGATTATATAGTTAAACTTTAGAATTTGCTCTCCTTTTTTCTTTAAAAACCCTGTGCAGAGATGAACAGGGATAGGGATTATCGTGTTGTCTTCTATCTCTACATCTATCATAACAAGCCCATCGGCTCTCTCCTTTGAGCTTATATGCATTCCTTTTACACTGTTTAATCCAACAACCTTGTTTCCACTTACGATAATTGTTGCAACACCAGGGCTTCTTAGGCTCTTATCACCAGTGTTTTTTTCATATATTTCAACAAGTTGCTCAAACTCTTTTTCGTATCCTTTGACTATGTCCATTTTAATCTTCCTCCAGATAGTTTACATGACCGCAGTTGTCGCAAGTTTTCTCATAATATTCAACAATTTTATCGCTCTTGCCTTCTAAAAAGACTTTGCCTGCGCAGATTAGGTATGAGTATCCGCAGTTTAAGGCTATTTCTTTTCTGTGTGTTATAACTATGACAGCACTGCCCATTGACTTGAAGTGGTTTATAACTTTAACAATCATGTCAAGGCTCATTATGTCTATGCCGCTGTCTGGCTCATCCATTATGATATACTTTGGCTTTAGAAGAATACAGCTTGCAAGCTCAACCTTTTTTCTCTCACCACCTGATAATTTTTTATCAACATACCTGCGCATATATTTGCTTGGGTCAAGATTGACAAGCTTTAGGGCTTCTTCTATCTCTTCTTTCTTTATGTCTCTGTTTAGCTTTAAGTAATTTTCAACGGTTATTCCTTCGAACCTTGCAGGCTCTTGCCACAGAAGTGAAATTCCCTTTCTTGCCCTTTGGGTTATGTCTAAATCCGTTATGTCTTCACCATTGAGTAAGATTTTACCTTCGGTTGGCTTATAATCACTCAAACCCATAATGATGTATCCTATTGTTGATTTGCCAACACCGTTGTTGCCAACGATACAGTAAACCTTGCCTTCTTCAAACTTCATGTTTATGCCTTTGATGATTTCGTTTGAGTTTTTTGTGTATTTTATGTTTTTAAGCTCAAGCATTTCTCCCCCTTACTTGTAGTTTCCAACAAATAATAGTGCTCTAAGTCTCAAGGTCAAGTTTTTTGAGTTTTTCTATCTCATCCCTGTATTTTATTGCGTTTTCAAAGTCCATCTTTTTGGCTGCTTCTTTCATAAGTTTTGTCAGATGTTTTATCCTTTTTGGTATATCCTTCTTATCTATCTTTTCTGTTATTATCTCTTCAAGTTCGTCCATATAGTCAAGGTTGCACATCTGAAGCATCTTGTTATCCTTTGATTTTATTATGCTCTTTGGCGTTATGTTGTGTTTTTTGTTGTACTCTTCCTGAATTTTTCTTCTTCTGTTTATCTCGTCTATCGCCTTTTTCATCGATTCTGTCATGTTGTTTGCATAAAAAATAACTTTCGAATCGGCATTTCTTGCAGCTCTGCCTGCCGTCTGAATAAGACTTGTAGTACTCCTTAAAAAACCTTCTTTGTCTGCATCCAGTATAGCAACAAGATTGACTTCAGGTATATCAAGACCTTCCCTTAAAAGATTTACGCCTATTATACAGTCGAATTTATCATTTCTCAAATCGCTAATCAATTTTGCCCTTTCTATTGCGTTGAATTCGGAGTGCATGTATTTTGTTCTCAATCCGAGTTCGTTGTAATATTCGCTTAAGTCTTCTGCCATCCTTTTTGTTAGCGTGGTTACAAGAACTTTGCCACCTTTTTCTGTTGCTTTTTTTATCTCGCTATACAAATCATCAACGGCGTTATCCATCGGTTTTACTTCAACAGGTGGCTCCATCAGTCCAGTTGGTCTTATTATCTGCTCAACAACGACTCCTTTTGATAGCTCTATCTCAAACTCTGCAGGCGTTGCAGAGACGAATATAACCTGATCCCACTTTTTTACCAGCTCTTCAAATTTTAAAGGCCTGTTATCTAAAGCAGAAGGCAATCTGAAACCGTAGTCAACAAGCGTCTTTTTGCGTGAATAATCACCACGATACATGCCCATCAACTGCGGGACTGTAACATGGGACTCATCGATTATTGTCAAAAAATCATCTCCAAAGTAATCTATCAAAGTTCCCGGTGGTTCTCCTTCTTTTCTGTTTGAAAAGTGTCTTGAATAGTTCTCAATACCGGGACATGTGCCTGTCTGCTCAATCATCTCAATATCGAATAGCGTTCTTTCTTCTATTCTTTGGGCTTCAAGCAGTTTTCCTCGTTCTTTGAAATACTCTATTCTCTCCTGAAGCTCTTTTTTTATCGATTTTATGGCTCTCTCTTTCTTCTCTTTTGTGGTTATGAAGAAGTTTGCAGGGAATATGGCAACGGAGTTTTTCTCTTCTATCACCCTATTTGAAAGCGGGTCGAACATGACGATTCTGTCCACTTCATCGTCAAACAACTCTATTCTTATTGCAAGGTTGCGCATATACGAAGGATAGATGTCTATAACATCGCCTCTTACTCTGAATGTTCCGCGCTCAAAACCTATATCGTTTCTTACATATAACAGCTCGACGAATCGTTTTAGTATGTCGCTTCTTGATAGTTTATCTCCAATGTTTATGTAAAAAGCCAAAGATGAGTAATCCTCCTTCTCACCGGCACCATAAATGCATGATACTGAGGCAACAACAATTACATCCCTTCTTGTTAAAAGACTCATAACGGTTTTCTGTTTTAATCTGTCTATCTCGTCGTTTATCGATGAGTCTTTGGCGATGTATGTGTCTGTTCTTGGAATGTAAGCTTCAGGCTGATAATAGTCGTAATAGCTTATAAAGTACTCAACGGCGTTTTCTGGAAAGAAACGGGAAAACTCGTTGTACAGTTGCGCGGCAAGTGTTTTGTTATGCGATATGACAAGAACGGGTTTATTTAGCCGGGCTATTACATTGGCAAGTGTGAATGTTTTGCCGCTTCCTGTTACGCCGAGTAAAACCTGATATTTAACGCCATTTTTTAGGTTATTTACCAGTTCGTCTATAACGCGTGGCTGGTCACCCGAAGGTTTAAAATCGCTGACAAGTTTGAATATACCCATTATCCGTAATTTTTTCTTCTGAACAGATCGGTTCTTTTTGAGATTATTCTATCTATAAACAGGATTCCGTCTAAGTGGTCTATCTCGTGTTGAATAACAACGGCTTCAAAGCCTTCAGTATCAAACTGATGTTCTTTGCCGTCAAGGTCATAGTATTTTACGGTAATTTTGCGTGCCCTGTTGACATTGCCTGTGTAATCCGGAACACTTAGACAGCCTTCTCTTGTCTTTATTATGCTTGACCAATCAAGGATTTCAGGGTTTATCATTATAAGCTCGCCGTGGTTGATTTTTTGACCTTTTTTGTTTTTTGATGCGTCTATAGCAATAATACGCACGAGTTCCCCAATCTGCGGTGCTGCTATACCGACTGTATGGTTGTAGTATCTCATGGTATCAAGTAAGTCTTGTGCGACTTTAAGAGCCTTCTCGTCGATATTTTTTATCTCATCGCATACTTCTTTTAGTCTTTTATCCGGGTATATCACTATGTCTCTTAGCATAGGCACTCCTAAAGCTCGTAAGTCTCTATTTTTCTAATGGAGTAGTCAACACCTATCTGCTTGCTTGCATTGTTTAGAATCTCTTTGAATTTATCTTCTGAGATGTCCTTTGGCAAATCTATTTCAAGAATCATTACATACATAGGATTATCAGCACTTGTGAGTCTTGTTCTTAGATCTAAAATGTTTATATTATTGTCGGCGAAGGCTTTTGAGATTGTATAGACTATGCCGACTTTGTCTTCACCATACACAGATACGCTGTATAAGTTTTCTGGTTCTTTTGTTTTTGCTTCTTCTTTTTCGATTCTCCTTAAAGAGATACTTAGCTCAAGCTCTTTTCTTGCCTTTGCAAACGATTTCTTTAACTCTAATACACCATAGTTTGTCTCAGATGAGATTATGAGTGTCATAGTGAACTGGTCGCCCAATAGTGTTGAAACTGAATCTTCTATGGAGATGTTTTTATTGTATAAAACTTCTGATACCGCAGCCACTATTCCCGGTTTATCCCTGCCAATAACCGTAAGGGCATAAAAGTATTTGTCCATTTTCTACCCCCTTTATTTTCTTGGGCTCAATTGTATATAGAAAAGATTGTTAATTCAAATAAAAAAGCCGACTCTTGAAGAGTCGGCTTATGTTTATTGTAGGAGGTTTGGGTTTTAATTAAAAGACATAGCTTAACTCAAAAGCGACTGTGTCCTGGTGCATTTTCACACTTGTTTCTGGCCCATACATCATTACATCTTGCATATCTGTATTTTTTACGCTCTGTTTATGGGAGAAGGCGTGGGCGTATGCCATTGATATATCAAAGTTTTTAGTGAATTTGTATGTAAATCCTATTGTTGCGTGGGTCTGGACTATAGCTGGTGCAACTATGTTGCTATTTAGGTCTTCATCTTTTATAGGACTTTTTGCGTAATTAAATCCTGCCCTTACTGTAAAGGATTTTGATATGTCATAGGATGCACCAACTGCAAACACCCACTGATTGTGCCAATGGAAGGGCCATTTATCAATTGCAAGTCCACTTACTTTTGGTTCCCACATTACATCTTTGTAGTTTATCCATCTTATATCTGTTTCTATTCGTAAGGGTTCAATAGGCCTAAAGTCAATGCCGAATGCCACTTGGCGAGGCATATCAAGCCTCATTTTGACTTTGTCGGAGGTAATCATCAATCCATTTCCTGGAGTCGTGTTCCACTCTAATTTTTGCATGTATCTTTTTGATTTGTATACTAAACCAACCGTGAGCATGTCATTAATTTTGTATACTAAACCTAAGTCGAACCCTATTCCGTACGCATTTGCTGTATCCAAGGAATCTGTGTGAACCCCGGGGCTTGGCAATTTCATTTGTTGGTTGGTGTACACTCCTCCACCTAAGGTGTTCTTATAGTCTGGAACATTCCAATCGAATTCCATACTTAGGGCTTGATAGACAAATACGGGCGCGAAACCTATTGAGAAATTGCCGGTTCTATATGCACCACCAATAGACATTTCCATCATTTGCATATTTGAATAGGCTTTTTTTAACCAACCAGTTTTTACATTGACTGGTCCTAAGGGTGTCATGACGGGTACTTTTTGGTCTCCTGTTAAGTTATTATCACTCCAATCAACACCCATACCGGAAACACCATACATTCCAATGCCAAATACAAAGTGAGGTGTTCCACAATTACAACCCATAGGATTGTATGCGAAGCCAGCAGCAGGAACAACAAACAGATTGGAGTCACTCTTGTGTCCATTGAGTTTTCTTGGTGGCATGAATAGGGAACCACCAACATCGAACATTGTATTTGGTAACCAAGCTATTCCAGCAGGATTTTGGATGATTGTTGATGCATCCTGCGGGTTTGCAACAACAGCACCTGCCATACCAAGTGATTTTGCACCAGTGGCTATCATGTAGTAGCCATTAGTTGCGTTAGAGATGTTAGAGATGCCAAAAACCAATCCAGCAGCCAATGCAGCACTAAAAAGCTTTTTCTTAACAGACATCTTAAACCTCCTTTTGTTAAAAAGTCAATTAAATTACAAATTCATAGCTGCCAAAGTAATACTATAACTCTATAATATTCATGTCAATAAAAAACATAATTTTTCTGAAAGATTTTCCGTAAAAAATATAGAGAATCTTTTTCTTATACAAATTCTTATACAAAGTTTTTTGAGAGTTTTTAGGAATTTTTTGAATTTGTTCTTGACTTTTTCATAATTTGACATATGTTCAAAACAGGAGAAATGATGGAGGTAAAAGTATGAAAGTCGCATTTCCAACAAACAATTTAAAAAAGATTGCATCACATACAGCTCTTAGCAAATACCTTGCTATTGTAGATATTGGGAATGGCGAGATAATGGAAAGGGTTGCCGTTAAAAACCCAATCCCTGAGATGGTAAAGGATGGTATGGGCTCAGAAGAGACCGGCAGAGGACTTGGAGCAGGCAGAATTATACCTGCTATTCTGTCTGATTATGGTGTTGAGCTGTTTGTTGCAAGGGATATAGGTGAAGGTATGAGAATGAATCTTGAGTATGCTGGCATAAGTGTATTGGAGACAGAAGAGAAAGAGATAGAAAAAATTATTGAAAGTTTAATAAGGGGGTAAGAAAA
This sequence comes from Hippea alviniae EP5-r, assembly GCF_000420385.1. NCBI lineage: Bacteria > Pseudomonadati > Campylobacterota > Desulfurellia > Desulfurellales > Hippeaceae > Hippea > Hippea alviniae. The sequence continues at coordinate 1,122,228 of NZ_ATUV01000001.1, read as the reverse complement.
TGATGAGAAGGTTTAAGTGTGCAGATTGCGGAGCAGAGTTTGAAGAGCCTTTCGGAACAGGCAGGCCTGTATGTCCAAAGTGTGGTTCGGCCAATGTTTACAGGGTTGATGAGTATGCTGGAGCAGGTCCTGGCATGGGCAAGGGTATGGGTCGAGGAATGGGCAGAGGTTTAGGTAGAGGCATGGGAAGAGGCTTAGGTCGTGGCATGGGCAGAGGAAGAAGATTTGGCGACTTTTAGGAGGATTTAAGTGATTGAAGTTCACATACCGAGTTATGGCGTTCTAAAGCTCAAAAAAGCTGTCTTTGACTTCAACGGCACGCTTGCAAACTCTGGTGTTCTTGTTGATAGTGTTAAAAATGCGATGGATGAGCTCTCAAAGAGTCTAAAAATCTATGTTCTGACGGGTGATACATTCTCATCTGCATCTTCTCAGCTTGAAATTCTGCCTTGCGATATAGTTATAGCTCCAAAGGAGAATCAGAGAGAGTTTAAAAAAAGCTTCATCTATGAGCTTGGCTGTAGTGATGTTGTTGCTATAGGAAATGGAAGAAATGACGCAGAGATGCTAAAAAGCGCAGCGTTGGGTATAGCTGTTGATAATGGTGAAGGTATAGCTGTTCAGACGCTTCTGAGTGCTGATATTGTTGTTTATGGCATAGACAGTGTATTTGAGCTTCTTTTAAATCCCACAAAACTTATAGCAACTTTAAGGGGCTAAATTTTAATCCAGGCGGCTCTTTGTGAGTCGTCTGGATGGTTTGTTTAAAATGTATTTTACCCTTGTCTTTTTATACCCATTATGTAAGATTGAAATATGGAAAATTTAAAACTCACCCAACCACACGACACATTCTTCAAAAGGCTATTCAGCAATGAGAAAAATATAAAGGATTTCTTAATCTCATTTTTGCCAGAAAAACTCAAGCAATCATTAGACTTAAACACAATAAAGGTTATAGACACAGAGAAGATTTCAAAGAGATACAAAAGGCATCATCTTGATTTAGTCGTTGAGTGCAAAACAAGTAAAGAAAAAGGAAGAAAAGCTCAGATATACATACTCTTTGAGCATAAATCATACGCGGACAGATTTACTCTCATTCAGATACTCTCATACATGACAACCATCTGAGAGACAAACATAAAGAACAAAGAAGAGTTGATACCCATAATTCCCTTTATCTTCTATCATGGAAAAAAGAAGCTCTCTATTCCTGAAAACTTCTCAAACTATTTCAATATTGAAGACAAAAACATAAAAGAGTATCTTTTAAATTTTAAAAGCATTATCTTCGATACAAACAGACTCAACGATGACAAGATAATAGAAACAACAAAAGCAATAAACAACCTTGAGCTTTTGGCTGGACTTTTGAGCATGAAACATATATTTGATGATATAAAGAGCCTAAAGCCTGTCCTTAAAGCTCTTATACAGGTATCAGATAAGAATGGATATTGTCTGTTTTTGGAGTATATTATTATAGCCAGAGACATAGACAAAAAAGAACTAAGCAGAGTAATTAAAGAAACAGGAGGAGACAAAATGCCAACATTAGCAGATAGACTAATTGAAGAAGGCAAACAGATAGGCTGGCAGGAAGGAAAACAGGCTGGTTGGCAGGAAGGTGTTTATGAAGGACTGCTCGAAGCCATAAAAATAGGCTTGCAGCTTAAGTTTAGCAGTGATGGACTTGCTCTGTTTGAGTCAATAAAAACAATTAATGACATCGATAAACTCAAAACCATAAAAGATGCGATTATTGATGCGAAGAGTGTTGATGAGATAAAGAAGCTTTTGATAAATAATTGAAAGGTTTTTGAGTGCCACCTTTAAGATATAATGAAGAGCTATTTCTTAAATCCACAATTATTTGAATTCACAATTAACTTAAAGTTAAGCCATCATCTGTCTTTCATTACAAAATATAGAAAATAGAATTCCATTTTGATATAAAGTTGCTGAAAATTTATAAGGGGGTGGGTTTTTGTGATTTTTATAGGCTCTGACCATGGTGGTTTTGAGTTGAAAGAGAAGATTAAAGTTTTCCTAAGAGAAAAGGGTGTTGAGTTTGAAGATTTGGGTACATTTTCAGAAGAATCATGCGATTATCCGGACATAGCCGAATCTGTTGCGCAAAAGGTTGCACAAACTGACTCAAAGGGTATATTAATCTGTGGAACAGGTATCGGTATGAGTATAGCGGCAAATAAGGTTAAAGGTATAAGGTGTGCCTTATGTCATGATGCTTATACGGCAGAGTATGCAAGAAAACACAACAACGCAAACATCATAGCGTTTGGTGGAAGGACAACGGGCGTTGAGATAGCAAAGCAGATGGTTGAGATATTTTTAAGGGAAGAGTTTGAAGGAGGCAGGCATAAGAGAAGAATAGATAAAATAGCAAAGATGGAGGGAGTATGAGAGTTTTAAAAGATTTTGACCCAGATGTGTATCAGGCTATTGAGAACGAGAAAAGAAGAGAAATGTATGGCCTTGAGCTTATAGCCAGCGAAAACTTTGTATCCGAAGCTGTGATGGAAGCTCAAGGTTCTGTTATGACGAATAAATACGCTGAAGGCTATCCTTCAAAAAGGTATTACGGTGGATGTGAATATGTCGATGTTGTTGAGAATCTTGCTATAGAAAGGGCAAAAAAACTCTTTGGTGCTGAGCATGTTAATGTGCAGCCACACTCAGGTTCTCAGGCAAATATGGCTGTTTATATGGCAACGCTGCAGCCTGGCGACAGACTGCTTGGTATGGATTTAACAAACGGTGGGCATCTAACACATGGCTCAAGGGTTAACTTCTCAGGAAAACTGTATCTTACATTCGGATACGGTGTTAATCCTGAAACAGGCATGATAGATTATGATGAAGTAGCCGAGATTGCCCAAGAGTTTAAGCCGAGATTAATCGTCTGTGGAGCAAGTGCATATCCAAGAATTATAGATTTTAAAAAGTTCAGAGAGATAGCGGATAGCGTTGATGCTTACTTAATGGCAGACATTGCTCATATTGCAGGCCTTGTTGCTGCAGGCCTTCACCCAAGCCCAATTCCATACTGCGAGTTTGTTACAACAACAACACACAAAACCCTGCGCGGCCCAAGAGGCGGCATGATAATGACAAAGGAGTTCTTTGCAAAGCCAATTGATAAGATGGTATTTCCCGGTATGCAGGGTGGTCCACTAATGCATGTGATTGCTGCAAAGGCTGTCTGCTTCAAAGAAGCTTTGAGTGATGAGTTTAAAGAGTATCAGAAGCAGGTTGTTAAAAACGCCAAAAAGTTAGCTGAAGTTTTAATAGATAACGGATTTAAACTTGTCTCTGGCGGCACTGATAATCATCTAATTCTTGTTGATTTGACAAATAAGAATATAACAGGTAAAGATGCAGAAGAAGCATTGGGTAAGGTTGGTATAACGGTTAATAAGAACACGATTCCTGGTGAGACAAGAAGCCCGTTTGTAGCAAGCGGTATAAGAATAGGAACACCAGCCATAACAACGCGCGGAATGAAAGAGAAAGAGATGGAAAAGATTGGCGAATTTATAACGGAAGTGCTCAACAACATAGGTGATGAGAAGAAATATAGCATGATAAGAGAAGAGGTGAAAAAGCTCTGCGAAGAGTTTATGTTTTACTCTGTCTGATACTTGCACTTTTTATAGTCAAATCAAACGCTGCGCAGCTTGAGTTTTATAAGGAAGGCGGCACATCGTATTTTGTGTTAAGTGATGTGCCGTCTGATTTCAAGGCTTACATAAAGGGCAGGTATTTTGTTGCCTATTTTCCAAAAAAAATACTAAAAAAGGAATTTTTCTCTTTTGACCTTAAAGATAGCGAGTTTTCTAACTTTCAGGTTGAAAATTTTGATAACTCATCTCAAATAGTCATAACCTGTAAAAGGGGTTTTGTTCCTAAGTTTTCCAAAAATGGCGATAAGATAGTGATAAAGGCTTTGCCTTTTGTAGCAACAAAAACAGAAGAGCTTAACTTGTCGGCTGTTCCTAAGGATATGATAGCTTTGCCGTTTTATGTTTCTGAAAACACATTCTCTCCTGTTAAGAATATTAAACCGTCTTACGATGAGACGCTCTTTTTTAGCGGCATCAGGGCATTTTATATAAACAACTATCAACTTGCTGCTGCGTTTTTTAAAGAGATAATTACAAAGTATCCACAGAGTCATTTTTTTATAAGTGCCTATTTTCTGTTGGGTGATTGTTATAAGAAGATGAAACAGTATAACCTTGCAATAAGCACATATAACAAGGCTATTCAACTTGCTCCGAAAAACGATGCCGTTGCCCAAACCCTATTTTCCATAGCTGATATTTATCAGAAGCAGGATATGTTTATGGCAGCAAGACAGATTTACAAAAAGATAAAGAAGGACTATGCGGGAACAGTTTGGGCTTTTAAGGCTAATTTTATGCTTGGGTATAGCTATTATAAAGAGAATAGGTGCAGGCAAGCTTTGAAGTATTTTTTGAATATTCAAAAGAAAAACAGCTATTATCCTTTGAGCATGCTGCTTTCTGCTGAGTGTTTCTATCGAAAGAAGGATTATGCAAGAAGTGTTCTTGCCTACTATTACATGTCAAGTGAACTAAATAGCATAGATGTTAAGAAGTTTTACAAAGAGCTTGGCGATGTTGGTATAGCTTTATGTGAGTTTGAAGATTACAAGGAGTCTGATAAGGTTTTTTCTTATCTTGAGTCTTCAAAAGACAACAACATAGTCGAGTTTTCATACATAGAGAGAATGAGATGTGATTTAAAGAAGGGTGATTATGATGATTTGGATTATCGCGGCAAGTATATTCTAAAATTTTCCAAGAATGCAAAGTATAGAGAACTTGCAAGAAAACTGATGGATGAAGCAAAGCTTAAAAAGGGTCAGGTAAGCAAGAAGATGATTGATGAGATAATGGCAAAATACAAAAACGACCCAGAAGTTGTCTCTTTGGCTTTGTATGTTTATGCTGAGAAAAATTATAGAGATAAAAACTGCCCTGAAGCTTTAGATTATCTTGCCAAGCTCAAGAAAATGTATCCAAATTCTGAATACAACAAAAAATCGGATAGTATAGCTTCTGAGTGTATCAATAGAATGGTTGATGATTTTTATAAAAATCCAGATATTGAAACAATCGAAAAAGCCTATGACTTTGCTGTTCTTTTGAAGCCACAGAAGGCTGATTTGTGCAAACTATCCTGGGGCATGATATTCTCAGGTAAAGTTGGCAGTGTTGAGAAGATTATGCATCAGATAAAGGATGAAGAGTGCAAAGATACTGTTATTGCTAAATTCTATGTCGAGATGGGCAATGATGTAAAAGCAGCAGGTATAGTCAACAAGTTAAGCAAAACAAAGCCGTATGTATATTACATAGACATGATTTTTGGTGATATTAATTACTTTAATAATGATTACAACAAGGCTTATGAGCTTTATAAGAATGGATTGGGAATAGATGTTCCAATCATGCAGGATTACTTAAGATTAAGGATTGCAAAATCGCTTCTTGAGAGTGATAACTGCTCATCAGCCCTGAATTACTTAAAACGGATAAAGACAAGAATGTACAACGATGAAGTGGAGTTTTTAAAGGGCAGATGTCTGTTTAAGCTCAAAAAATACAAGGATGCGATAGAGACATTACTCAATTTAAGGAACAATTTGGCATATAGAGAGAAGGTGCTTTTCTATGTTGCTCTGTCTTATTTGAATCTTAACGACAAGAAGAGTGCCAATGAGTTTTATTTGAAGCTTAAAAGATACTATCCAAATAGCCAATATTTAAAGGTGCTTGAGTCTTTGATGTGATGGATGAGAAATTTAAAACCTTGCAGGTGATGTTTGAAGCCGTTTTAAATACAAGCCGCAAGTTAGAAAAATCCTATGCTCAACTGAAGAGAAAATTTGAAGTATTAGAAGACAAGTTAGAAAGAAACAGGCGCTATTTGGAGAATATTCTAAAAAGCATAGATAGTGGCGTATGTTCTATAGATAAAAATGGCTTTATAACGGTGTTTAACAGAAAAGCCTGTTTAGTTTTTGCGACAAAAGAAGGCAAAGTCAAGGGAAAACATATTGGTGAGATTTTTGCTATAGAAGAACTTGTAGAAAAGAGTGCCTGCGAAGTTGTTGAGTATTTTAGAAGTGAAAGTCGTATTGAGTTGAGTGTGAGGGGGGATAAAAAGATTCTCAGCCTGTCTGCTTCTTTGATATTTGATGAAGATAAAGAAGATGGCGCTGTTGTCGTATTTAGCGACATAACGCAGGTTGAAAGGCTCAAAGAAGAGAACGAGAAAAAAGAGAAACTTGCGATTATTGGTCAAATGGCTGCATCTATTGCCCATGATATAAAAAATCCGCTTGCAAGCATTGAACTGCTTGTGCCACTGCTCGATGATGGCTCTAAGAAAGAGATTGTTGACAATATCATGATGAGTATAAAAAGGATAAATAATATCGTTAACAATACGCTTCTGTTTACAAAAACGGTCAACTATGTGCCTGAGAAGTTTTCCAGTTTAGATTTTGCTAAAGAAGTGGAGTTTGAAGTTTATGCTCAGATAAAGAACTCTGAGATTGAGTTTGAAAAGCACATCGAAGAGTTTGATATGGTTAGTGATAGAAATCTGCTTAAAAGTGCTGTTGTTAATGTTTTGGCTAATGCTTTGGATTTTGCAAAGAATAGGGTTTCTTTCAATGTGTTTAGAAGAGATAAAAAGGCTGTTTTTGAGATATCAGATGACGGCTGCGGTATAGATGATGTGGACAAAATTTTTGAGCCTTTTTACACGAATAAAAAGAATGGAACGGGTCTTGGGCTTGCAATAGTTAAACAGGCTGTTGAGATTTTGGATGGAAATCTTGAAATAGAGACAGAAAAAGGCAAAGGGACAACCTTTAGAATAGTTGTATAGATGGGTAGTTTTATCAATTTTGTTAGGCTTGCTCTGTTGAGTTTCTCTTATAGTGTTAAGCATAAAAAAATAGATGAAGGTGTGATAAGAGAGTGGGTTGATGATGTGCTTAGAAAATATCATATAACCGTTGAGTGTAAAGGCGAGTTTGATGCTGAAAAATCTGTTATAATGGCAAATCACAGCAGTTATTTTGACATACTTGCCCTGTATAAGTGCATAAAATCTAAGCTACTTTGGGTGGCTAAAAAAGAGCTTTTTGGTTATCCGGTAATAGGCAAGGCGTTAAAAGGCATCGGTGCTGTTGGTGTCAACAGAAAAGATGATAAAGAAGCGGCGATTGCTTTGATGAGAGTGCTAAAGAACTTCAAAAGCGGTGCTGTTGTCGTTTTTCCGCAAGGGACAAGAAAAAACAGGAATGCATTTAAAAAGGGTGGAATCCTTATAGCAAAGAAGAAAAACATTCCTATACTGCCTATAAAAATAGTTGGAAGTGAATCTATTATGCCTGTTGGTAAGCTTGAGCTGAATAGTGGAAGCGTTATAGTTAAGGCTTTTGAAAAGATAGATGTAAGTAGGCTTGAGAGTGATGAGATTGAAAGAGTTGTTAGGTCTAAAATATACGATTAGAGCGTTTATTTTTTTTGTATTTGCGTTTTTGCTCTCGTCGTGCTCTGTTTTGAGAAGTAGTGTCTATACGGGTGGTTATTATCCTTATCGTGTTTTAAAGAGCGTGCCTAAGGGTTATACTCAAATAGGTATAGCTTCTTGGTATGGGCCTAAATTTCAGGGCAGAAGAACGGCAAATGGTGAAATTTACAATATGTATGCTCATACTGCTGCAAGTAAAACCTTGCCGTTTAATACGATTGTCAAGGTTATAAACCTAAACAACGGCAGGTCAACAATTGTAAGAATAAACGATAGAGGACCCTTCGTAAAGAACAGGATAATTGACCTATCTTATGCTGCTGCTAAGGATATAGGTATGATAGGAACAGGCACAGCACCAGTTAAGGTTATAGTGCTTGGCAGTGCACCATCTGTTACTATGTTCAAAAACAGTGCAACTATTAAAAGGCCTAAGGTTGAACAACTTGATAAGATAACGATTGATACAAATATTGATGTCAATATCGGTGATTTTGCCGTTCAGGTTGGCTCGTTTAGAAGTCTTCTTAATGCTTTAAGACTTAAAGATAGGCTTTCGAAGAGCTTGAGTGATGTTTATATACAAAGGAAGATTGTAAACGGGATAGTGTTTTACAGGGTGCTTGTTGGAGATTTTGATACGAAGGAAGAAGCAGAGAGATTTGCTCTAAATGCCGTTGCTTCCATCGTGGGTAGTTATTGTATAGTTAAGAAATGAACTTCTCCTACTTAGCCTATCGGGTTTTATCAAAGAAAAAGAGTTCCATAATTGTTTTGAAAGACAATAGCGAAGTTGAAAGACTTGCTGTGGCTTTTGACTTTTTTATTAAGGTTTTTCAGCTTGATGTTGATGTGAGCATGTTTTTCTCTTATGAGATTCCGCCACACTCTTCCATAAAACCTTCAGATTATATCATCTCAGAAAGGCTTAAATCTATCTATAAATTGATAAATTCGTCTAAAAGGCTTCTGTTTATTACAAACATAAATGCCCTTCTTCAGCCTGTTATATCTGCCGATGATTTTTTAGATAGCATCGAGACAATCAAAAAGAGTGATACGCTGAATATAGATAAGCTGTTTAAAAAACTTTCTCGTATTGGATATAAAAAGGTTGAGCGTGTCTATGAGTTGGGCGAGTTCTCAAGACGTGGCTCTATTGTTGATATCTTCTCTCCTTTTTACGATAAGCCTTTAAGGATTGATTTATTTGACGATGAAGTTGAGAGTATAAGATTGATATATCCGCAAAATCAAAGGACAGACAGATTACTTGAAGAAGCTGTAATTCTGCCTGCATCCGAATATAGGTTTGAAGATGATGAGTATGGATACTGCCTGCTTAAAGATGGAGAGTTTTTGAGCGATTATCCGTTTGATGGTTTTTACAGGCTTGCGTTTATTGACAAAAGGGATGTTGATAACGCTTACAGACTTATTGAGCTTTACAAGACAGATGAGATATTTGCTCAAAAAGAAAAAATAGAAGGATTTTTAGATAGCTTTGAGTTTGAAGATGATGCCGTTGTGTCAAGATTGTTTAACGATTCTATTCCTATGGATGAAAAAATAAAGCTTCTAAAGAGTGCTGCTTCTTCTTTAAGGGTTGTTGTCTCAGCAGGTTCTTTGGTTAGACTGAATCACCTAAAGGAGTATTTTTCAACGAAGGGTATAGATTTTAAGCTTTTAAATTCAACTCCTTTTGAAAATCCAAACGGCATATATCTGACAGATTTGTATCTGTATGAAGGTTTTAAAGATAAAGAGAATAGGATAGCTTTTGTCAGTTTTGGAGATTTATTTGGCAGACAGGAGATCGCATTAAAAAGGCCAAAAAGAAAGAGCAGGGTTTATAAAGAGTTTGAGATTGACAGTAAGGTTGTCCATAAAAGATACGGTATAGCTCTGTTTAAAGGCTTAAAAAGGATAAAGATAGACAGAAAGGAAGAAGATTTCTTTGAGCTTGAGTTTGCAGAGCAGGATAAGATTTATCTGCCCGTGTATAATGCTGACCTTCTTCTTGAGTATCACGGCTCAGAGCAGTTAAGCTCTTTAAGAAATAATAAATGGCAAAAGACACAGGAGAATATAAAGAAGTCGATAAAGAAGATACTGACTGAGCTTGTCAGTGCTTACGCAAAAAGGCAGCTTTCAAAGAGAGAGCCTTACAATGTCGAGCTGTTTGAGATAAAAGAGTTTGAAGCGTTGTTCGAATATGACGAGACGCCAGACCAGGCAAGGGCGATAGAAGAAGTAAAAAGGGATATGTCGAAAGATGTGCCTATGGATAGACTTGTTTGTGGTGATGTTTCTTTCGGTAAGACAGAAGTTGCAGCAAGGGCTATAGCTATAGCCGTTTTTAACTATAAACAGGCCGTGTTTATGGTTCCAACGACGCTACTTTCGCTTCAGCATTATAGAACACTACAAGAGAGATTTGGCAATTTTCCCGTTAGAATAGCGCTCTTAAATCGTTTTACGACAAAAAAGGAGAAAGACGAGATATTGAATGGCTTAAAGAACGGTGAGATGGATATACTCATAGCGACGCACTCTGTCTATTCGGATGCGATAGAGTTTGCCAATCTTGGTCTTGTTGTTGTTGATGAAGAGCATAAATTTGGTGTTAAGGTTAAAGAGTATCTAAAAACCAGATACCCAAATGTTGACATGCTCTATTTAAGTGCAACGCCTATTCCACGAACGCTTAATATGGCTTTGAATTCAATCTTAGATATAAGCGTTATAAAAACACCACCGCTTGAGAGAAAACCGATAGAGACGATAATCTCAAAAAGAAAACTCTCTCTGATTAGAGATGCCGTTCTAAGAGAGATAGCAAGGGATGGAAGGGTATATTTTGTTCACAATGCGATAGAAGATATAGAGTATGTAAAGGAAGAGCTTGATAACATTTTGCCGTTTGTAAGAAAGGCCATAGTTCATGCAAAGATGCCAAAAAAACAGATAAAAACTGTATTTGAAGAGTTTAATCAGGGCAAGTTTGAGATGCTTATATCAACATCGATTATAGAGTCTGGTCTTGATATAAAGAGTGTTGACACAATAATAATCGACGATGCAGATAGGTTTGGACTTTCAGATTTATATCAGCTAAGGGGTAGGGTAGGCAGATCAGATAGAACAGCATATGCCTATCTTCTGTATCGTGGAAAGATAACTCAGAATGCAGCCAAAAGGCTTCAGTATATGGAAGAGTTCTTTGAGCGTGGCTCGGGTTTTCATCTTGCGCTTAAGGACATGGAGTTGAGAGGATACGGTAATATTTTAGGTAAAGACCAGTCGGGAAAGATAAAATCCATAGGCTTTTCAACTTACATGTCTCTGATTGAAGAAGCCATATCTGAGATTAAAAATCAGCCGACAAAAAGGGATGTCGAGATAAAACATACATTCTCTGCATTTATACCCGATGAGTTTGCTTCTAACGACGATAAAGTCGATATATACAGAAGGGCTGCCGTTATAGATAGCCTGCAGAAGTTGGAAGAATTTGAAGATGAGCTTAAGGATAGGTTTGGTAGTTTGCCAGAAGAAGTTAAAAATCTCATCTATATTGTTTCACTGAAGATAAAAGCAAAGGATGTGTTTGTGAAAAAGCTTACACTCTCGCCAACAGGCGTTATAGTCGAGTTTTATGTAGATGCTGATATTGATACAGATGAGCTTGTAAAGGTTGTGGATGAGAAGAAGGGCAGATTCTTGAGTCAAACCAGTGTCTATTTTGGTCTGCTCGGTAAAAATCTAAAAACAATAAAAGAGTCTCTCTTTGAAATATTTGATAGAATAAAAAAAGCCACCGCCTTATAGGTGGTGGCATGTTCAACAGGGCTCTCTCGGGCGAGAGAGAAACAGGGGGGAGGCCCCATTAAGGGGGAGTGAGGCGGTACACCTTACTTTCTGCCTTCAATTGTATATATTTTGGGTAAAAAATCAAGTAAAAAATGAATGTTTAAATCTCTCTAAATGCTTTTAATGTATGAACTAAATAACAATCTAATATATATCTCAAACCGATGAAGAAGTCTTCAGTCTCAATTTTTCTCTTTTTATTAATTATCTCTTCTATCTGATTAAGATAGTCGCTTTCTTTTTTTAATTGATAAATAATGCCCTTGTTTATAAGTTCTTCTGTCTCTTCTTTGAAACTTTCCATGTATGGGCCTGTGATTGTTAAGTTATTGTAAATCAATGGTTCTATAGGGTTGTGTCCTTTTAATTTTTCATCAAAACTACCGCCAACGATGGATATTTCTGCAATACTGTATGCCTTTTCTAACTCACCCATTGTGTTAAGCAGTAGTATATTGGTTGAAGTTTTTTTATCTGTTCTTTTTGTGTATTTTATCCTGTTTGATTTTAGTCTTGACTCAAAAGTCTCTATGTCTTCTAAGTGGCGCGGTGCAAGTATAATAAAGAATCTCTCTTTAAAGGCATCAATAATGCTTACCGATAAATCTATCTCTTCTTTGTGGAAGCTTGCAAGAACAAGGATGGGTTTTGTTGTCTCTATTCTTAAATCTTTTTTTGCATTTTCAAATGTTTGTTTTGCTTTGTATTTTTTTATGTTGCCGCAGACAATCGTGTTTTTGTTGAAGTAGGCAAATCTTTTGGCATCTTCTTTGGATTTTGCAATTATAAGGTTGAAGCTGTTTATGATTCCTTTGAAAAAGAAAGAGAATTTTTTGTATCTGTCAAAACTTCTTTTGCTCATGCGTCCATTTATGAGAATGGCTGGTATTTTATGCTTTTTTAGGTATTTTAAGTAAGATGGCCAAATTTCGGTTTCAAAGAATATGGCAAGTTTTGGTTTTGTTCTGAATAATTTTTTATAAAGTGGATATAAATCAAGTGGCATCAGTATCACATTTTTATTCTTTACAAGTTCGTAGGCTGTATCGGTAAATACGCTGAAAAGTATTTTTAATCCAGTTGTTTTTTTAAGCTCTTCTGAAAACTTAAGAACGGCCTTCGTTTCGCCAAAGCTTGATGTGTGAATGAGTATGTAATCTTCAATATCAACCGATTTTGGCAGGAATCTTTCTGTGAGCTTATATCTGAGTCGCCTGTTTGTTAAAGATTTTACAAAAATTAGCGGTAGGGCAGGGATAAGGAGTATAAACAGCAAAAAATTATATAGCCAAATCATTTGTCTGCAGTTTAAACAGCTTTCTGTAATATTCGCAGTTTTTGAGCAGATAGTCGTGTTTTCCTTCTGCTAAGATTTCACCATTTCTCATAACAACAATTTTATCTGCTGTCATTGCCGTTGATATTCTGTGAGCTGCCATTATTACTGTTCTGTTTTTCATTAGGTTGTTTAGGGCTTTTTGGACAATCTGTTCGCTTTCTAAGTCTAATGCGCTTGTTGCTTCATCAAGTATGAGAATGTCTGGGTCTTTTACGATGGCTCGTGCGATGGCTATTCTTTGTCTTTCACCACCGGATAGAATTACTCCCTGCTCTCCTAAATTCGTATCATATCCGTTTTTTAGTCTCATTATAAAATCGTGTGCGTATGCGTCTTTTGCAGCTTGAATAATCTGTTCATCGGTTAGGTCATCTCGCCCATAGGCTATGTTCTCTTTTACCGTTCTGTTAAACAGAAATATGCGTTGAGAGACTATGGCTATCTTTCTTCTTAGACTTCTTAAATCAAACTCTCTTATGTCCATGCCATCTATCAGGATTTTGCCTTTTGTTGGCTCATAGAATCTTGGTATAAGCTCTAAGATTGTTGATTTTCCGCCGCCACTTTCACCAACTAAAGCAACAACGGACTTTGCAGGAATTGTTAGGTTTATATCTTTAAGCACCATCTTATTTGGGTCGTTTGAGTATGAGAAATAGACATGGTCAAACTTGATTGACTCCTTTACGCCTTCAAACGGCTTTCCTTCTGAGATTTTCTCCTTTTCCATGTCCATAATTTCAAAAATTCTCTCAACTGATGCAACAGATGTGCTTATCTGATTGTTTGCCTTTGCAAGTGTTTTGAACGGTTTGTAAAGCATAAATAGTGCTGCCATGAAAGAGAAGAATCCGCCGACAGTCAAATAGCCCTTTAAAACAATATATCCACCTATCCAGATTAGAAGGGCAACACCAACAGCTCCTATCACTTCCATTAAAGGGCTTGTTGCTTCATCTATTCTTATCGCTTCAAGTTTTATCTTTAGGAGATTATCACTTTTTAATTCAAAATCCTTTGCTTCGTCTCTTTCTTTTGCAAATGCCTTTATTAGCCTTATGTTCGTTAAGGACTCCTGTATTTTTGTCGTTAAATCGGCAATAGAGATTTGTCTTCTTTTTCCGATTTTTTTCATCTTTTTACCAAAATAAATAACGGGATATGCTGCCAAAGGAAAGACGACAGTTGCAAGAAATGCAAGTTTCCAATTGTTTACATACAAAACGACAAGCAGACCAATAAGGGTAAAAAACTCTCTGACGGTATTCGGTATAACATTGGCAATACTGTTTTGCACCTGTTCTGTATCGTTTAAGATTCTTGACATTAGTTCGCCTGTGTGGAACTTATCAAAAAAGCTTGTGGGAAGATATACAAGATGGTCAAACAGCTCGTTTCTTATATTGAAAAGCACCTTTTCTGCTATGTAATGGGTCTGGTATCCCTGAAGATAGGTAAAAAGTCCTTTAAAGGCATAGGTTAGCATGATTGCTATTGGTAAAAGGTAAAGCATCTTTTCGTTTTTTGAGATAAATATATCGTCTAATGCAGGTTTTATTAGATAAGCTGCAAGTCCAGAGAGCGCACCGACTGCAAGCATGCAGAAGAACGAGAATATTAGCCTTTTTATGTATGGCTTTAAGTATTTTAGTAATCTTTTTAACATCTCTTTGCTCATTGCACTATTTCCTTTACAATCTCATCAATCTTTTCAATCTCTAAATCGATGTCTAAATAGACAATCTCATCATCTTCCAATTTAACAAAATCCTTCAGCGTTGTCAGTAAAAGTTCTGCACCTATCTCTTTTTGCTTTCTCTTTAAAGCTTCTATCTCTTCATCTGTGTATAGATGATGGTCATCAAAGAGCTGATAACCCTTTATCTTGATGCCGCAGAGTTCTATGGTTTTTAGAAAAGAGTTAGGATTTCCTATGCCACAAAACACGAATGCGCTCCTGTTTTTATACTCAACGGGTCTGTTTTGATGGTCGAATACGCCTTTTGGTTTTACTGTTGCTTTCATACACTCATCTGTCTTTTTGTTTTGCGTGCATATCTTAAACGAGCATCTTTTTAAAAGTTTTTTTGAGTTTCTTATCATACCTGCGGGCAGATAGAGTTCTTTTTTATTCAAATTCAAGTCGTCAAATACGCATATCTCTATATCTTTTTTTAGTCTTGTTATGTGAAGTGCATCATCAAGAATTGCAAAGTCCATCTTTAACGATACGGCAAGCTCTAAAGCGGCTATTCTGTTTTTTGAAGCTATAACGGTTATAGGCAACTTTTTGGCTATCATATATGCTTCATCTGGCACTTTTGGTGGTTTTTTGAATATGTTGCCATCTATCGATACAACATGAGCTCTTTTGTCTTTTAAGGGGTATATGTTTGTTATTACACACACCTTCCCGTATCTCATCAATCTTTCTGCCAATGAGATTGCAACGGGTGTTTTGCCGCTTCCACCAACAGTTATGTTGCCTATGCTTATTACCTTTAAACTATCAAAGCTTATCTTTGGTTTTGAGTATCCTTCTTTTATATTTACAACTGCACCGTATAAAAGTGAAAATGGAATAAGCAGTGGCTTTAATCTCTTTTGGAGTTTTTCTGCTTCAACCCGATTCATTCAAAATTCCTTCTATAAGTTTTGCTTTCTCGTCAAACTCCTTTTTTGAGCGTATAAATATCGGTTCTCTCATTGTAAATTTCACTTTTGAAAATGGTTTCGGGATTATCATCCTATCCCAGCTGTTTATACGAAAGTAATTCGAGAACTCACCCACGACTGGAACGATGGGCGATTTTGTGAGATATGCAAGCTCAAGAATACCTTTTTTTAACTTTCTTGGTGGACCTTTAGGTCCGTCAGGCGTTATTCCTATGCTGTATCCGTTTTTCAGCTCATTTATCATGCTTTTTAGGGCTTTTATTGGTTCTCTGTTGCTTGAGCCCCATACTGTTTGAAGTCCGAATTTATTTATAACCATGCTTGCCAAGATACCGTCTTTGTGGGTGCTTTGGAGTATTTTCAATGGCCGTTTTTTATCGTAAGCCAAAGGAGTAAAGAGTATGACTTCATGCCAGAATGCAAATATTACGGGTTTGTCGTAGTTTTTTATAGCTGAGTCATCTAACTCTATTTTGCATAGACTTCCGTAAATCTTCAAAATCAGATAGATAAGGGTTGCCTTGAATTTCATAGGATTTTTACTATCTCTTCGGCTATTTTTGGCGTTATTGGATACTCTCCCAGCACAGTTTGTATATTTTTAAGCTGCTCTATAACCCTTTTTCTCTCTGATTTATCTGTATGAATCTTATCAAATGCTTCAAATATGTTTGATGGTGTTGCTCTGTCTTCTATTAGCTCTTCCACTATTTTTTTATCCATTATGAGATTAGGCAGAGATATATAGTTGATATTCTTTATTATCATTCTGCCTATGTTATAACTTAGTTTGCTTAGTTTATAAACGACAACCATAGGCAGACCAAACAGTGCGGCTTCAAGCGTCGTTGTGCCACTTTTTAGTATGCCAAAGTATGCCTTGTCCATAAACTCATACGAATCATTTTCCACCCTTACAAACTCGAATTCGCCTTTTATCCTGTCCCTTAGTGAGCTATTTAGGTGTTTTGGATATACCCACACAAACTCAAAATCCTCATACTTCTCTTTGATGAGTTTTGCCGCTTCAAAGATTGGTTTGTAGTTAAACTCTATTTCGCTTTTTCTTGAGCCAGGCATTAGAAGGATTATTTTTTCCTTTTTGTGTGTGCCTATTCTGTTGTGGAGCAGGTCTATCAGTGGATGTCCAAAGTATTTTATGTTTTTTAATCCTTTTGCATTGAAGAACATTCTTTCAAACGGCAGTATGGGTATAACAAGGTCTGTGTATTTTATTAGCTGTTTTATGCGATACTGTCTCCAAGCCCAAATCTGTGGCGTTATGTAATAGACCACTTTTGCACCTATTTTTTTTGAAAACTTGGCTATCTTTAGATTAAACTCTGGAAAATCAAGCAGTATGACAAGCTCTATCTTTTGCTCTTTTATTGTCTTTTTTGTTTTGCTTAAAGTGCGTAGGGCTTTTTTTATTATGCCGATAGCTTCCTTTGCACCTATTATTGATATATCTCTATAATCTGCTATCTTTTCTGTTTTGTTTTCGAGTATGTTTGAACAGATGCTAAAAAAATTGAAATTGCCTTTTCTGTTTAACTCATCAACAAGAAGGGATGCGTAATTTTCGGCAGACCTTTCACCGGTTATGATAAGCGCATTCATCTATCCCTGCAAAAGCCCCTTGATGAATTCTTTAAAAATTCAATCATGTGGATGACATGCTTTGATGGGCTATTCTTTAGCTTTTCGTAGGCTTCTTTGAATGTTAGCTTGCTTTTGAAGATGGTTTTGTATGCTTCTTTTAAATCTTCTATATCTTTGGCTGAGAATCCAGCTCTTTTTAAGCCTATCAGATTCAAGCCGTGCAGGTTTGCCCTTATGCCTGTTGCAAGACAGAACGGAGCAACATCTAAAGCGAGCCCACTCATTCCACCAATCATTGCAAACTTGCCGATTCTTACAAACTGATGAATGGCTGTCATGCCGCCTATAACGGCGTTATCTTCAACTATCACATGACCTGCAAACTGGACGGCATTTGCAACGATGATATTATTACCCAAAATGCAGTCATGAGCTATGTGAACATACGCCATAATAAGGCAGTTGTTGCCTATACGTGTTATTCCGCCACCACCTTTTGTTCCTCTGTTTATCATGCAGAACTCTCTGATCGTTGTATTGTCGCCTATGATGAGCTGACTAAATTCGCCTTTAAACTTTAAATCTTGCGGTATTGTTCCCAAAACAGCAGACGGAAATATTTTACAACCTTTGCCTATGGTTGTGTATGAGTCTATAAATGCATTTGCTTCTATAACCGTATTGTCGCCTATCTCGACATTGTCCCTTATGTTTACATTTGGACCTATTATGACATTATCGCCTATCTTTACATTTTCTCCTATGATTGCCGTTTCGTGTATTTGCGCTGCCATTTTATCACCTTAATCTATTTTTGCTGTCATTGTGGCAAAAGCTGTTAGTTTGTCGTTAACAAACGCTTCACCTTTAATTTTCCAAACGCCCAATTTGTGTTTTAGTATCTCAACCTTCATCAGCAACTGGTCTCCTGGTATCACAGTTCTTTTGAAGCGGGCTTTTTCTATCTCGACGAAATATACCATTCTCTGTCCACCTATGGAGCGTTCGAACTCTTCTTTATCCATTGATAGAAAAGCTAATATTCCACCACTTTGGGCCATAGCTTCAACAATTAACACACCGGGCATTACTGCAGCCTGTGGAAAATGACCAACAAAAAACGGCTCATTGACCGTTACATTCTTAATTGTCTTTATCCATTTGCCTTTTTCGTATTCTAAAACCCTATCAACAAGCAGGAACGGGTATCTGTGCGGTAGTATCTTTTTTATCTCTTCAATCATCAGCATCTTCAAGCTCCTTTATCTTGTTCTCTAACTCCTTTATCTTTTTATACATTTCATATAGCTTTGGCATGATGGCAGAACTTTTGAGCCAATCTTTATGTTCATATACGGGAATGCCAGAATATACTCCAGCCTTTCTTATACTGCTTCCAACGCCAGATTTTGCCGTTATTATGACATTATCAGCTATCTTGAGATGTCCTGCTATGCCTGTTTGACCTGCAAGTATTACATTCTTGCCGAGTTTTGTTGAGCCTGAGATCCCGCTCTGAGCAACGATTATAGAGTTTTCGCCAATCTGGACATTGTGTGCTATTTGGACAAGGTTGTCTATCTTTGTGCCCTTTTTTATAACTGTGCTTTCAAGTGCAGCTCTGTCGATGGAGACATTTGAGCCTATCTCAACATCATCTTCTATTATAACATTGCCTATCTGTGGGATTTTTAAATGCTCTCCGTCTTCTGTGTCTGCATAACCAAAACCGTCACTTCCTATCACACTTCCTGAGTGTATTATTACGTTGTTTCCTATAATGCTCTTCTCTCTTATAGCAACATGTGGATAGATTAGGCAGTTATCACCTATTTCAACATCATCTCCAATAAAGACAAAAGGCATTATCCTTGTTTGCTTGCCGATTTTTACATTTCTGCCTATATAAACAAACTCTTCTACTCTTGCGCTCTTGTCTATTTGGGCTGTTTTATCTATGCTTGATTTATCGCTGATGTATGGTTCTGGTGGTGGTGTTTTATAGACGAACCTTATGATTTTTGCAAATGCGAGATACGGGTTATCACATATTATGAAGTTTAGATTTGGATATTCTTCCGTGTTTATTTTGTTTGATGCAATAATGCAGTCTGCTTTGGTTGAGCTTAGGTATTTTTCGTATTTTGGGTTTGAGATAAAGGTTAATTCACCAGATTTTGCCTTCTCTATTGGTGCTATGTTTGTTATCTCTTTATCTTCTCTTATTATGGCTTTGCAACCAAGCAGATTGGCAAGTTCGCTTATTCTCATTTTGTCTTGGTGTTATCCATTAGCTTTATGATTGTTTTTGTTATGTTTAGGGAGTCTTTCCAATAGATTACATTGCCCTGGCTAACTTCAAAAACACCGTCAAGGTTGTGTTTTTCTGCATATTTTTTGATTGTGTTTATTGCTAATTTTAGCACCTTGTTTGTCTCTTCGACTTCTTTGTTTCTTACTTCTTCTGCTGCTTTTGCTTGATACATTTGAAGGTCTCTGTATTTTTCTTCATACTCTTTCTTTAGCTTGTCTTTTTCGGCTTTTGAAATGTTTTTAGCATTGAGCTTTTTAAGAAGCTTCTGAAGCGCATCACTTTTTCTCTTTATGACGGTCTTTTTTGCTTCAATTAATGCCTGAATCTGGCTCTTTGCCTTCTTACCAGCTTGGCTCTCCTGTAAAATCTGACGCAAGTTTACAAAAGCTATATTTGATGCTTTTGCCTGCATGCTAAACAGAATTGCCGTTATACATACTACCACAGTCAAAATCGCTACTCTCTTCATTTTTTACCCCCTTTGTTTTTTAGAAGAGTGCACCCATCGAGAAGAGAAATACAGTAGATTTTTCTCCATCTTTTGGCGATAGGTTCTTTCCTATTGATACTCTTATTGGTCCAAGCGGCGATATCCATCTAATCTCAAAGCCAGCATCTGTTTTTGTTCTTCCGTAGCTTGAATCCCAGCAGTTTCCGACATCTCCGAATATAACACCATAGAAGTGTAAATCACCGATGATAGGGAATATAAGCTCTGCGGACGAGTAGAATTCTTTTAAGCCGCCAATGTAGTTGCCTTCATCATCTTTTGGCGATACTTTACCTTCTTCAAAGCCTCTTAGATTGTCTATGCCTCCTAAGTAAAATCTTCTATCGACGGGAACTTCTTTGCCAGATAAACCCTTTGCTGCACCAAATTCACCCTTTATATGTCCTATAAAATCCCAAAATAGCGGATGGAAGTATTCAGCAAATATGACACTTTTTATGTATTTTCTATCGCCACCAAGACCGGCAAAGCGTGTCGTTATATTGGCGTTTATTCCTGTTGTTGGGAATATGTAGTTGTCAAGAGTATTGTATGTGACAAAAGGTATAAGAGCACTTTCTATGTGTAATCCTTTCTCATGCTCTAAATAGTATCCTGGGTTGTCGGTATCAAGCGTTATCTTTTCTCGCGTTAGAGAATATTTTAACCCGACTGTAAGTGTTTGCTCAAAGAATCTTCTTGATATGGATGGAACTATGCCAGTACTTGTGCTTTCGTAATCGTAGTTGTTGAATTTCTGGTGGAATATATCAACACCTATGGCAATTGGTCTGTTATGCCACCAAGGATTGACTAAATTTAAGTCAAAATAGGAAGATTTAGATGAAATATTTGCTGAAAACTTACCGTGAATACCTGTTCCGAACAGGTTTGACTCTGATATAGAACCCATTGCTGCAAATTTTGTATAGGAACCATATCCTGCACCTATTTTTAGCATGCCGGTGCGTTTCTCTTTTACATGGACTATCATCTTGAGCTTATCTTTACCCATTCTTTTTGTTTCTATTTTTACATTCTGGAAGAAATCTAAATTTATGAGATTTCTCTTTGATTTTGTTATCTTTGTTGTTGAATATAAATCGCCTTCTTTAAGCAGGAGTTCTCTTCTTATAACATTATCATGTGTTCTTATGTTGCCTGTTATTTCTATTCTTCCTATGTGAACCTTTGGGCCTTTGTCTATAACTAAGGTTACTCCTGCAGTATGACTCTTTTTGTCCTTTTTGATTATCGGGTTTACATCGGCAAAGGCATATCCCTTATCTCCGTACATATCGGTTATTTTCTCTATGCCTTCTCTTAGTTTGACCATATTGAATGGTTTGCCTATTTCCATATCTAAAGCTTCAAGCAGCTCTTTTGGTTTATAAGGCTCTGTGTTTTTAAATTTTATGTATTTAAGTGTATATTTTGGCCCTTCTTTGATTGAGATGTCGATGTGAATGCTACCAGTGTCTGGCTCAATATTTACAATAGGCTCACTTACATTTACATCCAAATAGCCCTTTGCAAGGTATTTGTCTATTATTTTTTGTCTATCGCTTTCAAGTTCGTTTATTCTTAGTTTTCCAGTGTAAAACCATGGTAGCCATGTTAAAATGTAAGGGCCCTTCTTTACATGATTTTTGAGTCCATCTTCAAGTTCGCTTATGCTTATATGCTTATTGCCAATAATGTTTATGTCTCTTATGACTGTTTCCTTGCTCTCTTTTATATGAAAGATTATATCAACTCTGTTATTTGGCTGTTTTTTTAGTGTGTAAGTTATTCTTGTTAAATACATGCCTTTGCCTGCATACATGCCGAGCATATTGCTAATTGTCTGTTCTATTAGTTTTTTGTTCAGTATGTTATACGGTTTTATCTTTAAGGCTTTTTGTAAGTCTTTGTCGGATATCTCGTGATTGCCTTCAAAAATAATGTATCTAACAGATGGTTTTTCCGCTACCTTAAAAGTTAAAATATCCCCATTTTTTGTTTTTGTTATATATGCTGATATGGTTTTGTAGAAACCAAGGTTGTATATGTTTAAAATATCTTTATCTATTTGTTTTAGAGATAATACCTCTCCTGGTTTTGTCTTTATAACACTTAAAACCGTCTCCTTATCTGTTCTTAAGGTGCCTTTTATGTTTATTGAGATTACCTTTTCTGCATACGATATTGAAGCAGTGGAGAGAGTCAAAAAAGTTATCAGTGAGATACTAAGCTTTTTCACTTAAAACCCCTTCCGAAAGGTATAATATTCTATCACACACTTTTGCAACATCATAGCTATGAGTAGCTATAATAAAAGAGTGCCCAGTTTCTTGGTTGATTTGTTTCATAGTCTTTACTATATCTATTGAACTCTTTTTGTCAAGATTGGCTGTTGGCTCATCGGCTATTAACAGCTCTGGTGAGTTTATTAAAGCCCGTGCTAAAGCAACTCTTTGAAGTTCACCGCCAGAAAGTGTGTTTGGATAGGCATCTATTTTGTTTCTGTTTAATCCAACAAGCTCAAGTAAATTTAAAACACTCTCTTTTTCTGGCTTTTTGCTGTTTTTTATCATGTAGGGTAGGGCAATATTCTCATAAACCGTCAGCTCTCCCATTAGAGAGTAAAACTGAAATACGAAACCGATATGTTCGTTTCTGAGTTGAGCCGTTTTTTTCTCATCAAACTCTATCTCTCTATCTAAGAATATCAGTTTACCTTCATCTGGCTTGCTTAACAAACCCAAAATATGTAATAGAGTGCTTTTACCAGAGCCAGAAACACCCATTATAGCAACCATCTCATTCTCTTTGACTTCAAGATTTATGCCATTTAAAATGGTGATTCTTTTACCAGCCGAAAGAAAGCCCTTTTTTATATTTGTAGTTTTGAGCAGAATCATGACCTTAAAACCTGAACGATATTTAGTTTTGATGCCTTTGACGCTGGGTATAATCCAGATAGAATAACAAGCAGAAAGGATAAAATGCTTATAAGTGCAATGTAAAACAGATTTATGTCAACAGGTATGGTTGTTATGTAATAGACGCTTTTTGGAAGCTCTATGAAGTGGTATTTTTTAAGCAGAAAGCTCAATGTTATGCCTAAAACATCGCCAATAAACACACCGATTACACCAATGATGGCTGCTTGTTTTATAAATATGTTTTTGATGTTTTTTTCTGTTGCACCTAAGCTTCTGAGTATCGCTATCTCTTTTGTTTTCTCCATTACCATCATTGTTAGAGAGCTTGTGATATTGAATGCAGCAACGAGCACAACCAAAAGCAGAATAATAAACATAGCCGTTTTTTCTAATTTTAGAGCCGTAAAGAAGTTGCTGTTTATCTGAATCCAGTTTGATGTGTAAAAATTTTCAGGCAGTTGCATAGCTAATCTGTTAGAGAACTCTTCTGCTTTAAAAGGCTCTTTTAACTCTATTGCTATTGTGTTTATCTTACCTTTTAGATTGGTCTTGTTCCACAGCATGGAGAGTGGAATATAAACAAAGGTTGAATCGTAATCATACATGCCACATTTGAATATGCCACTTACCTGAGCTTTGAATGATAATGGTGCAAAGCCAAACGGTGTTGTTTTGCCAAATGGCAATATTACTCTTACTGTTTCTCCAATACCTATGCCCAGCATCTTTGCAAGCTCATAGCCAATAACCACGCCACTATCCGTAAGTTTGCCTTTGATTATGTATTTTTCAACAGGATTATTTCTATTTGGGTTTATACCGTTTATGACGATGCCTGTTGAGAAATTGCAGCAGCTTAACATACCCTGAGTTGTAAGCAGTGGATAGACGAATTTAACACCCTTTTCCTTTTTTAGTTTATCAATAAACGAATTACTGTAATCAAACACGCCATAGCTGTTTTTTATAAATACATGTGGCGTTATGTCTAAAATCTTTTTCTCAAGCTCTTTGTCAAATCCGTTCATCACGCCCATAACAATTATTAAAGCTGCAACACCTACTATTATGCCAAGAATTGACATTAAAGAAGAGAAAGAGATAAATCTCTCTTTCCCTTTGGACGATTTTATATATTTTACGGCTAAGAAGTTTTCAAAATTTGCCATCTATTATACTTTTAGCGGTTTTGTTAAAGCCTTCTGCAATACATCTTCCATTGTTTTGGCGTAATGATACTTTAATTTTTTGGATTTTATCTGATTCATAACTTCTTCTGCATCCTTTTTGTTGTCATACGGTATAATTATCTCATTTATCCCTGCACGCAATGCTGCGAGTGTTTTCTCTTTCAATCCACCAATCGGCAGGACCCTTCCGCGCAGTGTTATTTCACCTGTCATGGCTATATCGTGTCTTACGGGTATTTCGGTTAAACAGGAGATAATTGCTGTTGCCATTGTTATACCGGCACTTGGGCCATCTTTTGGTGTTGCACCTTCGGGCACATGAATATGTAAGTCGTATTTCTCATGGAAGTCTTCTTCAAGCCCAAGCATCTTATACCTGCTTCGAGCAAATGTTAGAGCGGCTTGAGCCGACTCCTTCATAACATCTCCCAAAGAACCTGTAAGAATCAGCTTACCAGAGCCCTTAACCTTTGAGACTTCTATAAACAGGATTGAACCGCCAACAGGCGTCCATGCAAGGCCTGTTGCTATACCTACATAATCCTTGTCCAGTTTCTCATCAACATTGAATGGTGGAACACCTAAATATTTGGTTATGTTGTTTGCCGTTATTGAAAATTCCGTCTCTTTTGAACCTTCGGCTATCTTTCTTGCTATTTTTCTTAGAACCTTTGATATGGTTTTTTCAAGGTTTCTTACTCCAGCTTCGCGTGTATAATTCTCTATAATCTTTCTTATTGCGGCATCGGTGAAGTTTATCTTAAAGTTTTCAAGTCCATGTTCCTTTATTTGTTTTGGTATTATGTATTTTTTGGCTATCTTTATCTTCTCTTCAACTGTATAGCCGCTTAGTCTTATCACTTCCATTCTGTCGAGTAGTGGTGGCGGTATCGTCTCTGTTGTATTTGCCGTTGTTATAAAGAACACTTCGCTTAAATCAAACGGAACGCCAAGATAGTGGTCTTCAAACTCGTTATTCTGCTCAGGGTCTAATGCTTCAAGTAAAGCGCTTGCTGGGTCTCCTGAAAAATCCCTACTGAGTTTATCTATCTCGTCTAACACAAATACAGGGTTTTTAACTCCGGCTTGCTTTAATCCTTGAATAATTCTGCCTGGCAGTGCTCCAACATAGGTTCTTCTGTGGCCTCTTATTTCTGCTTCGTCTCTTACACCGCCAAGCGATATTCTTACGAGCTTTCTATTTATTGCCCTTGCTATCGATTTTGCAAGTGAAGTTTTACCAACACCTGGTGGTCCAACGAAACACAAAATAGGTCCTTTCATATCCTGTTTGAGTTTTTTAACCGACAGATACTCCAAAATTCTTGTTTTTGCTTCTTTTATGTCGTAATGATCTTCGTCTAAAATTTTTTGAACTTCTTTTATGTTTATCTTCTCTTTTGAGCGTTTATTCCATGGCATTGCAATCATCCAGTCTAAGTATGTCCTGATCACATTTGCTTCTGCAGAGTCTGGATGCATCTTTGCTAATCTTGAGAGCTGTTTTTCTGCTTCTTTTTGGGCTTCTTTTGGCATCTTTGCTTTTTTGATTTTCTCTTTTAGTTCTTCTATCTCGTCAGATATATCGCCTTCTCCAAGCTCTTTCTTGATTGCTTTCATCTGTTCTCGCAGGAAATACTCTTTCTGCGTTTTTGATATCTCTTCTTTTGCTTGATTTTGAATCTTTGTTTGAAGTGCCAATAGTTGTAACTCTTTATCCAGTATCTCTTTTAACTTTCTTAATCTATTTTCAACAGACTCTATTTCCAAAAGTTCTTGAGCTATATGAGTTTTTAGTTGAATGTTGCTTGCTATTATGTCTGCGAATTTATCGGACTCTTCTATGTTATTTGCTATAACGACTATGTCATTTGGAATGTTCTTATTGTATGCTGCAAGTTGCTGGAGCTGGTCTTTTATAGTGCGCATTAGGGCTTCTATTTCCATTTCTTGATATTCTGTCAATGGTGGTATGTCAATTTTCTCTTCTATCTGGGCTTCTATGTATGGTGTAAACTGTTTAAACTCTTTTACCTTTACCTTTTTTAATCCCTGAACTAAAACCTTGACTCTGCCGTCTGGCATCTTTAACATTCTTAAGATTAAACATGCTGTTCCGACATGATATACATCGTCTGCTGTTGGTTCGTCTATATTTGCCTTTTTTTGGGTTAATGTTATGATTATTCTATCTTTTGATAGTGCTTCGTCTATCGCTTTGATTGAAAAATCTCTTCCAACAAACAAGGGTATTATCATATATGGAAAGACAACCATGTCTCTTAAAGGTAAAACTGGTGCTATCTCTGGTATCTGCATGGTGTCGCTGTTTGTCTCACTCATGTTCCACTCCTTGTATCACTATTTTTAATATCCCATCTTCATAATTTATATCTTGCACTCTTTTTGAAGCTGTGGGCAAATCTATGGTTTTTTTAAACTTACCAAAAACCCTTTCGGCAAGCAGATAAACACCTTCTTCTCTGTTCAATCTCTTTCTCTCTCCTAAAATCTCAAGCTTTAGGCCGTTTATAATATTAATGCTTAGGCTGTTTATATCAAGGTTTGGTATGTCAAGCTCAACGATTATTTTATTATTTATAACGCTTACATCACACGCAGGCTCCCATATGTACTCCTGCTTTATGAGAATCTCTAATATATCGAGAGCAATTTTATTACTCATGGAATAGTTTTCTTAGCTCTTCTGTGTATTTGCTATTTGGGAATCTGTTTTTTAGTTCTTTAAAGAATTCATAAGCTTCTTTTTTCCTGCCCAAGGCATAATAGACTTTTGAGAGATAGTAAAGCATCTCATCGTTGAATTTTATGTTTTTAAAGTGTTTATACATGTAATTTAGTCTATTTTCTGCGGCTTTAAACTCATCTAAATCAGCATAAAATTTTGCCACAAATAACTCGTGTTGATATAATTCTTCAACGCTTTTTGTAAGATAATAGTAAACTTTATCTTTGTATGGATTGTTTGGATATTCATTTAAGAACTCTAAAAACTCCCTTATCGCTTCTCTAACGGGTGTTGCATCGCATTTATAACCATTTCTCTCTTTGTAATAGCTTAGAGCTATTCTGTATTTTGCATACACAACATCTTTGCTGTTTGGATAGAGTTTTAAGAATTTTCTGTAATAATCTCGTGCAAGCATATAATCGCCTTTAGCGAAATAAACATCACCAAGAATAAGTGTAGCTCTTTTTGCATAGATACTGCCTGGGTGCTGGGCATTTATCATTGTAAGTGCATGCTCTGCTTCCTGATAATCGTGGTTTATGTAATCTTGGACTCCTTCATTGTACCACTCATAGGCTGGTTTTTCTTCTTCGTGTGGTATGATTTTCTTGTGCGATGAGCATCCAGCAAGGAAAAAAGCCACACCACACCCTATAACGAAAATTGACTTTTTCACAATACAAACTCCTTTACCTTCAAGTTGCAGTCTTTAACCACAACCCGGTGAGATACCGCTTGGGTCGTCTTCCCAATCGTCGTCTTCCCAGGTTTTTTCTGATATCTTTTTTGTCTCTTCTTCTTTTGTCTCTTCTATCTTCTCTTTCTCTTCCATGACTCTTCGAACCTAACCCTTTTTAAAACATCTTCACCGATAAGTTCATTCACCCTTTTTACTATTTCGCCTTCAAAGAAT
Source organism: Hippea alviniae EP5-r (assembly GCF_000420385.1). Lineage (NCBI taxonomy): Bacteria > Pseudomonadati > Campylobacterota > Desulfurellia > Desulfurellales > Hippeaceae > Hippea > Hippea alviniae. The sequence goes on along the minus strand of NZ_ATUV01000001.1, from coordinate 1,094,553 downwards.
GATAATTCTTGAGAGAAAACAGAGTTTGGCGTTCCTATCCATACTGTCTTATCTTTAAACCCTTTTATTTTAATCTGAGACGATAGACCCTCACCCAAAACATGCTTTAAAGCTTCGAAAACAAGCTCAGAAACATAAATCTTCTCAAACGCCTCGTTTTTTATTAGGTCTTCTTTTATAATTTGGCCTACGCTTCTTAACATGGCGTACCCGGGGGGATTTGAACCCCCAACCTTAAGATCCGGAGTCTTACGCTCTATCCAGCTTGAGCTACGGGCACTTCATTTTTTACCATTACCACCCAATCATTCTCATTTTTCTTAAGCACATTGTCAACGGTGGCTTTTACTGCAAATGCCGCCTTTGCTACAACAGATATATCTTCATATCTGTTTACATAAACAAGCATGAAGTTGCCCTTTTTCACAGACTCCAGAGCTTTCTGAACTCTCTCTGTTATTGTCTGTTCATCTTGGCTTCTTAAATCTAACTCTTTATCGATGTTGAAGGTATCGCTCTTGCCATCCATTTTTATTTACCTCCAAAATATTTATTTTTTAGTTTGTCGTGTTTTTTCTGTATTTTCTGTTGAATTTCTCAACTCTTCCAGTCTCATCAACTATCTTCTGTTTGCCTGTGAAGTATGGATGACATTTTGAACATACCTGAACGGTGAGATTTGGAACTGTTGACCTTGTAACTATCTCATTACCACATGCACATCTTATTGTTGTAAGCTCATACTTTGGATGAATGCCTTTTTTCATTTCGCACACCTCTCCTTCGAAATTTTCATTTTGGAAGATTAACATAATTTTACCGAACAGGCAATAATTTTAAGGATTTTTTTGTTTCAAGTAGAATAAACGGTGAATATAAAAACTTTCTTGGTTTAGTGAATTGTTAAGCTAATCAAAAAAGATTTGCTTGAAAGTTTTTAGCTATGGAAGTGTTTTGATTGTCTGATTTGCATAATAATAACACATAAATTTTTATTTGCCTTTTTTGAATTTGCTTTTTATCTCTTTATAATCAATCTGTTTTGTTGAATATACTCCAGTTCCTGGAATTCCTGTTGTTATTCTTATACCATTTTTGCCGAATGTTATGTGAAATCCACGCCTGCCAAAAGAGATAGAAAATCCGCTTTTCGATATGTTCAGTGTTATGCCTTTGGTTAATCTTATTCTTCTGTAAAATCTTATGCTCATATTTTTATTCTATCCCTTTCTGTGCTTTTTGCAATTTGTCTATATCTTTACATTCAGTCTTTTTTCGTTAATAACTGGTTTTATGTCTGATATTCCTATGTATAGATTAACGCCACCGAGTATATTTTTTATTTTGCCTTCCATTGATTTGAACTTTTCAAAAGCCCTTTTGTTTGAGAAAAATATGCTTATCGATGTTGAGTCTTCTATTGATAACCCATTTATCACTATTGCTCCATAGCTTGAGTGTGAAACAAGCAGGCTTATCTTGAATGCCTTTTTGCCTTTTGTTGAAGCTAAATTCTCCTTTTTTATAAACACCTTCTCTTCCTTGCCATTTATGACAAACGGCAAAAATACAAAGAGATTTTCTTGATTTTGACTGTTAATTGCTCCAAACTGTCTGATGCTTTCCTTTATTAGATTTGAGAGTTTTTCTATGTCATCATGAGAGTTTGATAAGTGTGCTGATAGCTTATCTATGATAGTTTTAATCAAATCTTGCTTGATGTTTTTTTCTCTTATCAGGTTTTCTTCAGCTTTACTCAGAAGTTCCTTTAACTCTTTTTTTTCTGTTATGTTTTTCAGTTTTACAACTAATGATATGAGTGTTAATCTGTCGTTGTTATCTAAGGCTTGCTTTAGCTTCTCTATGCTTTCGGCTATGAGCTTTTCTGCATCGTTTATTATTATAGCTGATGTCTGTTTTACAAAATCAACAGGTAAATTCTCTTTTTCGACAATCTTTATCTTTCCTTCATCGTCAAGTAGAAGGCTTATGAGATTTGAGTTTATCGGTTTTTCTGTTTCTATCTCGAGCAATTTCCCTTTTATGCTTATCAGATACCTGCCGTCAGATTTTCTTTGAATTACTTCTGCTTCTTGAGAGTTCTCTTCAAACACAAACAGAGATTTTATCTCTTTTTGTGTGATGTTTTTAACTTCAGATGCTATTTTCTCTGTTTTTGGTGAGCTTTCTGGTTCCAATAGTTTTAAAACTATCTGTGGTGCTAAGCTTTTGACTTCAACCAAAACCTTCTTAGAGTTAATCGGTATATTTGAAGATGCTTCAAATAGTTTTCCTTTTAATCTTACAATGTATTTAAAGTCGCCCTTTTTTGAGACGACAAAGGCTTCAACCCTTTCTCCAACCTTAAGCAGGTTCTTTAATTGCTGCGGCGTTATGTTTAGTCGTAGGTTTGATACTTCTATCTGCATTCTTCTATCGCTGGGCAGAGTTTTTTAAGTTTATTTAAAGATAGCTCTTTAAACTTCTCCCAAAACGGAAAACTTTCACACTGTTTTGGTCTTACGGGATAAATCTCACACCTGTAATTATCATCCAAAAATACACAGCGCTTTTCACCCTTTATCACAAGGTCAATCAAGGCAATTTTACCAAACACCTTTCTTGTGTATGTTTTTAAAAAATCTTCCCTTTTTAAACCTAAAAACTCTGAAATCCTTTCTATATCTTCATTAGTTAGAAACACATACCCTTCGCCAATGCAACAGAGTGCTTTGCAGGTTTTGCATCTTGTATCGTCAAAGCAGAACCAGAATCCATCTCTTTTAACCATTTACGCCTATTTTTGGGCAGATATCATTTAAAAAACAGCTTTTGCAGTCTGGCTTTTTAGCCTTGCAGATATGCCTGCCAAGCAGAATTAGTCCAGTATAGAAGACAATCCAATCTTCTTGGTTGACCTTTTCCATTATATCATTCTCAACTGTCTCTGCCTTTTTTGAGTTTGATATGCCAAGTCTATTTGCAACCCTTAAAACATGCGTATCAACACCAACAGCAGGTATGCCAAACCCCATCGATAAGACTATATTTGCCGTTTTTCTTCCAACGCCGGGCAGACTTGTTAGCTCTTCTAAGCTCTTTGGCACTTCACAGTCGTATTTTTCACAAATCTCTTTTGCAAGCTCTATTAAATTTTTTGCCTTTGTGTTATGCATACTGCAAGATGAGATTATCCCGTTTAGCTCGTCGAAGTTTGCATCTTTGAGCTCTTTTGCTGTCGGGTATATTTTGAACAGCTCTTCGGTAATTTTGTTTGTTCGTGCATCTGTGCATCGGGCAGATAGAATTAGTGCAACAAGCAGCTCAAATGGGTTTGAGTAATTCAATTCAATCGTCGGGTCTGGATACTGCTTTTTTATCCTTTCAACTATCTGGTTCATTTCTGCTGCTCCTGTATGTGATTTTTATTGAGCATCCTTTGAAGTCAAACAGTTTATAAAGGCTATTTCTTACATATCTCTTGTAATTCTCTTCTATCTCATCTGGTCTATTTGTAAAGATTACAAAATGCGGCGGGTTTGTCTCAACCTGTGTCATGTATTTTAGCTTAATCTCTTTACCTTTTTTTGAGAATGGTGCGTTTTGTCTAATGATTGAGTGTAATTTCTCGTTTAACTCATGCGTTGGGATTCTCTTTGAACACACCTTTTGAACCCGCTCTATCTTTTTTAAGAGCTTGCCTATATTTTTTCTTTCCTTTGCACTTATTGAGATAAACTCTGCAAAACTCGCAGACGGAATCGCTTCTTTTATCACCTTCTCATACTCACTTAACTTCACATCATTGAGCAAGTCCCACTTATTTAAAGCAATAATCAATCCTTTGTTTTTCTGGACGATTTTGTCTATGATGTATCTGTCCATTGAAGTTAGGCCTTCTTCTGCATCAACCAAGAATACACATATATCGCTTCTGTCGATGGCAAAAAACGAGAAGATGCTTGAGAGTTTATCGATTGCCTTCTTAGTTTTGGATTTTTTTCTTATGCCTGCCGTATCGATAAGCAGATAGCATTTGTCGTTGTAAAAAAACGGCGTATCTATACTGTCTGTTGTTGTTCCAACTTTATCACTAACAACGCTTCTATTTTCGTTTAAAATCGCATTTATTAGGCTTGATTTTCCGACATTTGATCTGCCTGTTATTGCTATCTTTGATATACAGTCGAGTTTCTCTTCGCTCTCTTTAATGATTTCGGCTAATCTCTCTTTTAGTGTTGCTAAGTTTTTTCTGTGCGTTGCCGATATTTTCAAGACATCGCCGAATTTGTAATACTCATATTCAAACTCCTGTTTCTTTATGTCGCTTTTATTTGCAACAAGTATGTGCGATTTTTTGGATTTTAGGACATATCTGAATATCTCTTCATCTTGAATGCTTAAAGGCGTTGTTAAATCAAACACAACTATTACAGCATCGCTTGAGTCGATTGCTAATTTTATCTGGTCGTTTATACTCTCTGCAAATTCACCTTCAGTCTCAAAACCGCCAGTGTCTATAAAGAGCACATCCTTATCTTCTATCTTGCCGTATTCAAATATTCTATCTCGTGTTGTGCCTGGCATATCAAGAATTAGGCTTTTGTTTTTGTTTGTAAGCGCATTAAATAGTGTTGATTTTCCGACATTGGGCTTTCCAACTATTGCAACCTTTGCCATTTTTTATCCCCCTTCCTTTGAGAAAGATACCAATTTAAAAGTGATTTGCAAGTCTCTTTCTTTTTTGTATAGTAAATCAGTGGGAGGTTAAAGATGGATATAAAAAGAGTTCTGTTTGAGTTAAGCAGATTATCTGATTTTATTGAAGGCAACGATACATTCCATCAGAGAAGGGTTGCGGTTATTGCCTTTGAATTGGCAAGAGAGCTTAAATTCGACAACTTTGGACTTGACCTTGTTTTAAAATCTGCTCTAATTCACGATATTGCCTTGTTAAACGACACTTCAAAGGTTGAGACATTCAGGCAGATAGTTTATGAAGAGTTTGGAAAGCTCAATAAACACGCAACAGTAAGCGGCAGAATAGCACGATTCTTCAATCTCCATCTTGATATAACGACGGCTATAAACCTACACCACACGCCGCACGGCTCAAACTCATCACTCATAGGCAGTATCCTGTTTTTGGCAGATAACATTGAAGTTGCACACAGAAGTCTGACAAACCCGTTTGCCTTTGATGAGCTGTTTGATTTTTTAAAACAGAAGGGTGATTTGTTTGACGATACGCTTTTGGATGCGTTTAAGAGATGCTCTGAAAAAGAGTGTTTCTGGTTTTACCTGCTTGATGAGAATGTTGATGACAGGATTGAAGAGATTTTGAAAATGCTGCCAGAAGAAGAAGTTGACGACAAGTTTAAGGATGCTCTGTTTTATTTTCTTGCCTATGCAAGCGATAGAATTGCACCATTTTTTGAAGGATATTCCATACTTACAAAGAATATAGCAACATCATTGGGTTATAAACTAAACCTTGATGTGAATAGGCTCAAGTATGCAGCGCTTTCATCTCACATAGGCAATCTCACTGTGCCTTTTGATGTTTTTAAGAAGGAGTCTATTGACGAAGTTGAATACAATATAATAAAATCCCACACGCTTAATGCAAAAAGGGTGCTTGAGAAGATGGGTTTTGACGATTTAGCGCAGGTTGTATTTGCTCATCATGAGAATATTAAAAACAGTGGTTATCCATGCAAGAGACTTCCGTCTCTTGAGTCGGAAGTTTTAGGTTTGTCGTCTTTTGTCGCTGCTATGATGCAGGATAGACCATATAGGGCAGCTTTAAGCAATAAAGAGATAGTCAATGAGATAGATAAAATGAGTGAGAAGTATCACGAAAGTGTTATAAAAGCTTTAAAAGAGATTGATTTTGATAAGGTTAGAAAGACAAAAGATGAGTATTATGATGCCGTATCAAAACTATTTTTGTGAAGAAGGAGAATAAGCGATGAGACTCGCAATGATAGGAAGCGGTTATGTTGGGCTTGTTACGGGTGCCTGTTTTTCTGAAATGGGCAACAATGTTATTTGTGTTGATATCGATAAAGATAAGATAGAGAAGCTTAAAAAGGGTATAGTTCCCATATTTGAGCCCGGCCTTGATAAGATGATAAAGAGAAACTTGGAAAAGGGTAATATAGAGTTCACAACGGATTTAAAGTATGCAGTCCAGAATAGTGATATTGTGTTTATAGCTGTTGGAACGCCACAATCTGAAGATGGAAGTGCAGATTTAAATCATGTTTTGAAGGCTGCAGAAAGCATTGGCGAGTTTATGGACCATGAGATGATAGTTGTTGATAAATCAACCGTTCCCGTTGGCACAGCAGATAGGGTAAGAGAAGTGATAAGTAAGAAGCTAAAAGAGAGATACGGTGATAGTGTGCCGTTTGAGTTTGATGTTGTATCAAACCCTGAGTTTTTAAAGGAAGGTGATGCTATAGCCGATTTTATGAAGCCTGATAGGGTTATTGTTGGTGCTGATAACGAAAAATCTATGAAGATAATGAAGGAGTTATACAGGCCATTTACACTGAATCATGAGAGATTTATAGAGATGGATGTTAGAAGTGCTGAGCTTACCAAGTATGCTGCAAATGCTATGCTTGCGACGAAAATTTCCTTTATCAACGAGATTTCAAGGATTGCAGAAGCCTTGGGTGCAGACATAAACAAGGTGAGAATAGGTATAGGAAGCGACAGAAGGATAGGGTATCACTTTATCTATCCAGGTGTGGGATACGGTGGCAGCTGTTTTCCAAAGGATGTTAGAGCACTTGAGAAGATGGCTTTGGATGCAAAGATAAAGCCAATGATTATAAAAGCCGTCCAGAAGGTAAATGCAACACAAAGGTATTATTTCATAGATAAAATTCTAAACAGGTTTGGTGATAATTTAGAAGGAAAAACATTTGCCGTTTGGGGGCTTGCCTTCAAACCACAAACAGATGATATGAGAGAAGCACCATCAATTACCATTATAAATGAGCTAACCAAAAAGGGTGCAACTATTAAAGCTTATGACCCAGAAGCAATGGAAAATGCCAAGAGTTTCTGGCTAAAGGATAACAATAAGGTTGAGTATTTTGACAATAAATACGATACGCTTAACGGTTCTGATGCGATGATTTTGATAACTGAATGGAAGGAGTTTAGAAGTCCAGACTTTTACGAGATGAAAAAGAGACTTAAGAATCCAATAATATTTGACGGCAGGAATCAGTATAACAAAGAACTGTTAAAAGAGCTTGGTTTTGAATATTATCAGGTGGGCGTCAAGGCGTAGGCCTGCCTTTTTAACTCTTTTATCTTTTTTGTTGAAAAGCCCATACGAAACAGCAGGCTGTCATCTGTAAGCAGAAAATCTTGAACGAGAACTATGCCGTTGTCTAATAGCTTTTTGAGTAAATTTATCTTTATGCCTATTAGAACGGTTATAGGATAAAGCTTTTTTGTCTCTATCATCTTTTCAAGGCCACCATCTTCCGGATATCTCCAGCTTATAACTTTAAAATTATAACAGTGGGCAAACCGTTTTGCATCAACTGTTAGGCGTGTATTTGTCACGAGCCAGCCTTCAAATCTTTCCTTTTTATATTTTGTTTTGAGCGTATTTTCAAGGTCTCTAAAGCGTGAGAGAACATACATAGCCACTTTGGCATCACTTGCCCTTGTTGATGTTGAGTGATACTTGCACTCCACCGATACGACTTTGTTCTGTTTGAAGGCGAGAATATCTATTTCGTGATTTATGCAAAACCCTTTCTCGACTATGTTTGTCTGGGTTTTATAACCGTATGCTTGCATAACCTTTGCAAAGAACTTCTCAAATGGATAACCAGAAGGTCCAAGTCTCATCATCGCTTTTTTTAAAGAATAGCGCATGGCGTATGTGTGTTCCATGCGCCTTAGAAGTTCCTTTGCAAGCCTGTATATCTTTCTTGTAGGTGTTAAATCCTTTATGTTATTCTCAATTATATTGGCTATCTCAAATGCTTCGTCTGTTGATGCTCCAACCCTAATAAGAGAGTTTATCAGCTTTTCGGCTTTGAACTCTTCAACTTCACCATTTGATTTGATAACTTTCACTAATCACCGTTCTCCCAGATGAATCCTATTCTTACACATCCCCAATGTTTACCTTCTAAATAGACAGGTGTGGATATGTCATTCATAACAACGCCAGTGTCTCTCATGTATGTCTGAAGTAGGACAGGTTGTGTGTTTCTTGCTGCTGCAAGGCCTGTCGGGTCGTTGAATATTCTCATTGAGCGATTGCCAACTAAGTCTTTCTCATAATCTCCTGTTAAAGGTTTATCGTAGATTGAGTTGTGAGCAGCAACATAGCCGTTGTTATCTGCAAGAAGTGCAAATTTAAAGTTCGGGTCCATATTAAGATATTTATCTTCAATCGGCTGAACATATTTTTTGAAGAAGTCGGTAAAGCGAGTTCTGTATTTTTGTGGGTTTGTGTTTGGAACTGGCACATAGTTTCTATCCCACAAGTCTGCAGACGAGATAAGGCCATTTTTGATTGACTCGTGAAGTAGTTTTTCAAATTCATGTTTTGCATCGAGTAGTATTGAATATACCCTGTCAATGTAGGAGCCTGTTCTGAATTTAATCATGAATGTGAATAGCTCTTCGGCTGTTTTGGATATTGTGTATGTATCGTCTTTTATCTTTTCGATTCTATCGGCTGATTTTGCCACATCATCTGCCATTTTTTCCACTCTTTCTGCTATGGAGTCAACAGCAGACGACTGCTCTTCTGCTGCAGCTGCTACATCTTCTATCATTCTGCTTGCTTCTTTTACGCCTTCTGCTATTTCTATAAGAGAATCGGAAGTAGTTTTTATTAATTCTTTACCTTCTTCGACAGTGTCTATTAGTGTTAAGGTTGCTTCAATTGTTTTTTGGGTCTCAGTTTGTGTTTTTGATACAATTTGCCTTATCTGTTCGGTTGATTGGGCGGTTTTGTCTGCAAGTTTTCTTATCTCATCTGCAACGACGGCAAAACCACGACCAGCTTCTCCAGCTCGTGCTGCTTCAATTGCAGCATTTAGCGATAAAAGAGCTGTCTGGTCAGTTATCTCGTTGATTACATCAACGATTTTTCCTATCTCTTCTGAAGATGAACCCAATTTTTTCATCATCTCTGCGTTTTTCTGTGTCTCTTTTGCTATGTCTTCTATTTTGTTTATTGCGAGTGATGCCTTATCTGAGCCATCTGTTGCAAGTTCGTTTACCTTCTGCATAAATTCAGATGTGTTTGTTATGTTTCGAGAGACGCTGTTTAGGGAATCTTTTATCTCGTCCATTGTTGTTCTTATCTCTTCCATGCCTTCTGCTTCAGCTTTTACATTTTCAGATATCCTTTGGGCGTTGAAGCTCACCTTTGCTGCCTGTGTTGCCACTTTGTTTGATACTTTGAGTGTTTTCTTTAAAGCATCTTGAACCTGAGCTATGAAGGTGTTGGCAAGATTTAGGAATCCTATCTCTCGAGAAACTTTTGGTAGTCTGTCTGTTAAATCATATGTAGAACATAGGCGAGTTTGGCAAAATTGGTTTATCTCTTTTATGGGTTTTACGAATGTCCTGTAATAGTAGAGAAGAAAAATAGAGAAAAATAAGATGGAAAGAACGATAAATGAGATGAAAAACAAAGATTTCGCTGTAAAGAATATTATGAGCATCAAAGTAAAGTATATGAAAAAAATTGTACTGCTTACGGCTATAAATCTCATCTTACCCCCCTTGCAGCTTTATTTTTGAACTAAATTATTATTTTTTGGTTTTTTTGTCAAACTATATTTTAGCCTAAAACAATAGTTTACAATCTTAAAAGCAGGTTAAAATTTTACAGAAATATTGACATGATAATATCTTGACTTATTTGTGGATTATGGTAATAAATAATCGGGCAAAAATGAGAAAAATAAAAGATTTGGGTGAAAGGAGGCTCAAGTGCACTTTTTAGTATTTATTAAGCAGGTGCCTGACGCTGCCCAGGTTAGAGTGGATTATGAGACTGGAACATTGATAAGGGAAGGTGTTCCAGCTATCATCAATCCTTATGACAAACACGCTATAGAGGCAGCAGTAAGGCTGAGAGACCAGTTTGGTGGTAAGGTTTCTGTTATTTGTATGGGACCACCTATGGCTGAAGATGCTTTAAAAGAAGCTATGGCTATGGGTGCTGATAACGCTTATCTGTTGAGCGACAGGGTGTTTGCCGGTTCAGATACTCTTGCTACAAGCTATGCTTTATGGGCTGGTGCTCAAAAGATTATTCAGGAAGAAGGTCCAGTTGATATTTTCTTTGCTGGCAAACAGGCAATCGACGGTGATACAGCTCAGACTGGACCTGGAATTGCAACGAGATTCGATATTCCGTTAATAACTTATGTTGTTGACATTAAAAAAGTTGACCCAGAGAAGAAGACTATCCAGGTTGTAAGACTTGTTGAGAGTGGACAAGAAACAGTTGAATCTCCATTGCCATGTTTCTTGACAGTTGAAGAAGAGCTTAACACTTTAAGCTATGCACCCTTACCTTATTTGATTAGGGCTGCTAAGACTCCTGTTAAAGTATTGAATTCTAAGAATACCGAGATTGACGCTTCTCAATGCGGTTTGAAGAACTCTCCAACAAAGGTTAAAAAGGCCTTTACGCCGCCTAAGAGAGAAAGAGGGGAGATGATTGAAGGGGATTCTATAGACGCTATCTTGAACACACTTTATGAAAAAATCGAGCCCGTTCTTAAAACAATGGGCAAAGTAAAATAAGGTGAGGTTGGAAAATGATTAAACAGGATATTACGAAGTATAAACATATTTGGGTTTTTATTGAACATGAGAATGGCAAAATTGAAAGAGTTTCGTTTGAGCTTCTAACTAAAGCAAGAGAGCTTGCTAAAGACTTGGGTTGCGAAGTTCATGCGTTTACGGTTGGTGATAAAGTTGAGCAGTTTAAGGGTGAAGTTTTCAAGTATGGTGCAAAGAAGTTCTTTATAATTGAGGACCCAATATTAAAAGATTACATCACAGAGCCATGGAGAGATGCTATTGTTTACATGATAGAGAAGCATAAACCAGAAATAGTGCTTATCGGTGCGACAACCTTGGGAAGGGATTTAGCCGGAACGATAGCAACAAAATTAATGACTGGTCTTACGGCTGATACGACGGCTCTTGATATTGACCCAAAAACGAAGAACCTGTTAATGACAAGGCCTACATTTGGCGGTAACTTGATGGCTACGATTTTCTGCCCAGACAATAGACCGCAGATGTCCACATCAAGGCCAGGAGTTTACAAAGCAGTTGAAGAGCCTGTTAAAGGTGAGGTTATAAAAGAGAAGTATGAATTTGACAAAGGCAAATACACGAAAAAAATTATAGAAAAAATCATAGAAGAGGGCGAGAAAGTAAATCTTGGTTTCTACGATGTCATCGTTGCTGGTGGTTTCGGCATGGGCAGCAAGGAGAACTTTAAATATTTACAGGAACTTGCTGACCTGTTAGGTGGAACATGGGCTGCAAGTAGAAAGGCTGTTCAGGCTGGCTGGGCTCCACAAACAAGACAGGTTGGTCAGACTGGTCAGACAGTCCATCCTAAGATTTACATAGCTTGCGGAATTTCTGGTGCAATTCAACATCAGGCAGGTATGAAGTCATCAGAAGTTATAATAGCTATTAATAAAGACCCAGATGCTCCGATTTTCGAGATAGCTACATACGGAATTGTTGGAGATGTAACGGAAGTTCTTCCTAAGATGATTCAAATGTTTAAGGAAAAATTAGGAAAGGCTTAAAAAGGAGAGCGAAATGAGAAAAAAGGATTTTGATGTAATAGTTGTGGGAGCTGGTCCTGCAGGATTGGCTGCAGGTTATGTCTTGGCTAAGGCTGGTGTTGATGTTATCATCATAGAGAGAGGAAAATTCCCAGGCTCCAAAAATGTAATGGGTGGTATTTTCTATAGGGAGCCTATGGATGATTTGATTCCAGATTTTTACAAAGAAGCTCCACTGGAAAGACATATCATAGAGCAAAGAATGTGGTTGATGGATGATACTTCTCACTTTAGTTTTGGTATTAAAACTCAGAAACATAATGTTGAGCCTTACAACTGTTTTAGCGTGTTTAGGGCTCACTTTGATAAGTGGTTTGCGAAGAAGGTTGTTGAAGCTGGAGCTTTATTGATTAACGAGACAGTTGTAACAGAGCCTATAGTTGAAGATGGTAAAGTTGTTGGTGTAAGGACAGACAGACCTCAGGGTGATTTATATGCAGATGTTGTTATAGCGGCTGATGGTGTTCAGTCTTTCTTGGCTAAATCTTTGGGTTTGAGAAAGAAAATTACACCAGAGAAAGTTGCTGTAGGTGTGAAAGAGATAATAGGATTGAGTGAAGATCAGATAAACGATAGGTTTGGCGTAAAGGATGCATCTGAAGGTGTAACTATAGAAATTACGGGTCCATTCCTTAAAGGAATGGAAGGAATGGCTTGGATTTATACAAATAAAACATCTGTTTCTATAGGTATAGGCGTTATAGTCAAAGACATGATAGAGCATCGAAAGAATCCTAATGACTTGTTAGAAGAACTAAAGGCCCATCCGTCTATTGCTCCATTAATAGAGGGTGGAGACACAAAAGAGTATTTAGCTCACCTGATTCCAGAGGGTGGATATTACTCAGTTCCAAAAATGTACACTGATGGCTTTATGGTTGCAGGTGATGCTGCAATGCTTGTTGACAGTGTTCATAGAGAAGGTTCTAACCTTGCGGTAGAAAGTGGTAAGCTTGCAGCAAGGACGTATCTCGAAGCAAGACAGGCTGGCGATTTCTCAGAGAGAATGCTCTCAAGATATCAGGAAAAAATAGAAGAATCCTTCGTCTTAAAGGATTTGAAACATTACAGAAATTTGCCAGAGTTGCTTGAAGAGAAGAGATATCTCTTGACAGATTATCCACAGTTTATAATTGATGCTATGATAGAGCTTTACACCGTTGATGGCACTCCAAAGCCAGAGAAGTTTAGAAAGCTGAAAGAAGAGCTTAAGAGTAGATTTGGTTATGTCAACCTGGCTAAGGATATATTCACTATTTGGAGGAAGATGAGATGAAGAAGTTAAGAATAGAAGATAAGCTTTATCTTATAGGCTATAATGTTGACCATGAATATAACCATCTTGGTATAAGCGACCCTGAGATGTGTAAAACTTGCGAGAAAAAGCAGTGCACTTATGTTTGTCCTGCAAGTGTTTACACATGGGATGAGAAAGAGCAGAAAATAAACATCAACTATGATGCTTGTGTTGAGTGCGGAACATGTAGAATAGCTTGCGATTACATAACTTGGAAATACCCAAGAGGCGGCTTTGGAGTTGCATATAAATTCGGTTAAAATTTGCCTTTCTTGAAAAAGAAAATCAATGCCCTCATCTCTTTTAAGGGATGGGGGCATTTTTATTTAAGGGTGGTGTTATGATTGTTAAACTTGTCGTAGGCGAATTACAAACAAACTGTTATTTGTTTTTCGATGATGAGACAAAAGAGACGATAATAATTGACCCAGGAGATGAGCCTGAACATATAGCTGATGAATTGGATAAATATGGGCTTATACCTATTATGGTGGTAAACACTCACTATCATTTTGACCATGTTGGTGGCAATGCGTTTTTGAAAGAGAGATACGATGTACCAATAGCCATAGGTGAACTTGACGCTGATTTTTTAGAGAATTCTCATCGAGACGCCTTTAGTCTTTTGGGTAAGAGACAAGACCCTTCGCCAGATGCTGATATACTACTTTCTGAAGATAGAAGTATAAAGGTTGGTAGGTTTATATTTGAAGTTATAGAGACTCCAGGACATACCCCTGGTTCAATTTCTCTTTATCAAGCGGAAGAAGGTGTTTTGTTTAGTGGAGATACTTTATTTTACGAATCCGTAGGTAGGTGGGACCTTGTTGGCGGGAATGAGTTTGATTTGTTAAGAAGTGTTAATAGGCTTTTAAAATTACCGAAGGAGACTGTTGTTTATCCTGGACACGGAAGAGAAACTACAATAGAACATGAACGCAGCTCGAACCCGTTTATAGAGTTTGCAGTTAAGTAAAAATAAAAACCCGTCTGTCGCGAAAGACAGACGGGTTGATTTTGTCTGTTTAACTTTTTAATACATGCCAGCGCCAGCACCAGCCATAGCTTTATCTTCTTTCTCTCTCTCCTTTGGGTCGTCAGTAATGAGAGTCTCTGTTGTAAGCATCAATCCAGCTACACTTGCAGCGTTCTGGATTGCTGTTCTTTCAACCTTTGTTGGGTCGATAATACCTTTTTCGAACATGTTTACAAAGTCGCCGTTTCTTGCATCAAATCCATAGGACAAGTCGCTGTTCTCTCTAATCTTGTTGATTATAATTGAGCCTTCAAATCCAGCGTTGTTTGCTATTACCTTTGCAGGCTCTTCGAGAACCTTCTTTATTATCTTTATACCGATATCCTGGTCATCGTTTTCGCCTTTTAAGTTGTCCAAAGCAGCCTGACATCTCAGAAGTGCTACACCACCACCTGGAACTATACCTTCTTCAACAGCAGCTTTCGTTGCGTTCAGTGCGTCTTCAACTCTTGCTTTCTTCTCTTTCATCTCTGTCTCTGTTGCAGCACCTACCTTGATGATTGCAACACCACCGGCCAGTTTTGCCATTCTCTCTCTTAGCTTCTCTTTGTCGTATTCGCTTGTGGACTGCTCAATCTGAGCTTCAATCTGCTTGATTCTTGCCTGTATCTCTTCTTTTGAACCCATACCATCAACGATTGTTGTATTCTCTTTGTCAACGATTATCTTCTTTGCTCTACCGAGAACATCTAAGTCAACAGTGTCAAACTTCATACCTGTCTCTTCGCTGATTACCTGACCGCCTGTCAAGATAGCGATGTCTCTTAACATCTCTTTTCTTCTGTCGCCGAATCCTGGTGCCTTAACTGCGCAGCACTGAAGTGTTCCTCTTAACTTGTTGACGACGAGTGTTGCCAAAGCTTCGCCTTCAACTTCTTCAGCTATTACAAGGAATGGTCTGCCAGTCTTTGCAATCTTTTCAACAAGTGGCAAGAACTCTTGCATAGAGCTTACTTTCTTGTCTGTGATTACGATGAATGCATCTTCAAGCTCTGCAACCATCTTCTCAGCGTTAGTTACAAAGTATGGAGAGAGATATCCTCTGTCGAATCTCATACCTTCAACAAGCTCAAGTGTTGTCTCTGTGCCTTTTGCTTCTTCAACTGTGATTACGCCGTTCTTTCCAACCTTGTCCATTGCTTCGGCGATTATTTCGCCAATCTCTTTATCGTTGTTTGCAGAGATTGTTCCGACTTCAGCTATCTGTTTCTTCTCTGTTACTTCTTTGGATATCTTCTTTAACTCTTCAACAACCTTATCAACGGCTTTGTCAATTCCTCTCTTTATCTCGATTGGATTAGCACCAGCTGTTACATTCCTTAAACCTTCTCTGAAGATTGCCCTTGCCAAAACAGTTGCCGTTGTTGTTCCATCACCAGCAACATCGCTTGTCTTGGAAGCAACTTCTTTTACAAGCTGAGCACCCATGTTCTCATAAGGGTCTTTTAGCTCTATCTCCCTTGCAACAGTTACACCGTCCTTTGTTATTGTTGGGCTACCGAATCTTCTGTCGATTACTACATTCCTTCCCCTTGGACCCATTGTTACGGCAACTGCGTCAGCAAGCTTATTTACACCTCTCATTATTGCTTCTCTTGCGCTATCACCAAACTCCAAAATCTTTGCTGTCATCGTCTATCACCCCCTTCTTCTTAATTTTTTAGTCAACAATCTTTGCTAAAACTTCGTCTTCTTTGAGTATTACATACTTCTTGTCATCAAGTTTAATCTCGTTGCCTGCATACTTTTCAAATACAACCCTGTCGCCTTCCTTTATGCTTTCAACATCATCACCCACTGCAATAACCTTACCCTGCTGTGGCTTCTCCTTTGCTGTGTCTGGAATGATGATGCCAGATTCTGTTTTCTGCTCTAACTCTTCAGGCTCAACTATCAATCTGTCCATCAGTGGTTTAAGAGTCATCTTCTCACCTCCCTTAATTTTTTGTTAGCACTCATCTTACTCGAGTGCTAACAATATACCTTTTTCAAAAAATTTCAAGTCTAAATATTGCAAAATACAAAAAAATAAATCATAATAAACAAAGATACACAAAAATAATGCAACAAATCACCTAAAAATCTTTTATCAAACCTTAAAAAATTTGACTTTGATTGAGCTTTGTGATAGAAGTTTGCTTGCGATTTTAAGAAAAGTAAGGAGGTAAAAGTGGCTAATCACAAGTCTGCTGCAAAAAGGGCAAGACAGAACAAGAAGAGATACATGAGAAATAAAGCCTACAGGACAAGGCTTAAGAATGTGTTAAAAAAAGCAAGACTTATAATAGAACAGGAAAACGACAGAGAAACTGTCGAAAAACACCTTAGGGAAGCAGAAAGGGTTATAAGAAAGATTTACAGCAAGGGTGTTATAAAAGAGAACAAGGCTTCAAGGCTAATCTCAAGACTGTATCAAAAAGCCCACAAAAAGTTTACTCAAGCAGAAGCAGAAGCATCATAAAAAGAATAAAAAAGGCGGTTAGCCCGCCTTTACTCTCCTTTAAAAATGGGTTTTCTTTTCTCTAAAAAGGCGCTTATTCCTTCGTTTTTGTCATATGTTGAGCAACACGCACCAAAAAGAGATGCTTCTATCTTCATTCCTTCTTCTAATGGTGCATCTATGCCACTGTTTATTGATTCAATTGTACACTTTACGGCTATTGGTGGTTTTTCTGCCAATAACTGAGCCAGCTCCTTTGCTTCATTAATCAACTCTTCGCTTTTTACCACTCTGTTTACAAGCCCAATTTCGTAAGCCCTTTGTGCTGTTATGGGTTTACCCGAGAGTATCATTTCAAATGCCAATGTTTTACCTATTAATCTTGGCAGTCTCTGGGTTCCGCCAAATCCCGGGATTATTCCTATATTAATTTCTGGTTGGCCAAGTTTTGCATTTTCTGATGCTATCCTTAAATGGCAAGCTATGGCAAGCTCCAAACCGCCACCCAAAGCATAGCCGTTTATTGCAGCTATTATGGGTTTTGGAAAGTTCTCTATATAATCAAACAGCTTTTGGGCTTTTCTTGCCTTTCTCATACCAGTCTCAAAATTCAGCTCTTTTATCTCGTTTAAATCGCCGCCACTTGCAAATGCCTTTCCGTTGCCTGTGATTATTACAGTCCTTATACTTTTGTCTTCTTCGACTTCTTTTAAGCTGTTTTCTAACTCTTCAAACATCTCATTATTGAACGCATTTAAAACTTCTGGCCTGTTTAATGTAATTAGCAGAACAGAGCCACTTCTCTCTTTGAGTATTACACTCATGGCTTGCTCCTTAAAGCTTCTTCTATCAGTTTAACATCAAAACCAAACTCTCTGTATCCTTTATAAATATGCTCTATATAGTTAGGTTGTGGGTTTTGATTATCCGTTAGTTTATCGGGATGAGCTATATAAACTTCGGCTATAATTCTCTGGCTATCTTCTAAAATCACAGGAACTGTAACCCTTAAATAGTGGTTTGGTGCACCTTCATAACTATCCAGTTTGTTTAGCTGTTCAAATGAGAGCTTCTGCAAAACAGCCGGGCAGCGTGCATCTTTTTCAAACACTATATTCGCATAGGTTTGAAAGCTTTTATCAGCCATTTTATTAAAAGTCAGCTTGAAGTTTTCTATGTAAACAGGCTTATACTCTTCAATCTCTCCCACCCTTCTTTTAATTCTCTCTAAACTCATATTCGAACCATAAGATGCAAGCCAGATATAGTCATTATTTCTCTCAAGGATGTATCTTCTATAATCGCAAATCTCTATGGGTTGGTTTAGCTCTTCTGTCTTGTTGTAAAAATAGCAATAAGCATCTTCAATTTTACCGTTTAAATTCCTAAGCTTTACACACTCCCTTAAATACAGCGAATCTGGGTTGTCTTCCTGATAATCTTCTATTTTATCTATAACATTAAGCTCTTTTACTTCTATCTCGTATATTTCACCAAATGTCATATAAGAATCTTTAACAAGAGCCGGATACCAGCCAACATCATAGAGTTGAGAATTTTCCAAAATAGCATACCCAATAAGCTCTCCATTTACATATTTATGAAGCCGCATGCCTTTCATTAATGTGCCATAAAAAAATAGTTTAATTCTCATTAAATAGTAAGTGTAAATTACCTTATTGTCTCTTATATCAAGTGGCAAGCTACAAATCTATCTTTTTCTATTTCTTTAAGCTCTGGCTCTTTTTGAGAGCAAATTTCTTTGGCAAATGGGCACCGTGTATGGAATCTACAGCCGGAAGGTATTTTTGTTGCTGACGGTATCTCACCCTTTGGCAGGAGTTTTTCTCTTCTGATATTCGGGTCAGGAATAGGAACAGAGCTCATCAAAATCTTCGTATATGGATGAAGTGGCTCCTTAAAAAGGTCAAATGTCTTTGCTATCTCAACGATTTTACCCAAATACATGACTCCTATTCTATCACATATATACTTTGCACTCGCCAAATCGTGGGTTATAAACAGGTATGTTAAACCAAAAGTCTCTTTAACATCTATCATAAGCTTTAGTATTTGAGACCTTACCGATACATCAAGCATTGCTGTTGGCTCATCAGCCACGATAAACTCTGGGTTTGTTATTAATGCCCTTGCTATTACAACCCTTTGTCTTTGACCACCGCTTAAATGTTTTGGAAACCTGTTGTAAAACTCTTCTGCCGGCGATAGATTTATCTTCTCAAACAGCTCTAATATTCTCTCCTTTCTCTCGTTTTTTGTGCCTATGTTGTGAATCTCAAGTGGATGAGAGACAATTTTACCAATTCTCATGTAAGGGTTTAAGCTCGCCATCGGGTCTTGAAATATGATTTGAAAATTCTTTCGCTCTTTTCTGAGCTCCGATTTTGGCAGTTTGGCTAAATCTTTGCCTTTAAAGATAATACTTCCTGCTGTTGGCTCTGTTAGCCTTAAAACCGTTCTGCCGAGTGTTGTTTTTCCGCTTCCGCTTTCTCCGACTATACCGAGCGTTTCGCCTTTTCTTATACTAAAAGAGACATCATCAACAGCTTTCACAGTTGGCTTATCTTTTGAAAAGAAGGACGCAAGCCATGAGCCTTTTAATTCAAACTCTTTTTTTAAGTTCTTTACTTCAAGGATTTTCTCCATTTTAATCACCATACAACCAGCATTTTACCCGTCTGTTTTCGCCAATAGTTATATCGGGTGGCTCTTTTTGAGAGCAAATCTCTTTAGCAAACGGGCATCTTGGTGAAAATCTGCAGCCTTTTGGTAAATTCTTAGGGTCTGGCAGACTGCCAGGTATGAATTTTAACTCCATGTCTTCTAATTTTACATTCGGTATTGATTGAAGCAGAAGCTGTGTGTAAGGATGCAGCGGGTTGTTGTATAGTTCTTTAACTTCGCCATACTCAACCAAATGCCCTGCATACATAACAGCTACTGTCTCTGCAAGCTCTGCCACTATGCCCATATCGTGTGTTATAAGCATTATTGACATTTTTCTTGTTTTCTTAAGCTTTTTAAGCACTTGCATTATCTGTTCTTGCACGACGACATCTAAGGCTGTTGTTGGCTCGTCTGCAATCAGAAGAGAAGGTTTTAGAGATATTGCAATAGCTATCATAACCCTTTGTCTCATTCCACCGCTAAACTCAAATGGATAGTTGTTTAGTCTCTTTGGGTCAACACCTACGGACTTTAGGGATTCTGATGCTATCTCAACCATCTCTTCTTTTCTCATATCTGGGTGATGAACCTTGAACAGCTCAAAGAAGTGGTCTCTTATTCTCATAATGGGATTTAGACTCGTCATGGGGTCTTGAAATATCATAGCTATCTCTTTGCCGCGAAGTTTGCGCATCTCTTCATTGTTTAGTTTCAGTAAATCTCTGTCTTTGAAAAATATATTGCCTTCAATCTTTGAATTCTGCGGCAGAAGTCTCATTATAGCAGTGCCAAAGGTTGATTTACCACAGCCACTCTCACCAACAATACCCAAGCTCTCTTCTTCGTTTATCGTTAAATTTATGCCATCAACAGCTTTGATTACTCCTTTTCTCGTTAGATATCTAATTCCTAAATTCTTTATCTCAACAAGTGGCATTATCTCTTCTCTCCTATGTTTGGATTGAAGTACTCATTTAGACCTTCTGCAAACATACTAAATCCCAATACAATCAAAATTATGGCTATACCCGGAAAGAAGGCCATCCACCAGTTGTTTGAGACTATGAACTGCTGACCATTTGCTAAGTCATAGCCCCAGTCTGGTGTTGGCGGTGTTATACCAAGACCCAAGAAACTTAAACCAGCTTCAGTCATTATAGCATCAGCTATGTTCATTGATAAAACAACGATAATCGAAGGCAACACATTGGGCAGTATGTATTTAAATATGATTGTCGATGTTTTTGCACCGATTGAGTATGCGCTCTCAACATAAAGCTCGTTTTTTACACTTGCAACCTGGCTTCTTATAACCCTGTAATATGTGGGTATGTAAACGACAGCGATGGAAAGAGAGATGTTTATTATCCCAGGCCCTAATACAGCGGCTATAGCTATTGCAAGTATAAGCCCAGGAAATGTATAGACAGAGTCCATAATCATAGTTATGACTCTATCTAAGGGTCCACCTATATATCCAACAATAAGCCCGGTTGGAATACCGACTGCCGCAGCAATAAGTGTTGCAATAAAAGCTATGGTTAAAGCCATTCTTGAACCGTAAATAAACCTACTGAATACATCATAGCCAAGGTTGTCCGTTCCCATGAGATGATGGATGTTTGGTGGAAGCAGTGGTTGACCTGATGGTTGAGTTGGGCTGTATGGTGCGATTAATGGTGCAAATATTGCCATTAAAATGAAAATTGTAAGCAGAACAAACCCGGCAAATGCCATTTTGCCGCTTGAGTCTCCGAGTAAGTCTTTTAAAAAAGAAGAAAACTTTGCTGAAATCATCTGGTTTGAGTTTTCTATCATTGGGCTAATACCTCACTCGTGGGTTTATCCATGCGTTTATAACATCAACCAAAATACTTATGATAGCAACAAATATAGCAAAAAATACAACAGTGCCTTGAATAGCAGGAAAATCCCTTGCATGTATTCTCGAAACCAAATAACTGCCTATTCCAGGCCATGAGAATGTAACTTCAGTCAAAACTGCACCACCAAGCAGAAGGGCGAATTGAAGACCCATAATTGTAAGAATAGGCGGTAAAGCGTTTTTTAAGGCGTGTTTGAATAGAACGGTTTTTTCTTTGATTCCTCTTGCTCTGGCTGCCACAACAAACTGAGACGATAGTGTCAGTATAACATTTGAGCGCACCATTCTTACAAATATACTCGAAATAACAACACCAAGCGTTATGGAAGGCAAAATTAAATGCATCAGAGAATCTTTTAAAACATCCCACTGTCCGTTTATTATCGCATCAACGACATACATGCCTGTGTATGTTTTGTCTGGTGTCATAAACGGTGATGACTCGCCAGATACAGGAAGCCAATTAAGCCAGACACCAAATACCAACTGAAGCATCAAACCAAACCAGAAGACAGGGAATGAGTAAACGAATATTGAATAGATACGGGCTGAGACATCTATTGGTGAGCCCAACTTATACGCTGCAAATGTTCCGTAGAATATTCCGATAACAACGGCAATTATCATTGCAAAGATGGTTAGCTCTAATGTTGCTGGAAACTTCTGTTTTAACTCATCGATTACAGGCATTCCTGTAACCGTTGATTTGCCAAAATCACCCTTTGCTATGTCTTTTAAATAGTTCGCATACTGAACAAGGATAGGTTTATCCAGCCCCATCTGATGTTCCATGGCTTTTACGACCTGCGGCGGTGCTTTAGGCCCAAGCATAGCAAGGACAGGATTGCCCGGCAGCACCCTTAAAACAAAGAATACAATTGTTAGGATTATAAGCACCATCGGGATGGATAAAAGTATCCTTGTGAAGATGTAGGTTTTCACTTCAACCCCCTTACACGAAAAAAGGGGGAATTACTTCCCCCTTCTATTTTTTGTAAAGCAGATAATATCTAAAGATTTGCACTGGGTCAAGCAGTAAGCCTTCTATGTTTGGTTTTGCAACGACTCTTTGTTTACCCTGGAAAAGCGGAACATAAGGTGCTTCCTTTGCGAGTATCTCTTGAACTTTGTAATAGAGCTTTGTTCTTGCTTTGATACTTGTCTCTTTTCTTGCTTTTAGAAGTAACTCATCAACCTTTTTGTTTGAGTAAAAGCATCCCATCTGTGGTGATGCGCTGCTTGCAAGGAACGGCCACATGTAATCATCTGGGTCAAAGTAATCTGGATACCAGCCGAGTAGGAACATTCCCATTATACCCTTTGTCCAGTAATCTATGTATGTAGCCCACTCTGCAGACTTAAGTTGACACTTGATGAGACCTGTAGCTTCAAGCTGATTTTTGATTGTGAGTGCTAATGATGCTTCCGTGGAACCGTAATGACTTGGACTATACCAGAGTGTTATCTTAAGTGGATTCTTTTTTGAGTATCCTAATTTTTTCAAAATTGCTATAGCTTTCTTTAGGTTGTAGTGTGGCATAACGGGTTTGTGTCCCCACATACCTTTTGGTATTAGCGTGTAAAGTGGGCTTACCTGGTTGTTAAACACATCCTGTATTATCTGAGCTCTATTTATTGCGTAAGATATTGCCCTTCTTATGTTAACATTATCAAATGGCTTCTGTTTGACATTGAATACTATCTCTCTAATAAATGGGCTTGGACCAACTAAAGCTTTAAAGTTTTTGTTTTTCTGAATCTGGGAAAACTGCTGTGGTAAGAGTGTTCTATATGCGACATCAATCTCTTTGTTGAGTAAAGCAATATATAGGACATTGGCATTTCTGTAGAGTTTTACAAGTATAATTGGCGTTTTTGCCTTCTCGCCGTAGTAGTTAGGGTTTCTTATTAGTTCTATCTGTTGGCCTCTTACCCATTTTTTAACCATGTAAGGGCCACTTGCAACAGGTATGCCATTGTATAGCTTGTCCTTAGGATACACCTTTGGGTCAACAGGGTATGCGACATTAAATGCCATTATGTTGATGAAAGGTGCAAATGCGTACTTTAGGTGAATTCTTAACTCGTATTTGTTTACAACTTCAATTTTCTTTATAATATCGCTTAGAAGGAATGCTGGCTCTTGGTTGAGTCTTATCACCCTTTCAAATGAGTATTTGAAGACTTCAGCTGTTATCGGGTCGCCGTTTGAGAATTTAAGACCCTTTCTCAGATAAAATGTGTAAGTTAAACCATCTTTTGAGATAGTCCACCTTTTTGCCATTGCTGGGACTATCTTTGTCGTTCCAGGGATGTATTTTACCAATCCTTCCATGATGTTCTGCAAGATGTTGTCAGATAGATAGTCGTAAGCTTTTGCTGGGTCTAATGATGCAATCTTGTCTGTTGTTCCGATGATGATGTAATCCTTTTGCGAGATGGCATACGATGATAAAGAAAAGCTCAAGATGAGAACAAGTGCCATCAAACTGCCGAACAGTTTACGCATAATAACCTCCTACAAAAAGTTTTTTGTCTTTTTTTATTACCATATTTTCCCTGTTGTGTCATTAAATTTTTAAGTATAACTAAATTATTTTGTTAGAAATAAATACTGACACAAACGGTTATTCTATAGTACCGAGGAAATCATCTATAGACATTGGTTTGAAGAATAGAAATCCTTGAAAGTAATCGCATCCCATATCTTTGAGAATCTTATACTGCTCTTTCTTTTCTATCCCCTCTGCTATTGTTTTTATGCCAAGCTTATTTGCGATATATATTATAGATTCGACGATGTTTTGAGTATGCTTGCTATGAATCAGCTTTCTAATAAAAGAGATGTCTATCTTTAAAAACTTCACAGGCAGTTCAGACAGATAAGAGAGCGATGAATATCCCGTGCCAAAGTCGTCAAGCATAAATTGAATACCCTTTAGACTGATTGTTGTTATTATCCTTTTGACAGGATTAAAATCTTTTAAAAATGTCCTTTCAACGATTTCAAATCTCAACAGTTGTCTCTCCTCTTCGCTTAGTTTACTTAAAATTTCACTCAAATCTTCAAGGAAATATTTATGCTTCAATGTCTTTTCGGATATGTTAACAGACAAGGGAACGGTTTTTGTATTTCTCTCTTTTTGAATTCTTATAATGTCTGCTGCTGTTTTTATCATCAACTTCTCAGCGCTTATTATTAAGTCTGTTGACTCAAGAAATGGTATAAACTCAGACGGCGGAACAACTTCTGTGCCTTTTACCCAGCGTATCAGGGACTCCGCACCTGCGATATTCTCGTCTTTATCAACATAGGGCTGAAGGTAAGCTGTAAATTCGTTGTTTTGAATCGCCTTTTCTAACTCTGTTTTTAGCTTTATTCTCTCTATGGTTAGCTTCTCTAAATCTTTTCTAAAAAAGCCTATCTGATTTTCGCCTTTGGCTTTTGCATCTGCAAGTGCAATCTGGGCTTTGTTTAATAACTCCTCGGATGTTTTTCCATCTTTGGGAAATAGGCTTAAGCCGATATTAAATGGAAGTGTTATCTGATGGTTTCTGATGTTATAAGGTATGGTCAGGGTTGCCAATATTTTCATTGCTATTACGAGTATATCTTCTTCTCTTCTTATATCCTTTATAAGAACACCAAATCTGTCTGATTCCAGCTTTGCGATTATGTCATAACTGCGCAGGTGTTTTTTTAATCTCTCTCCAATTATTCTGAGTATCTCATTTCCCATTTCAAAACCAAAGGCTTGATTGATGCTCTTAAACGAAACAGGGTTTATTATTGCTATAGCTCCAAGTTGCCTTTCGTGTTTTGCCCTTGCAATGAATCTTTCTGTGGCTTCTTTAAATGAGAATAGATTCATTAATCCCGTTATAGAGTCATACCTTAGCAGTCTATTTAACTCTTCTTTAAGCTTGTCTTCTTCGGTTATTCTCTTGCCAAGAGAGATAAAATGCGTTATTTTGTTATCTTTCTTAAAAGGTATAATTGTTGTGTAAAAGCTCTCTGGCTTGCCGTCTTTTGTTGCGTATGTTATCATGCCTGTAAATGTTTCTGAGCTCTTAAGCGATGACTGTAATTTTTCTAAGGTATTTAAGGATTGTTTTGAAAAAAATATTGAGTATGGCTTCTGGTATATCTCTTCTTCTGTATAACCAAATGTTTCTAAGGTTTTTCTGTTTGCATATACGATATTAAATCTATCGTCTGTTATAACCAAGAATTCAAACCCTTCGTTTGTTGCAAGCTGAACTATCTCTAAGAACTTCTCCTTATCGAACTTGTTAAGCGTAAACTCTATCTGGGTTGAGATGTTTCTCAAAAGATTAAATATCTTTGCATCAAATATGTTGCTCTTGCGGGATATTAGTGTCAAAAACCCACTGCTTTTGCCATCTCTTATGATAGGAATAAAACAGCATGAGTTGAGATTAAACGATTCAAGCAGTTCATCAAACGGTTTTATGCTTTTATCAACCCTGTTTATTAAGTAAATCTTCTTGTATTTTAAAGCCTTTTCAGCAGGGTATGTGCGTATTTTTTCTCTATCTGTATAAACAGACTGTATCTTTTTGTGTATCGCCTTTACAAGGTTTGTAAGACTGGGTTCTATGGTTGAATAATGAACAATTTCATAATTATTCTGTTGTTTTCTCACGATATATGCAACATCGACAAGCTCGTTATCTGTAAATATTTTCGTCAATTTTTTGAGAAACTCATCTTCCGATGAACTTGTTGCTGATATCTGGGTTATCTGATAAAGGGTGTTGTAAAGCTTTGACTCCACCAAAAGCCTTTGCTGATACTCTTCAACTTCTGTTATATCCTTTGCAAGACTTATAAAGTTAGTAATCCTTCCCTGCTCTTTTATGGGCACAATTATTGCATCAAGATAGAATATTTTGCCTGTTTTTGACTTGTTTATGAGTTTTGCTGAAAATGTTTTGCCGTTTAAGATTGTATTCCACAGGTTTTTGTAAAACTCTTCATTATGGAAGCCACTTTTAAATATTCTTGGCGTTTCTCCGATTATCTCATCCCTTGAATACTCAGATATCCTGCTTACGGCGTCGCTTGTATGGATTATCTTTCCATCTCTGTCTGTTATAACAACCCACTCGTGCGTCGATTGTGAAGCAATTGTTAGCATCTTTAAAGTTTTTGACTTTTCTATGTTTGTAAGTGCAAATGATAAGTCGTCTTGAAGCTCTTGCAAGAGTTTTAAATTTTCATCACTGAAGGCGTTTCTAAACTTATCATGAACAAGCAAAATGTAAGCAATTTTATCTTCTTTGAATATAGGTATTGCACATACTGAGTTTATCTTGAATCTCTTTTGATCTTCTCTCCAGTAAGTCATTCTTTCATTTGTTAAAACATCATTTATTACAACAACTTTCCCTGTTAGAAAGGCTTCAGAGATGCTGCCTTTGCCGTGTGGTTTGTTTGGGTCTGCACTTACTTTCATCTTATACAAAGCATCTTGAAGCTCTTTGTCTGAAGATACGGCGAATTTTATTTTAAATTCCTTTGTCTTTTCGTCTATTGCACCTACAGTTGCAGAGAGATAACCAACAGTGTTGACAAGAACTTCACACGCTTTTTCTATTAGTTCTTTTTCTAAATCTATTCTTATGATGAGTTGGTTTATTTGGCTTAGGGCGAAAAAGAGTTTTTTAAGAGATTGCTCTTTTGATTTATCGTAAAATATAACGATACCAAATGGTTCGTTGTTCCTTATAAGAGTGAAGGCAAACAATTGCACGGGAATTAGATACCCATTTTTTGAGATAAGAGTTAGTTCTGTGTATTCTTTTTTGAATACCATACCTTTGCTTCTAAGTTTCATGTTTTTTAATATTAACTTTTTGGTTTTGCTGTCAGGAATTAACTCTATAGCGTGTTTGCCGATGAATTCTTCTTTGCTATACTCCAAAATTTCAAGAGCTTTTCTATTTGCAAAGGTGATTTTTCCCTCTTTATTATATGTAAAAACTCCAAATATATATGAGTTTT
This sequence comes from Hippea alviniae EP5-r, assembly GCF_000420385.1. Taxonomy (NCBI): domain Bacteria; kingdom Pseudomonadati; phylum Campylobacterota; class Desulfurellia; order Desulfurellales; family Hippeaceae; genus Hippea; species Hippea alviniae. The sequence continues at coordinate 1,067,300 of NZ_ATUV01000001.1, read as the reverse complement.
TTACTGCATCAAAAAAACCTTCAATGAACATTATTCTTCGAACTAATAAATAATTAAATATTAATACACCTTAACTTAACTATATAAAAAGTTTTTTAGAATTTCAACATTTATTTTAATTAAATTTAATTAACTAACTGATAAGCATCACACCACCGATGTTTCTGCCGCAGGTTTTGTCTCTTCTGTATGAGAAAAACCTTTTATCTTCAAAAGTGCACATTGATAGGTTTTTTATGTTCCCTTTTGGTATGCCTGAGTTAATTAGCTGATTTATATTTGCTTCTGAGAGATTGAGATAAAGCCTGCCGTTTGATTTTTTTATGAATCTACCATCGAACTTTTCTGCCACGTCATCCTTTATCTCGTAGCAATTTCCACAGATATGAGGGCCTATTGAAACTATAATATCTTCCGGTTTTGAGCCTTTTTCTATAAAAAATTCTACCATCTTTACGCTTATTTTTAAATGTGTTCCGCGCCAGCCGGCATGTGCTGCCCCTATAAAACCGTTTTTTCTATCCAGAAACATTATCGGAGTGCAATCTGCAAATTTTATAGCCAAAAACACACCCGTTCTGTCGGTAAATATACCATCTGCATCATGGATTTTGTCATCATATTCGACAATTGTGTTTGAATGCACCTGATTTAGAAGAGCAATCTCATCTGCTTTGACAGTTTCTCTTACAATCTCAAGATTCTTCCAAACATTTTCTCTTTTATCCCCAACAGTCGTGCTCACATTTAAAGAATCAAAAGGCGGTGGGCTTACACCACCAAACCTATCAAAATATACACACCTTGCACCAAACTCTCTAAATCTTAAATCTTCAATAAATCCCATTTAGCCTATCTTCTCTTTGCCAAAATAAGGAATTAAGGCTTCTGGAATCTTAACAGTTCCATCTTCCTGCTGGTAGTTTTCAAGTATGGCAACAAGACATCTGCCTACTGCAACACCGGAGCCGTTTAATGTGTGCGGGAAGTATTTTTTCTTATCTTTGCCTTTAACTCTTATTGATGCCCTTCGCGCCTGAAAGTCCAGCGTATTTGAACATGAAGATATCTCTCTGTATCTGTTTTGTCCGGGCAACCAAACTTCAATATCGTATGTTTTAGCTGCAGCAAAGCCAATATCTCCGCTTGAAAGTATAACAACTCTGTAAGGTAAGTCTAAAAGCTTTAAAACTTCTTCTGCATCCTTTGTCAACTCTTCTAATGCTCTGTCTGACTCTTCGGGTTTTGTAAACTGGACAAGCTCAACCTTGTTAAACTGATGTTGTCTAATTATGCCTTTAACATCTTTGCCATAGCTTCCTGCTTCTTTTCTGAAGCATGCCGTATATGAGACATATTTAAGCGGTAAATCATCTTCGTTTAAGATTTCTTCCCTGTGCATATTTACAAGCGGCACTTCTGCTGTCGGTATTAGGTATTGGCCGTCTGTTTCATAAGCCTCTTCTATAAACTTTGGAAATTGGCCGGTTCCAACCATTATTTCGTAATTTACGATATAAGGAGGGATTATCTCTGTATATCCATGCTTTTTTGTGTGTAAATCAAGCATAAAGTTTATCAATGCTCTTTCCAGTTTTGCTCCATCACCTTTGTAGATCACAAAACGGGAACCTGAAAGCTTTGCTGCCCTTTCAAAGTCCAGTATTCCGAGATTCTGAGCAATTTCGTGGTGTTCTTTTGGTTTAAAGTCAAACTTTGGCAACTCTCCAACCCTTCTTATCTCAACATTATCATTCTCATCTTTACCAACAGGCACATCATCTTCCAAAATATTGGGAACAAGAAGCCATCTATCCATAAAATCTTTGTAAAGTTTGTTATAATTCTCTTCTGTTTCTTCTATCTGTTGATTTATCCTGTTGACTTCGTCTATTAAATCATCAGCACTCTCTTTCTTTGCTTTTCTTCTTCCTATCTCCTTTGAGAGCTTGTTTCTTTTTGACAAGAGTTCGTCCAGCTCGGCTTTTGCTTTTCTAAGGCTTTTATCGAGCTCAATAAGTTCATCAACGTTTATATCGCTGTGCCTTTTTGCTAAGTTATCTTTTAAAAGTTCAGGATTTTTTCTTAGAATGTTTATGTCTAACATTTTATCACCTCTTTTAGGTATTTTTCGAATTCTGAGTTTATCTCTTTGTCATGCAAAGCAAATTCAACCGTGGCCTTTAGGAATCCGAGTTTGTTGCCGCAATCGAATCGTTTGCCTTCTAAAATCTTGCCGTATATTACTTCCTTTCTGCTTAAAGACTCTATTGCGTCGGTTAGCTGGATCTCGCCTTTTGTTCCAACTTTTGTTTTCTCGAGCTCTTCAAATATAGCAGGTGTAAACACATACCTTCCTATAATTGCCGTATTGCTTGGTGCTTTGTCCTTTGGCGGTTTTTCGACGAATGTATCAAGCTTAAACATACCCTTTTCTATCTCTTTCCCCGCCACTATACCATAACTTGAGACATCTTCTGGGCTCACTTCTTCAAGCCCTATAACCGAGCAGTGGTATTTTTCGAATATTTCAACGAGTTGTTGTGTTCCGCTTCTTTTGGCTTCTATCACATCATCTGCTAAAATCACGGCAAACGGTTCACTGCCTACAACATCCTTTGCCCTTAATACGGCATGCCCCAATCCCTTTGGTTCTTTCTGTCTTATATAGACAAAATCTGCCATGTTGCTTATCTCTCTCATTTTTTCAACAAGCTCTTCTTTACCCTGAAATTTTAGGTGAAATTCAAGCTCAAACGATATGTCAAAGTAATCTTCTATGGCTCTTTTGCCTCTTCCTGTTATGAATATGATTTGCTCGATTCCTGCTTTAACAGCATCTTCAACAGCATAATGGATTAATGGTTTATCAACAAGCGGCAGCATCTCCTTTGATGATGATTTGGTAGCTGGTAAAAATCGAGTTCCGAATCCAGCAACCGGCAAAACGGCCTTTTTAACCTTCACTTTTGCCTCCCATAGCCATATTTATTATCTCAAGTGTATGCCTGACTTTTATATCCTTCTTCTCTTGATTCAGAATGTCTGCAAGCTGCATGATACAGGCGCTGCAGCCTGTAACGAGATATTGAGCATGCGTCTCTTCAATATTTTTTACCTTTCTCTTTGCTATTTTTAAGGATACATCGCGGTAATCTATACTGAATGTACCACCATTACCACAGCATCTGTCTGCTTTCTTCATCTCAACAAAATCAGTCGCCTTTTTTAAAAATGCTCTTGGCTCATCTTTTATTTTTTGAGCCCTTTTTAGGTGGCATGGGTCGTGGTATGTCGTTTTTATGTTTAGTCTCTTTAAACTATTTAATGCATCGGTTTTATCATGTAAAAACTTTACAGGGTCGAGAATTTTTCTGCTTAACTCTCTTGCTCTGTCTTCCCATTTTTTGTCTTCAAAATACATAAACAGCTTGGGATAGTCGTTTTTTATCATGCTTGCACATGTTGGCTCCAAAACCAGTATATATTCAACGTCAAGATTTAAGAATAAATCTATATTTTTTTTAGCTAAATATCTTGCATCTTCAAAGTTTCCAGCAAAATAAATCGGAGCACCACAGCAGAGCTGCTTTTTCGGGACGGTAAAGTCTATCCTTAGTTTTTTCAAAATCTCAACCAACGAATCGCCTATGCTCGTGTATGTGTAATTTATTAGACAGCCTGGAAACAAAGCAATCTTAGCCCTTTTTCTATCGTCTTTGTATTTATCTAAAAATGTCTGTTTTGATATTGGCGGTAGGAGTCTGTCTTTTTCTATACCTGCAAGGGATGTTCTTAATTTTATGCCGTCTCTCGGTTTGCTTTGAGATTTTGAGAATACAGGCGAGAAGACAGATGCGCTTTTAAAGGCAAAATCCATAAGCTCTCTGCTTTTTAAAACCTTCGACATGACCTTTTTGTATGTAGGAAGTCCGTGTCTTCTTATAACTTCATGTCTTGCTATCTCAACGATTGTGTCTGTCTCTGAATTATTCGGACATGATTCAACACATGTTGTACATAAAAGACACTTATACAGATAATCTTTTGCTGTTTCTTCGGAAAAATCTATATTTCCTTTGATAAGTTCGCTTAGAAGTGTTATGTGACCTCGTGCGACAAAAGGCTCTGTCTTTTCTTCTTTAAAAACAGGACAGACACTTCGACATATACCGCACTTGACGCAGGATTCCCATGCTTCATAGAGTCTTTTATCCATTTAGAGCCTCATCTTGTGCGGATTTATTATATTGTTTGGGTCAAATGCCCTTTTAATTCTTCTTAGCAGTTCAATCTGCTCTTTTCCTATCTGCTTTTCTAAATAGTCCTGCTTTGTTATACCCACTCCATGCTCTCCGGTTATCGAACCACCAAGTTTTATGCACTCATTGAATACATCATCCATAGCCTTAAAAGCCCGCTTTGTCTCGTCTTTGTTGTCTGTGTGATACATGATATTCACATGGATATTACCGTCACCTGCATGACCGAAATTGACGATGGGTAGGCCGTATTTTTTTGAGATCTCCTGCAGTTTGCTTATCATCTCGGCTAATTTTGAGCGCGGGACAACTATATCTTCGTTTAATTTGCCGTCTGCTATGCGTTTTAGAGTTGGCGATATAGAGCGTCGTGCAAACCATATATCATCAGCTTCCTTTTCGTCTTTTGCTATTCTAAAAAGCATTACCGAGCTTTCGTTTTTGGTTAGTCTTTCTATCTTGGCTGCATCTTCTTCAACCTGATTTTTGCTTCCGTCAACTTCAACTATCAGGATCGCATCTGCATCGGGTAAATCAACTCCCGTTGCATCCTTAACCGTCTTTATCGCATCCTTATCAACAAACTCGATTGCAACAGGGATAATACCGTTTAGAAGTATTTTATTTACAAATGCTGCAGCTTTGCTCATATTGTCAAAGGCAATCTGCATTGTTTTTTTTGTCTCTGGTAAGGGAAATAACCTAAGAAGCGCCTTTGTGATTATGGCTAATGTCCCTTCGCTTCCCACTATCAGGCTTGTTAAATCATAACCTGCAACATCCTTTATGTTCTTTGAGCCTGTTTTCATGATTGTGCCGTCTGCAAGCACTATCTCAAGTCCTTTAACCCAATCTTTCATAACGCCGTATTTAACGGCCCTTGGCCCGCCTGCGTTTTCTGCTATGTTTCCGCCGATTGTCGAAAACTTCCAGCTTGACGGGTCAGGTGGAAAGAACAATCCATACGGTTTTACATACTCCTGCAAATCGTAATTTACCATACCTGTTTCAACCCAGACCATCATGTTGTCAAGGTCAAGCTCTATCACCTTATCCATCTTTTCAAGCGATAAACATATTCCACCTTCTATATTCAAAGCACCACCGGTAAAGCCGCTTCCCCACCCTCGTGCTACAACAGGGATTTTGTATCTGTTGGCTATTTTCATTAATTGAGATATCTCTTGAGTGTTTTCTGCTATAACGACAACATCGGGAAGGTACATCTTCTGTGTGGCATCGTATGAGTATTGAACCCTGCTTAGCTTATCCGTTAGGCACCTATTTTTGAATATGTTTTTTATCTTGTGTAAAGCCCTTCTGTTCATAGTGATTGAGATTATACAAATTTAAATAAAAAAAACCAGCCCGAGGGCTGGTTGGGAAAGGGTTGCAAATCAAAGGGAGGGTCTCATCTATTTAACATAAAGAATCAGAGAATCCTTATTTACAGCCGTATGATGCCTTCCCATATATTCAACCTTTATTACTAAATCTGTTGCTGTTGGTGGAACTTTAATTAGTTTGCAACCATAGCTTCTGTATCCTACACCGTGTGAGTAACCTCTAAAAACTCTTCTCAAACAAGGATGTGCATTTCTAAGTAGCAATCTTCCCTTTGCAATTACTCTGTTGTTTGAGATTGTTATTATTTTCAACGAGGAGTTGTATCCTGCACCGCCGTTTATACCGTTTGTTGAGAGCGTACTAAAACATGCTGCAATGATCTTCTTGTTCTGCGGCAGTTTAAAGTGCCACTCTGCATAATGACCACTTCTTCTTAGCCAATACCAGTGCATTATCAAGTCACCGTTTGTTTTAAATCCCGTAGGAATTAATTTAACCGGATTCGAAGATGCATTTTTAGGAGCACCAATGAATAAAACGACCAGTGTCAAAACAATTAACCACAATCTTTTCATGGTATGTACCTCCTAAATTAAAATTATATGCAAATGTTATACATTAAGTTTATTGTTGTCAAGTTGTATTTGTTTTTTGCTTTGTCTTGATTTTTCTTCTGCTCTCCTTTAATATTAAGCAGAAAAAAACAAGAAGAAGGGGAAAAGATGCTAAGCGTATTAAAAAAGATATTTGGAACACAGAACGATAGGATTTTAAAGTCGATTCAACCGTATGTAAACAAGATAAACGACAGAGAGAGCTGGGCAAAATCCTTAAGTAATGAACAGATAAAAGATGAGATAAAAAAACTCGAAGAGCAGTATCATAAAAAGAATGACTTGGATGCTATTTTAGTTGACTCTTTTGCCTTAACCAGAGAGACAGCAAGAAGAACACTTAATATGAGACACTTCGATGTTCAGCTTATAGGTGGCTATGTGCTTCATAAGGGCATGGTTGCCGAAATGAAAACAGGTGAAGGTAAAACGCTTGTTGCAACCCTGCCTTTGGTGTTGAATGCAATGACAAGACGCGGCGTTCATCTTGTTACGGTTAACGATTATTTAGCAAAAAGGGACGCCCTTTGGATGGGTCCAATTTATCTATTTTTGGGTTTTAGTGTTGGTGTTATTCAGCAACAGAATAAATCATTTTTAGTCGAGTGGGACGATAAAGAGAAGTTTACAACAAAACTTGTGCCATGTTCGAGAAAGGAAGCCTATCAGGCAGATATAACATACGGCACGAATAGTGAGTTTGGCTTTGATTATCTGCGTGATAATATGAGCTATTCGCTTGACGATTATGTGCAAAGGGACTTTTACTATGCCATAGTTGACGAAGTTGACTCGATATTGATAGACGAAGCAAGAACACCGCTAATAATATCTGGCGTTGCAGACAAGCCATCTTCTTTGTATTACAAGATAGATAAAGCAGTTAGGCAACTCAAACCAGAAGATTACGAAGTTGACGAAAAGACGAAAAATGCCGTTCTGACTGACTCTGGTGTCGAGAAGATACAAAAGATTTTGGGATTGAAGAATCTATACGATATCGAGAATATAGAGATTCTGCACATGGTTAATCAATCTTTGAAGGCTCATACGGTCTATTTAAGGGATAGGGATTACATAGTTAAGGACGGAAAGGCAATAATAGTTGATGAGTTTACCGGACGATTGATGCCAGATAGAAGATACTCAGATGGCCTGCATCAGGCAATAGAAGCAAAAGAGCATTTAAGGATTCAAAAGGAGTCTCAAACGCTTGCATCAATAACATTTCAGAATTACTTTAGGATGTATGAGAAGCTTGCAGGTATGACAGGAACGGCAGCAACAGAAGCCAGAGAATTTAAGGAGATTTACAACCTTGAAGTTGTCGTTATACCAACAAACAAACCCGTAATAAGAATAGACCACAATGATTTGGTATTTAAGACGCACAGAGAGAAGGTGAATGCAATAATAAAGGAGATTGAAGAGAGACATAAAAAAGGCCAACCTGTCTTGGTCGGAACGACAAGCGTTGAAAAGTCCGAAGAGCTCCACAAGATTCTCGTTAAGAAAAGGATTCCGCATGCTGTCTTAAACGCTAAACATCACGAGAAGGAAGCAGAGATTATCGCACACGCTGGAGAGCCCGGCAGAGTCACGATAGCAACAAATATGGCAGGGCGTGGCGTTGATATAAAACTTACAGAAGAGAGTAAAAAACTCGGTGGTTTGTTCATTCTTGGAACTGAAAGACATGAATCAAGAAGAATAGACAATCAGCTAAGGGGAAGGTCAGGCAGACAGGGAGACCCGGGAGAGTCAAGATTTTTCTTATCCTTAGAAGATGATTTACTAAGGATATTTGGTTCAGAGAGAATAAAGATTTTAATGGATAAATTGGGCGTTGAAGAAGGAGAAGCGATAGAGAATAAAATGGTAAGCAGGGCAATAGAAAATGCCCAAAAGAAGGTTGAAGATTACAACTTTGAGATAAGAAAAAACCTGCTTGAGTATGACGATGTTATGAATAAACAGAGACAGGTAATATACGAGCAGAGAAGAAGCATACTTGAAGGTAAGGATTTAAAAGAAGACATTTTGGGCTATGTGGATTCTATAATCGACGATTTGGCAGACCAGTTCTTGCCGGATAAGGTTGACCCGACAAACTGGGATGTTGAAGGCTTTAATAAAGAGACAAGAAGAATATTTGATAAGACTTTTAAGATAGATACACAAGAGCTTTCAAAAACAAAACAGAGACACAAACTGCTTGAGCAGATAAAAGAAGAGCTAAAGAAAGAATACAATGATAAGGAAGAGCTTATCGGCTCTGAAGAGATGAGAAATTTAGAGAGACAGATAATGCTTCAGATTGTGGATATGCACTGGAGAGAGCATTTGAAGAATATGGATTATCTGCGCGATGCAGTGGGTTTGAGAGGGTATGGCCAAAGAGACCCATTGGTTGAGTATAAAAAGGTGTCGTTTGATGAGTTTGAAGATATGGTTAGAAGGATTCAGGAAGACACTGTCGCATCAATATATCATATAAGGATAGTGTTTGAGTAAGTTCTATATTGATACGCCGTTTGATAGGTGGTTGATTTTTGATATAAAGGAGAAAATTAACTCTATCAGCTTTTCAGAAGAAAAAAGTGGAATTGAGCTTTCTAATCATCTAAAAAGGGAAGTTTTGACAGTATTTGAAAGAAGAGACTTGGAGTTTTTTGATTACTCTTCTTTAAACACATCTTCTCTTTCTGAAAAAGCAAAACTGCTTTATAGTTTTTTAATAAAGACAAAAACTGGTGAGACATTCACATATTCAGAAGTTGCAAAAGAGCTTTTTGGTGATGAGAAATACAGACGTGCAACTGCCATGCTTCTTAAATCAAACAGATTTGCATTTTTTGTTCCGTGTCATAGGGTTGTTGCAAAAAACGGTATTGGCGGCTATTCTGCTGGTGTTGAGTTAAAACTAAATATATTAAAATGGGAGAAAGGAGAGTTGTTATGAGAAGAGAATCAGGATGGAGCGGCTTTTGGTGTGGCCTTTTTATAGCTGTTGGGCTTGTTGTGTTTGGTTATTTTATCTCAACAACGGCCGTTAAAGTAAAAAATATGGAAAGGACTGTGAGCGTTAAAGGATTGGCAGAAAGGCTCGTCAAAGCAGATATAGCCATCTATCCTATAAGGTTTGATGTTGCAGACAACAATCCATTGAAGCTTTATGATAAGATAAAGGCTTCAAAAAGTGCCATTTTGAAATTTTTAAAGGACGAAGGTTTTAGTCAAGACGAGATTTTCATCTCGCCGCCACAAATAACGGATAATTATGCAAGCGGGTTTAACCAAAACGCTAAATTTAGATATTCAGCCGTTGGCGTGATAACGGTTTATACAAACAAGGTTGATAAGGTTGTAAGTTTGGGAAAAGACCTTTACAAGCTAACGCAGATGGGCATAATGGCAAGCAACGAGAAGTTTCAGACAAACTATCTCTTTACACATCTGAACAAAATAAAGCCTATTATGGTTGAAGAAGCGATAAAAAACGCCCAAAAGGCAGCCGAGCAGTTCGCCATGCAGTCTCATTCTAAATTAGGAAAGATAAAGACGGCATCTCAAGGTTATTTTTCCATAACAGACAGAGACCCTAACACACCTTACATAAAGCGGGTTAGGGTTGTTGTAAGGGTTGTGTACTATTTGCGTTAATACAAAAACCCGAATAATCATAACTGTGCTTTACAAAGATTGCTCCCAATTTTGCATAAGTTCTCAAAATCTGATAATCAAAATTGGTATATTTATAAGGATGGATATGGAGCAGAGATAAGTTTTATCTAACTTGAGGTGGATTTTTACCGTTTTTTTGTATTTTGTATATATACCTACAGATCAAATAAACAAGCTCACTCAAGAAACGATTCGTTGTTTAAATTTACTTTTTGTTTTATCATTTTCCCAATTTGATTATTATTAAAGCCTTCGGCGGTATTGGTTGTATAAATAATTTCTTCTAATCGGTTCGGAATATTCAAAATTGTCGAAACAATTTATTCTGCTTTTAGGGTATCTATCATTGAAAGTATACTCTTAACAGGTGTAAATGTACTCCCGACAAACTGTTTATGATGCATTATGTAGATAGAAGGCAGGCTTTTAAAAAGATGTGAACATGTACGCCTTGAAATAGAAAACGAATAAAGGGGCTATTCGCCCCCTATTTTTCAGCGGGCTACATTCATCTCACCTTCCGCGACATAATCCGGCACCACATGTATGCCATCGTAGTAAATTTTCAACTTACCCATTATCATACCTTCATAAGACAGTGGCACAGCCCACGAATTCTCGGGCGCGAGATACTCAACCCCATCCAACACAGCAGAACCACTAACAACCTGAGGTAAAAGCGTCTCTGCCCTTCTTAAAGCCTTCTGAGTTACCTGAGCCGACGAAACCACAAAACCCATGGGAAGTACTCTCCCAGTGGCAGGATCAAAGTTCACTACGGCAACAACCCTACCCTGATACAGTATGGCACCCTTAAGTTGTTGAACACCACCGGGACCCACAAACGTCCATATCTTTCCGGGACGCATGTACTTCTTTACACTCCTCGCTGACTCCAGAACTTGACCCACATTATTCAACACACCGATAGAAACCGTTCCGGGTGCCACAGGTGGCGGCATTGGTTGAACTGCACTATTGGGTGGCGGTGGAGCTCCAGGTGGTGCCGCTGCAGATGGTGCACCAGGCGGTGGTGGGGCACCAGGTGGAGGTGCAGGAGCCTGTGGAGCAACGCCTGGTGGAGCAGGAGTTGCAACGGGTTGTCCCGTAGTTTGCACCGAACTACCGGATGGCAGAATTGGGGGAGCCTGTTGAGCCATAGCGATCACAGAAGACATAACAACACTAACAAGCACAAAAACAAATAAAACCTGTCTCATAGCAAAACCTTCTAAGAATCCTTTTCTTTCAATCGTTTCACATCCTCTTCCAGTCTCCTTAACCTCTCGTTTATGTCATTTAAAGCCTGAATGATGTAGTCTGTTTTATCCTTTCCCTTTTCGTCCAGCCTCTTCCAAAATATAAAAGCAAACACTACAATCCCAATAAACCCCAGAATAAGCCACCCTATTGCCATAACCCCGGGACCACCCAGCAGGGGTGGAGGTGGACCTGGAGGCCCGGGTGCACATCCGTAAATTGCAAAGAGAAGCAAAAAAAACACCCAAATGATATATCTCATACGACACCTCCTTATTTCCTTAATGTTAATGTCTTAATGTTAATGTATAGTTTAAATATATTTTATTAAGAAGTCACAAAGGAAACATTAAAAAAGTATTAAATTTTTACTCAACGGGAACAAACAACCTGAAAAAAGAACCTCTCCCGGGCTCACTTTCAACCTCTACCCTACCGCCGTGCGCCTCCACTACAGATCTAACGAGCGTAAGTCCAAGACCCGCTCCAGAAGACTTTCCATCTCTGTAAAACGGTTCAAATATATGAGATAAAACATCCGGGGATACACCAACTCCATTATCCTTAACGCCAATAACAACACCGTTCTCAACAAGCTGCCAACCAACTTCAATAACACCACCTTCATCTGTATACTTAACAGCGTTATGAATAAGGTTGAACAGAGCTTGCATCAGCATATCCCTGTCAGCAAAAACCTCAACAAATGGGCCTTCCCTCAAAACAATTTTCCTGCCCGAATTTGGAAAACCAGTCACACACTCCCGAACGAGACTCCCAACATCTACTCTGGTTTTCTTAAGATGAATTGCCCCATCCAATTTGGCTATATCAAGCAACCTATCACACACATTGGCAAGTCTCTCTGTCTCCTTCAATATGCCCCTTGACAGGCTTTTAACCTCCTCGGGCCTCTTGAGTGAGCTTCTTAAAAGCACCTCGGCTGACCCCTTTAGAGCCGTCAATGGAGTTTTAAGCTCATGGGCGGCATTCGCCACAAACCTCTTCTGGGCAGTAAAAACAGTATTCATCCTCTCAACCATCTCATCAAACACACTGGCAAGCCTTCCTATCTCATCACCCCTTTTCGGAAGATGAACCCTTCTGTCAAGGTTACCTTCTGAGATTTCCTTGCATGTGTCAATAACCCTGTTTAGTCCACTGAGAGCTGACGATATCATCACCGCTCCGAGAACCACACCCATAATTAAAGTTATTACAACACCAACGCCCAGATAGAGAGCGTGAGTCATCAGGATATTGTTTATATCCTTAAGAGAAGAACTTAATTGAACGACGCCTACAATATCCTTTCCACTGGGAGACTTTCTCAACGGAATTAAATCCACCAAGACTTCATGTCCTCTGTGTTTCACTATATAAGTAACATCGTTATCACCAGAAAGAGCCTTTTTGTAGTAGAAAGAAACAGGTTCGGGAGGTACAGGTTCTTCAGGCAGAACCTTGCCGTTAGCTATAGGTTTGCCGTTTTTATCAAGAATCAAAGCAACGGCATTCCTGGAAGTCAAATCCCTTGCAAGCGGGAAAGCAATACTCCTGAGTTCTACCCCACCTTTTTTGCTGTATAACCAATGTTGAATCACGGGTTTTGCCCTCGCCCTCATATCCGCTGCAACACGCTCTATCAATAAAGCTTTTGTGTCCATAAAAAAACTAATACCAAGTATACCGGCTATCAGAGCGAGCAAAAACGAATAAAAAACAACAAGACGGGCTTTCAAGGAAAGTCTTTCCAGGCCCCTCACACCTCCTCCTCAGGATGAAAGGCGTAACCTACCCCATAATGCGTCTTTATCAATTTAGGCGGTTTATCACCTATCTTATCCCTTAAATGGCTTATATGGACATCCACTATGTTCGTGCCACCAGAATAATTATACCCAAACACACTTTCCAGAAGTTCTTCCCTCGTAAAAACCCTCCTTGGATGTTTCATAAGCATTTCAAGCAACGAGAACTCTTTGGGAGTAAGATAAATACGCTCTCCATGAACAAAAACATCTCTCGTTTCCATATTTAGAACAATGCCCCCACCAGCAACCTCATTTGTTTTACCTAACCCGCCAAACCGCCTCAGTATGGCTCTTATACGTGCCAACAACTCATCGAAACTAAAAGGCTTTGTAACATAATCATCCGCACCAGCATTGAGCCCTTCAACCCTGTCTTCAACATCCTTCTTGGCTGTAAGCATTAAAATGGGAGTATCGATTCCCAAGCTCCTTACTCTCCTACACACCTCAAAACCGTCAATGTCGGGTAACATAATATCAAGAATTACAAGGTCAACCTTATCTCTTTTCAGAAATTCCAAACATTTTTCCCCGCTGTCCACACTTACCGTGTCAAACCCTTCGTATCTTAATCCTATCCTCAAAAACTCCACTATGGTTTGTTCATCCTCTACAATCAAAATCCTAAAATCACTCATAAATTTGTTTACGCTTAGAACACCTTATTGATTCTCCCTGCAGGCAAATTGTATATTTAAAACTCATTAAAGCAAGGAAAAATTAGATAAAATTATTCCTAAAACAACAATGATAAGTTCATTCTTTGATAATTCCTACAAGCGACTTAATTTAGAAGAGACTCTCTTTTCACAGGAACAATGAGAACTTGTAAGTAGATGGCAGCAAAAAGGAAGAGCAGACAAGAAAACGGATGAGGATTGTTATAGACACCAATATTTTAGTTTGGGTTTGTAAACCTATTTGTGTAAACTTATAAATACTGCGACGACAAGCCAGCCACAATAATTAACTTATTTTAAGAGAAGTAAAGGTTTTTTATAACAACAAAACTCGACGAGCATAGAAATATTTTTCTTAGGAATAAAATTGAATTTGAAAAAGAGAGTTAGTTGATTCGCTTTTCTAAGTGGAAGAAGAATTTGTCGTTGTATAGCTAATATAAAAATACCCGGTGATGCTGATAAAAAATTCTTGAGGTTGTAAATTTAGTAGGTTTGATTGTTTAACCGTAGACAATATCGGACCTACCATAGTTAGAGAAAACTAATAACAACCCTCTCTTCTTTGAAAAATTTTCTAAATCGAATTCCATATGGGATAATCAAAAAGTTCCTTAGTCCAAAATTACCTTATCCTATCTTTGCCTTCAGTTCTTCAAGCTCCCGTTTCTTTTCGAGCAAAAGCTTTGTGTTTTTCTCTATCTCTTTTAGTTTATCTTCAACCTGTTTTTCGTTTTCCTGTTTGAGCTTTATGGCTTTGTTGAGAGCATCCTGTATAGCTTCTATTGTTAAGTCAAGTTTGTCTTTGAGCTGGTCTTTGAACTTAAATGTTGTTTCTCTAACCCTTTTTGTTAAATCGTATCTAACCCTTCCGCAATGCCTATCGAACAACTCAATGGTTGTATTTTTGATATGTTTCTGAGCTATCTTTTTGCCTATAAAAAACGGCAATTTTGTTCTGAAAGTTGTTGCAAATATGTTTAAAATGCCCATCTGGTCTTCCAGCATAAAGTAAAAATCGCTTTTCTGTGTTAATTTTTCCGTATCAACATAGGCGTTTAATTTAACATCAAAGATGGAAGATGCCGTATTTATAATCTCTTCTATTTTTGCATTTATTCTCTTTGCTAAATCTTCGTAAATTCTTTCAACCTTATCCGAGATTATATCTGACTGCTCTTTTCTCCATTCTGAGAATATCTCCATGATGTATCCATTCATTTTTTGCGTCATATAGTTTTCAAACTCTTCAGTGCTTAGTTTTTCTTTTGATTTTTCTTCAAAGTGTTTTTGCATTTTCTCTATAAGTGGAGGTAGTTGAGCTTCCTTTAGTTTCTCTATCTCTTCGTCTAACTCTTTATAGATTTTGTCTATTCGTTTATCTAAAATATACTCATACTCTTCTGCTTCATCTTTTACTGTTTTTATGAACCCATCAAACTTTTTAACCTTCTCTGTTAACTCTTCAATGGAGAGCTTTTGAGTCTCTTTTTGAAGCTTATAGGCTGTAAGCTCGTTGTTTATGTGTCTTAGAAGAGCATTTATTACGCTGATAGCTATTATATTCATTCTCTCTTTTGCTATAAACTCTTCCAATGACTCTTCAATCGCCTTTATTTTTGACTGCTTCAAAAGGTGAGAGTCTTTGTTGATTTTTGCCTTTAATGCGGTTTTGGCAGATATAGGGTAAATTCTTATATTATCGTTTTGTGTGCGCTCTTTTAATAAAGATTTGTTGAATTCAACTACTTCGTCGAGTTCGTCTTCGGAAACTATGTCTATCTTATTCAAGACAAAGAAAAACTTTTCAGTGTAAACCCTTACATTTTTTAAGAATTCAATCTCTGCTTCAGTTAATGGTGGGTCTGGACTCATAACAAATACAGCAGCATCGCAATAGGGCAAAAAACTCAAGGCAACATCGGTATTATGTTTAAACACGCTTCCTATACCCGGCGTGTCTATTATCCTTACGCCTTTTTTCAAATACTCCGACGGGTGAAATACATATACTTCTTTAACATTGAGCTTGTTTTTTGGGTTGTGCTTCTCTGTAACATACTTCTCTATCTCTTTTATATCTATTTCCCTTTCGCTGTTGTCTAAAAATTTAACTTTGGCTTTTTTTGTTGGAGAATATGAGATTATCGTTACAATTGAAGTTAAAGGTAAAATAGAAGATGGAACGATATTATCACCGAGTAGAGCGTTTATAAAAGTTGATTTACCTCTTTTAAACTGGCCTACAACAACAAGATTGAACTGTTCAGACTCAAGCTTATTTAAAGCTTTATCCAAAGCAGTGCTTTTAGGTGTTATCTCTTTAAGAGAATTTATCTCTTTTTTGAGTATATCTTTTATATTCTGCATGAATACACCCCCTACCACTTAGTTTTAGGTAGAGGTCATCATCCCGAAGGTGGGCTTTTAAGGCTGACCTCATAGCCTTTTAGTGCTGATAATATAAAAGAGAAAAGAAAAAATCAACAGAAGCATAAAACAAATTTTTGGTTGACAAAAGCTAAAGAATTTGTATAGTTAATCTTGCTTTTAGCTTGAAGGGGCCCATAGCTCAGTTGGCTAGAGCCACCGGCTCATAACCGGTTGGTCCCAGGTTCGAGTCCTGGTGGGCCCACCAACTTATTTAATGAGAGTAGAAGAGGTAGTAGGTTACTTAGAAGCATACTTCCCTTTAAGCCTTCAGGAAGGCTGGGATAACTCTGGCCTTCAAGTTTCCCCTAAGGATAATTCCATAAAAGGCATACTGTTAGCGTTAGATATAACAACAGGCACGATAGATGAAGCTGTTGAGTTTGGTTGTAATCTTATAATTGCCCATCATCCATTGATTTTCTCATCAACAAAGAAGATATTTAACCACTTCTATCCGTTCAATGTGGTTTATAAAGCCGTTGAGAACGGTATAGGGATTTATGCCTTTCATACCAATCTTGATATCGCAGAGGGCGGCTTAAACGATTATCTGTGTGATTTGCTTGATTTGAGAGATGTTCAGGTACTTCAGGAGCATAAGCCTTTAAGAGTTGGTGTTTTGGATAGGGATTATACACTTGATGAGTTCGCTAATTTTGTTAAGGAGAAACTCGGCGTTGATACGCTGAAGGTTATAGAAGCTGATGATAAACCTATAAGAAAAGTTGCAGTATGTTCTGGTAGTTGTATGGATTTGCTTAATGATATAAAAGAGCTTGATTTTGACCTGTTTTTGAGTGGGGATTTAAAACATCATATTGCCATTTTTGCTAAAGAGACGGGTATAAATGTAATTGATGCAACGCATTTTCATACAGAGAAATTCTCAAAAGAGATTTTATTCAAGTTGCTTAAAGATAAATTTGAAAATCTTAGAATTTTTATATCAAAAAGGGATGAATTGCCGTGGAAATACTTATAAGGAGGTGTCAATTTGAATCCAGACTTGAAAAAATTACTTGATATTCAACAGTACGATAAGGAGATAGCGTCCTTAGAAGCCGAATTAAAAAGGCTTGAGTCTAAAGAGGATAAGATTGTAGAAGTTGTTGAAACGAAGAAGGTTCAAATAGCTGATGCAAGAGAAGAGATTGAGGAAGTAAAGAAAGACATAGAAGAAAAAGAGAACCTTCTCGAAGAAACGATTGAAAATCTTAAAAAGTTGGAGATAAAACTGAGTGGCGTGTCAACTGAAAAGCAGATGCAAGCTGTAAATACTGAGATAGATATAGCAAAGACCAATAAAACTGTGTTGGAAGAGAAGTTAGAAACCTTAAAAGAAGAGCTTTCTTTGAAAGAAAAGGGGCTTAAGGAACTTGAAGATAGGTATGAGCAACTTCTTAAAACACTTGATGAGTATAGGAACAAGTTTGATAAAAGGAGAGAGGAAATTAATGAAAAGATAAAAGAAATAAACAAAACAAAAGAAGAATTGTTGCCAACTATTGATAAGAAAGTATTTAAAAAATATGAGAGAATCAATAGATGGGCTAAAGGAACGGCTATTGTTCCAGTAAGGCAGGAAGCCTGTTATGGCTGTTTTATGAAGCTTACACCACAGGTTTTGGCACTGCTTGAAGAGACTGATGAGATAGTCTATTGTCCAAACTGTGGAAGAATGCTCTATTTGGAAGAGATAGAGCTTGATGAAGATTAAAGGGTTTTTTGAAGAGCTTTTTAAAGAAGGCTCAATAGACGGGGTGCTTAAAAAGTACCCCGAACTCACCTTTGATGATGTAAAATCGTTTTTTGAAGAAGTTATAAACAGGTTTGATGATGAAGATAAGGTTGAGTTGTATGTTGATGGTGCATCGTCTGGAAATCCTGGGAGTGCTGGCATAGGAGTTGTAATCAAAAGTGGTGATAGGGTTTTGAAGAGCTTGTCTAAATCCATAGGTAAAACAACGAATAATGTGGCAGAGTACACAGCTCTTATTGTTGGTTTGAAAGAAGTATTGGATTTAGGAATAAAAAAAGTTTCTGTTTACAGTGATTCTGAGCTTGTTGTGAAGCAGGTAAACGGTATTTATCGTGTTAACAATGAGAGATTGAAAAAGCTCAAGTCTGAAATTGAAGACTTAAAATCCAAGTTTGATGAGTTCTCTATTACTCATGTTCCACGAGAGAAGAATAGATTTGCTGATAGACTTGCGAAAGAAGGATGTAAGTAATTTTTAATTTTTACTAAATCTTCTTTTATTTTCTTGACTTCTTTTCCTGTTTAAATAAAATTTTAGTTAGAAATTAAATTATGGAGGTGAACCATGTTTAAAAGAGTCGTGGTCTTTGTGAGTTTGGTGGCGTTTTTGATTGGTTTTGGGCTTCCCAACAAAGTATTCGCTAAAAAATATCGTAATTACATCATAGCCACAGCAACGCCAGGTGGGACTTATTATCCTGTGGGTGTTGCCATTGCAACATTGATAAATATTAAGCTTGCCAAGAAGGGCATAACAGCAACGGCAATTACATCTGCAGGAAGTGGTGAAAATATTCAGCTTCTAAAGAACAAAGAAGCAGATTTTGCTATTCTTCAAGGTCTGTTTGGCTCTATGGCTTACAACGGTAAGGGTTTGTATAAAGGAAAACCGCAAAGGTTTTTCTATGCTGTAACAGCTCTTTGGCCAAATGTTGAGCATTTCTCACTTCTTAAGAAGTATGTAAAAACTGGCAATATTATGGATTTAAAAGGTTTGCATGAGAGATTCTCAATAGGAAAAAGGGGTTCAGGAACAGAAGGTTCAGGAAAAACAATTCTTTCTGCTTTGGGTATAAGGGTTGGCAAGGATATCTATCCTGTTTATCTTGGCTATAATGCAAGCATAGATGCAATGATAAACGGTAGAATTGCCGGTGCAAATACACCAGCAGGGCCACCTGTTGCTGCTATAACAAGACTATTTGCCAAAATGGGTGCGGATAAAGTTGCTATACTCAATTTTACAGACGAGCAACTTAAAAAGATAGATTCAAAATACGATGTTTGGTTTAGGTATGTTATAAGGCCTGGAACATATCCTGGTCAGAATAAACCCATTTACACAATAGCTCAGCCGAACTTTTTGGCAGTGAGAAAAGGTATTCCACAGGAAGATGTTTATCTTATAGTAAAGACAATTTATGAAAACCTGCCTTTCTTAAGAAATATTCATAAAGCAACATACTATATGAGCTTGGATAATGCTATCAAAGGTCTTCCTGTTCCTTTGGCTGAAGGTGCTGCAAAATATTATGAAGAGAAGGGCTTGAAGATACCAAAGAAACTCATTGCAAAATAATATGGAAAAAAAGAAGAAAGAAGAGAACCTTGAGCTTATAGAATCAGAAGCTGGCTCTTCCATTCGCCTAAGAAACCCGGATAATCTGGGTTTCTTAGGTTTGCTTATTAAAGTAGCAAGCGTGTTTTTAGCTGTTTTTGCATTATGGTATAACAGCTTTGGTGTTATTTCAGAGCTTCATCAAAATGCTATATTCTTCTCAATTATTGGGTTTGTAGGATTTATTCTGTATCCACTCTCCAAAAAGAGAGCAAAACAGACGCTGCCTATTGATACATTTTTGGCATTTCTTGTTCTTGTAAGTGGTTTGTATATTGTGTTCTTTGAAAATACGATACATGCAAGGAATGAAGTGCTAATCTTAAGGGACATAATCATTGGCAGTATTGCTGTTGTTTTACTTATTGAACTTTCAAGAAGGGCTGCTGGTATAGTAATACCACTGCTTGCCATTCTGTTTTCTGCCTATGCCCTGTTTTTGGGCAAATTGATGCCGCCCGGTATGCTCAGTTTTAGGGGGATATTCTACTCAACATACATCTATCGCATGTATTTTACAAATGACGGTATATTTGGATATATTGCGACGATAGCTTCAACCTATGTGTATCTGTTTATTCTGTTTGCTGCTTTCTTTTTGAAGAGTGGGGCAGGGGATTTTATCATCGATATAGCAAAGGCTCTGCTTGGAAGGAGCGTTGGTGGGCCTGCTAAGGTTGCTGTTTTGGCAAGTGGTCTTATGGGCTCAATAACAGGGAGTTCTGTCGCAAATGTTGTTGGAACAGGTTCAATAACGATACCTTTGATGAAAAAGATAGGATTTAAACCAGAGTTTGCAGGTGGCGTTGAAACGGCTGCAAGTGTTGGTGGTCAGATGATGCCGCCGATAATGGGTGCAGGTGCTTTTATCATGGCTCAGTGGACTCAAATTCCTTACACAACAATCATAGGTAAGGCATTTATTCCGGCTCTGATGTATTATTTGGGTGTACTTTTAAATGTTCATATAAGGGCTAAAAAGAGTAACCTTAAGCCGTTGGATAGTGAAGATATACCATCTGTGAAAGAAGTTCTTAAAAAAGGATGGCATTTTCTCATTCCTTTGGCAGTTCTTGTATTTTTGCTTGTCAGTGGATATACGCCAACCTATGCTGCGATTATCAGTATAGTTGCCGTTGTTGTTTCAAGTTGGATAAGAAAAGAAACAAGAATGGGGCCAAAAGAGATAATAGATGCGATGATACTCGGCACAAGGAATATGGTTGGAACGGGCATACTTCTGCTTGTTGCAGGAATAATAGTGGGTATAATTACGCTTACCGGTTTAGGAATAACGCTGTCTATAATGGTAACATCTTTGACTTCGAACAGTATATTTTTGCTTTATCTGTTTACGGCGTTGGCTGCTCTGTTTTTAGGTATGGGTCTGCCTGTTACAGCTTCATATATTGTTCTTGCCATTTTGATTGCACCTGCTTTTAAGATGCTTGGAGTGGGAATCTTAGCTGCCAATATGGTTGTATTCTGGTTGGCAGAGACTGCAAATGTTACGCCACCTATAGCTTTGGCTGCCTTTGCTGCAAGTGGTATAGCTGGCTCAAAACCTGTTCCAACAGCTGTTGAAGGCTTTAAACTTGCCAAAGGATTGCTTTTAATTCCAATACTCTTTCTTTATACTGATTTACTTGCTGGATTTAATGTGCATGCATTAATTCCTATGATAAGTGGTCTGTTTGGTCTGTTTGGCTTTACGATTTTTCTTGAAGGGTATTGGGGCAAGCATCTAAATATATTTGAGAGAAGCCTGTTTCTTATTGCTGGTTTGCTTGCATACTATCCGAACTATGAAACAGATGCGATTGGTGTTGGTTTGGAGATAACCCTTTTTGTCTATTACTGGCTTGCTTCCAAGAAGCTAAAGAGCTGATTATTTCTCTTCTCTTACATAAGGGATACCAAGTTCCTTTGGTGGCTTTATATGGCGTGTCTTAACGATAATCGAGCTTATAACTATGACAATGAATGTTACGATGTATGGAAGCATGTTTAGAATTGCCGATGGGATTGTTGTGCCTGATGCTTGAAGTTGAAACTGAAGGGCGTTTATACCGCCAAATAGATAAGCTCCAAGTAGGGCTTTAATTGGGTCCCACATTGCGAATATGACTAATGCTATGGCTATCCAGCCTCTTCCTGCTGTTATGCCGTCAAGCCAAAATGGTGCATAGGCTGTTGTCAGATAAGCTCCACCTGCACCAGCAAGCAGACCACCAAAAAATGTCCATGTGTATCTAACCTTATAAACACTTATTCCCATAGCGTTTGATGCCTTTGCGTTCTCTCCAACAGCCCTTAGGTTTAATCCTATACTTGTTTTATAGAGTATAAACCACATAACGAACACCAACAAATACGATAAATACACGATTAAATCTTGTTTGAAAAATATGGGCCCTATAAATGGGATATTTGATAAAATTGGTATGCTCACCTGTGGGATTGTGTTGTTTATAGACATGTTTATCCACTTTTGGCCATAAAATGTTGTAAATCCAGAGCCGAAAATTGTTAAAGCAAGTCCACTAACTATCTGATTACCGCGCAGGGTTATAGAGATAAATGCATGAATTAAGGCTGAAATACCACCTGCCACTGTTCCAACGATGAAACCTATGTAGGGATTACCCGTTGAGTGTGCTGCTATGAAACCAAAAAAGGCACCGATTAGCATCATGCCTTCAACACCTAAGTTTAATATGCCAGACCTTTCTGCGAATATCTCTCCCAATGTTGGAAATAGAAGTATCGTGCCTGCTTTTACTGTATTTGCAAATAGTGTCGTGTATATATCATGTGCCATACTTTTTCCACCTTATCCTGTAATGTAAAAATATTTGAGCACCAACAAGGCTAAACAGCGTTATACTCTCTATTAGCCCGACTATGCCGTATGATACTCTCATTGAGATTTGAATGGAGTATCCGCCGCTTGAAAGACCGCCAAATAACAGGGATGCTATAATTGTTAGGATTGGGTCGAGATAGGCTATCCATGCAACTATTATTGAAGTATATCCATAATCTGCGCTTATTTTAACTTGAAGGAAGTGAATAATACCAGAGACTTCAACTATCCCTGCAAGGCCGGCTAAAGCGCCGCTTATAGCCATGCTTATCATTATGTTTCTATTGACATTTATACCTGCGTATCTTGCAGCTAAGGGATTGTCTCCAATGACTTTAACTTCATACCCAAAACGTGTTTTTTTAAGAAGAAACCAGACGATAAATACAGCTATGAGTGCAAATATTATGCCAATGGTTATCCTTGTGCCTTCAAAGATTATAGGCAATTGAGCTGTTTGTGGAAATGTCTTGGATAGTGGAAATCCATAGCTTGTAGGATTTTTCCAAGGTCCATACATGAGAAATTTTAAAATATAAAGCGCTATGTAGTTTAGAAGCAGTGTTGTTATAACTTCATTGACTTCCCAAAATATTCTTAAGAGTGTCGGTATTAATGCCCATATCGCACCACCAACCATACTTGCTATAACCATTAAAGAGAGCATAACTGGTTTACTCAAACCTGCAGACATAAAGAGAGCAAAATAAGAGCCAAAAATAGCGCCCATAATGTATTGACCGTATGCACCGATATTCCAGATGTTCATCTTGAAGACAAGTATCAATCCAGCCGTTATGAGTATTAATGGCGTTGCAGCGACAATGGTTTCTGAGAATGCATACCAGCTGCCAAAGGCGTTTAGGAATAACTGTTTATATACTTCCATTGCATCAACGCCAGTTATGTAAATGGCTATAGCTCCTATGATAAGTCCGATAGCGAGTGATATTATGGGCATGAGTATTTTTAAATAGAGTGGCACAGAAGGTCTCTTTTCAAAGTATAGCATCGAGTGTTTCTCCTGCCATCATGAGTCCGATTTTGTTTATTGTTGCTTCGTCTCTATTTAGAATTCCCATAATCTTGCCTGCATGTATGACAGCTATTCTGTCAGATAGCGTCAATATCTCTTCTAAATCTTCCGATACGAGTATTACAGATTTGCCCTTTTTTGTTATCTCTATGAGTTTTTGTCTGAAGAATTGCGTTGATGCAAGGTCAAGTCCACGAGTAGGATACGAAGCTATAAGGAGTTTTGGATTTTCAAGGAGTTCTCTGGCTAATATTAACTTTTGCATATTGCCGCCTGATAGGAGTTTTATAGGAGAGAAGGGATTGTCTAACTTTACATTGTAAGAGTTAACTATCTCTCTGGTGAATCTTAAAGCTTCTTTATAATTCATTATGCCGTTTTTTGAAAGTGGATATCTGTCGTATCTCCTTAGGATAGCATTATCTATGCTTGATAAATTTGGTGCAACACCCATTGCGAGTCTATCGGCAGGGACATAATTAATTCCCTGTTTCGTTATAAACTTTGGTGTTTTGTTTGTTATATCGACACCGTCAAATATTATCTTACCCTTGGTTGCTCTTCTAAGCCCTGCTATTGTTTGGACAAGCTCCTTTTGGCCGTTGCCGGATACTCCGGCTATTCCTAATATTTCACCTTTTTTTAATTCAAAACTTACGCTATTTAGGGCTTTTGTTCCCTTATCACTTTCTGCTTCTAAATTCTCAACCTTCAGTATTATCTCATCCGATGCTGTTTTATCCTTTTTGAGTATCTCTATTGGTGATTCTCCCATCATGAATTTTGCAAGTGTTTTTTTATCTGTTTCATTTTTTGAGAATGTTTTTATAAGTTCACCTTTTCTTAAAACCGATATTCTATCTGCGACTCTCATTACTTCGTCTAACTTGTGTGTAATAAATATAATAGACTTGCCGTTTTCTTTCATTTTTTCAATAATTTTGAACAGACTTTCTGTCTCCTGCGGCCTTAGAACGGCTGTCGGCTCATCAAGAATTAGTATGTTTGCCCCTCTGAATAAGACTTTTATTATTTCAACCTTCTGCTGTTGACCAACGCTTATCTGCCATATCTTTTCGTAAGGATTTACCTTTAGTGAGTAGAGCTTCTCTATCTCTTTTAGCTTTTTTTCTGCAGCCTTTCTATTTATTACTATACCATACTCTTTCAATCCAAGCACAATATTTTCGAGAACGGTCAATGTATCAACCAGCATAAAATGTTGGTGAATCATGCCTATACCAAGCGATATAGCATCTGATGGAGATTTTATCAGAACTTTTTTACCGTTTATAAATATATCGCCTGATGTAGGCATGTATATGCCATAGAGTATATTCATAAGTGTTGTTTTTCCCGCTCCGTTTTCGCCAAGCAAAGCGTGCACTTCACCCTTTTTTAATGTAAAACTTATGTTTTTGTTGGCTATAGTTTCTGGGAACTCTTTTGTTATGTTTTTAGTTTCTAAAACAATTTCTTCCATAAGAAAATTAAAAGGGAGACCGAGATTTTTTCCCAGTCTCCCTGATTTGGGTTGGCATTTTTAATGCGGAATAGAGCCAACAACACCTTCAACGAACCATTGGAGTGAGAGTTTTTCTTTATCCGGTAGCTCTTGGCCTTTTTTAACCATTAGTTTTCCATGCTGGTCATAGATTGGGCCTGCAAATACCTTAAATTTGCCTTCTTTTAACTCTTGCTCTCTTTTTAGAACATACTTTTTGACCTTTTCAGGCACTGTATCTCCGAATTTGCCAAGTTTTACTATACCCGTTTCTATACCACCCCAATATCGGGTTGCTTTCCATGTGCCATTCTTTACTTCTTTTAAGACTTTCACATAAAAAACTCCCCAATTCCACGCTCTTGATGTCAAAACTGTCTTTGGGAATTTGTCATGAATATCCCTATCGTATGCTATGGCGTATATGCCTGCCTTTTTGGCTGCTTCAATTGAAGCTGGTGAATCGCAGCCACTTGCTATAATATCTGCACCATTTGCTATAAAAGTTTCTGCTGCGCTTCTCTCTTTTACTGGGTTAAACCAGGAGTTTGTCCAAATTACGTGAACTTTTGCTTTTGGATTGACTTCTCTCGCACCAATTGTAAATGCATCTATTTCTCTTACGACTTCAGGAATAGGAAATGGAGCTACAAATCCTATATAATTTGACTTTGTCATCATTCCGGCAACTAAACCAGCTAAATAATCGACCTGGTACATTCTACCGAAATATGTTCCCATATTCTTTCTTATTTTGTATCCAGAACAGTGTTCAAATATGACATTTGGATAATCCTTTGCGACATTATACATGGAGTTCATAAAGCCAAAACTCGTTCCAAAAATGACCTTGTATCCTTTGTGAATGTAGTCTCTAATGACTTTCTCACAAGGTGCACCTTCGGGCACATTCTCTGAATATGATGTGATTACATAAGGTAGATGTTTTTGTAGATACTGCCTGCCTTCATCATGGGCCTGGCTCCAACCACCATCATTATGTGGACCAATGTAGAGAAACGCTACCTTTATCTTGCCATTTTCTTTAGCAAGACTGTTGGGCAACTGCATAGACATCAGAAGAGCCAAGATTAAAACGAATAGGAAAGTTCTCTTCATCTCTTCCCTCCCTTCCTGTTTTGGAGATTTTTACCAATATACTTTCTTCTGGTCAACCAAAAAAATTTGTAAATAAAAAAAGGGAGCTTTAAGCTCCCTTTAGCTGCTTTTGGGTTGTTTTTTAGACTTTGAATCTGTTTACCATGTTTTCCACTTGGACTGTAATTCTGTTTAGCTCTTCTGCTGCCCTTGATACTTCTTCGACAGCTTTTATGTTTTCTTCTGCTGCTTGAGCAATATCTTTTATCTGCATATCCATCTCTGAGAATGTGCTTGATAGCTCTTCTGTTGCGGCAGAAGTTGAGTTAATTTCTTCAACAACCCTGTTTGTTTTCTCAACAATTTCTTCAATGTTCTTTTTATCTTCTTCTGCCTTTTTCTCTTCTTCTAAAATCATCTCACTTGCTTGGCGAGTCTTTTCAACTGCTGTTTTTGTGTCATTTTGAATCTTTGTTATCATTGCTCTGATTTCTTCTGTTGCACTCTGTGTTTTTTCTGCAAGTTTTCTTACTTCATCTGCAACAACGGCAAAGCCACGGCCAGCTTCTCCAGCGCGCGCTGCTTCAATGGCTGCATTTAGAGCAAGCAGGTTTGTCTGGTCTGCAATCTCGTTGATTACGCCAACAATCTGGCCTATCTCTTTTGATGATTCGCCTACGGTGTTTATCTGCTCCATTGCTTCTTTTGCAAGCAGAGCGTTCTTTTTCATTCTCTCAAGTCTCTTTTCTATATCAACTATCATCTGATTATTGATTTCTCCGACTTCGTTTGCGAGATTATTAACATTTTCTGTTGCAACGGCTATATCGTTTACAGCCTGAGATGTGTCGTTCATTGCATTTGCTATCTCTTGAGTATTTCTTGAAGTTTGCTCAATAGATGCAGACATTGTTGTTGCTGCAGATTGTAGATGAGATGAGTGGTTGTTTAGCTCTGTTAGCGTGCCTTTTATCTCTCTTATCATCTGTTGTGTTTTTTCTAAGAACTTGTTAAACCACTCTGCGAGTTCTCCAAGTTCGTCTTTTGTGTCTATCTGGATTCTTTGGGTTAAATCACCCTGACCACTTGCAAGATTTCTGGCTTGATTTGTGAGAACAGCAATATTTGCGAGGACATATTTGAATATTGCAAATACAAGCAATAAAACTGAGACAACACCAGCACCAAAGGTTATGCCATAAAGTATTAAGTCTGCCATTGCAGAGTTCATTTCTTTTTTCATGTCGTTGAGTATAGATGCTTC
This sequence comes from Hippea alviniae EP5-r, assembly GCF_000420385.1. Classification (NCBI taxonomy): domain Bacteria; kingdom Pseudomonadati; phylum Campylobacterota; class Desulfurellia; order Desulfurellales; family Hippeaceae; genus Hippea; species Hippea alviniae. The sequence continues at coordinate 1,040,061 of NZ_ATUV01000001.1, read as the reverse complement.
CATGAAATCTTCTATATTTTTCAAAATGTTTATCTTTTTTGTGATGGTTTTAAACCAATACTCTGGGTCAACGCCGAAATTACCTTTACCAAAGTGTGTTATAGCTATCTCCCTCATTCTATTTACTTCTTCTATGCTTGGTCCTGTGAAATGTGTTTTAAAGTAATTTAGGAATCTGTCGTTTGCCGATATTTCAAATGAATGAAGGTAACTTTTTTGTTCTGCTATCAATGTTATAAATTTTTCGTACATACCTTTACCAAAATGTCCTTGAGCAAATGTGTTGGAAAGGACAGCTCTCTCAATACCAGCTCTCTCTTTAGAAAGGAGGAAATTTGTGTATGCATTCAATTCTTTTGATAATTCTGCATCTTTTATACCATATCCTATAGCACCAACAGCATCAAGTAAGTTAGAGTTTATCTGTGTATACCATGCAACTTCCTTCTGGACGGATATCGCAAGATTATCAACTTTATTTCTCATAGCTTGTAGGCCTTTTAGCTGTTGAACGGCGGCAATAAAGTATTTCTTAAATCTTGGGTTTGAATCTAAATTTACATGTTTTGCTACATTATACAACTCTTTAAGTTTCTTGTCGGTCATTAATCTCTGATTTGCAAGTATGGATTGAAATTTTGTGCCCTTTGCACCTAAGAAACCGGCTGATGCACCTCTCTCTTTTTGTAGTTCGTGGACAAGGCTACCTATTTTTACTGATAACACTACAAGTGATTTTGACCGAGATAAATTGGTGTAACTTGATAACTTCTCAATGAACAGGGAGCCAGCAAAGAAGAGTAAAGCGATGGATACTAAAGCGATGGAGATGGAAAGTTTGGTTTTTAATTTCATAGACTACCTCCGAACATTTATTTTTTTACAAATATTTTCCTTTATTCAAAAAAGTCAAGTTTTATTCCTTAGCGTTTGTTGAGTTATGTGTTCCGCCTGGTCTGTTGTACGGTAATGGTATGTAATTAACTGATTGGGTTGCTGTTGGTTGTGGATAAAGCTCCATTAAAGCATATACTTCTTCTGGAACATCCGTTGAAACATTTAAACCGAGCTGTTTTGCATGCTCAACGGTTATTGGGTAATCGTGTGTCCATTTGCCGCTTGATAGCTCTTCTGCAACTCTATTTGCATTGTCTTCTGAGAATCCCTTTTTCATAAGCAGTCTCTTTACAGTATCATGCATTTGACTTAGGGCTTTCTCGCTCATATCTATTTTAATCAGCATCTCATCGCTTATGTCTTTTATCTCTTTTAGCTCTTTTATTCTCTTTATACTTGCTGCTGGTTCATGACCTAACTGTGGGTCAACAGGACCCAAAACGGCATAGTTGTCCATTAAGATTTCATCTGCGGCTAAAGCTATTAAAGTTCCACCAGACATAGCATAGTGTGGGACGATAACTCTAACCTTTGCCTTATGGTCTGCTAATGCATTTGCAATCTGAGTTGCAGCCAAAGCCACACCACCGGGCGTGTGGACTATCATGTCTATTGGCATATCATCCGGGGTTATCCTAATTGCCCGTAGAATTGCTTCTGAATCTTCGATGTCTAAAAATTTCATAGAGAAGAAGCCAAATAGAGATTTTGTCTCTTGTCTGTGTATTAAAGTTATTACTCTTGATGAGTGTTTCCTTTCAAGTTGTCTTATGAGTTTCAATCTGTTGCCTTCAAGTGCGTGTGTTTTGAAATAGGGGTAAAACAGCGTGATAAAAAAGATTATCCAGAATAGCTGACCAATCAGAGTATCGAACAAATGCATAGATAAAACCTCCACTTAAAAATTTACTAAATTATACTAAAATTTGTTAGTTAATCAAGATAAGTGTATTTGGCTGAAGTTGCAACTGCTTGACACTTTTTAAGTTATAAAATAAAGTTAAAATATGAATAATAAGATTGAAGAATTAGCGGATTTAATAGTAAGAGAAGGTATAACTTCTGAGACTTTGGATAAAATCGCAGATTATTTTAATGTAGATGGTTGCACAATTATTTGTATAAAGGATTTTGATTTAACTCTTGTCGAGTCGTCATCTTATTTCAAGGAAAACAAGATTGATATAGTGGAGCTTTACAATAACACAAAAGAAGAAAATCTGTTGTTATATGAAGCTATAAAAAAAGGCTATCTCGTTGTGAATAACTATCAAGATTATAAAGGATTCTCGTCTTTATGGAGAGAGATTGGCTTAAAGTCTGTTTTGCTTTTTAGATTGGATGCAGAATTTAATGCTGTTTTGGGTCTTGAAAGTTTTGAAAAGCCAAGAAAATTTACATCTGAGGATATTAAAGATATTGCTTTTCTTTCACGATTTATCACTGTGTTAGTGGAAAATAAAATGTTTAAGGATTTTCTTCAACAGGAAATTTTAAACCTTGAAGTAGAAAGACCTAAATGTAGTGATTTAAGTTGTCTTAAAAGTTGGGTTGAAGGTAATCTAAAAAAAATATTGGATATAACAAAAGCGAAAGCCGTGAGTTTGGTTTTTCCAAAGAGAAATCTGTATGCATTCGTTGATGTGTCAGCTCAGTTTAGTTGCGTTAGTTTTAAAAAGGTTGAAAAAGTGAAAAGTATGCTTTCGTATAAGATGTTCGAAAGAAGACTTAAAGGTGTAGCAGTATTTAGGTATGAACTGTCTAAGGATAGACTTAAGTGTTTTAAAAACATAAAGCAGGATTTATCTATTGATAGCATATTAATTATACCTATCTGGGATGATGGTGAACTTATAGCGACGGTTGGATACGGTTATGTTCATGATTATATGTTTTCTGTCTATGATATAAATATAACTACACTACTTACAAGGCAACTACTGAAGTTCCTTGATGAGATAAAGGAGTATCACAAGCTTAAAAATGTTATAAGCAAAAATGAAGAAGAGATAATAAACAGCTTTATTATTACAATTGAAATGAAGGATGTTTATACAAAAGGCCATTCCCAAAGGGTTGCGTTTTATTCAAAGAGAATAGCAGAGAATTTAGGTTTGACAAGTAAGCAGGTTGAAAGAATTTACATTGCCGGACTTCTGCACGATATAGGCAAGATAAGTTTGCCGGATTCTGTTTTATTGAAACCATCTTCTTTGTCTGAAATTGAGTTTGAAATTATAAAATATCATCCTGTCTTATCTTATGAAATTGTTAAGCGTTTTAAAACATTGCCAGATTTGAAGAGTATTGCTGAGATGGTTAGGCATCATCATGAGCGTTGTGATGGGAGTGGATATCCTGATGGACTTGACTGTTCGAAGCTTTCAAAAGGTGCAAAGATTCTTGCCATTGCTGATGTGTTTGATGCCTTAACGACTTCAAGGCCTTACAGAAAGGCGTTTAGTGTTGATGAAGCTATACAGATTATGATTTCTGAAAAGTGGCATTTTGATGAGAATTTACTTAAAGAGTCGATAGATGTTTTGAAGAAGAGTTTTAATGATGCTATGGAGATGTCTCAAAAATCTCTAATCCCAGAAGCGTTTGATGAGTATAAGAAAAAGTTTAGCAATGTGGATTATCTGACAGGTCTTCTGAAAAGGGATATATTTTTGAAGAATGTTGACAATCTGCTTGCTTTAAAGAAAAACTTTAAAATTTACCTTGTTGATGTTAAGGATATGGATTTTATAAACCTGACGCATTCGACGGTTTTTGGTGATGAGCTGTTAATGAAGACGGCCGCTGTTTTGTCTGAGCTTACCAAATACGGTGCACTCTTTTTAAGCAGATTTGGCGGTGATTCGTTTATCTTTGCTCTGCCTTATTCTAAAAAGGTTGATAATGTAAGCAGGGTTGAAGGTTTCTTAAAAGGCCTTTCTGATGAAGTTTCAAAAAGGCTTAATCATCTTGATAAGGATTTTAAGGTGAAGTTCACCATAGCATCTGTTGATTCAAGTGAAGGTAAAACACCGATTGAGCTTATTTATATTTTGAGAAAGAGAAAGAGAATGCTCTCAATTTAATATGAGACTCGATGTTTATCTAAGCAAATCACATATTTTGGAGTCGAGAAGCAAAGCAAAAGAGCTGATTTTGAAAGGCTATGTTAAGGTTAACGGAATTGTTATCAAAAAACCTTCCTTTTTGGTTGATGAGAGCGATGAAGTTGAAGTGTTGAAGCTGCCAGAATATGTAAGCAGGGCAGGTTATAAGCTTGAAAAAGCCATTGATGAATTTGGCATTGATTTGAAGGATAAGGTTTGTCTTGATGTTGGCTCATCAACGGGTGGTTTTACCGAATGTATGTTGAGAAATGGTGCTAAGAAGGTGTTTGCAGTTGATGTTGGAAAGGAGCAGATGCATTTTAGTTTAAGGAGTGATGAGCGGGTTGTTCTGTTTGAAGAGACGGACATTCGCTATTTTAAGCCCGATGAGAGATTTGACTTTGCATCTATTGATGTAAGCTTTATTTCGCTAAGACTTGTGCTTAAGCCTGTGAAGGATTTACTTAAAAATGGTGCTGAAGTTGTTGCTTTGATTAAACCACAGTTTGAAGTTGGAGTTGGTGGAACAAAGAAGGGTATTGTTAGAGATGAAGATAAAATAAAGGGCGTTATTAATGATATAAAAAATTTTGCTAAAGCGATTGGTTTTGAGTATAAAGGGTTAATTGAATCACCCATTAAGGGTAAAGAAGGCAACAGGGAGTTTTTAATCTGGCTGAAAAATGGATAATATTTTGGCTTTTGTTGGTTCTTTAGCTGAAAAGTATGGCTTTTTTGTCTATCTTGTTGTGTTTTTTGTCTCTTTTTTTGAATCATTCTTTATAATTGGTGAGTTTGTGCCGGGTGCTGTTTTTGCCGTAGGCAGTGGGTATGCTGCAAGCAAAGGTTTGTTGAATATTTATGCTTTAATTGTTTTTGGTTCCTTGGGTGCTATAGCTGCAGATTTTGCAAGTTTCTATTTGGCTTTTCTGTTTTACGATGAGATAAAGGATAAACCGTTCTTAAAAAGACATAAACAGGCTTTCGAAAAGGGTGTTGATTTTTTTGAAAAGTTCGGCGGTGTAAGTGTTTTTGTTGGCAGGTTTGTTGGTGCTTTAAGGCCTGTTGTTCCATTTGTTGCTGGAATTTTCAGAATGAATCCGTTGCACTTCTCATTTTGGGCTATTTTAAGCGGCATTTTGTGGGGCATTGCCTATTTTGGCGCAGGTTTTCTCTTTGGTAATAATATAGACATGATAAGCTCTCTGTTTAGAAGATTTAATCTGATTTTGATTGTTTCTGTCTCTGTGTTGGTTTTTGTTTATCTTTTGATAAGGGGAGAGGGTGATTGATTATCTCTTTGTTGTTTTGATATCGTTTTTTGCATCAGGCATTGGCGCTTTGCTTGGCATAGGTGGTGGCGTTATAATGGTGCCGCTGTTTGTTTTATTTGTTAAAATGCCTATACAAAATGCCGTTGCTATAAGTTTGTTTACGATTGTTGGCACAAGCACACTTGTGAGTTCCAAGTTTATAAAAAATAAGGCATTGAATTTGGAATTGGGTTTGTCTCTTGAACTTGCAACAACAGTTGGTGCAATAGGTGGCAGTTTGATAGCTTTAAGGCTTACCCATCGTACTCTATCTTTGATGTTTGGTCTGTTTCTCTTTTTTGTTTCGTTTTCAATGTTTAGGAAGGTTAAAGAGACAGATACCAAAGCTGGAAAATACTCCTATTTTGATGAGAAGGAGAAAAAAGAGATATTCTATGATGTTAAAAATATGCCTGCTGCCTATCTGCTTTCGTCTGTTGCTGGTTTGGCGTCTGGTATGTTTGGCATAGGTGGTGGTGTTTTAAAAGTGCCGCTACTTGTTAAGGTTTGTAAAATTCCAATCAAGGTTGCAACGGCTACAAGTGGCTTTATGGTTGGTATAACGGCATCTGCTGCTGCTTATGTCTATTTCTCAAAAGGAAGTCTCAACCCATATTTTGCATTTTTGGGTCTTGTCGGCTCGCTGTTGGGTTCTAAATGCGGTGTTGTTGTGCATTCAAAGATAAAAGCGGATTTATTAAGGAAGGTTTTTGCTTTTTCACTTATAGCAATAGCACTCTTTATGATTGCAAGGGCGTTGTAATGAGAGAGCTATCCTTTCTATTTAAAGTTGTGTTTTTTGCAAGCTTTAGCTTGCTCGGTGTATCCTTTTGTATGCATGTTTTAGGTTATGATGTTAAGCTGTTTGCTAAGTCTGGAATAGTGGTTCTTCTGCTTTCGCCTATTTTAACGGCTCTGTTTTCGGCTTACTCATTTGCAAAGGATAAAAACATAAAAGCCGTTCTTCTCTCTCTTCTTCTTATACTCGTCTTGATTTTGAATGTTGTGATTAGCTAAAAAAGGGAGCTTAAAGCTCCCTAATTAGATTTCGAATGACTCGCCTGGATTTATGATGATGACTTCTGCTTTGCTGCCAACAAGCTCTTTGAATTTATTTGGGTCTTGTTTAATTAAAGGCCATGCAAGATAGTGCATTGGCATAACCTTTTTTGGTTTTAAGAACTCAACAGCCTTTGCTGCATCTTCAGGTCCCATTGTGAAGTTATCGCCAATAGGTAAGAGTGCAAGGTCAAGTCCAAGTTCACCTATCAGTTGCATGTCAAGGAATAATCCTGTATCACCTGCATGATAGATCTTTTTGCCGTCAAGTTCAACAACAACGCCACAAGGATTGCCCGTGTATATTATGTTGCCGTTGTCTTCAATTACAGCACTTCCGTGATGTGCAATAGTCAATTTTACCCACAAGTCGTCGAATTTGTAAGAGCCGCCTATGTGCATCGGATGAACATTCTCAACGCCTTTGCTCTGGCAATACATTGCAAGCTCGTAGGGTGCGATTAATGTTGCTTTTGTTCTTTTTGCTATATCTATTGCATCGCCTAAATGATCTCCGTGTCCATGCGTTACGATTATGTAGTTTACATTAATATCTTCTGGTTTTGTATCCTTTACATCTGGGTTGCCAGTGATGAATGGGTCGATTATTAGCTTTGTTTTAGAACCTTCGATTAAAATGGTTGAGTGTCCTATCCATGCGATTTTTGGCATAGCTCACCTCCTTCAGTTAATTTTTCTAACCTTTATAATATCCCGTTTAAGTTAAATATCAAGTCCATCTAAAAAATCTATTTTTTTATAAACCTGCTGCCCGGTTTCTCAAGTGGAATACCTTTTTTGCACAGCGGGCAGTTATCTGGTTCGTAATTTTCAATTTTTAGCTTAATTAAAGGGAAGTAATCTATGCCTTTTGGGTCGAAATTGCCGCCTCTGTCAACTAATGCGCCTACGCCAACGATGTTGTCTGTGTATTGCCTTACGACATCCAATGTTTCATTTACGCTTTTTCCTGTAGTTACAACATCTTCAACGACTAAAACCCTTTCGTTTTTGTCGATTGTGAAGCCTCTCCTTAAGGTGAGCTTGCCGTCAACACGCTCTGCGAATATGCTTCTTACATTGTTTCCCAAAGCCCTTGCAACATCGTAAGAGACTAAGATTCCACCCATTGCTGGTGCTATAACGACATCGATCTCTTTATCCTTGAAATACTCTGCGATTGAAGAGCATAAAAGCCATGCGTCGTGTGGATACTGCAAAACTAAAGCGCTCTGCAGATAAAACTCACTGTGCAAGCCACTCGATAATAAGAAGTGTCCCTGAAGATATGCGTTTCTTTTTTTGTAAAGATTTAGTGCTTCATCTTGTGTTAACATCTTCTATCTCCTTTCTAATTTTTTCAAATGCTTCTTTTGGATTTTCTGCTTTGTAAATTGGTCTTCCAATGACCATATAGCTGCTTCCTAACTCTATTGCGTCCTTTGGTGTTGTTACTCTCTTCTGATCACCCTTGCTTGCCCAAGCTGGCCTTATGCCCGGTGTTACGATTGTGAAGTAATCGCCAAAATTGTCCCTTAACATCTTTGTCTCTTTTGCTGATGCTACAAGTCCTTTTATGCCAGCTTTTTTGATGTTTTCTGCAAGTTTTAGCACAGTCTCTTCAACTGTTTGATTTATAAACATGTAATCCTTTAGGTTGTCGTTGTTAAAGCTTGTAAGAACGGTAACTGCAAGGATTAAAGGACCCTGTTTTGAGTGTTTGTCTTCAAACTCCTTTACTGCATCGCAGGCTGCCTGCATCATCTCAATGCCGCCAAATGCATGAATTGTCAGCATATCAACACCGAGTTCACTTGCAGCATAAACGCTCTCTTTGACTGTATTTGGTATGTCGTGATACTTTAAATCTAAAAAGAGCTTTTTGTTTCTCTTTTTTATCTCATCAATTAATTTTGTTCCGTATGCTGTGAAGTTTACTGCACCAAGTTTAAACCATACAGCATTTTCTAATGAGTCAATCAGGTTTAGAATTTCGTTAAATCCTCTTAAATCTAATGCTGTTATTATTTTCTCATTCGCTTTCATTTTCCAACTCTCCTTTGTAAACTCTGTCTAATATTGCATTTACCAAAGCCTTCGATGAGTCTTTTGAGTACTCTTTTGCTATATTTACATACTCGTTGATTGTAATTATAGGATGTGCCTGTTTTAAGAATAAAAGTTCGTATATACCAACTCTGAGAATTGCCTTGTCAATTAAAGACATTATGTCATCGCCAGATTTTGCATATTTTTTTATTAAAGAGTCTATATAAAGCAGGTTCTTTAATGTTCCTTTTATCAGCTTTTTTGTTAGCTCTTTCTCATTCTCTTTTTTTGGATGACCAACAAATTCTATGAATGAGTCTATATCGTCTTTATTGTCAAACTCTGTTGAGTATAGGTAGTGGACTGCCGTTGCTCTTGCTTTTCTTAAAGACATGTCTATATGTTTCTGTATAGGTTAATCATCTCAAGCAGAGAAACCATAGCATCAAATCCTTTGTTGCCCATTTTTGTGCCTGCTCTCTCTATTGCCTGTTCAATTGTGTCTGTTGTTAAGACACCGAATGAAATCGGCATCTTGCTTCTTAAGGAAACCTGGGCAATTCCCTTTGCCGTCTCATTTGCTACAAAATCGAAGTGCGGTGTTGAGCCTCTTATTACTGCACCAAGACACAATATACCGTCGAAGTCCTTATCTGCAAGTTTTGATAGAAGCATTGGTATCTCAAAGGCACCGGGAACCATATAAACAGTTAGGTTTTTCTCATCTCCGTTGTGTCTAACAAACGCATCGACTGCACCATCAAGCAGTTTCTGAGTTATGAAGCTGTTAAATCTGCTTACAATAACCGCAACTTTTAAATCTTTTGCATCAAGCTTTCCTTCAATGATATTCATTTTCTTCTCCTTACACTTTTGTTAATAAATGGCCCATTTTTTGCTTTTTTGTCTCAAGATAACACTTATTAACGGCATTGGGTGGTATCTCTATTGGCACTCTTTCAACGATTTCAAGCCCATACCCTTCAAGTCCTATTATCTTTTTCGGGTTATTTGTCATGAGTTTTATCTTTCCAACGCCTAAATCAACCAAAATCTGAGCACCTATGCCGTAATTTCTTAAGTCTGGTTTAAAGCCCAATTTTATATTTGCTTCAACAGTGTCGTATCCCTGGTCTTGCAAAGCATAGGCTTTGATTTTGTTTGTTAGGCCTATGCCTCTTCCTTCTTGCTGCATGTATAAGACAACGCCTTTGCCTTCTTTTTCCACCATTTCCATTGCTGCATGCAGCTGGTCTCCACAATCGCACCTTAGTGAACCTAATATGTCTCCGGTTAGGCAAGATGAGTGAACCCTTACAAGTGTCGGCTCGTTTTTGTTTATTTTGCCTTTAACAAGAGCGACATGCTCAAAATCATCAACCTTACTTTTGTAAACGATAATTTTAAAGTGGCCATATTTTGTTGGCAGGTCTGCTTCTGCTGTTCTCTCGATAAGTTTCTCTTTTTTTAGCCTGTATTCTATTATGCTTGCAATTGTTATCATCTTTAGGTTGAATTTTTTGGCTATCTCTTCAAGCTGCGGCCTTCGTGCCATCGTTCCATCATCATTCATTATCTCACAAATCACAGCAGCTGGGATTAGTCCTGCCATTTTTGCTAAGTCAACGCTGCCTTCTGTATGTCCTGCTCTGACTAAAACGCCGCCTTTTTTGGCTTTTAATGGGAAGATGTGGCCTGGCTTTACCAAATCTTCTGGTTTTACATCTGGCCTTATTGCGGTCTGGATTGTTGTTGCTCTATCAAATGCGGATATGCCTGTTGTCACACCAAATTTAGGATGAGCATCTATTGAGACGGTGAAAGCCGTCTTGAATTTATCATTTTCATCAACTGTCATTAGTTGCAAATCTAATTTTTCTATCAGCTTCTCATCCATCGGAAGGCAGATTAATCCACGACCGTATTTTGCCATGAAGTTTATTGCTTCTGGTGTTACAAATTGGGCTGCCATTACAAAGTCGCCTTCGTTTTCTCTATCTTCATCATCAACCATTATAATCATCTTACCAGACCTTATCTCGTTTATGGCTTCTTCGACAGTTGCAAACATTTCGCTTCTCCTTCCTTTTTCTAAAATCGCACCATTTTATAAAAGGTTTTCGATTGTTTCAATAAAAACAGCAAAGACGATTAAATAAAACCGTGCTCCTTAAGAAACTCTTCGGATATTTGATTATTTTTTGCTTTTACAAACTTCTCAACATACTTTCCGATGATGTCTGTCTCTATGTTTACTGCGTCTGAAGGCTTTTTAAACTTTAGGTTTGTGTGCTCAAATGTGAATGGTATGATAGCGACGCTTAGTCTGTCAGGTTTTAGGTCTGCTATGGTTAGGCTTATTCCATCTATGCAGATTGAACCCTTTTCAACACTGTGCTGAAATGTATAACCATCAATTTTTATCGATAGAATATAAAAATCTCCTGCTTTTGTTATATTTTCTATTGTTGCTGTTGTGTCAACATGACCTAAAACAATGTGTCCATTTAGCCTTTCGCTTAACTTTAGAGCCCTTTCAAGATTAACCTTACTGCCGATGTTTAATTTTCCTAAATTTGTTCTTTTTATCGTTTCAAAACTAACATCAACGCTAAAGGTTGACTGAGTTTTATCTGTTACCGTTAGGCATGCACCATTTGTTGCGACACTATCGCCTTCTTTTAATTCTGAAGACAGAAACGATTGTATTGTCAATCTTATGCCGTTTTGAATGGTTTGAATGTTTTTTATCTCTCCAACATCTTCAACTATGCCAGTAAACATTAGAAGTATCCTTCAATTAGAAAATCTTTTCCGATTCTTTGGCATCGTGCATCCTTTAGCTGAATGGCATCTTCTATAGAAGATGGAGCTTCACATCCTGCAACATTGAAAGCACCGTATGAACCTGCTATCTTTGGAGCATAAAAGAGATAGGCTTTATTGTAAAGTTTGTGTTTTAGAAAATAGCCGTGTGTTCTGCTGCCACCTTCAACGACAACAGAGCAGATTTCACTTTTTAGAAGTTTTTCTGATAGTTCTTTTGGTTCGAACTCGCCTTTTTCATTTAAGGAACATTCTATAATGTTAACATCCATCGCTTTTAGTATTCTCTTTTTTGCACTGTCTGACTCTTTTGTTGTGATTATATAAACATTTTCTGGATATTCGGACAAAAGTTTTGCTGATACAGGAATTCTTAGATTTGCATCTAATATAACCCGTTTGGGTTGTTTGTATCTCGGGATACGACAGGTTAGGAGTGGGTCGTCCATTAAAACCGTATTGATGCCAACGAGAACGGCGGAGTGGGTTCCTCTTAATCTGTGTGTAAACCTTCGTGCAAGCTCGCCTGTTATCCATTGAGATATGCCGCCTTTTACGGCAATTGAGCCGTTTAGAAGCATAGCTGCCTTCATTATAAAGAACGGCTTTTTGTTGACTATGTTTTCTATGAATATCTCGTTTAGTTTTTTTGCATCTTCTTCTAAAACGCCGACTTTTACTTCTATACCGGCTTGTTTTAGTCTCTCTATGCCGCCACTTGCTTGTTTGTTTGGGTCTCTCATTCCTATGACGACACGCCTTATGCCGCTGTTTATTATAGCAATAGAGCAGGGTGGTGTTCTACCGTAATGGTTGCACGGTTCAAGGTTTACATATATTGTGGCATTTTTTAAATCGTTTTTATTTTTTACTGACTTTATTGCCACAACTTCGGCATGTGGCAAGCCTGCTTTTTTGTGATATCCTTTGCCGATAATCTTGTCATCTTTTACGATTACAGCACCAACCAGTGGGTTAGGGCAAGTTTTACCCTTTGCCTTCTTTGCCAGTTTTATGGCTTCTCTCATGAAAAATTCATCTGTTTTTCTCATCTTGCAACCAAAATACTAAATGTGGATTAAATTGTCAATTCCAGAGTAAATAGTGTTTGAAAAAGTAATTATGATTGGTATAATCTTCACCAAAAGGAGCAACCTATGCAAACCCGCTATTTTCGTGGCGAAAAACTCATAGACAGAGACAACGAAATAAACTTCTTCCTTGATTGGTTTAGAAGTTTACCCAAACTAATCCTTTGGGTTTATGGCCCAAAATCTTCAGGCAAAACAACACTCATTGAGTATGTTGTTGAAAAAGAGTTATTTGAAGATTTTGAGAACTTAAAACCCAAAGGTAATTGGTGGGTGAAGTATATAAACTTAAGAAGATATCTAATAAGCAATTACTCAAGTTTTATAGAAGCAATACTAACACCAGAGAAAGATGACAAAGGCAAGAAAGAAGAGAAACTCTCAGCAAGCTTCAATATTGGAGTATTCAACATAAAAGCAGAACTGCTAAATGAAGTAAAAAACAAAGAGAAAGACTTATTCAAAGTTCTAATGGAAGAGATACAAAACAGAACAAAGAAAAACAGACAACCTATAATCATCATAGACGAAATCCAAACACTTGAAGATATATACATAAATGGAGATAGAGAACTACTCAAAGAGTTCCTAAACTTCTGTGTCTCTTTAACAAAAGAGACACATCTGTCTCATGTTGTTATCCTAAGCTCAAACACTGTGTTTATAGATAGGATTTATAATGATGCAAAATTGAAGAAGACAAGTAAATTCTTCAAGGTTGACCATCTTGATAAGAGTATAGTTGTAGAGTGGTTAAGTTCTGAAGGATACACAGAAGAAGAGATAAATCTTATCTATGACTATCTTGGTGGTTGTATTCCAGATATACAAAGAATGATGTTTGAGAAGAAAGAGTTTAAGACATTGAAAGAGTATTTAGAGCATAGGGCGTTTTTGGCATATACTGAGATTATGCACTTTCTGAATTTCTCAGGTAAGATAGACAAAGAAGAGAGAAAGTTGTTCTATGATGTTTGTAGAGAAATTGTTAATAAAGGCTATTTTGAGCCAGATAACGATAAATACAGAACAGTTATTGAGAAGTTTGCAGAAGTTGAGATACTCTTCTATGACCCACTTGACTTGAAAGTCAAAGGCAACAGCAGGATTTATGAGAAGGGAATGGAGAGATTAGAGTTGTAAAATAGGTGAATTAATATGGCTTTTGTTCTTTTAACTGGTGCAACAGACGGCATAGGATTAAAGAGTGCTGAAGAGTTTGCAAAACTCGGTATAGACTTAATCATTCATGGCAGGAGTAAAACGAAGCTTGAAAACATAAAAGAGAGACTGCTTTCGCTAAATCCATCGGTAAAGGTTTTAACGCTTAAGGCGGACTTTTCAAACCTAAGTGAAACAAAAGACACTTTTGAATGTATCAAAAGTGAAAAAATACATACACTTATAAACAACGCTGGTTGCTTTGACTCAAAAGGCGTCATTACAAAAGATGGATTTGGTTTAAGCTATCAGGTTAATCATCTTGCTCACTTCTTAATAACACATATTCTACTTGATACCCTAATAAAAAACGCACCTTCTAAAATTATTATTGTCTCTTCAATGGCTCATGCTTCAAGTGTGAATTTTGAAAAGATAGAGAAGAAAGAGTTTTCCTATTCACATGAAGGATACTCATGCTCCAAGTTATGCAATATTCTCTTTGCGTTTAAGATGGCTCGACTTTTAAAACATAGAAATGTCTCCGTAAACTGCCTGCATCCGGGTGTTATAAATACAAAGCTCTTAATTGAAGGCTGGTCTGCCTGTGGTTTAGATTTATCTTCTGCCCACAAAATGATAATGTATGCTTACAACCTGCAAAACAGTGTAAGCGGTGAGTATCTAAAAGATTTTGAAATTGCAAGAGCCACTCTTTTTGCTTACGAGATTAAAAATCAAGATATATGCTACAAAATAGGGCTTAAACATTTGGAAGGTTATCTCAACGGCACAAAGGCAAATCCATAAAACTCTTCTTTTAGAAGGTTGCCATTTTTTTTCTCTATAAGGAATATCGACGATTCTATCGGTATAACCATTCTGCCACCTTCTTTTAAAGCGTTTGTTAGTTCTCTTGGCAGTTTGTATGCAGATGCAGAGACTAAAATTCTATCAAACTCTTTCTCATCTGGCGGCAGTTTATCGGCATTGTAAATCTCAACATTGTCAAAATTATATTTTTTTAGATTATCCTTACAAAACTCAACAAGCTCTGGGATTATCTCAACACCTATTACCTTGCCCTTTTTGGCTATACTTGCAAGAAGTGCTGTTGTATAACAGCTTCCACATCCAACATCTAAGATTATGCTATCTTCCAAAGGTTGCAAAAGCTCAAGCATAAATGCAACGGTATATGGCTGAGAGATAGTTTGCTCATGTCCTATAGGCAAGGGTCTATCTTCGTATGCATGCTCTTTGAATGCCTTTCTTACAAAATCAGCCCTATCAACCTTCTCAAACGCTTCTATAATTCTTTTTGTCTTTAAAACCCTTCTATATCTTTTTAAGTGCTCAACCAACTCATCATTTGTGCTCATCATCGTTAAAATATTAAGCCTTGCTTACAATAAGTCAATATTTGACATATCACTGTTAAATTTTATATTATTTTTTAGAATAATATTTACAAAAAAGGAGGACAACACTATGACAGAAGAGTTAAAGGATGTAGCTGCTGATGAGAAAAACGCAAGGATTGTCTATTATCTATACCTTGCATCGTTGGTTGTTGGAATTACGGCGATAGTTGGTGTTATTATGGCTTATGTTAACAAAAATGAAGCAGCAGACTGGGTAAAAACCCATTACAGATTTCAGATTAGAACCTTTTGGATAGGACTTGCCTTTGGTTTAGTCTCTGCTCTACTTTGCATTGTTATAATTGGGTATCTGCTTCTTATTGGAGTTGCCATCTGGTTTATCTTTAGGTGTGTGAAGGGCTTAACCTATCTTGAGAAGAAGCAACCCTATCCTGACCCTGAAACCTGGCTTGTCTAAAATATAAACCCGCCGTTTGGCGGGCTTTTTTATCCGAAACTCTCGTGTTCCGTTCTTCTTATTATCTCATCCTGCAGTTTTTCGTTTAAATGGCAGAAATAGTCGCTATATCCTGCAACCCTGACAATCAAATCACCGTATTTTTCTGGGTGTTTTTTTGCATCTTTTAAAGTCTCTGCGCTTACGACATTGAACTGAACATGATGTCCATCAAGCGTGAAGTATGTTCTAATCAGCTTGACCATTGCATTAATGCCCTTTTCGTCTTTCAATAAGTCTGGTGTGAATTTTATATTGAGAAGTGTTCCACCTGTTTTTATGTGGTCCATTTTTGCTGCGGATTTTAAAACAGCCGTCGGGCCATTTTTGTCCATTCCCTGAACGGGCGATATACCTTCTGAGATTGGTTCAAACGCTTTCCTGCCATCGGGTGTCGCACCGATTTTTGAGCCGAAATAGACATGAACCGTTGTTGGAAGCATGTTTATCCTAAACTGACCACCCTTGTATGTTGGTCTGCCGTCTATGTTCTTGAAGAACTCTTCAAATACTTCTCTCATCAAGCTATCTGCATAATCGTCGTCGTTTCCGTATTTGTGTGTTTTGTTTAGAAGAATCTGTCTTTGAATCTCGTATCCTTCAAAGTTTTTATCAAGCATCTCTTTAAACTGCTTTGGAGTGAATATTCTATCTTCAAATACCGTCTGCTTTATTGCGGCTAAAGAGTCTGTTATCGTTCCTGTGCCAACGCCCTGAATGTATGATGAGTTATACCTTGCACCGCCGTTGTAATAATCTTTGCCCTTCTTGATGCAATCGTCTATCAAAATTGACAAAAACGGTGCCGGCATGTGCTTTGCGTAAATCCTTTCGATTATCAGGTTGCCTTCAATTTTTATGTCAATAAAGTATTTGAGTTGCTTTTTAAATGCGTTCATTAGCTCATCGAAGCTTTTGAAATCTTCAAAGTTGCCCGTTTTTAGTCCGATTTGCTTACCTGTAAGCGGGTCTTTGCCGTTGTTTAGTGTTATCTCAAGCACTTTCGGAATGTTGAAGTATCCTGTTAGAGTATAATTCTCTTTGCCAAACGCCCCGGATTCAACACATCCGCTTGTGCCACCACATCGTGCATCGATGATATCCTTGCCCTGTCTTAAAAGCTCCTGCACGACGGCATCTGAGTTAAATACAGATGGCTGACCGAAACCCGTTTTTATTATGTCAATCGCCCTTTTTATGAAAGCATCGGGATTTTTCTTGCTTACATGAATTGAAGCATTGGGCTGGACGAGTCTCATCTCTTCGATAACATCAAGCAGAAGATAGCTCAACTCGTTTACATTATCTGAGCCATCTTCCTTTATGCCCCCTATGTTTATCTGGGCAAAATCGGTGTACGTTGAACTCTCTTCAGCCGTAACGCCAACCTTTGGAGGTGCAGGGTGGTTATGGAACTTAATCCACAGACACTCCAAAAGCTCTTTTGCTTTTTCCTTTGTTAGTCTACCTTTCTCTATGTCCTTTTTGTAGAACGGATATAGGTGTTTATCCAGCTTACCGGGACTAAAGGCATCCCAGCCGTTGAGCTCCGTTATAACGCCAAGATGAACAAACCAGTAATACTGCAATGCTTCGTGGAATGTGTCTGGCTTGTATGCTGGGACTTTTTCGCAAATTCGGGCAATCTCAAGCAGCTCTTCTCTTCTTTTTGGGTCTTTTTCTTCTTCTGCAAGCTCTCTTGCCTTTTCTGCATGCCTTTTTGCAAACTCAATTAAGGCATTTGCCGCTATCTTCATTGCTTCGAGCTCTTCTTTCTTATCCAAAGCTTCAGGGTCATGTTCAAAGTCAAGATTTTTAATTGACTCATCAATCTCCTTTATAAAATCCAGCATACCCTTTTTGTAAATTTTCCCATCTAAAACTGTATGACCTGGAGCCCTCTGTTCCATAAACTCCGTAAAGACACCAACTTCAAATGCATCAATCCAGCGCTGCGGCACGGATTTAAATATCATCTCTCTAATTGTTTTACCTTCCCAGTAAGGGATTATCTCTTTCTCATAAATTTCAAACACTTCGTCTGAAACCTTGTATGAGACTTTTGGTCTGTTGTTTAGGGCTTCTAAGTCTTCCCTTTTATGAAGTGTTATCTCTGGGTATGTCGGCGTTGCTTTTGGTGCTTCCCCTCTTTCACCGACTATGAGTTCGCCATCGCCTATATAGATTGTCTTGTGCTTTAAAATATACTCAAATGCCTTCGCCCTTTTGATAGGAATAGAAGTCTCTTTGCAGTTTTTGTAAAACTCTGTTAAAAGTTTTGCCCTTTCAACTGATACTCTCTCAACGGCTTCGATTGACTGCCTTCTGAGTTTTTTGATACGCTCGTTCATTCCACGCTCTTCTTTTACTATCTTTGTGTAATCTATGATTTTGCAGCTTGTGTTTTCCATAGCTAACCTCCTATATTCACATTAAAACCTGCATTTTTGAATGTTTCCTTCAGCCCTTCCATCTGTTCATCCGTTGGCTTTTTTATATCTGAAAGCATAAATGGTATTTTTAGTCTTCTGTATTTATCGACCATCATCGAATGATAGGGAAGAAGGCTCACACTCTTTATGTTTTTTAACTTTTTTAAAAACTCAATAGTCCTTCTGATATTCTCTTCATCGTCATTGATTGTTGGAATAATAGGAATCCTTATATCCGTCTTGCCACCGTTTTTATCAAGTTCTTCTAAATTTTTCAGTATCAGCTCGTTATTAACGCCAGTGTATCTTTTGTGTTTTTTTGAATCCATAATCTTTAAATCGTATAGGTATGTATCACAGAACTCAATCGTCGATAAAAGCTTTTTGGTCTGTGTATAACCTGTTGTATCAATGGCTATATTTAACCTTTCCTGTTTCAATCTTTTTAAAAGCTCCATCAAAAACTCATACTGCATAAACGGTTCGCCGCCTGAAATTGTTATACCGCCACCATCTTCAAAAAACGCCCTATCTTTTAGAAGCTCTTTTGTTAACTCTTCAACATCATAAAATTTTCCGATTACTTCAAGTGCATTTGTCGGACAATTCTGCCAACATTTGCCACACATCGTGCATCTTTTTGTGTTTATCTCAATCTTATTCTCAATAAACTCGATTGCATTCTCTTCACAAACGGCTCTGCAGGTTAAACACCTTATACACCTATTCTCGTAATACATAATCTCCTGATACGGCTTTTGGCTTTCGGGATTATGACACCAGAGACATCTCAACAGACAGCCTTTGAAAAATACCGTTGTTCTGATACCTTCACCGTCGTGTATCGAATATCGCTTTATATCAAAAATCAAGCCTTTTATTGGGTTTTTCATTTTACTGCCTCACCTTTTAACTCTCTGATATCTGATATATCACAGAATTAACAAAAAGTCAACAAAAAATGAAAATTATTATTTGTTGCCATTGAGAAAATCCCTGATTTTGTATATAGTTTATGGGTAAAATGCAAGGCAGGGGAGTTGGTTATGTATGAGAAGATAAAAGCTGCGGCTGATGTTTTGAAAGAGAAGTTTAAAAAGGTTGATGTTGTCATAGTTGGCGGGACGGGAATTGATATAAAGCTCGAAGCTGAAAGGATTGAAGAGTTGCCATACTCGAATGTTCCTTATATGCCTGTGCCTTCGACTAAGTCGCACAAGGGATATTTTGAACTTTTTAAAAGGAACGATTTAAGCATAGTTGTTGCTCACGGCAGGTTTCACTATTATGAGAGATACACGATGCAGGAAGTTGTATTCATGGTAAGAGCTTTGGGTGTTGCAGGTGCAAAAATCGTTATACTGACGAATGCCGCAGGCGGGCTTAATCCAAATTTCAAAAAAGGCGATTTGATGATCGTTAAAGACCACATAAATATGATGGGAGCCAATCCTTTAAAAGGTGATAACATTGATGAGTTGGGCGAGAAGTTTCCAGATATGAGCAAGCCTTACACCATCAAACATATAGAAAAATTTAAGGAAATTGCTCTAAAAAAAGGAATAGATTTAAAAGAAGGTGTCTATGTAGGCGTTGCTGGGCCTTCAATGGAGACGCCAGCAGAAACCCGTTTCTTTAGAATGATAGGCGGTGATGCGATAGGTATGTCAACGGTGCCTGAGATTATAGCTTTAGCTCACATGAACATTGATAGGGTTGCAATATCTGTTATAACGAATGTAAACAAGCCAGACTGTATGGAAAAAGCAGAGATTGATGATGTGATAAAAGCCGCAAGCAGTGCAAGTGAAAAGCTGAGCACGCTTATAAACGGATTTTTGGAGGAGTTATGCTTTTAATCAAAAACGGCTATTGCATAAATTCAGAAAAGGAAGGGTATTTTGATATACTTGTTGATGGCAATAGAATAGTCAAGATTGATAAGGATATAGAAGGCGGTTTTGATGAGATCATAGATGCCAAAGATTGTGTTGTTATGCCGACATTTTGCAATGCCCATACGCATCTTGCAATGAGTCTATTTAGGGGGCTTGCGGACGATTTAGAGCTTATGGACTGGTTAAACAATCATATCTTCCCTGCTGAAGCTAAGTATGTGAATAAGGATATGGTTTATATCTGCTCGAAACTCTCCATGCTTGAAGGTATAAGGTCAGCAACGGGTTGCTTTGGTGATATGTATTTTTTTGAAGAAGAAGTGGCAAGAGCTGCAATTGAGATAGGTGTTAGAGCGATAATCGGTGAAGGTATTATTGACTTTCCAACGCCGGATTGCAAAAACCCAAAGGAAGCAGTAGAAAAGACAAAATCTTTGAAAGAAGAGTTTAAAAATAGCGAGCTTGTAAAGGTTAGCTATGCGCCACATTCGACATATACGCTCTCTGAAGACACGCTTAAAATGGTAGCAAATTCCTTAGATGAAAATGATATTGTCCAGATTCACATAAACGAGAGCGAAAGAGAAGTTGAACTTGTGAAATCCCAGAAGGGCAAAAGACCGTTGGAAGTGTTAAATGATGCAGGACTTCTAACGGATAGGACATTTATGGCTCACTGTGTTGCAACAGACGATGAAGAGATAGAGCTTATAAAAAATAAAAATGCGAAGGTAATCAATGTGCCGCAGAGCAATTTTAAGCTTGCAAGCGGTATTGCTCCAATCTGCAAGATGGTAAAGATAGGCATTGATGTTTATATAGGAACAGATGGGCCTGCAAGCAACAACAATCTTGATATGATTGAAGAGATTAGAACATCGTCGCTTGTCCAAAAAATTAAGTTTGGCGAGAAGGCGATGGATTCAAAAACTATACTGAAACTTGCATCAAACTTTAACGGTTTGTTCGACGGTATTGGCTATCTAAAAGAAGGCAATTTGGCTGATATAGCCGTTGTCAGCCTTGAAGGGATAGAGTCTGTTCCGATTTACAATCCGTACTCGTTTATTGTTTATGCTTTGAATTCTCGGGATGTTAGAGATGTGATTGTAAACGGCAGAGTTATACTTAAAAACAGAGAGTTTGTTGATATAGATGAAGAAGAAGTCAAGTTTAGGGTAAAAGAGCTTTCTAAATCGCTTGGTGGATTATGATTGTAAAATCGTTTGCAAAGATAAACTCTATTCTTGGGATTCTAAGGAAAAGAGATGACGGATATCACGATATATTTAGTATAATGCATAAGATAAACCTTTATGATGAGATTGAGATTGAAAAGAACAGTGGCGGGCTTTATGTTGAGACAGATATTGAAGAGCTTAACAATAAAGGCAATTTATCCTATAAGGCTGCAGAGCTGTTTTTTAAAAAGGCATCAATAGAGCCGCAGGTTTCCATCTATATAAAAAAGCATATTCCTATAGGTGGCGGATTGGGTGGTGGCAGTTCGAATGCTGCCTATACGCTTAGGGCTTTGAATGAGATGTTTGATTATCCGTTGAGTATTGATGAGCTTTTTGAACTTGCTTCTAAAATTGGCAGTGATGTTGCGTTTTTTATCGTTGACGGCTCGGCTATTGCAGAAGGTAAGGGTGAAAGGATAGAAAAAATAGACTGCGACTATGAAAATCATAAGGTTCTTCTTGTTGTGCCTGATTTATCGATATCCACAGCCTATGTTTATTCAAAATTCAAGTTGACAAACCCAAAAGGCATAAATAAAATGGCAATTACTGTTAAGGGTGGATGCAGGATGTCCACTCTAAAGCAACACCTTCACAACGACCTTGAGAGCGTTGTGCTGAAGGAGTTTGGTCTTTTAAAAGAGATAAAAGAAGAGATGATTAAGAGCGTCGGTAATGGGCTTGTTTCTGGAAGCGGCAGTAGTATATTTTCAATTATCGGTGCGGAGGTGTTGCGGAAGGGTAGGGAGTTGAAAGAGTTTTTCAAGGAGAAGGGTTTTTTCTGTGAAATTTTTGATTTTGCTTAAGAAATCTTGAGGTAAGGAAGGTAGCATTTATGGAGATCACAGAAGTAAGGGTAAGCCCAATCGAGGGTGATGAGAAGTTGAAGGGTTTTGCAACGGTAATCTTTGACAATGAGTTCGTTGTAAGGGATTTAAAAATCATTAGCGGCCAGAAGGGTCTGTTTGTTGCCATGCCTTCAAGGAAGATGAAGGATGGCAGCTTTAAGGATGTTGCTCATCCATTGAACAATGACATGAG
This sequence comes from Hippea alviniae EP5-r, assembly GCF_000420385.1. Classification (NCBI taxonomy): domain Bacteria; kingdom Pseudomonadati; phylum Campylobacterota; class Desulfurellia; order Desulfurellales; family Hippeaceae; genus Hippea; species Hippea alviniae. The sequence goes on along the minus strand of NZ_ATUV01000001.1, from coordinate 1,018,062 downwards.
ACAGAGACTTGAGAAGGCCGTTTTGGAAGAGTACGAAAAGGCCAAAGAAGCAAAGCAACAGGAAGAGCAGCAGTAATTTAAATAACAATCAATTAGCCGCAGGCTAAGGCTTGCGGCGTTTTTTGATTACTGGGGCGTAGCCAAGCGGTAAGGCAGAGGACTTTGGATCCTCGATCGCTGGTTCGAATCCAGCCGCCCCAGCCATTTTTATTTATGAGGGGTAAAAAGGGTATGTCTCAGCTTAAATTGATAAGTGGAACAGCTAATAAACTGCTTGCCGAAGAGATTTCCAATTACTTGGGCATTCCATTGGCAAAGGCTCAAATCTCCCGTTTTAGCGATGGCGAGATATATGTTCAGATAGATGAAAGCGTAAGAGGGGCTGATGTATTTTTGATTCAATCGCTCTCTTCACCTGTGAACGACAATATTATGGAACTTCTGGTGACGCTCGACGCTTTAAAAAGGTCGTCTGCAAGTTCCATAACCGTTGTTGTTCCATATTATGCCTATGCAAGGCAGGATAGAAAGGTTTTACCGCGGGTGCCTATATCGGCAAAGCTTTTGGCTGATCTTATTACAACGGCAGGTGCAGACCGTATAATGTCTATGGATTTACATGCAGGCCAAATTCAAGGGTTTTTTGACATACCTGTTGACCATCTCTATGCTGCACCAATAATGCTTAAATATATCAGAGAAAACATAGGAACAGAGAATATAGTGATTGTATCGCCTGATGCTGGTGGTGTTGAAAGAGCAAGGTATTACGCCAAAAAGTTGGGTTGTTCTATAGCTATAATAGATAAAAGAAGGCCAAAGCCCAATGTTAGTGAGATAATGCACATCATAGGTGATGTAAAGGGTAAAAAGGCAATTATTGTTGATGATATAGTTGATACTGCAGGCACACTGACAAACGCTGCAAAAGCTATAAGCGAAGAGGGAGCAGAAGAAGTCTATGCCTGCATAACACATCCTGTTTTGAGTGGAAATGCTATTGAAAAGGTAAATAATTCACCGCTTAAAGAACTTGTTGTCACGAACACGATAACATTTAAGAAACCCGTTCCGACAGATAAGATAAAGGTTCTTTCTGTGGCTGAGATTATAGGTGAAGCCATAAGAAGGGTTTTCCATAAAGAGTCATTAAGCGTAATTTTTGAATAAAAGAGAAGAGGTGGTAGGCTAAAATGATTATCACGGCAGAGAAAAGGGAAGCAGGAACGCAGAAGGCTAAAAGATTAAGAAGAGAAGGTAAAATTCCAGCTATTATTTATGGAGCTGATATTGAAAATCAGCCTATAGCTGTTGACAGGTCTCAATTTATGGCTGCCATAAGAAGGAGTCGCAGAAACGATAAATTCGAACTGCAGGTTGAAGGCGGCGAGAAATACGAAGTAATAGTAAAGGAAGTTCAGTGGCATCCGGTTAAAGATGAAGTTGAGCATGTTGACTTTTACAAATTAACTGAAGGAAGGCCTGTTGTTGTTGATGTTCCTGTTAAGGTTGTTGGTGAGTCAAAAGGCGTCAAGATGGGTGGTGATTTGTATCAGCCACGAAAGAAGATTAAGGTTGAAGCACTGCCTGAAGCCATACCAAATGAGATAGTTGTTGATGTTACAGAGCTTCAGATAGGCGATGTCGTTCATGTTTTTGACCTTGATATGCCAGAAGGCGTGAAGGTTAAATCGTCTAAGAACTTCACGGTTGTTGCTATCTTAGGTAAAGCATTAGAAGAGACAACTGAAGAATCCGAAGAAGAGGAAGAAACCGAAGAATAGCCTTTAATGGATTGGCTTGTCGTTGGGCTTGGTAATCCAGGGAGGGAATACGAACTTACCCCACACAATGTTGGGTTTATGGTTTGTGATTCCCTCTCTTCTTTTTTTAAGTTTGATTTTTCCTTAGAAAAAAAGTTCAAAGGGCTCTTAGGGGAGTTTAGAATAAAAGATAACCATATAAGGGTTTTAAAACCATTGACTTATATGAATTTGAGTGGTGAGAGTGTATATCTTGCGCTTAATTTTTTTAAAATTTCCTTAGATAATCTTGTTGTTATCCATGATGATTTGGATTTGCCGCTGGGCAGGATAAGAATAAAAAAGAACTCATCAAGTGGTGGACATAAGGGCGTTCAATCTATCATTGATTTAGTTGGCAGTAAGGATTTTATTAGAGTAAGAATTGGTGTTGGAAGAGAAAAAGATGCTGCAAGGTATGTTCTTTCAAGGTTTTCTGAAGATAAGCTTGAAATGTTGGATAGAGTGATTTTAACATCGACAGATGCGGTAGTAGATGTTATAATTAAAGGATTAAATTACTCTATGAGCAAATATAATGGTTTGAGTATGGAGGTATAAAGTGAAAGAGTATAATGTTGCAGTTGTTGGAGCCACAGGTGCTGTAGGTGAAGAGATGATTTTGACTTTGGAGCAAAGGGATTTTCCTGTTAAAAGTTTAAAGCCATTGGCTTCTGATAGGTCGTTAGGAAAAACTGTAAAATTTAAAGGAGAAGAGATACCCGTTGAAGTGCTTGATAAGGACTCTTTTAAGGGAATAGATATAGCTCTGTTCTCTGCCGGTGGAAGTGTTAGTGGTAAGTTTGCTCCGATTGCAGCAGAGAGTGGCGCAATTGTTGTTGATAACACGAGCTATTTCAGAATGGAGAAGGATGTTCCTTTGGTTGTTCCAGAAGTTAACCCAGAAGATATAGCTCAATACAAAAACAGAGGAATTATAGCCAACCCGAACTGTTCAACAATTCAAATGGTTGTTGCGCTAAAACCAATTCTTGACAATTACGGCATTAAAAGAATTGTTGTTTCAACATATCAGGCGACATCTGGAGCAGGAAGAGCAGCGATGGAAGAGCTTGTTGAACAGACGCGCGCCTGGTTTGAGTTTAGATATGATGAGTGCAAACCAAATAAGATTCCAAAAAAGATAGCATTTAACTGCGTTCCGCACATAGATGTTTTCTTTGACAACGGATACACAAAAGAAGAGATGAAGATGATAAACGAAACAAGAAAGATATTCCATAAACCGGAATTGCCTGTTACGGCAACATGCGTAAGAGTTCCAGTATTTAGGGGACATTCTGAATCTGTAAATGTTGAGACAGAAAAGCCTTTTGATTTAGATGAAGTGAGAAAGTTGCTCGATAGTGCACCTGGTTGTAAAGTTGTGGACAATCCTAAGGAGTTGGAGTATCCTACACCTATAGACGCAGCAGGTAAAGACGAGACATTTATAGGTAGAATCAGAAGGGATGAATCTGTTGAGAACGGTTTGAATTTGTGGGTTGTATCTGATAATCTAAGAAAAGGTGCTGCTTTGAATGCTGTTCAGATTGCTGAGATTTTGATTAAAGAGTATTTATAAGGAGGCGTTATGAACGGTAGTGTTTCAATTAAGAAGATTCTCGCTCCGACGGATTTTTCGGAAGCTTCAGTATATGCTTTAACCTATGCAAAGGCTATAGCTGAGAAGTTTGATGCAAAGTTGTATCTGTATCACTGTATAACGGACATAAACAGCTATGTAGGTTATGTGCCATCTTTTCCTTCCGAAGAAGTGATAAAAGGTTTAAGAGAAGATGCTATAAGACAGATGGAGCATTTGAGAAACAGATATAACCTTAAAAATGTCGAAGATGTGATAGAAATAGGCGATGCTGCAAAAAGGATTGTTGAGTTTGCAAAGCATAACGAGATAGATTTAATCGTAATTGGAGCTCACGGTAAGAGTGGCATAGAGAGATTTATGTTTGGCTCTGTCACAGAGAAGGTGATGAGAACAAGCGATATTCCCGTTTTAGAAGTAAAAGCTCCACACTAATAAAATTAGGGGGGGCTTAAGCCCCCTTCTTTATTTTTTCTCTTCTTCTTTCTTTGACTCTTCAATAATTTTCTCTGCTATCTGTGGTGGCACTTCTTCATAGGTTGAGAACTGATACTTGAAGAAACCACGACCGCCAGTTAAAGACCTTAAAGATGGTGCATACTCTAAAATTTCTGCTTCTGGCACAAGAGCTCTTATGCGTTGATATCCCTTTTTCTCTTCATATGGTTCCATACCCAAAACTCTGCCGCGCCTTGAGTTTAAATCACCTATAACATCGCCCATCGTCTCGTCAGGCACATACACTTCCATCTCAACAATTGGTTCAAGCAAGACGGGTTTGCATTTTACTACACCTTCCTTGAATGCTATTGAACCTGCCATTTGGAATGCCAAATCGCTCGAGTCAACAGGGTGATATTTACCGTCTATTAGTCTGATTTTGATGTCTATCATCGGATAGCCAGCCAATATTCCCTGTTCCATTGCATTTTTGATGCCTTTTTCTACTGATGGTATAAACTGTTTTGGTATTGCACCACCAACGATTAAATCTTCAAACTCGAAACCTTTGCCTCTTGGGAGTGGTTCTATTTCGATTGTGCAGTCGCCAAACTGACCATGACCACCTGTCTGCTTTTTGTATCTTCCGTGAGATGTTGTTTTGCCTTTTATTGTCTCTTTGTATGCAACTTTTGGTTTCTTCAATTCAACTTCAACGCCGTATTTTTTCTTTAGCCTTGATACAACCGTCTCAAGGTGCAATTTACCCATTCCTGTTAGTATAAACTCACCCGTCTCGTTGTTTCTTGTAAATGATAATGTTGGGTCTGACTCTATAATCTTGCTTATTGCTGCACCAATTTTTTCTTCGTCTCCCTTGCTTGAGCCGTAAATTGCTGCAGATATGTATCTTAACGGCATCTCAACAAAGTCGCATTTTACTTTTGAACCCTTGTTTGCAAGTGTATCGCCTGTCTGGGTTATTTTTAGTTTTGCAACAGCGAATATGTCGCCTGTTGTTGCTTCTTCTATTTTGGAGAGAGTTTTACCCTGCATAAGGTTTATCGTGCCAAGTCTCTCTTCTTGGTCTTTTGTCGTGTTGTAATATGTTGTATCTGCCTTAAATGTGCCTGAGCAGACTTTAATCAGACTGATTTTGCCCATCTGTGGGTCGTTGTATGTTTTAAAGACCAAAGCTGCATCTTCATCGAATGCTTCTTCTGGTGCTGGCAAGAGTTCCACTATCTCATCAAGCAGCTGCATTGTTCCGTAACCTTTTAGAGCAGAACCGATAAGCATCGGATATAAAGAGCCTTCTTTTACAGCTTTTTTGAGTGTTTCGTTGATGGTTTTTTTGTCTAACTCTTCACCTTCTAAATACTTCTCCATCAACTCATCATCATAGGTTGAAATCTCTTCAACCAATTCCATATACTTCTCTTCAAGCTGGTCTTCTAAGTCTGACGGTATGTCAATCTCTTTGCCTTCGAAGTCAAATGCCTTCTTAGATAGAATATCGATATATCCTGTGATGCTGTTATCTTTAAAGATTGGCAGATGAAGAAGAAATGCTTTTTCTGAAAGGTTTTCTTTGATTGATTGAAGTGTTTTGTCAAGGTGTATGTCTTCTTTGTCTATGCCGTTTAAGAAGAATAGTGTTGGTTTTTTCTCTCTCTTTATTTCATCAAGCAGTCTTTCGTTCTGAGCATCAGGACCATCTTTTATGTCTATTAACATTACAGTGCTGTCTGCTGCCTTTATGCCGCACAGTGCATCCGCTATGAAATTATGATACCCTGGTGTGTCTATTAGATATATTCTGTGTTTTTTGTGGTCTGTATATCCGACTGCAAGCTGAAGTGAGATTTTTCTTTCGATCTCTTCTGAATCAAAATCCATTACTGTATTGCCTTTGTCTGTTGAGCCTTTTCTTGTTATCTTTTTCGTCTGAAATAGGATATCTTCGCATAGGGTTGTCTTGCCACAACCACCTGAGCCACATATTGCGACGGTTCTCTTTTTGGAGATATCAACAGCCATTTGAGTTTTACCTCCTTGTTTTTATAGACAATCCTTTATCTTATCTTTGTAATTTTCTTCTGTTTTTAATGCTCTGAGTTTTAGGCTTCTCTCTTTATACTCTTCAAGTTTGTTCTCTTTTGATTTTATATGTTCAAGCCATGAGTTGACCCAATCTTTATATTCTGGGTGATTCTGGCTATTGCTTTTCATTATTGAGTCTTGCAGGTTGTATCCGACAATGATGTCAGTAATGTCAAGTGTATCATTGTAATCAACGAAGTATGCTTCTGTGCCTGTTATTGAATAGACACCGGGTGCTATCTCAACGCCCTGAGTGTTTTCGACCTTATAATAACCAACAACGATATGTTGAACATCTTTTTGATAGGGTTTATAAATTGCTCTAAAGAGAATGTATATCTGGTCGTAGAGCTGTTTCTCTAAGATTTTCTCAACTTCTTCGAAGTAAAATACATAGTCCAATTTTCCGTCGGCGTTGAATCCTTCAAGGTAAGGGCCGTTTTCGTATTCACCTTTTCTTAGTGGGTTTAATCCAAGAATGTCTCTCAAAATAAGATTTTGATTGCCAACAACTTCGTTGCACTCTTCCTTTAATCCCGGAAGAGCAAAAAATGGCACGCAGATAGTTAGTGTCTCCATTGGCATATACTCCTTTCTTTGTTTTGGTGGTTTGACATGATAACCTTAATAGATTTTTGAAAAACCATTTCACTTATAAATATAAATTAAATGTGATTTTATATCAAGAAGTTTTAACTCTCTTCAGGAATCCCTACTTCAACACCTTCTCTTCACTTTTATACCAGGGTGGAGAAACTATGCATAGAAATACAAAGTCTCTGTTGCTTTTATTCTCTGCCCATTGGATTACATTTGGTGCTATGTAGATTGCCATGTTTGGCTTTGCTTTAACTGTTTTGTTGCCAATATGCAATATGGCTTCGCCTTTTAGAATGTAATACACTTGAGCGCTTTTTGTGAGTTTATGCGGTTCTGTTTTTGAGTGTGGTTTTAAGGTTATGTAAGAGGTTGAAAAACCAGGGTTTACTCCATCGTTTTTTGGATGTATCACTTCTCTTACCAAGAATCCACCACCATAAACCTTCTGCGGGCATTTAAGGGCATTTTTTACGAGGAATTCAGGTTGTTTCGATTTTCCAAAAGCAGGGACGCTTAGAAATATTGCTGCAATTAAGACTAAAAATTTTTTCATTTTGCACCTCCTTCTTTTTCTTTTTTTGTTTTTAGGATAAAATATTTTTTAAGTCAAGCAGGTTGATAAATTAAAATTAGCCTTGAATTATTGGAAGTATAACAGTATAGTATAGGTATCTCCGAGCCTTTTAGCCTAAGGCAAGAAGCTATGGCTAAAGGCCGATAGGGTATAAGTGGAAACGCTTATGCCTCCCGATTTTTTGGAAAGGAGAGTGCCCTTGAATTTAGAAATCTTGTTAACTATAGAAGGGAGAATCAAAAAATGAGTATTTTGGAAGAAGCTCTTTTTAAATTTAAGGAAATTGTCGAGAATCATGGATTGTTGAATAAGAAAATACAGATTAAAATGAGACCTTTAAAGCCAGAAGAAGCCATAGGTAAACCAGAAAGGGACGATTTTCCTCTTCTTAAAGGTAAAGAAGTGCTTATAGAAGCTGATTTCTTATCTGCTAAAGGACAGGCATTTACCGACGAGCCGAGCGATTTTGAAGGTTATATTGAAGATGTATTAAAGCTTTCACTTTCAACGAACAGAAATAGAGCCGTTGTTGTTGCCACTATTAACGCTGTTTTAAGGCATTTGAATATGACATGGGGAACTATTCACTGCAAGGATGAAGAGCCGTCTCAATGTGCAGCTGAAATGGCAGAGAGATTTTACAGGAGATGGGGTAAAAATACAACTATAGGTATGGTTGGACTTCAGCCTGCCCTTGCGGCTTCCATGATAACTGTTTTCTCAGCTAATAATGTAAAAATAGCCGATTTAGACGAAGATAATATTGGAAAGGATTTTAATGGTGTGAAAATTTTAGACGGCAGGGAATTTTCAAAAAAGGTTGTTGCAGAGAGCTTCGTTGCTTTAATCACAGGCTCAAGTGTAGTAAACGGCACGATTGATGAGTTAATAGGAGTATCTAAAATGGACAACAAAAACAGAATCGTTATATTTTATGGAACGACAATAGCAGGCGTTGCAAGTTTGCTTAATTTAAACAGGCTCTGCTTTAAGTCTCATTAGTGAGTTTACTTTCGAATTTTTCCATATCTTCTTTTGTGCCAACGCAGATTAGGGTTGAGCCTTCTTCTATTACGCAATTTGCTTTCGGGTTAAAAATAGTCTCTTTGTTTTTTGTTATCATGGCAATTATTATGATATTGTAATTGCTTCTTATATCTGTATCTTTAATTTTTTTGCCTGCATAGGGCGAATTTTTGCCTATATAGAACTCACCCATCTCAATGGTTCTATCTGATTGCATTACTATAGAAACGAATTCGGCTGTTCTGGGTGAAATAAGCATTCGGGATATGTCGTATCCGCTTGATTGATATGGTGATATGGTTTTTGCGCCCAATTTTATGAATTTTTTAACTGAATCTTCTGAGTTTGCTCGTGCAACAGCTAAGATGTTTCTGTTCTCATCTTTTGCCGTGATTAGTGTATATAAGTTGTCTGCGTCTGAATCCATTACTAAAGCTATACCCTGAGCCTTGTCAACCCGTGCTTTTTTTAATATCTCTTCTTCTGTTGCGCTGCCTATTATTGTTAGATATCCTTCATTTATTGCTTCATGGGCTTTTTCTGAGTCTTCTTCTATTATTACAAAAGGTTTTTTAAATCTTTCCATTTCCTTTGCTACAACTTTGCCGACCCTTCCATATCCGCAGATTATGAAGTGATTTTCCAACTTTTTTATCTTTTTTTCCATGATTTCCTCCACATTGAGTTTCATGTTTATAATTTTATCCGTAAATGCGCTGGAGACAATACCTGTAAGTAAAGCTATGCCTGAGATACCCATAATCATTAAAAACGATGCAACTATTCTTCCTGTTGGAGTTGTTGGAACAATGTCTCCATATCCGACGGTTGTAAATGTAACTATGCTCCACCAAATTGCGTCGAATAGATTATGAATTTTCGGATTATGACCGCCTTCTGCGACAAATATGATAATTGACGATGCTATGATTAAAAATGTGAAGATTATAAAGACTGTTGATATTTCAAATGCCCTTTCGCTGATGCCTTCCATAACGCCCTGAAAACTTCGGCTAAAACGGGCGCCTTTTATAACCCTTGAGATTATTATGAGAATTCTGTAGGGGTAAGGCAGGCTGGTGTAAGGTATGAGAGCGATTATGTCTGCTATTGTTGATGGAAGAGTGAGATATTTTAGTATGCTTATTGCGTTTTTCTGCTTTCTCTCTTCAACAACCATCAATGTCCTTATGAATAAATCAAATGCAAATACCAAGATTGTGAATATCTCTATGTATCTGTAAAGGGTTGGAGAACCTAAGTATATGGGTATTGCCTTGTCATATCCAACGATAGCAATGAGTGATAAAGCAACAACAAACATCATAAAAAAGCGGTAAAATGACGATGATATGGTTTCAGCAAAAAATGTTTTTCTTATGCTTATTTTTACATCCAGCTTCATGGGAAAAACATTATACTAAATTTTGAAAAGTTTAGTCCAATTATTTGGTTTGATAGAATAGTAAACAAAAAAACGGATTATTTATTCCATCATAGCACCCAAATGAGCTTTTATTTTTGTTGCATTGGATAGGGCTCTTATCTATAATTTGTCAGTATGAAGGTTCATGCTGAGTGTTATCACTGCTTTATATCGCAGGCTACAAGAACGGCAAGATTGTTTTATGCAGATAGAGAGCATCTTCTAAAGCCTGCTATGGAAGTTGTTAAGGTTTTGCAGGATATAGATGTCAATCTGCCACCGCCTATTATTAGCGAAAAGGTTTATGGAACGATAAGAGAAACTTTGGGAATAGACGACCCTTATAAGGAGATAAAGAGAAAGTATAACGATATAGCCTTAAAATACGAGAATTTTGCAAAAAAGGAGATAGAAACTTCAGAAAACCCTTTGCTTTTTGCTATCAGACTTGCTTTAGCTGGCAATATCATAGATTTTGGGAGCGAAGTCGGAACGATTAACCTTGAGAAAACAATAGATGATGTTGTCCATAATCCGCTTGACCTTACGGATTTTTCGCTTTTTGAGAAGAACTTAAAAAATGCCAAAAATATTGTTCTGCTTGCCGATAATGCAGGCGAAATCGTATTTGATAGGATTCTGCTTGAAACGATAAATAAACTGTATCCGGATAAAAAGCTTTATGTGATAGTCAGGGGCGGCCCAATAATCAATGATGTTACGAAAGAAGATGCAATCTATGTTGGAATGGATAAGGTGGCTAAAGTTGTCGATTCGGGAGAGATTATACCCGGATTCTGGCCTGATATGGCAAAACCAGAGTGCAGAAAAGTTTATGATGAAGCCGATATAATCATCTCAAAAGGGCAGGGCAACTTTGAAACATTAAGCGAGTTTGAAGATAGCCGCGTATATTTTCTATTTCTTGTGAAGTGTGGTGTTGTGGCGAGTTATCTCGGATTGAAGAAGTTTTCTAAGATATTTATCAGAAACGACTCACGATGGGAAAAACTGCGGGTGTAGATGAAGCGGGAAGGGGTCCCTGGGCTGGGCCTGTCGTTGCTGCATGTGTTATTCTAAACAAGGATATCCCACAGCTTGACGAGATAAACGACTCCAAAAAACTCACGGAAGCAAAAAGAGAAGAGTTATACGAAATTATCAAGAAAAACTCCATATATGGCATAGGCGTTGCATCAAACAAAGAGATAGATAAATATGGCATAGTAAAGGCCGTTGAGCTTGCCATAAAAAGGGCGATAAATGTGATGAGCCAAAAGCCTTCTTTTCTGCTTATAGACGGAAGGGATAAGTTTGATTTGCCTATTCCTTATAAAAGCATAATTGACGGCGATGAGAAGGTTAAAATGATTGCTGCAGCATCAATTATTGCCAAGGTGTGGCGAGACAGATACATGAAACTTGTTGCCGACATCTATCCTGTTTACGGATTTGAAAAGCATAAAGGATACGGCACAAAGGCTCACATAGAAGCACTGAAGGAGTATGGGCCTTGCGAGATTCATAGATTCTCTTTTAAGCCGATTAAGAAGATTGTTGAAGAAAGAAACAAAAAACCAAAGCTGCTTCTTCATGCCTGCTGTGCTCCGTGTGCAACAAGCGTAATAGAAAGGTTAAAAGAGAATTACGAGCTTGAGATATTCTTTTATAATCCCAACATACACCCTAAAAGAGAGTATGAAATCAGACTAAATGAGATAAAAAGATTGTGTGATTATCATAAATTGAAGCTGCATATAGGCGAATATGAGCCAAAGAAGTGGGTTGATATGCTTAAGGTTTACAAAAATGAGCCAGAAGGCGGCAAAAGATGTGTGCTCTGCTATGCCGATAGAATGAAAAAGACGGTTAAGCTGGCAAAAGAGCTTGGATTTGACTATTTTACAACGACACTTTCTGTTAGCCCTTTAAAAAAATACGATGTAATAAAGAAAATAGGCGAGAGTTTGTCAAAAAAATACAATATAAAATTTGAAGATACGGATTTTAAAAAGAGAGATGGTTTTAAGCGCTCTTCTGAATTATCAAGACAGTTTGGTTTTTACAGGCAGGATTACTGCGGATGTGTCTATTCAAACCTTGAAGCGAGAAGGAAGAGAAAATCTAAAAAGGGCTGTACTTAAGTTTTATTTAACAGTTCTAAAGTAGAACTGTTGGAGTAAAAAATAGTTCTAATATAGAACTAAATTGTTGATTTTATTAAGAAAATGTTTTAAATTAGAACTATGATAAGTGAAATTATTGAGCGATTTGAACTCACATTAGAACGCTTAAAGACATATTTACCAGAAAGAAAAAGGCCTTATTTTGATACAATAAAGATAAACAATATAAGAGGTGCTCTCGTATATGGTTTGCGTGGCGTAGGTAAAACAACTTTTCTTATTAGTAAAATTGCGGATTCTGAGTTAAATTTTCTTTATATGAGCGCTGATAACCCTACTATATCGCATATTCCACTTTACGACCTTGTAAGTGCCATTTTTAAAAAGGGTTATGATGGAGTTGTGATAGATGAAATTCACTATGCAAATAGGTGGAGTGAGCATATAAAGGCTCTTTATGACGATTTTCCTGCGAATTTTATTTGGATAAGTGATAGTAGCAATTTGATTTTAAAAAGAGCAGTATCTGATTTGTCAAGAAGATTTGTTCAATTTCGTATACCTTTGCTGTCTTTTAGAGAGTATCTATTTCTTTTGACGGGAAAATTATTTGATAAGATTGACCCTTTTAACCTAAACAGAAGAATTTTTGTGGAGCTGAAAGGTTTAAATGTTCTGAAACTGTTTTCTGAGTATATAAGATTAGGTATAAGGCCCATATTTTTGGAAGGTGAATATTGCCTAAGATTAAAAGCTCTTCTTGAAAAATCTATATATCACGACATTCCATTTTATGTAAATACCATACAGGACAATCATCTAAGAGTTATGAACGCCATTGTTGGATATTTAGTTAGCTCTCCATCTCCTACTTTAAATATATCTTCCATGTGCAGTCAGTGGGGAATTGGTAAAGAGAAGCTTTATGATTTGCTATATGTTGCTGAGCATTCAGAATTGCTTAATATAGTTAAAAAAAAGAGTAAGACAACTTATACAAAAGGAGCAAAAATTTTTCTATCAGACCCTTCCGTGTATGCGTGTTTTAATGGAAATAAAGGTAGTATGAGAGAGGCTTTTGTTGTTATGAGTTTGAAAGAGCGATACTCTATTTTTGCGAGCAAGAATGAAAGGGAATGCGATTTTATTGTTGACGGCATTAAAATTGAAGTTGGTGGGAAAGGTAAAAAGCTTAAGGGTGCAGATTTTGTAATAAGTGACGAGATAGACCTACCGGTGAAGAACAAGATTCCGATGTGGGTTTTGGGTTTTGTTTATTAATGCGGGGAGGAGAATATGACAGAAGAGCAGATTGATAAACTTGCAAAAAGATACGGTTTTGAGATTATCCAGACTCATATATCTTGGGTGCTTTTAGGCAAAAGTAAGGTTTACAAAATTAAAAAACCTGTTGATTTTGGGTTTTTGAACTATACAACGATTGATAAAAGGCTTGAGTTTTGCAAAAAGGAAGTGGAGCTAAACAGAAGATTGGCAGAAGAAATTTATGAAGGTGTAAGCACGATAAACGAAGAAAACGGAGAGCTTTTTATAGACGGAGACGGTAAGGTTGTAGATTATGCCGTCAGGATGAAGAGAATGCCACAGGATAGGATGATGGATGTTCTGATTGAGAGCGACCTTATAACGGACGAAGAGATAGAAGCTTTGGCAAAAAAGATTGCCGAATTCCATAAAAAAGCAGAGACAAACGATTATATATCTTCATTTGGCAGCATAAAGACGAATAAGTTTAATACCGATGAGAATTTTCAGCAGACTGAAGATGCTGTTGGCGAGTTTATAACCCGATTTCAGTATGAGAGTTTGAAAAAGTTTACTGACGAGTTTTATAAAAAGAATAAAGAGTTGTTTGATAAGCGCATAAAAGAGACAAAAATCAGGGATTGTCATGGCGATATGTATTCGAGAAATATCTGCATTGTTGATAAACAGAGGATTTTTATCTACGACTGCATTGAGTTTAACGAGCGTTTTAGATATTCCGATGTTGCAAGCGATGTGGCTTTTCTGCTTATGGACCTTGAAAATTTAGGAAGATGGGATTTATCGGATAAATTTTTGAAGTTTTACCTTGAGTATTCAAAGGATAGCTCTTTAAATGATATTCTTGATTTTTACAAGATTTACAGGGCTTATGTCAGGGGAAAGATTGCATTTTTTCAAAACAATAAAGAAGAAGCAAACAGGTATTTTGACCTTGCTTTTGGTTATCTGCCTGATGAGTATAAACCAAAGGTGCTTGTTTTTAGCGGTTTGAGTGGCTCTGGCAAAAGCACGGTGGTTTTGGAGTTATCAAAGAGATACGGCTTTGTCGTTTTATCAAGCGATGTGATAAGAAAAAGGCTTGCCGGTCTGTCTTTGGATGATAAGGAGATGGTTTCGTTTGGCGAAGGAATTTACTCAATGGAGATGACAAGGAAAACATACTCGAAGATGTTTGAAGATGCCTATCAGCTTGTAAGGATTGGGAAAAGCGTTATTCTTGATGCGACTTTTTTAAGAAGTTCGTCAAGAAAAGCAGTTGAGAAGCTTTTTAAAAGGCTTGGTATAAAACCTGTAATTGTGTTTTTTGATATAGATGACAAGACAGCAAAAAAGCACTTTGAGAAGAGGGAGAAAGAAGAGTCTGTCTCAGATGGCAGGTTTGAAATATACCTAAAACAGAAAGAGATACTTGAAAAACCCGAAAATGCGATTACTGTAAATGCAAATTGGAGTGTTGAGAAAATTGTAAGTTTTATAGGGGGGTGTTATAAATGAGGCTGGGAGTTAACATAGACCATGTGGCAACAATAAGGCAGGCAAGAAGAACAACAGAACCAGAGCTTATCTATGCTGCTTTGCTTGTTCAGGAAGCTTTGGCCGACGGCATTACGATGCATTTAAGGGAAGATAGGCGGCATATTCAGGATAGCGATGTGTATCAGGTGAAGAATATTATAAAGATACCGTTGAACCTTGAGATGAGTTTAAACGAAGAGATAGTTAATATCGCTTTGGATGTTGTTCCACATCAGGCAACGCTTGTGCCAGAAAAAAGGGAAGAGATAACAACCGAAGGCGGGCTGGATGTTCAGTCTAATTTTGATAGGGTTAAGGATGTTGTCAAAAGATTGCACGATAAGGGTATTTTAGTGAGTCTGTTTATAGACCCAGAAGAGTGGCAGGTTGAAGCATCAAAAGAGACGGGTGCAGACGCTATTGAGCTTCATACGGGAAGTTATGCAAATGCCAAAAATGAAAGAGAAAGAGAGCTTGAACTCGAAAAGCTCATAAATGCGGCAAAATACGGCAAAAAGTTGGGTTTACATGTGCATGCAGGACACGGTCTAACTTATGAGAATGTAAAGCCCGTTGCTGCAATTGAAGAGATAGAAGAGCTAAACATAGGCCACAGCATAATTGCAAAGAGCGTGTTTGTCGGCATAAAGGAAGCCGTAAGGCTTATGAGACAGTTGATTTATGAGGCAAGATGGAAGTCGGTATAGACATAGAAGAAGTTTCAAGGATAAAAAAAGCTTATGAAAAATGGGGCAATAGATTTTTAGCTCGTATTTTCAGTAAGTCAGAGATAGATTACTGCTTTTCAAAGTCGAACCCTTATCTATCTCTGTGCGGCAGGTTTTCAGCAAAAGAGTCAATAATAAAAGTTGTTGGTGGTAATCTGAGTTTTAACGAGATAGAGATATTAAACAACAAAGATGGAAAGCCGTATGCCAAGATAAAGGGCAAAGTTGCAGATAACATAAAAATCTCTATAAGCCATACGAAAAATTATGCAGTTGCCGTTGCCGTTTTAAATGAGTGAGATAGAAGCGTATAAAAAGCTAAACGATATACTGAATTCTTTAAATCCATACTCGATGAAACTCGGGCTTGAAAGGGTGGAGTCTTTTTTAAAAAAGATAGGCAACCCGCAAAAAGCGTTTGAGTCTGTTCTGATTGGCGGAACAAACGGCAAAGGCAGTGTCTGTCAGTATTTGACGGATGCTTTTGTCGACAAAGGCTATCTGTGCGGAACATATACATCACCACACCTTATTCAGTTAAACGAGCGTTTCAGGATTAACTCAAAAGAGATTGATTACTCGACGCTGCTTGATTATGCCAAGTTTATTGAGAGTGTAAATTTTGAAGGTTTAACCTATTTTGAATTTTTGACGGTAATGGCTTTTTTGATTTTTAAGGATTTTGGTATCGATGTGGCTGTTTTGGAAGTTGGAATGGGTGGTGAGTTTGACGCAACGAATGTGGTAAATCCTATGTTGAGCATTTTGACTTCTGTTTCATTAGACCATACGGAACATTTAGGTGATACGCTTGAAAAGATAGCTCTGACAAAGTCGAAAATAATAAAAAAGGTTGGAGTTGTTGGCAAAAATCCGAAGGAAGTAATTGATACGATTAAAGATAGTGTAAGTGTGCCTTTGTATTTTGTTGACGATGAGTATTTGAAAGAAGCCAAAGCTTTAAAACCGGATGCCGTAAATCCGAACAACGTTGCCTGTTTCCTGCTTGCATGCGATGTGCTAAATAAACATTACGGCATCAAGCTTAATAAAAGCAGTGTAAAGAAGAGCTATTGGCGTGGAAGGTTTGATGTTTTCAGCGTTGAAGGTAAAACGGTAATCGTTGATGGTGCACACAACAGGGCAGGGGTTGAAAATCTTTTAAAATTGCTTGAAGGGAAAATTGACTTTGAAAACTCATGCTTGATTTTTGCGACCTTAAAGAGTAAGGATTGGAAAAGCAATATCTCTCTATTAGCGGACAGATTTAAAAACATAAAGCTTCCTATGTTGAAGTACAGACTTGCAGAAAAGCCAGAGAGTATAAAAGAGTTTTTAGAAAATTCAAGCTATAAAACCAGTGTTGAGATATTTGAAAGCGTAAATCAAGCTCTGGAAAGTGCTTTGGATTCGAATTTTAAGTCAGTTGTGATAGCCGGGTCTTTGTATCTTGTGGGTGAGATATTGGCATGTAATCTTAATCTGGAAAGTTAATAATGGAGATTAAGTGCTTTAGAAAGCAAGAAGCTCACTTTACTCTCATCACATTTTGGGAGAGTTTGGATGCTATCAAAAAATTCGCCGGCGAAGATTACGAAAAGGCTAAGTATTATCCAGAAGATAAAGATTTTTTGCTTGAGTTTGAAGAGAAGGTGATACATTACGAAGTTTTTAGTGAGCATCAGAATTTATGAGAAAAAAATGAAAAATTAAAACTATAAAGTGAAAAACAAATGAATAAGTGACCAAGAAGATAGGTTAAAAAAGCAGGAGTGGTGAGCTTGGATACTCACCTTCACACTCCCGCATTGGAAAGACGACATATTTTATAACTATTAAAAAGTAAATACATAATAAAAGTAAATACATAATATAAGAATAAAAATATATAAAATTTATTCATGACCACCAGATACTCCTCCACCAGAACTTCCGCCACTACTTCCGCCAGCAGAACCAGAGGAGGAACTTGCGGAAGAAGAGGAACTTATTAGTACCTACTCCTCCACCGCCGTATTGGTGGTTTTGAACAAATCTAAATAATACATCTGTTAATGGTTTTAAGTTCATGTCTTTATTACCATTGTCTATAATGTAACCTAAAACAGAATTCTCAAACATTCTTGGGTAATTTTTATTTATAACTTTTCCATCTTTTACAAAGTAACAATTTGCACCACCACAGAATACAATCTTATTAATTGCATTTTGGTTGTAAGTTACACCACCAAAGTATGAATCTATACCAAAAATAAATGGATTTCCTAAATGTCCATACTTTTCATTAAATTTTCTAATATCTTTACCATCATAATTTGCCATGTAAACAAAAGTTGGCATATCTACTTCTGCTGTGTAATTTTTAACAATTTTAGAAACATCTACCTTTTTTCCATTAGGAAAAACTGCATAAATGTCTCCTGCATTAGCCTTTGATACACCAATTCCTAACACTGCAACAACAGAGACAGAAAACAACAACTTCTTCCCTGCAAATGAAAAAGAACTTCTCCTTTCCTTTTTCATCTTTCTCTCCTTCTCCCTTAATTATTTTTTGGCATTCTAACTCGGGGGGTGATGTCAAGGGAAAATTGTTGGTTTAGGGATTTTTCTTGCAAACTCTTTTAAACTCTCTGTATAATAAACACAAACTGACTAAAAGGAGCAACTCATGAACACAAGAACCTTCAGAAACGAAAAACTCATAGACAGAGACAACGAAATAAACTTCTTCCTTGATTGGTTTAGAAGTTTACCCAAACTAATCCTTTGGGTTTATGGCCCAAAATCTTCAGGCAAAACAACACTCATTGAGTATGTTGTTGAAAAAGAGTTATTTGAAGATTTTGAGAACTTAAAACCCAAAGGTAATTGGTGGGTGAAGTATATAAACTTAAGAAGATATCTAATAAGCAATTACTCAAGTTTTATAGAAGCAATACTAACACCAGAGAAAGATGACAAAGGCAAGAAAGAAGAGAAACTCTCAGCAAGCTTCAATATTGGAGTATTCAACATAAAAGCAGAACTGCTAAATGAAGTAAAAAACAAAGAGAAAGACTTATTCAAAGTTCTAATGGAAGAGATACAAAACAGAACAAAGAAAAACAGACAACCTATAATCATCATAGACGAAATCCAAACACTTGAAGATATATACATAAATGGAGATAGAGAACTACTCAAAGAGTTCCTAAACTTCTGTGTCTCTTTAACAAAAGAGACACATCTGTCTCATGTTGTTATCCTAAGCTCAAACACTGTGTTTATAGATAGGATTTATAATGATGCAAGATTGAAAGAAACAAGCAGATTTTATAAGGTTGACCATCTGCCTAAGGATATAACCGTTGAGTGGTTGAGCTCTGAAGGGTTTAAAGATGATGAGATAAACTTAATATGGGACTATCTCGGCGGCAGCATTCCACAGATACAAAGACTCATGATGTTTAGAAAAGAGTTTAAGACATTAAAAGAGTATTTAGAACACCAGGCGTTTTTGGCTTATTCGCAGATAGTAATGTTCTATCATCAAGGTAAGTTTCCAAAAGAAGAGATAGAAATATTTGAGAATATTTGCAAAGAGATTTTAAACAATGGCTCATTTGTTCTTTCAAAAGACAGAGATTCAAAATACTTAGAAGTCATCTCCAAGTGGGCAGAAAAAGAGATACTCTTCTTTGACCCGCTTACATTGGAAGTTAAAGGAAATAGCAGGATTTATGAGAAAGGGATGGAGAAGTTGGAATTATGAATTTTGGATTCTGAATTTTGAATTAAGGATTTGAGTTTTTTGATGTGTTGGTAATGAGATAAAAATGTAAGAGCTGGCATAAAGCCAGCCCTTGTTTTTTACAATCCGCACTCTTCTCTTTTTAAGAGCCACTCCCACTGTTCGTCAACCTGTCTCTGGAACTCTTCTATTACATGCTCATTGCCTTTTTTGAACAGGTGAGCGAATCTTCTCTGTGGTTTTAGATATTCAACGACGGGTAATTTCTTTTGTGGCTTGTAGTTTATCTTTATCTTGCCGTTCTCAACTTCGTATAGCGGCCATACGCATGTATCAACGGCAAGTTGAGCTATCTCGATTGCTTTTTCTGGTGGGAATCCCCAACCTGTGGTGCACGGCTCTATAACATTGATGTATGTTGGGCCGTTCACATCCAAAGCTTTCTTTACCTTGTTCATTAAGTCTCTCCAGTTTGATGGAGAAGCCTGTGCAGCATAAGGCAGGTGATGTCCTTCAATTATACTCATTATGTCTTTTCTTGGTTGCTCTTTTCCAAATTTTACTTTACCATTTGGCGAAGTCGTTGTTGAACCACCAAACGGTGTTGCGCTCGACCTTTGATTTCCTGTGTTCTGATAAGCGTTGTTGTCATTACAGATGTATAAGAATTGATGACCTCTTTCTATTGCACCCGAAAGAGCTTGTAAACCAATGTCGTATGTTCCACCATCACTTGCGATAGCTATAAACCTTATATCTTTTTTTACTTTTCCTTTTCTTTTCAAAACTCTATACATTGTCTCTACACCAGCTATTGTGCTTGCCGCATTTTCAAATGCCGTATGAATCCATGGCACATTCCAGCTTGTGTAAGGATAAAGTCCTGTTGAAACTTCAAAGCACCCAGTTGCTGCAGCTATAACTATGTCATATTTGTCTGTATCTGCTGCTGCAAACACTTGTCTCATTATAACAGAGTGAGTACAACCAGGGCACAATCTATGTCCGCTAACAAGTCCTTCTTTTTTCTTTGCAAGTTCATTTAACAGAGCCATTTATTACCTCCACTCTCCTCTAAGGTTCAGGCAGTCAAACTGTTTTTCGATTTTACCCGTTTCAACTATTTTTTTGAGCCTATCAAATACTGAGTTGATGTGGATAGGTTGCGTATCTCTTCCACCGAGACCATAAGTGTAATTTATTATTGGAGCTCTTGTTGGTGTATCATACAGGGCACTTCTTATCTCGTTGAATAAAGGACCGCCCTGAGCACCAGCAGGTGATACTCTATCCAAAATAGCTATGGCTTTAGCGGATTGAAGAGCATCTGCAAGCTCCTTGTATGGGAATGGCCTGAATAGTCTTATTTTTAGTAAACCAACTTTCTGACCTTCTTCTCTTAGTTTATCGACAACATCTTTTGTTGTTCCGCATACAGAACCTGCTGCAACTATTACGAGTTCAGCATCATCAAGCTTATATGCTTCATATAGTCCGTATTCTCTGCCGAACACTTCGCCAAACTCTTTTCCAACTTTTGCAACAACATCCTTAGCTGCAAGCAAGCCTTTTAATTGGCTCATCTTATGCTCAAAGTACCAGTTTGGTGGAGCCCACGCACCATGAGTTACAGGGTCATCTGTATTTAAGAGTGGAAAGAGAGGTTTATATTCTCCTATAAAATCTTTAACAGCTTTATCATCTTCCATTTCCCATATCTCAATCGCATGGGATATATTAAAACCATCCATGGCAACAAGCGCGGGGGTCATTACATCCTTATTTTCTGCTATCTTTACAGCTTGAATTAGACCGTCATACGCTTCTTGTGAATTCTCAGCTATTATCTGAATCCAACCAGTATCTCTTCCGCCCATTATATCTGAGTGGTCTCCATGAATATTTAACGGAGCTGATAAGGCTCTTGCTACAACGGCCATCACTATTGGTAATCTCATACCGCTTGCGATGTAAAGCATCTCCCACATTAAAGCGTATCCGTTTGCACTTGTTGCAGTCATAACCCTACCGCCTGCTGCTGCAGCACCAATACACGCACTCATTGCAGAGTGTTCGCTTTCGACCGTAACAAGCTCCGTATCCATTTCGCCGTCAGCTATAAATTGAGCTACTGCCTGTGGAATTGGAGTTGAAGGCGTTATTGGAAAGGCTGCAATTACATCTGGCTCTATCTGTCTTATAGCGTGAGCTGCAGCCTCGTTTCCTGTCAATGCTACTTTTTTACCCATTTATTTCCTCCTAACGCTTTTACTTGGAAAAAACTTCCTTTCTTAATTCTTCTTCTGTTTTACCTTTTGCTTCTGCTTCTAAAACCATTTTTAAAGATTTTGGTTTGCTTGGACACTGCTCAACGCAAATGCCGCAACCTTTGCAGTGGTCATAGTCTATTCCAATCATTTTACCTTCTTCGTTTGTTAAAATTGAGCTATCTGGACAATAAACCCAACAGAACATGCATTGAATACATGTATCAGGATTCCATACGGGTCTTTCAACTCTCCATGAGCCTGTCTCGTAATTTTTTGAATTGCCGGGGTCTTTTATTGCACCGCCAATTAAGACTTCATCCCAATTAAGCAATTTTTCGCTCATTTATTTTACCTCCTCATATGCTTCTTCTATGGCCTTTTTGTTGCCTTCTATTATTTTCTCTGGGAATTTTCCGGCTTCTTTAAGTAATTCAACTACTCCGTTTGCTACCTGTTCTTTTGTAAATAAGCCTGTTATTTTTGCTAAGGCTCCTATCATTGGAGTATTTGGTATAGCTCTACCCAATGCTTCTATACTTATCCTATTCGCGTCTATTACATACACTTCGTAATCTTCAAGACCCAACTCCTTAACAACTTCATCTTTTGGAAAAGCTGTATTAATTATAACTTTTCCATCTTTTTTTAATCCTTCTTTTACATCAACAAGGCCCATGAGTGTTGGGTCGAGAAGTAAAACGATATCCGGTTCCATGTATTCAGAGTGGTCTCTTATGGGTTTCTCGTCAACCCTTGTAAACGCTACGACAGGTGCTCCTCTCTTTTCTGCTCCGTAAACTGCAAATCCTTGAGCATAAATGCCTTCTTCCTGGGAAATTAATTCGGCCAGTGTTTTTGCAGCCGTGACTGCTCCTTGACCAGCTCTTCCATGCCATCTAATCTCCAACTTTTTGGACATTCTTAAACCCCCAAACCGTAATTTGTGAAAGATTTATGCAACAACCCTTGATTTAAATGCTTCTATTAAAGTTTTTTGATCTATATAATTGATATTTGCACCAATGGGTATGCCGCTTGCCACCTTTGTTATTTTTACACCTGTTTCCTTTAACTTCTCTTTAATGTATTGCATGGTTAATTCGCCTTCTGTTGTAGAACTTAGAACAAGAATTAGCTCCTTTATGCCTTCTTCTTGCACCCTTTTAGCTAAATATTCTATTCTCTTTATGGTATTGTCTATGTCGTATATAGGCGAAATAACTCCCCCCAAAACGAAGTATGAACCATTATACACATCTGACAATTCTATTTCAACTAAATTTTCAATTGTCTCTACTACACATATTGTTGTTTTATCACGGGTGTCATCATTACATATATCACATATTCCATCTGGATTTGTTGTAATATTAAAACACTTTTTACAGATATTTATATTTTTGGATAGTTCACTTAAGGAGTCTATCAGTTTGTTTAAGTTGTCTTTGTGTTCGGCAAGCCACAACGCATATCTTTTTGAATTCTTTTCGCCTATACCCGGTATTTGTGATAAATATAGTGCTACCGTTTCTACTAAATTTTTCTCCTTCATCAAAACATGCCTGGTATGTTTAAACCACCCGTAAGAGCTGAGATTTTTGCTTCCATATTCTCTTTTGCTTTTCTTACTGCTTCATTTACACCGGATAGAATTAAATCTTCCAATGTCTCTATATCATCAGGGTCAACAATCTCTTTTGAAATCTTTATACCAACGATCTCGCCAAGGCCGTTGGCTTTGACTGTTACCATTCCACCGCCAACACTTACTTCCACAGTCTCTTTTGCAGCTTCTTCCTGTGTTTTTGCTATCTGCTGTTGAATCTTTTTTGCCTGAGCCATCAATGCATTTAAATCCATTCCACCGAAGTTTTTAGCTGCCATACTATCTCTCCTTTCTAAACCTTAATTAATTATAGATTATTTTTTTAATTTTTCAATATTTATTATTTTACCACCGAAGGTTTTAAGCAATATATCAACAGCTGATTGATTGTTTGTTTTTTTGACTTCTTCTTCACTATAGGGTTTATTTACTGTATTTTCTGCTGCTTCCTTTTTGGGTTGAGTTGTTTGTGGCTTGACAGTGGGTATATTGATTTGACTTATATTGCCTTCTGAAAGTTTCTTTATTAGGCTGTCTATCTGTTCTAAGCTATTGGTTGCTATGGCTTTTTGTGTTGCGACAATCATTGAAGGTAACTGCTCTATTATCTTTTGTTTTATATCAACCATAGCTTTATAAAATATATTTAGAAGGGCTGTCTTTTTTTCTGTGTTTATATCATCCTTTTCTATAAGGGTATCTAAAATCTGTCTGCAGAATACTTCCAAATCCTTCGACTCGTTATCCAATCTCTTTATTATCTCTATCGCTTCTTTGGAATTTTCACTCATTATACTGCTTAGGTAATCTTCAACGGTGTTTGTTGTTGATACTCCAAGCACAATTGATACATCTTCTTTAGTTATCTTTCCTTCTGGTTTGTAAGATAAGCATCTGTCTAAGTATCCTTCCGCGACTCTTAATGAGCCGTTACTTGCATAGGCTATAAGTGAAACTGCTTCGTCTTCTATATCTATTTTTTCTTGTTCCGCTATATACTTCAGTTTTTTTTCTATCTCTTCTTTTGGTATGCGTTTTAAGTTTAATATCTGACAGCGCGAGAGTATCGTATCTGGAACCTTCTCTATGGAAGTTGTGGCAAATATGAATTTCACATAATCGGGCGGCTCTTCTATTGTTTTCAGAAGAGCGTTGAATGCTTCTTGGGTGAGCATATGAACTTCATCGATGATATATATCTTAAAGCGTCTTTTTAAGGGTGGATATTTAACGCTTTCTATGATGGCTCTTGCATCTTCAACCTTTCTATTTGATGCTCCGTCTATCTCTATAACATCAACATCTTTGCCTATCGAAATGGCTTTGCATGCTTCACACTCTCCGCACGGTTCAACTGTAGGCCCATTTTTGCAGTTTAGAGATTTTGAAATAATGCGGGCAAGCGATGTTTTGCCTGTTCCCATAGGGCCGCTAAGCAAAATAGCATGATGAACTTTACCCGTTTGTATAGCATTTTTTAGGATTTGAACGGCGACTGGCTGGCCGACAACTTCGCTTAGTTTGGAAGGTCTATATTTTCGTGCAAAAACCTTATACATCTTATCTCCCTTAGCGATGCCCAACGGGCAGGACATTGCACGCTCACACAACCCTACCTACCGTTGCTCCCTTCCGGGCCTGGCGGGGTTCAGTAGGGAGTGTGTCGCACAAGCCCACCACGCTGGACATCGCTAAAAGAAATATTTGGCGCGCCCAGGAGGACTTGAACCTCCGACCCCAAGAACCGCAATCTTGTGCTCTATCCAGCTGAGCTATGGGCGCCGATTTTGTTTGCCATAAAAAATGGCGGAGAGGGCGGGATTCGAACCCGCGGTAGGGCTTTTAACCCTACACACGATTTCCAATCGTGCTCCTTCAGCCAGGCTCGGACACCTCTCCGCTTTGCGCTTACGATACTAACAGCATCTGTTTAAAAAGTCAAGAGTGCAGATTTGTAAGTTATTTTATTGAGTGTTTTATCATAGAGATTAAGAAAAAGATAAAAAATCCTGCAGTTAGTCCAAGGAGAAGTTCTGATACAAGTGGTATATTTATCATGGTTAGATTGTGAAATAAGGGAATTCTATGCAGATAAATACCACCGCCAACTAAAATCATAGCGGCTG
Source organism: Hippea alviniae EP5-r (assembly GCF_000420385.1). Lineage (NCBI taxonomy): Bacteria > Pseudomonadati > Campylobacterota > Desulfurellia > Desulfurellales > Hippeaceae > Hippea > Hippea alviniae. The sequence continues at coordinate 993,090 of NZ_ATUV01000001.1, read as the reverse complement.
TTCCTATGACAGAGAGAAATTTTATTGTTTTGGGCAGAAGTTTTATTAAAAACATGCCGAATTTTTCTAAAAATCCATCAAACTTCTCGACCAAAAACAGTCCTATATCGTCCATTCTTATGATTAGTGCAACCGTTCCGTAAACACCTGCTGTTGCAAAAAGAGCAGCTACTGTTGTTGATGCAACCTGAACTAAGAATGGTTTATCCTGAACACTTGCAAGTGAGATGATAACAATCTCAAGTGAGAGTATGAAATCAGTTAAAATGGCGGATTTTATCTTCTCTTTCTCGCTTTTTGGTGCAGATTTTTTCTCTTTATGCTTTAGAAAGTCAATGACATTCTCAACACCTTCAAAACTTAGGTATGTTCCACCTATTATCAAAAGTGGACTTATAATCCAAGGTATAAAGTATTTAAGGAGAAATATTAAAGGCAAGATAATCAGTTTGTTTAGAAGTGAACCTTTTATGATTGCAATTATTATCGGTATCTCTCTGCTTGAGCTTACGCCTAAGGTTTTCTTTGCGCCAACGGCAAGGTCGTCACCCAAGATTACGGCCGTCTTTTTTGTTGTTATTTTGGCTGCAGTTGCGACATCATCTAACAGGTAAGAGATATCGTCCAATAGAGCAAAAAATCCAGAGGGCATTACAACAAGTATATGCTATCTGCAAACTCTACAGCTTCAAAATAGTTAAGGTTTATATTCTGCGGGATTAGGTCGAATTTATCCATAATCTCTTTTGCCTTGTCGAAGTCGCCTTTCTCGTAAAGCTCGATAAAGTTTAAGAGTTCTCTAAATCTGTTATCTTTGCCAAGCAGGGCTTCTTTTATCTCTTCTTCTAAATACTCAAATTCGCTCAAAGCCTTTTCCATGGTTACGCCAAGGAGTGAGTCTATTAAAGAGTACATGCCAAGCATATAGGCATCTTCTTCATCTATAGAGAAGTTTTTTGCAAGCAGAGATGCAAATTTTGCCCTTACGGTTGAGAGTATTACAAGCTCTTCTGGTTTGTTTTCTGCAAGTTTAGAGATATACAGGATATTCAGCCATTTTTTTGTTTTGTCTGTTCCAAGCAGAGAAACGGCATTTTTTACGCTTGTTATCTTTGTCTTTAAACCAAAGAATGGTGAGTTTACAAGTGCTAAGATTTTTGAATGCAGGTAAAAATCGCCGCTTATGAGTTCAATTAAATCTTCCATCTGACTTGACGGGTCATTTACTATTTTTAAAGCCTTTAGAAGGTTTGCTTGATACGGTGATATATCCTTTTTTGACTCTATCTCTGGTTTTTCAAAGAAAAAACCCTGAAAATAGTCAAAGCCTAAATCGAGTGCGAATTTGTAATCACTTTCGGTTTCCACCTTTTCTGCAAGTAATTTTAGATTGTATTTTTTGTATTTTTTTAATTCTTTTTTTATCTCTTCTTTCGAAAGCTCTAAAAAATCAATCTTTATGATATCGGCCAATTTGACAAGTTCTTGCAGGTTTTCTTCAAATACGAAATCGTCAAGTGCAATTGTATATCCGTTTCTTTTTGCTTCTTTTAATGCTTCGATAACTTCCTGCTTTGCTTTTACTGTCTCTAATACTTCTATGACTATTCTCTCTTTTGGTAGTGTTTCAAACAGTTTTTCTATAATCAAGTCTTCAGTGAAGTTTATAAAAATCCTTCCCTGTTTTGCTATCTTATTTAAGCCAAGACTCAAAAAGGTGTTTACTATAACCCTTAATGTTGCTGTATCTCCATCTAAATTTGTTTGAGAAGTCTTTTTTGTTATGTTTTCCCTGTATAGAAGCTCATATCCAAAAACTTTTCCCTTTCTGTCAAGTATTGCTTGTCTCCCAACAAGGAAATCCATCTTTTGCTCCTTTTAAGGTGTTGATAGGTATTGTTCAAGGCTCATGGTTTCGTAGGATTTTGAGAGTATGAATTTAAACACTTTGCTTAAGGTGTCTGGTTTTAGGTATCCTGGTATGGTTAGAATGGGTTTTAGGTGTTTATCTGTAAATACGATAAATGGTGTTGAACCCCTAAATCCGAAGGTGACGGCTATGTCTCCAGTGTCTAATTTCAAAGTGCCATTTTTTGTTGGCAGTATGTAATATCTGTTTTGATTCACATGAATAAAATATATCGTGAATGATTTTTTAAGTTTTGCAAGCTTGTCATTGTTTTCTAAGTCGTTGTGCAGTTTTTTGCAGTAATGGCATGTTGTGCTATCGAATATCAGAATTGTTGGTTTGTTGTGTGTTTCTATTTTTATTGTCTCTTTACTCTCTTCTTTTGAGCATGAAAATATGGCAATTGCAACCAACAAAAAAGCGACAAACAAAAATTTTCTCATACCAACTCCCTTCTATTGCTATTCTAAAAACCAACTTTTGTCAACTAAAAAAAGTAATGAAAAACCCAGTCCAATCTCCCATGTTTTATAAACCAGATGCCGCTGTATTTCATAACTTCTTTGATTTTCTTTCTCTTTGATGGTGCATAACAGTGAACTTTGCAATGTTTACACTGCGGTTTTGGGTCTAAAGGGCAGTTGTAAAGCTTATTTAGAGAGTATTGAAGTAAATCATAACACTCTTTACATAAACCGTCTTTATACTCTTCAACGCCCTTTTTTAGGTGATTTTCCCTGCAGTAAACTTCTATAAACTTACGCAGTATCTTCTCGTCTCTCTTTATGCGTTTCTCTTTTTTCACAGATGTTTATAAGCTTTGTTGCCAATGTCCGTTCTGTAATGCATTTTGTCAAAATGAATCAGTTTTATTGCATCATATGCCTTCTGTTGGGCTTTTTTAAACTCTTTATCTATTCCAACAACATTTAAAACCCTTCCGCCGTTTGTTAGAACTTTGCCATTTTCGAGCTTTGTTCCTGCGTGGAATACAATGACATCGTCGAGTTTTTCAACTTCGTCTAATCCCGTTATCTCTTTTCCTTTTTCATAATTTAAAGGATATCCACCACTTGCAAGAACGACGCTAACAGCATAAGCGTCTTTCCATTTTAAAGAGTGTTTATTTAGCGTGCCATCGATAGTTGCAAGCATAATCTCAACTATGTCGCTTTCAAGCAACGGCAGTATCGCCTGTGTCTCTGGGTCTCCAAACCTGCAGTTGAACTCAAGCACATACGGTTTGTTCTCTTTTATCATCAAGCCAGCGTATAAAACACCTTTGTATTGAGAGTCTTCGTTTTTCATTCCTTCGATAGCTTTTTTCATTATGTTATCGATTATATACTGCTTTAGCTCTTCGTTTACTATTGGTGCTGGAGCATAAGAACCCATGCCGCCGGTGTTTGGCCCTTCATCGTTGTTGAATACGGGTTTGTGGTCTTGTGCGGCAATCATCGGTAGTATGTGCTCTCCGTCGGAGAAGATTAAGAAGGATGCTTCTTCGCCTTCCAAGAACTCTTCAATTACTACTCTTTTGCCTGCCTCCTTGAAGCGCTTTTTTATGAATATATCTTCTAAGGCTTTGAATGCTTCTTCTTCTGTTTTTGCCACCGTTACGCCTTTGCCCGCTGCAAGTCCATCTGCTTTTACAACGATTGGCGCACCGACCTTTTCTATATAGGCTTTTGCCTGTTCGTAATTATCAAAAACTTCATACTCTGCTGTTGGTATCTCGTATTTCTTGAAAAACTCTTTGGCAAACGATTTGCTTGCTTCAATTTGTGCAGCCTGTTTTTTTGGGCCAAATGCCTTTATTCCCTTTTCTTCGAGTTTATCGACAATACCTTCTGCCAAAGGGTTTTCAGGTCCAACAGCAACAAGCTCTATTTTATTTTTTAGGCAGAAATCAACAATACCGTCTATATCTTCTGCTGATATATCTATGTTTTCTGCTATTGCTGCCGTTCCTGCATTGCCGGGCAGACAGTAAAGTTTATCGCACAGCTTGGACTCTTTTATCTTGTATGCCAAAGCATGCTCTCTTCCACCGCCACCTACAACGGCTATTCTCATATTTCCCCCTTTATACATTGAACTTGTTGACTGCTTCTGAGACTCTCTGAGCCATATCTTTCAGCTCAACAGATGCCCTTGATACATCTTCTGCCGCTTTTGCATTCTCTTTTGCTGCTTCTGTAACTTCTCTAACCTGCGAATCTATCTCTGCAACTGTTGCAGATATCTCTTCAATAGCTGCAGAAGTTGAAGAGATTTCTTCTATTGTCTGGTTTGTTCTCTCTACAACTTCGTTAATGTGTTCTTTGTTCTCTTGTATTGCTTTTGCTTCAGAGAGGATGCTATCTTGTGTCTCTTTTGTCTTTTGTATAGACTTCTCAACATCTGTTTGCATCTTAACTATCATGCTTCTTATCTCTTCTGTTGAGCTTTGAGTCTTCTCTGCGAGTTTTCTTACTTCATCTGCAACAACGGCAAAACCACGACCAGCTTCTCCTGCTCGTGCAGCTTCGATTGCAGCATTCAAAGCTAAAAGATTTGTTTGGTCTGCAATATCACTAATAACATCAACTATCTTGCCTATGTTTTTGGAAGACTCTCCAACTATGTTTATCTGATTCATTGTCTCTTCTGCTAATTTAGCGTTGATTTCCATGTTTTTGACTCTCTCTTCTATATCCTGAATCATCTTCTGGTTTACTTCACCGATTGTTTGAGCAAGGTGTGTTACATTTTCAGCTGACCTTGCAATGTCATCAATTGCCTTTGTCGTGTCGTTTATTGCATGGACAATCTCTTCCATGCTGCGTGTTGTCTGCTCGTTCGTTGCACTCATCTCAACAGCTGCAGAAGATAGGCTTGCAGAGTGGCTTACCATTACATCTGTTGCCTGCTTTATGTTCTTTATCATCTGTTCTAACTCTTTTGCCATGTCGTTCAGGTCTTGTTTTAGTTTTCCTATCTCGTTTTTGGAGTCTATGTTGAATCTTATGTTGAGATTGCCTTTCTTGAATTCGTTTATTACTTTGGAGACTTCAAGTAATGGATTTAGCAGATAACCTTTTATAATGGTGAAAGCAAATATTATGATTGCAGTTAAGATTACATAAATAAAAATTGTAATTATTAGGGTTGAATTTAGACTTGATTTTATTTTTCTCATTGAGCTTCTCATTATTGATATTCTATTGTTAGTTAGGTTTGTTATCTGAGCATCTATTGAGTTTGTCATTTTGTCTATACTCTCTATCTCGCTTCTTTTTATTTCTTTTGACTCTATCGAGTTTTCGACTTGTTTTACCGCAATAGTTAGTTGATTGTCTATTGTTTGTTTTAGAGAGCGTAATGCAGCTATTTCAGAATTTGAAAGCATGTTCCCAAATGTTGATATGTTTTTGTCTATTAGTTCGTCTACTTTGTAGAAGTATTTCTTTGCTTGATTGAGCAGATTTTTGTCTGAAAGGGAGTAGGCTTTGAGGAGAAGTTTTTCACCTTTATTAAAATTATGCTCTATTTGGTGATAAAGTGATATCTGCCTTAAATCTCGATAATACATTGAATCTATCTTGCTTTTATTGGAGTTAAAGGCAGAGAGCGTATAGAAGAATACTACCAGTAAACCAATAAAAATTAATATAAACGAGCCAAGAGTTAGATTTTTGACTGAGATGTTTTTCATAACCCACCCCCTAAATTTTTTTGTGAAAAAATTTAATGCTTAATTTTCCATTTTCAAGTTAAAATCCACCGTTGTATATTAGATAAGCACCTGCTGCCATTAAAGCCCAGCCAGAGGCTTTTTGAACAATATCAGGTCTTTTGAGTATTTTTGAAATTTTAAAGAAGTAATTAATTGAAAAAGAAAATATGAGAAACGGAAGACCTATGCCCAAGGAGTATAAGAGCAACAACAGAGAGCCTTGTTTGACGCTTGCTGTGTCTGCTGCGAGTATTAGTATAGATGAAAGGATAGGACCCACGCAGGGACTCCAACCAAAAGCAAAGATAATTCCAAAAACGAACGATGATAGTATGCTTGCTGAATGAAAACATGTGGTGAATTTTTTTGTTTTTGACATAAAGCCAATATTTAAAATACCTGCAAGTTGTAAACCAAACAAGATAACTATTGCACCAGATATACGAGCGAATAGTATTTTATTTGTTAAAAGAAATGTTCCGACACTGCTTGACACTATGCCCATACTTATAAATATTATGGAAAATCCTAATATAAAAGCTGTCGTCCTTACGAATATATTTAATGGACTTATGTCTTTTGAGTTTTTTAATTCTTCCAAACTATAACCTGTTACAAATGAAATATAAACAGGAATTAACGGAAAAATGCAAGGAGAGAAAAAGCTTGTTAAGCCACCTATAAATGCTCCCCACATTGAGCCAAGATTCACATTAGCCTCCACCAAAAATTGATGCAAAGAATCGGGCGATTGGATTTTCCCGAATCTTTATATTTTCTTTAAACATGTTATTTATAAACTTTTTCATAGATATTGTAAAGGCACTATTGGGATAGAGTTCAGCTATTGGTTTCTGTTGCTTTACTGCTGCGGGTAGGTTTTTATCAATTAAAGCGTATCCTGAGCTTTTAAACTCTTTGTTTAGAAACTTTTTGCATATCTTGTTGAGATTGTTGAATGTATTTTCTGCTTCTTGTTTATTTTTTGCCATATTCACGAATACGCTGACTTTATCTTTTTTGTAATTTGTCGAAGTTATTTTTAGCATTGCGTATGCATCTGCCAATGCTGTTGGCTCGGGCGTTGTTATTACAACAATCTCTTCTGAGCTTTTTAGGAAGAATGTAACCTTTCTTGATATACCTGCACCTGTGTCGATAAGGAGTATGTCAGTCTCTTTGGTTATATCTATCAGCTCGTCTTTTATCTTTGAAAATATTGGCTCGTTGATATTTGCTATCTCTTCTATACCACTGCCTGCAGGTATCACTTGGAAATTATCATTTACCTTTATCATTATCTCTTTGAGTTTTTTACCGCTCTTTACGACATCGATTAAAGAATATTTGCTTTTTAATCCAAGCAGTATATCTATGTTTGCAAGGCCTAAATCTGCATCAAATACGACAACCTTTTTCCCTATGCTACTTAAAAGGTATGCGATATTTGCAACCATATTTGTTTTGCCTACACCACCTTTGCCACTTGTAAATGCTATAACCCTGTATCTCTTTTTGTTCTCTTTATTCTTTTTTTCGACCATCTCTCTTAACTTTTCAGCTTGGTCAGCCATTTTGGACTCTCCTTTTTACGATTAAGGATGAGATTTTTAAAGGCTCTGCTTCCATGATATCATCCGGCACATCCTGTCCGTATGAGACCCAAGCCACGGGTTTCTTTAGCTTTACGACCAAGTTTAACATTGTTCCCGGTGTCTTTGTCTCATCTACCTTCGTGAATATTAAGTCGTTTATCGGAAGTGTTGAGAATTGTTTGAATGTATTAAGGCAGTCTTCTTCCTTTGTGTTTATTGCAATTACAAGCGACAGATGAAGCCTTGTGTCTCCTTGAAACATTCCAAAAATCTCTTTGAGCCTTTTTATGTCGTTAGGACTTCTTCCGACGGTGTCAACCAGCACGACATCCGTGTCTTTCAGCTCTTCGATGGCATTGATAAAGTCTTCCTTTGTTATGCTTACAATTGCTGGTATGTCCATTATCTTTGCATAGTTTAAAAGCTGGTCAACTGCTCCGATTCTGTATGTGTCTGTTGTTATTATGCCAACCTTTTTGTCCATTTTTAGCTTGTAAATAGCCGCAAGTTTGGCCAAAGTTGTTGTTTTTCCTACACCTGTTGGCCCTAAAAGAACGATATTTTTGTTTGTTGGTATGCTTTTTTTGAAGAATTGAGACAATACAGCCGATAGATACTCTTTCACATACTCTTCATCGTTTAGTCTGGTTTTGTCTATGGTTTTGTAAAGTCCAATAGCTATTTTGTATGCATATTTTCTCTTTATTCCTATCTCACACATATATGTGAAGTATTTATTCATTCCAAGTGGTATCTTTGATATGTCAACATCATTATCCTTTTTTACATAGTTTATGGCTGTCTTTAGGTCGTTTAGGTCGGCTTTTATATCGCTTACGAGCTTTTCTATACTCTCTTTGCCTGCCGATACGATAAGCTGCTCTAATTTCTTTACTCTCTCTTCAAGTTTCTCTGTTTCGCTCTGTTTCTTTTGAGAAAACTCTACTTTGGCATATTTTTTAGCGACAGCTTCAAAACTTCTGTTCTGTTTTGGCGGTTTATCGTCAACAGCTGCTGTTACTTCGTATATCTCTTTTTTAAAGAAAGAGAAGAATCCGCCTTTTTTTACCTTTTTTGATGAGAGTATTATGGCATCTTCGCCCAATTCAGCCTTTATCTTTTTTAAGGCTTCTTGAACGGTGTTTGCTCTGTATGTTTTTACTATCATAACTCAATTGTTCCTACGCTGTTTATCTGAATGCCTTCGGCTATCTCAGCGTATGAGATAACCGGAATTTTCGGGAAAAACCTTTGCAAGAATCCTTTAAAGTATCTTCTTATTTTGGGTGATGTCAAGATAATTGGCTCTATGCCGTTTTCAACAACTTCAGATATTACCTGTTGGGTTTTTTCTATCAACTTTTCGCTTATGTTTGGTGGTAAGTCAAGATATGTCATTCCGTTCTGTTCCTTTAAGTTCGCATTTATTATACCGTCAACATTGCTTCCCAAAGTTATAACATTTATCGTGTTGTTCTCATCTTTGTATTTGTTTGATATGTGATTTGCAAGCGCCATTCTTACATACTCTGTCAACACATCAGGGTCTTTTGTGTAAACGGCATAATCCGTTAGGGTTTCTGCAATTGTTATCATGTCTTTTACCGGCACACCTTCACTTAGAAGATTTTTAAGTATTTTGTGTATCGTGCCTAAGGGTAATTGATTTGTTAGTTCTTCTATAATCTTTGGATACTCTTCCTTTATTGTGTCGAGAAGTTTGCTTGCATCTTGACGGGTGAATATGTCGGATATATGTGTTTTAATTATCTCAGTTATGTGTGTGATTATAACGGTAACAGGGTCGACAACTGTGTATCCTTTAACAATTGCTGTGCTTTTGATTGAACCGTCAATCCAGATGGCATCAAGTCCAAAGGCAGGCTCTTTCGTTGGTATACCTTCTATGTCTGAGCCGCCGCCGGGTTTCATTGCCAAAAACTTATCAGGATAAACCGTGTATCGTGCAACTTCTATGCCCTTTATTAAGAAGACATACTCATTTCTGTCGAGATTTAAATCGTCTCTAATCCTGATCGATGGCACAATAACACCAAGCTCTGAAGCTATCTGTTTGCGCATTAACTTTATTCTCTTTATTAAGCCACCGCCATTTTTTTCATCAACAAAGCTTATTAGTCCATAGCCTATCTTAAGTTCCAGTAAGTCAACCTTTACGGCTTCTTCTATATCTTCCATTGTTATCTCTTCTTGCGGCTGTTCTTCTTCGGATTCTTCAAGTTCTTTGGCTTCTTCTTTCTTTTTCTTTTGGGCAGATATGGAGTATGCTATGCCCGCAAGTATTAAAGCAAGCGTTGTTAGATGGAGTGTTGGCATTCCGGGAACAAGTGATAAAACAATCAGCACAACAGCAGCAATATAGAGAGTTTGATACTGATTTATAAGCTGATTTACTATATTTTCTGATAAGTTCACTTCTTCTGAGCTTCTTGTGATGATTATACCTGCCGCTGTTGATACGGTTAGAGCAGGAAGTTGGCTTACAAGACCATCGCCGATGGTTAAAACTGTGTATCTGCTTGCAGCAGCCGATAAGCTCATGTGATGCTGCAGGACTCCAATAATTATACCGCCGATAATATTTATTGCCGTTATTAATAAACCTGCTATAGCATCACCGCGAACAAACTTACTTGCACCGTCCATTGCGCCATAAAAGTCAGCCTGACGAGCTATCTCTTCTCTTCTTCTTCGAGCTTCCTTCTCATCTATCAGTCCTGCGTTTAAATCTGCATCAATGCTCATCTGTTTTCCTGGCATTGCATCGAGAGTAAACCTTGCTGCAACTTCTGCTACCCTGCCTGCACCTTTTGTGATGACAACAAAGTTTATTATGACAAGAATGATAAATACGATTAAGCCAACGACATAGTTTCCGCCAACAACGAAATATCCAAATGTTTCTATCATCTTTCCTGCTGCTTCGGGTGTTTGACTGCCATGCAGGAGTATTGCCCTTGTTGTTGCAACATTTAGAGATAGCCTAAAGAGTGTTACGGCAAGCAGAATCGATGGAAATGTTGAGAAATCCAGCGGTCTTGGAACATATACGCTTATGAAGAATATAAGCAGAGCCAAAGCAAATGATGTTGAAACCAAAAAATCTATAATAAATCCCGGTAGTGGTATGACTAAAACGGCGAATATTGCTATTACTGTTAAGACGACACTAAAGTCGCTGAGTTTTATGTTTTTTATCGCTGCCCTCCTTCTTCTGCTCTCAAAATTAACATTATAGCATCTTTGTTGTTATTTTTCATGGTATTCGTTAAACAGCTTGCATGCTTTCTGGGATGTATAGATGCTTAAACCGTATGTGAATATGTAGCTTACAATTACTGAAGCTGTGAGTGGTATAATTAAATCTGTTTGAGACAACTCAAGAACAAGTACTATTGCGGCAAGTGGTGTTTTGGCAACAGCGGCTAATGATGCAGCCATTCCTGAGAGAGCAAACAGGGTTAAGTTTTCGCCAAAGACTGTTGCCATTATATTGCCCAAAAGTGCACCCATTATAAGCGACGGTAAGATTAATCCGCCAGAAATTCCAAACCCTATTGTTAGAGACACGCTTGCCATTGTTAAAAATAGCATTATCAGGGCATAGTAAGGGTTAAGTGTTAGATTTGCTATGTTGCTTAAAGCCTTGTAATTTACGCTTGCGTTGAGCAGGTCTATAGAGTTGTATTTTGCTATTATGAAAATAAAGGGCAGGGCAAAAACAACACCAATCAAAGGTCTCAGTATAGGCCTTGCAAAACCAGATAAGCAGTTTGAAAGATGAAAGATTGTGATGAAGATATATGCCATAATTGATATTACAATGCCAAGAACCATAAGAAGAAATAGTGAGTGTATTGAGTATGATATATTGGCAGAGCTTATGCTTACAAGACTATGTTTGCTTCTAAAAAAAGAAAAGACCATATAACTAAATATTGATGCTATCAGCGTTTGTGGGAAGAACTCATACTCCATATCCGATGTGTATCTTATCTCCAATGCAAAGATTGCACCACCTAAGGGCGCCTTTAAAAGGGCTGATGTAAATGCACCTGCACCGATAAGTGCGACTCTATCTTTTAGGGAATTATCTATCTTAAATAGCTTTGATAGGTATAGAGAGAGTGATGAGCCGATGAAGAATGATGGCCCTTCTCTGCCTGCTATGAATACTCCAGAAAGTGCCAAGATGCTTATTAGTGTTTTTTTAATCAGTTTAATAGGTGGTGCAGCTTCTTTTAAGTGGTTTAGGATGTAATTTATGCCTGCACCTGCTATTGATGTATCCTTCTCTATGAGTATGCCCGTTGTAATGGCGACAATTATGGGAAAAAGGATTAAGGCTGTTTTGTGCGAGATAAGAAAATTGTTTATTTTTACAACAGCTATGTCGAATCCTGCCGCAACCAATCCTATAATTGTGCCACATAGAATAGAAAACGGTATCCATTTCAATGTTTGAATAACTATATACGCCCAGTTTATATGGGTGCATTTGGCTGTCTGTTTACAGGTTTTTAAGCTTTCTCTTATTTTTGGAAGAGACATAAATTTTTACCATTGCATCGCCCACAGAGACAATAACAGGGCCAAGAATAATTCCTATAGGGCCAAAAACAATAACAGAGCCTAAAATGGCAAAAAAGAGAATCATAGGATGTATGTTTATCTTGCTGCTAATTATCAGTGGTCTTACATAATTATCCACAAGGCCTATTGCTGCAACACCCCAGACGAGTATGAATATACCTTTTACGATTGAACCTTCAACAAACAAATAAATTCCTACGGGAAGCCAAATGATTGCTGTTCCAACCAAAGGAACAAAGCTAAACATAGCAATGAGAAACAGCCATAGGAAGAATGCGTTTAAGCCAACAATGAGAAAGCCCACCGCACCAACGGTTCCTTGAATAAGTGCCGTTAATACGCCGCCTAATACAGTTGCATTAATGCTGTCCCTTATGGATTTTAGTATTTTATAGAAGCCTTCTTTATCGTCCACTATATTTGAAAGATACTCTAAAAACTCTTCGTTGTCTCTGATTAGATAAAAGGCGATAATGAATGAAAATAGAAAATTGGCGACGATGCTGTAGGTTTGAGAGAATATTGCACCTATGTTTTTTGTTATTAAGACACCTGTGTTTTGCAGAAGCGAAAATATAGCTTCGTCGATTTTATCAATGTATGGAGCAAAAACCTTAAGTTTTGAGAAGTTTTGCAGTTTCAAAAGTAGGCTTTCGAATGCAACCTTTATCTTGTCTATATTGCCTATGAATTTTTCTGTTTCGTTAACCATGATATATACGGCAAGGGTTATTGGCAGGGCTATAATCAAAAGCACAATAATTATGCTTAAAAATGATGCTATGTTTCTATTTTTTAAGGATTTTTTTATCTTGTCGAATATTGGATAAAATACAATGGCTATTGTTATTCCCCAGACAAAGGATTTCCAAAACGGCAGCATTATAGTAAAAAACGCTATGGTTACGATTATCAGAAAAAAGGCAATTATACTTGATCTCATATCAGCCTATGCACCCTTGCATATAGTTTTGCCCTTGTTGGGCTTTTGTAAATTTTTAGCCGTTTTCTTAACCACTCTGTACTTCTTACTTCAACTCTTGGAAGAAGATAAGGGTATGTATCTTTAAAAACCAGACCGACGTTGAGCGTAAGCGCAGCTTTGTATGATTGATTTATAAGTTCATATATAACATCGACATCGTAATGTCCCCACGGATAGCAGAAGAAGTCAACCTGACTGTTGAGTTTCTCTTCTATTATGCGTTTTGACTCTGCAATTTCACTTTTTATGCGTTTAAGTTTTTCTTCTTTTGTCTCGTATTCTATTTTCATCCCATTTTTTTTGATGAAGTTTTTATACTCCTTTCGTAATATCCTTTGAGCGTTGGGTTTTTTAAAGAATAAGATTCCGCCATTTGCCTTTACAAACTCACTTAGATAATCCCTTATGCGCATATCGTCTCTCATACACAGTGTTGTGCAGTCCCACTTTTTCTCATATATTGGAATGCCCAACCTTCTGTCTTGCGTAAGCTCTAAAAACCACCTATATGAGTTATCTTCATTAAATTTGTGAACCTTTGGACAACAGAAACAGGCTCGATGGTTGAGAGAGTGGCTGCCAACTTCGAATATGCCGCTGTTTAGCATCTCGTTTAGCTCTTCCCAGCTCACATATTCAGATTTGTCGAGAAGTTCTTTGACCTTATCCGCAGAGTTTATGCTTATAAGTTCTTCGTATGTTGCCCTTTTTAGACCTTCTGTGATTTTATTTGCTATGACAAATATTGTCGCAAAAAAACCGTATTTTTTTAGAATGGGGTAAGCATAGATGTAATTGTCTGCATAGCCATCGTCGAAAGTTAAATGAACTGTTTTTGAAGGTGGATTTTTGCCTTCTTTTATGTATGAGTAAATCTCGCTTAACTTTATTGGTTTAAAGCCACTCTCTTTCAAAAGAATTAGCTGTTTTTCTAAGTCGTCAGGCGTTATGCGTTTTGAATAATCTATATTGTGATAGCAGAGTATCAAGGCTCCCATACTTGATTAATCGTCTCCGTCTATGAGTCTTCCCAATCCACCCAGGATTGAGCCTTCGCCTTTCTGGTTGCCAAATAGCTTTGGCGCATTTTCTATGATTCTGTCTGCAAGTCTTGAGAATGGCAGACTCTGTAAATATACAGTACCCGTTCCTGACAGCGTTGCAAGAAACAGACCTTCGCCACCAAAGAACATGGATTTTAGATTGCCTGCTCTTTCTATTGAGTAGTCTATGCTCTCTTCAAATGCGACTATGCAGCCTGTGTCAACCCTTAAAGTTTCGCCGTTTAGGTTTTTCTTAATCACCATTCCGCCTGCATGTATAAAAACCAGCCCGTCGCCGGAGAGTCTTTCCAATATAAATCCTTCACCACCAAATAGGCCCGTTCCAAAGCGTTTTGTGAATGCTATGTCTATTCTTGTTCCATACGCTGCACATAAGAAAGCATCCTTTTGACACAAAAGGTCGCCGTTGATTTTGGATAGGTCAACAGGTATGATTTTTCCTGGATATGGAGCAGAGAATGCAACCCTGCGTTTCTGAGAGCTTCTATTTGTAAAGTGTGTTAAAAACAGAGACTCTTCTGCCAATATCCGTTTGCCAGCCTGAAACAGTTTTCCAAGCAATCCGCCACTTTCAGAGCCATCACCCAGCTTTGCTTCAAATGTTATACCATCTTCCATATAGTTCATTGCTCCTGCTTCTGCGATTACTGTCTCATCTGGGTCGAGCTCTATCTCAACAATCTGCATATCATTGCCTATTATCTCGTAATCAATCTCATGACATTGCATTTTTTGCCTTTCCCCCTTTCTTTTTGGCTTAAAGTATTATTTTTTGACAAAGAGGTCAACTTTTATTACGCTTCTTTCAGCAAGGAGGCAAGCTTTATGTTTTCCATTGGCACTCCAGAGATGATTGTCATAGCCGTCATAGCCTTATTCATAGTAGGTCCTAAAAGGTTGCCAGAGATTTTAAGAGGGATTGCCTATGTCTATAAAAACTTTATGAAGGCGATAGATGAGTTAAAACGAGAACTTGAAGAAGATTTGGAAGAGATAGACGAGCTGAACCCGAAAAAAAGCATCCAGAAAAAGTGGGAGGAGTTCTTAGAGATAGATGAAGAAGAAAAGAAGGATAAAAAAAGACCCGAATAATATGACTCTTCTTGAACATATAGAAGAGTTAAGGATAAGGCTGTTGTGGATAATAGGCGGTATAGGTGTTGCTTTGGCTGTGATGCTTAACTATTCAGAGAAACTGATAAATTTGGCTATAGCTCCACTTCAGCAGGCTCTTCCAAAGGGCAGTAAAATAATCTTTACGGGAGTAACCGAAGCATTTTGGGTTAGGATAGAAGCTGCCGCTGTTGCTGCTGTTATTGTTAGTATTCCGTTTACTTTTTATCAGATATGGCTGTTTGTAAAGCCCGGCTTGAAAGAGAGTGAGAAAAAATTCGCCATTCCATTTGTCTTGGCTTTCAGTTTCTTTTTTATATCTGGCTCTGTTTTTGCTTATAAGGTTGTTTTACCTTTGGGATTTAAGTTTCTTTTAAGATATGGTGGGCAAGAGCTTTCTGCAATGCCCACGATAAAGCAATATATGTCTCTATTTTTGAAGATGATAATGGCATTTGGACTTGTTTTTGAGCTTCCTGTTGTTAGTTTCATTCTTGCAAGATTGGGCATTATAAATGGTAAGGATTTGCTTAGACGTTTTGATTATGCGCTTTTGATTATCTTTTTTGTTGCTGCGATTCTAACTCCTCCGGATGTGTTTACTCAATTTCTTATGGCAACGCCGCTAACGCTTCTATATGTTATTAGTATAATTATAGCTTGGATATTCTCAACAAAGAAGGAGTCATGATTTATCTTGTTGTGTTTTTGTTTGGCCTTGTTATTGGCAGCTTCTTAAATGTTTGTATATACAGGATACCTTTGGGAAAATCGATAGTTTTTCCGCCTTCAAGTTGTCCTGTTTGTGATAGAAGGATAAAGTGGTATGACAATATACCAGTTATAAGCTATATACTGCTTGGCGGTAGATGTAGATACTGCAAAAGCAGAATATCACTCGTCTATCCTGCTGTTGAGCTTTTGACCGCAGTTATAACGGTTGGTGTTTATAAGAAGTTTGGTTTAGACATTAATACGCTCTTTTATCTTCTGTTTTGCTATATGCTTATAGTCGGAAGTTTTGTTGATTTTAAACATTATATAATACCTGATAGAATAAGCTTGGGTTTGATGGTTTTAGGGCTTGTCTTTGGATATTTTGCCCATAGATTTCTCTTTTCGCTTTACGGACTTGTCTTTGGTTTTGCTCTGTTGTATTTTGTTGCAGTTTTAGGAAAGTTACTTTTTAAAAAGGAAGCGATGGGTGGTGGTGATATAAAGCTGCTTGGCGGCATAGGTGCTTTTGTTGGGATTAAGGGTGTTCTTTTTGTTTTGTTTTTCTCATCTTTAATCGGCAGTCTTGTTGGTATTGCTCTTATAATTGCTAAAAAAACAGAGATGAGTGGCAGGATACCGTTTGGCCCTTATTTATCTTTTGCCGCTTTGATTTATCTCTTTTTTGGCCAGCAGATTCTAAGGTTTTTGGGCTATGTTTAAAAAGATAGATATTTACATTCTAAAGAGTCTTGCAGTATCGTTTTTTATCTCTTTTTTTATTATTTCTGCTGTAATGATAATAGGTGATGTAATCAAAATTTACGACATTATCTTTGCATCCGGTTCTTCTTTGAGAAGAATTTTGAATATACTTCTATACATAACATTGTTTCTTTCAATTTTTAGTATTCCTATGGCCTTGACCATTGCTATAAATTATGTTTATTCCGAGATGTCTAATAGTTCGGAGATAACGGCTATTAGAAGCTCTGGCATCTCTCTTGCAAGGGTATATCTTCCTTCTTTGATATTCACATTTGCCGTTTTTGTTTTTCTTGTATATGATATTGCTTTTCTTGCTCCAAAGGCAAGGTTTCATTATAAGGATGAGCTTGTTAAGGCATTTAGAAATAAAATTTATATGAATTTGAAGCCATCAACATTTTACAAAAATTTGGGTGGTGTAATGTGGATGGGTTCTATCTCTGCAGACCATAAGCATCTGACAGATGTGTTTTTTTCAAACAAGAATGATGTGTTTGTATCTAAGAAGGGAGTTTTGAAGGATACATACAACGGTATATTGGCGGATTTTCTATCTGTTAAAGCCTATTCCGAGAAGAAAAGCGGATGGGAATTTGGTTCTTTTAAAGACTATGAAGTCTCTTTTGCATTGAAGGAGATAAATAAAAAGCCGTCGGGCGTAAGATATATGACAATAGCTAAACTTATTGGATATTACAAGAAAACTAAGGATAGAGATGCGCTCTATAAAATAAACAAGATGATTTCGATGTCTTTGAGTGTCTTCTCTTTATCGCTTATTGCCTTTAGTTTTGGCATAACATTCTCAAGAAGTGGTAAAAGTGCAGGCATTGTTGTTAGTCTGTTTCTGTTTTTTGGTCTGTATGTTTTGCTTGCACTTGCGGGTTCTCTCTTTGATGGATATGGCGTAATCTTTCCTGTGTATGCTCCAAGTGTGTTTATGTTCTTTGTCGGGCTTTATATGTTTTATAGAAAGATAAAAGTATAGATGCAAAAAGCATAACCCACCCAAACAGCCAGCCGAACCTGTCGTAAATTGTTTTTTTATAGACTGCAATCTTCAGTTTTGTTGTTAAGATTTCTCTTTTGTCGGGTTTAATCTCTGCTTTGATTTTGCCTTCTGGATTGACAATAAAGCTTATGCCTGTATTTGCTGCCCTTACAAGCCACATTCTATTCTCTATTGCCCTATATATATCGCTTCGTGGGAAGAGATAGAATGTGGGCGTTTTATCAAACCATGCGTCGTTTGTGAATACTGCAAGCAGTTCAGCACCTTTTGTTTTGTATCTTCTTGCAATACTTTCGAAGTTCTCTTCATAACATACCATTGGCGCTATCTTGAGTTTTTCTTTGAATATTACATTTGACTTACCTTTTGATAGGCTTTCATCTTTAAATCCAAGCAGATTGCCCAATGGTATAAACTCTGCGAAAGGAACGAGCTTTTGCTTGTCGTATATCTCTATTTTCTGTTTTGAGTATGAGATAACAGAGTTGTAATATTTGCCGTTTTTCTCTCTTATTGCTCCAAATATGAGCGTGAATTTGTTTGATTGAACGAGCCTTTTTATTGAAGGTGAATAGCTTTTGCTGAAAAGGTAAGGGTATGCGGATTCAGGCCAAAGCACATAATCGCTTTTTAACTGATTGCTTAGATGTGTGTATATGTTTAGATTTCTTTTTAAGTATTTCTCTTCCCACTTCTGATTTTGTGGTATGTTGCCCTGAACGATTGTTAAGGTTGCTGTTTTTGAGTATTGCTTTTTATCATGAACAAATGCTAATGGGATTAGAGTTAAAAGAAGGATGATTGTTGCCTTTTTTGGTTCTTTTTTTAAAAAAAGGAATACCGCTAAGTTTATAAGGAGTATTTTTAAATCAACAAATAGACTGCCAAATAGTGATGCATCTTGGATAAACGATGTTAAGTTGTAGGTTAAGATATTTAGATTGCCAAGTGGCATACCGTAGAAGAGCTTGTCTTTTAAAAACTCAAAAGCAACAAAAAAGATAGGGTAAAATTCAAGCGGTAAGTTTGACTTTTTAAAAACCCATGTTCCGATAAGTATGTAAAAAGCTTGATATAAAGCCAAAGCAACAACAAGGCCAATTGATAGAAGAAAAAACAGCCCATAGTAAGTATGCGTGCTTTTGTATATTCCACTGTAAATGTATAGATAAAAGACAAACATGTATATTGCTATGTAAATGTGGGATTTCCCTTCTTCTAAAAGAAGGAATATAGGCACAAATGCGATTAAAGATAGAATGGAGAGATGATATGATGCTATCGGCAGTATGGAGAAGAGAAGAAGATATTTAGCCGATAGTTTCACCGACAGAGAACTTATAGCCTGCCAAAAATGCCTTTATTTCCATTGGCTTTTTGGATTCAGGCTGAATTATTTTTATTGATATAGCGTCTTTGCTGCATCCTATTACGAGCTCGTTTTTGTTTACTTTTACCACTTCAGCCGGTTTAGTATTTTCTGTCTTTATTAATTCTGCATCAAAGACCTTGAACAGTTTCCCTTTGTGTTTGAAATGAGCTGTTGGCCAGCTATAAAATGCCCTTATCTTGTTTATTATCTGATAGGCCGTCTCGTTTTTGAAATCGATCAATCCGTCTTCCTTTTTTATTATCTTTGTGTATGTTGCAAGGCTCTCATCCTGCGGTTTTGGTTTTATGTTTGAGAAATTTTCAAGGCAGCAGAGCAGCATTTCTGAGCCAATTTTTGAAAGTCTATCATGCAAAGTTAAATAGTTATCGTCTCTGCTTATCTTTTCCACCCACTGCATATATATGTCGCCTGCATCCATTTTGTCTATAACATCAATAAGTGATACGCCTGTGTATTCATCTCCATTCAAAAGTGCATAGTTGATTGGTGATGGGCCTCTGTATTTTGGCAGAAGGGAAGGGTGAATATTAACAGAGCCATACTTTGGCAGTTTCAACATCTCGCTTGGTATGAATTTGCCGTATGAGACAACAACAAATATATCGGCTTTGAAAGAGCTTATTTTATTCAGCGTCTCTTTGTCTTTTAACTTTTCGGGCTGATACACTTCGATATTGTGTTTTAGAGCTTCTATCTTTGTTGGCGGTTGGATGAGCTTTTTGCCTCTTTTTCCTTTGGCGTCAGGTGTTGATATTACGCCAACAACTTCAAACATGGATGAATTAATAAGTGCCTTTAAAGGCTCAACAGAAAACTCGCTTGTTCCAAAAAATAGGATTCTCATTTTTTCTCTTCTCTCTCTTTCTGTATCTTTTTCCACTGTTTTTTGAAGAACTCTCTTTTTGTTGGTGATAGTCTGTCTATAAATAGCTTGCCGTTTAGGTGGTCTATCTCATGCTGAATAACAACGCTTAAAAAATCTTCCGTCTCGAGTATCTGCTCATTTTCGTCTCTATCTAAATATTTTACCTTAATCCACTTTTTTCTATCCTTTACTGTATCATAGTATCCGGGAATACTTAGACAACCTTCTTCGTGTTCTTCATATATGCCTTCGCTTGCTATAATTTCTGGGTTTATCAGCTCTATAAGTTGATTTTTGCCATCTGGCCTTAAATCTATCACAACAAGCTTCTCTAAAATGCCAACCTGCTCAGCTGCAAGACCTATGCCGTTGAACTTATACATGGTTTGAGCCATATCGTCTAACAGCTTTATAATTCTATCATCTATCTTCTCAACATCCTTCGCCTTTCTTCTTAAAATTCTATCAGGATAAACCTTAATTTCCATTTTTTTACCTCCTGTTTGTTATAATAGCACAATTAATCATAATTTTCCATAAGCCACTCGTAAATAAATCCAAGCGTTCTTTTTGATATAGATTTTCTTAAGAAATTTATATTACCTAAGTATCTCAATGTTGTCTCTATCCTCTCGTCATTTATCCTTACTTTTAAATCAAACTCGTTTCCAACGAGATTACACGGGCATGCTAAAATATCGGCTTCTTCGAATATATTTTTGATATCGCTGTTTTTGTCGCTTATGAGACTTCCAACAAAAGATGGTTTATCATACATAAGTTGAGATAGATATCCTGCCGTTATGCTCTCCAAGAATGCTATGTTTAAATTGAGCTTTTCAAGTGTCTCAGAAAGCACATCTTCGATTGTCTCGTTTTTATCGGAGTATAACCTATATCCAAACTCATCTTCGATAATCTGTTTTATCTGTTCTATTCTGCTTTTGTCTTGAGATATTAACCTTACTGCAAGCTCACCTTCCATAGCATTCAATATAACCTTCACATTGTCGGTATTAATACTCTTTACAAATTTGTCCATGTCGGATTCTGGCACACCTATTAGCTTTAAATCCATTCTAAATAGCTCTTTTTTTGGGATTATCTCTTTTATTATGTTTATGCAGTAATTGTCAAACATCGGTTTCATCTCTGTTGGCACGCCGGGTAAACTTATGAAGTATGAATTCTCACATTTGATAAATATTCCCGATGCCGTCCCGTGTTTGTTTGGTATAAGTTTGCAGCTTTCTGGTAAAAAAGCCTGTCGTGTATGTGAAAGTTTTAATTTTACACCTTTGGCTCTTACCTTTTTCAAAACATCAAAATAGGCTTCTCTGTTTAGTTTTAACTTTTTTTTGCAGGTTTTGGCAATGGCAAGGGTTGTGTTGTCGTCAAATGTTGGCCCTAATCCGCCTGTCGTTATGATTATAGACTCTTTTTTGATTAGATTCTCAAATAGGCTGACTATCTCTTTTAGACTATCTCCAACGGCAAAAAAGCCATCGGGCTTATATCCTTCTTTTGTAAGCTGTTTTGCTATATAGTTTGTGTTTGTGTCTAAAATAGAGCCTTCGAGTATCTCTTCTCCAATTGAGACGATGTAAATTTTCATGCCCTTTTCTCCTTAAAATAGAAACAGTTTTATTGCAAATATCACAAGAAGTATGAGCAGTGCAGCCCTTATGAATTTATCACCTTTCTTTATCGATACATTGATTGCGAGTTTTGCTCCGATTATACTTCCAAGACCAAGCAGTATGCCTATGGGTATATTTACCTGATGGGCTAATAAAAAAACAGGCAAAATCATTATCGTATAAAGTGTGATTATGAGCACTTTTATTGAGTTTGCTTCAACCATGTTGAATCCGCCCCATATTGATGCTGTGATTATGAAGAACCCTACACCTGCCTGAATAAATCCGCCATAGATACCTATAAAGAAAAAGGCTATAATCATAAAAACCCACTTTTTTTTACTGAAGTCTCTGTTTTTTATAAACTTGTCCGGCTTGTATATTGTAATTAAGCTTATTAGAACCATTAAAACGGCTATGATTTTCTTTAAAATCTCATTGGGTGTGCAGGTTGCTATATAACTTCCAAAGAGCGCTCCAGCTATTGCGGGTATGCCCATTAAAAATGCAAATTTTACTTTTAATATCTTGAGTTTGTGAAAATTTAAGGATGCGAATACATTTTGAATAATGAGTCCAACTCTTGTTGTTCCATTTGCTACATTTGGTGGCAGGCCTATTGCTATCAAAAAGGCAAGGGTAAGAAAAGAACCACCGGCTGCCAGCACATTTATAAATCCGACAATTATGCCTAAGGTAAAAATGCCTATGCCCTTAAGCAGAGTCAAACTTCCAATCTCAAACATAAAGACATTTTATAACAGGTTGATGGGTTTGACAATGAGATAGTTGTATGTTAGCCTTATGGACGAATTTTTTGTGTATGGAGGATGTTGATGGTTGAAAATTTAACGACGCAGGATTTTAAGGAGAAGATTTTTAACTGGGAAGAGAGCAAGGATTGGCATTACAAGGGTGATGTGCCTTGTATCATCGATTTTTATGCAGACTGGTGCGGGCCATGCAAAATGGTTGAACCAATCTTAAATGAGCTTTCTGAAGAGTATGATGGAAAAGTTAAGTTTTATAGGGTTAACACTGACCAAGAACAGGAACTTGCTGCGGTATTTGGCATCAGAAGCATACCATCATTACTTTTTGTTCCTTTAAATGAGCAACCGCAAATGGCAGTTGGAGCACTTCCAAAAGAAGCTTTCAAGCAGGCTATAAAAGAAGTGTTTAAAATAGAAGAGTAAGAGAAGGATATTGAAAGGGCAGGTTAAACCTGCCCTGTTTGAGTTTTGTTAGAATCTGTTGCGTGGCTTTCTCTCTCTGGCTTCGTTAACCTTTAAGTTTCTTCCGCCAAAGCTTGTTCCATTTAATGACTCGATAGCCTTTTGAGCAGCATCTGAATCCATCTCGACAAATCCAAATCCTCTGGACCTGCCTGTCTCTCTGTCGGTGATAATCTTAGTTGAACTTACTTCACCATACTCCCCAAATAATTCCTTGAGCTCTTCCTCCGTCGTTGCGTAGGGAAGATTTCCAACATAAAGCGTCTTAACCATAAAAATACACCTCAACACAAAAATCTATTGCCAACGCTTAAGCGTTTGGCTCTTCATTGAACTATATGGCCAATAGTCAATGAAGTTGACTCTTTTATATCACTCTAAGTTTGCCTTGTCAAACTTTTGAAAAGGGTTATATTGGAAGCCGTATGCATGCTATGCGTTGTTGTGCTATCGGTAATTTTATTATTAACTTGAATTTAAAGTATGAGTTTGATAGATTCAATCGGTTTAAAATTGTAGTGGGAGGGTTACACGATGTTGTTTAGGCTGTTTGTTTTTACAGCTGTAAGTTTTTTGCTTTATTTTTTAGGCGGTCTTCTCGGTTATCTATTTTTTAGGGAAACATTCTTAAATCATTTTCTTTTGTTTTTTGTTTTGGCGTCAGTTGTTTTTACTGCTGCCAACCTATGGTACTACTATGTTCAACTTATATCAAACTTCAGTAAGATAAATAAAGAATTTGGAGAGCTGCTCAAAGATGAAAGAATAGATTTATTAAAAGAGATTAAAACTCCAGGAATTCCATTTGTTGAAACATTTGTTAAGAGATTCAAAGATTTTATTCATGGTGTTGTTGGAAAGCTTATAACCGCTGCAGGTAAAGCAAGTGTGTTTAACGCTAAGTTTAATCATGAACTTAAGAAAACCATTGAAGCAATTAATGAGAATATGGCTCAGTTCGATGCAATTAATGCAACAATGAAAGATGCTTCGTATGCTGTAACGGATATTTCAAAGAATATTGAAGAGTTTAGTAATTTTATGAGTGAAATAGAAGCAGCATCAAAAGAGGTCTTGCAAATAGCTGTAAATGTTGAGAATACGATGCAGAATAATGTCGAAATGATGGAGAGTGGAAGGCATCTTATAGACGAACTTGGAGATAATCTAAAGAATATTTCTAACATAGTTAATGTTATAAATGACATAGCAGACCAGACAAACCTACTTGCTCTAAATGCAGCCATCGAAGCAGCACGAGCAGGAGAAGCTGGTCGTGGTTTTGCCGTTGTTGCCGATGAAGTAAGAAAACTTGCAGAAAAAACACAGGCTAATGCTTCTGAAATTTATGAAATGATAAGAACTGTAAGTGCAAATGCCGAGAAACTTATTGAACAGAACCTAATTATTGCAAACAAAATAAAGGAAAGTGGAGAAGAAGCCGTAAAAATAAAGGATACATTTGAAGGTGTTGTTGGTGAAATTCAAAAAGCGTCTCAGATGCTTTCCAATATAACAGCGGCTATTGAAGAGCAATCTGCTTCAATTGAAGAGGTTACCCAAACAGTAACCACAGTAACTCAATCTACTCGTGAAGTTGTGAATAGTCTTAATGATGTAGCAAATCAAAGTGTGGACTTAAGTGAGGTTTCTGATGAGGCTTTTAAGATTTTACAAAAACTGAGGATAGACCACCCGATGGAGGATATATATAAGTTGTTGAGAGAGGCAAAAGCAGAAATAGAGAAAACTATAGAGGATGCAATTAAAAACGGTGTTATATCTTCGGCTGATATCTGGGATAGAAATTATGTGCCTGTTCCTAATACAAATCCTCAAAAGTATGAGACAAGGTTTACTGATTTTGTTAAAAAGTATATTCAGCCCATTGAGGATAAATATTTGGCAAAGAACAACAAATTTAAGTATTTCTTATTAGTTGACAATAATGGATATGCCGCTGCTCACAACTCTATCTACGACAAACCTTTAACAGGTGATTATGAGAAAGACTTAATAGGTAATAGGTCAAAAAGAAAATTTGATGACCCTGTTGGTTTAGCAAGTGCAAGGAACACAGAACCTTTACTTGTTCAGACATATTTAAGGGACACAGGAAATGCTATGTATGATGTCTCAGTTCCTATTTATGTTGAAGGCAAGCATTGGGGTGGCCTAAGGGTAGGAGTAGAAGTATAGGGGATTGCCGGGCATTATGCCCGGCTTTTTGCTTTTTATGAGAATATTCTTTTGAACATTTCTTTTTCTGTTTTCTCAACTTCGAGCATTGCCTTTTTAATTTCTCCAGTAAACATCTTTGCCATTAATCCTATATTCATTTTTGAAATATAGGTTTTACCGTCTGCTTTTTCCATAACAGCCCAAGAGCATGGCATAATTCCAGCCATTGCATTGTTTGTGTTTATTACCCTTGCTGCCAAATTCGCATTACAAACAAAATAAACTGTTAGTTTTCTGATGTTTGGAACATCAATGTTTCTGTCTTCGAAGACTTTGTAGAAATTCCATTTTTCAAAAGGAAAACCCCAACCACTGTTTGAAAACTGGGGTATTACCTTTTCGATGGCTTTACATGTTTCTTCAAAGTTTTTTGGTGATGGTATCTCTTTTACCATTTGTGTTTGGAATAGTTTTAAAGTTAAAGCTCCTAAGGATGCTGCTCCTATTGCAGCTCCGCCTATCGCATGTAATATTTTCATAAAAACCTCCCAACATACATAAAATTTTCTTTTTGTTAGCTCAAGTGAGATAATATCTGACTTAAAATTTAAAATCAATTTTCTAATTTAATTAGTTAAATGATAAAATTATTTAGTCGTTTGAAGGGTTATTATATTATTGAGTTGCAAAAAGCCAATTAAACGCATATACTTAAAAGCATGATGAAGGGTATAAAAATTTTTGTCCTTCTCTTTTTTTTATTTGTCCCTTTAAGGGTTTTTGCTGATAGTGTTGTCCATATAAAAGCTGACCACATTTCTTATAATAAAGGGCTTTCTACATACTATGCATACGGCAATTGTATAGTTTATGACTCTCAATACTCGCTTAAAGCCGACACTATTGCATACAATGACAACTCATCTGTTGCAGAAGCCAAAGGCAATGTGTTTTTAGAAGATTCCAAGGGAAACTGGATAAAGGGCGATTATGCTAAAATAAATTACTCAACCTATCAAGGTTTTATAAAGAATGCGATTATGTTTATAAAGGGCAATGGATTGTATGTTAAAGCTAAGAAGATAATTATGTATGATAAAAATCATTACTTTATAAAAGACGGGATAATCACAAGTTGTAAATGCGACGAATTTTTGAATTTTAATAGTAGATGTTATCCGAAGTGGACTGTAAGTGCATCCAATACTTACATAGTTAAAGATGATTATCTTTTGTCTTATCCTATTATTTTAAGAGCACGAAGTGTTCCTGTATTTGTCTTACCTTTTTTGCATAGAAGTTTGTCTAAGGAAAGAAAAACGGGTTTTTTAATGCCGCAGCTTGGCGTCTCTTCAGGTAAGGGAACTGTATATATTCAGCCGTTTTTTATCAATATTAGCCCGTCTCAGGATATAACACTCTATCCATTTACATACACGAAAAAGGGAAACGGCATCTCAGCTGAATATAGATTTTATTGGACAAGGCATTCAAAGGGCAGATGGCAAGTGACGGTATTTAAAGAGAAAACACCATACAAAAGCAGCAGTAGTAGGCATACAAGGATTAACCTTAAAGCAACACAGTGGGCTGATTTTGGAAAATACGGAAGATTTAATTATAAGCTCAACATTGTAAACAATAAAAACAATCTTAGGGTTATAAATCAGAGCAATATAGAACTTTCTGGTGATAGATATACCGTATCAACTGCGTCGTATTATCTTTCTCATAATGAGTACTTCTTCTCTGTTTATGGAAATTATAGACAAGATTTAGTTTCTGAAAATAATAAAGAAACACTTCAAGACTTGCCTGTTGTTAAATTTGGTATCACTGGGAAAAAACTTTATGAAAATTTAACGCTTGATTTTACTCAGACTATTGCAAATGAGTTTAGGATAAAAGGAGAAAGGGGCGTTTATACAGATAGTTCTGGTTTTCTCTATTATCCTTTTAAGGTTTCATATTTTAATATTACGCCTAAGGTTGGTGCTCATAGGCTCTGGTCTGAGTGGAGAAATGCTCCTGATAATGATAAGCATTATAAGAGCTCTTTTATTCCGGATTATATCATCTCATCAAGCACGCAAATTATTGGTGTCTTTCTAAATGATAATACAGAAGGGTTTAAAGGTTTAAAACACACAATAAAACCAACAGTTGAGTATGAGTATATTCCAGAAAGGTCTCAAGATTTTCCGGATTTTGTGAATACCTATCCGAAAACAAACCTTATAACCTTTACGCTTGAGAATAACTTAACGGCAAAATATCTGTTCAAAGATAACCCTATTTATAGGGATGTCTTTTATAACAAGCTCATTGTTAAGTATGATTTTATTAAGAAATACGACACGCCATTCCCACCGGTATATGAAGAGACAACTATAAGGCCGTTTAACTTTCTCTCTTTGACTTCAAAGGCTCACTACTTCTTTAAAAAGCATCTATTTACCGACTCAACAGAGAGTTTGGATATTTCAAGTAAAAGAGCAGGTTTTGGTATTGGTTATTCTATGGCAAGAGATTCCGACTATAACCTTGAAGATGAGACAGTAAATTCTAAAGTTTATGTCTATCCGATAAAGGAGCTTTATCTCTATACTGAAGCCAAAAAAAGCATAATGCATCATTACTTTCCAGAGAGAAAGTTTGGTTTTATGTACACTGAAGACTGCTGGGGTATAGGCATAGACTTCTATCTCAACAGAGTTGCAGAAGAAGACTCAAATGGCAACTATTCCACTCATTTAAACAAAGGTTTCTGGATAACACTCAATCTTACTGGTTTATTTAGCATAAAAAGGCAGTATTGATGGAAGGAAATAAAAAGGCCGTTGCATTGAGATATCTTCAAGGTGAAGATAACGCACCCAAGGTTGTTGCAAAGGGTAGGGGATATTTGGCTCAGAAAATAGAAGAGTTAGCAAAAGAGTATGACATACACATAGAGAAAGACCCACAATTGGCTGAGAGTCTCTATAAACTCAAACTAAACGAAGAGATACCAGAAGAGCTATACGAAGCCATAGCGAAGATTCTTGCCTTTATCTATAGACATTAAAACTTCTGTATCTTTATACCGTATTTTTTGATTCTGTAATCAAGCTGTCTGATTGTATAACCTAAAAGCCTTGCTGCCCTTGATTTTACATAACCAACTTTTTTTAAGGCGTCTTGTATCTGCTGTTTCTCTATTGACTCTATGGTTGAAGGTATGTCTGTTAAAGTCGATGGCTGTTGGATTGTTGGCTCTTCTGCTTCGTCTTTTATGTATGTTGGCAAGTCGTCTTCTTTTATATCTTTGTCATTCATAATTACGAGCCTTTCAATGGTATTTTCAAGTTCTCTTATATTGCCGCCCCATCTGTAGTTAACCATTATCTTTACTGCTTCTTTGGTTATGCCGATTCTTTTTTTGTATTGTTTGTTAAACTTTTTTAAGAAGTAATCTATCAGTATCGGTATGTCTTCTTTTCTTTCCCTTAAAGGTGGCACATGTATTGGTATAACATTGAGACGGTAATACAAATCTTCCCTAAAATGCCCGAGTTTTATTAATTTTTCTATATCTTTGTTTGTTGCTGCAATGATTCTTACATTAATAGGAATAGTTTGCTCACTTCCCAATCTTGAAATTTCTTTATCCTGAAGCACATTTAACAGCTTTGCTTGAAGTGTTAATGGCATATCTCCTATCTCGTCCAAAAATAGCGTTCCGCCATCTACAAGCTCGAATTTGCCTTTTTTTCTTGATGTAGCACCAGTAAAAGCACCTTTCTCATATCCGAACAATTCACTTTCTAATAGATTTTCTGGTATGGCTGCACAGTTTATCGTTGCAAATGGCTTATCCCTTCTCGGACTTAGTTTATGTATCGTTTTTGCTATTAAGCTTTTTCCTGTTCCGCTCTCTCCTGTTATTAGAATTGTTGAATCTGTTGTTGCAACTTTGAGCAAGACCTTTTTTAAATTAGAGATTGCATCAGATACACCGATTATATCGTTTAAGGCTATTGCTTCTTTGCTTATTGTGCTTAAAAGAATCTCTTTTTCTTCCTGCCAGTATTTACGCTCTTCTTCCATTCTCTCATACATCTTTTTTGTCAAACCAATCAATGTTGCGAGTGTTGAAAGCATCTTTATTGCGTCATCGTGGGAGAATCCCTTTGATTTCTCTTTGTATGTGCATAAAACTCCGAACTTCTCTCCACCAACCTTTATAGGAACGCCCAAGAATACAAGCTCTTCACTTACTCTTTTCGTTAATTTTGTTTTGTTTAGGTATTTTGGATTGTTTTTTATGTCGTAAATAACAGCTGGTAGTTCATTTTTAAAGATACTTCCAACAACACCCTCTCCATTTTTGAATACACCTTTAGATACTTCCTTTTTTGTCATACCAAAACTTTCTGCTATTTTCAATGCACCTATCTGCTCATCATATAACACGACAAATGAGATTGGAGCATCCCAGTATGAGTATAAGATTTTCAATATCTCCTTAAGTGATTCGTTTAGTGTGTTCTTTTTACTTAATATTTTGCTTGCTTCGTGGATAATGTTCAGATATCCTTCTTTTATATTTATCTGTTGCACTATCATAGTGTTGTCAATTTTACAAAAATGTATTCAAAATAGCAAGCATAAATGTTTTAAAAGGCGTTAAGTTTGTAAAAATTCCTATTAAAACAGTAATGGAACTGCTTTTGCTCTAAAACCGACAAAACTTTAAGTGGAGGTAAAAGGTATGACGGTTGAAGAAATCGTAAAAAAGATTCAGGAAGAAGACATTAAGATTGTTGATGTAAGGTTCGTTGATTTACTTGGAACATGGCAGCATTTTAGCGTTCCTGCACATGTGTTTACAGAAGAAGTTTTCGAAGAAGGTTTAGGTTTTGACGGCTCTTCAATTAGAGGGTGGAAGAGTATAAACGAGAGTGATATGCTCGTAATGCCGGACCCAGCAACGGCATTTATGGACCCATTTGCTGAAGTTGCAACACTCAATATTATCTGCGATATCGTTGACCCAATAACAAGAGAGCCTTATGAGAGACATCCAAGGGCGATAGCAAAAAAGGCAGAGGAATTCTTAAAATCTTCTGGTATTGCAGATGTTGCATTCTTTGGTCCTGAGCTTGAGTTCTTTATACTTGATGATGTTAGATACGATGTAAAACCAAATACATCTTACTATGCTGTTGACTCTGTTGAAGGTATCTGGAATTCTGGTAAAGATGAAGACCCAAATCTCGGATATAAGATAAAACATAAAGAAGGTTATTTCCCTGTTGCGCCGCTTGACAGTCTGCAGGATTTAAGAAGTGAGATAGTGCTTGAGCTTGAGAAGGCTGGCATAGAAGTTGAAGCACATCATCACGAAGTTGCAACTGCTGGTCAAGCTGAGATAGATATAAAGTATGCATCACTCTTACAGCAGGCTGACAATGTTATGAAGTATAAATACATTGCAAAAAATGTTGCATTTATGTATGGCAAGACAATAACATTTATGCCTAAGCCTATAGCCGGTGATAACGGAACAGGTATGCATACGCATCAGAGTTTATGGAAAGATGGCAAGCCTTTGTTTGCTGGAAACGGTTATGCAGGTTTAAGTGAAATAGGCCTTTATTACATTGGTGGTATATTGAAGCACGGCAAGGCTTTGGCCGCTTTTACAAACCCAACAATGAACTCATACAAGAGACTTGTTCCTGGTTTTGAAGCTCCTATTAACCTTGCATACTCATCAAGAAACAGGTCTGCAGCTGTGAGAATTCCAATGTACTCGCCATCTCCAAAGGCAAAAAGAATAGAAGTGAGATTCCCAGACCCATCTGCCAATCCATATCTTGCATTTACTGCAATGCTCATGGCTGGAATTGACGGAATAATCAACAAGATTGACCCAGGTGAGCCACTTGATAAGAATATTTACGACTTGCCACCCGAAGAGCTCGCTAAGGTTGAAAAGATGCCGAGAAACTTAGAAGAAGCTCTAAACGAGCTTGAAAAAGACTATGAATTCTTGCTAAGAGGCGATGTTTTCACAGAAGATTTAATCAAAACTTGGATTGAGTACAAAAGAGAAAACGAAATCAAATATGTCAACTCTATCCCGCATCCTGCAGAGTTCTATCTCTATTTCGATGTGTAAAAACCTGGCAGGCTTTTTGCCTGCCTTTATTTTATTTTTTTTAAAAGATTATAAGCCGATTTTATGCAGTCGTTAAAACTGATACCGTAAAAGGCGTTTCCTGTTATAAATATGCCTTTATGCTTTAGTTCAAACGCTTTGGTTGTTTCTATAATCTCTTTGTGTTGCATTGTGTATATCGGTATGGCTTTTTTGTGAATTACCTTATATGAGAACTCGAATGGAGCGAATATTTTAGCGCTACGCTGGAGTTCTTCTGTTGCTATTTGGAATAGGTTTTTCTTAAATGGGCTCTCTTTTGCCAATGCGCCGCCAACCATTAGTCTTATCAGAAACTTATCTTCTGTTGAGCGAAACGGAAATATACTTGAATCGAACAGAACACCTATAACATCTCTAATCTCATCAAGGGCAAACAAGTATCCAAATGAGTTTACTATATCTGGAAGTTTGTTTTTATTGAACCCTAAGGCTACAACAGCCATTGGTGCATACGGTATCTGGTTTAGAAGTTTTGATGTCTCTAAATCTGTGTTTTTTAGAATGTTTGCAAGCGAGTATGATTCAACGGCAAATATGACTATATCGCTTTTGTATTCTGATTTTTTGCCAAATAGTGTGTATCCTTTTGATTCGCTTTTTATTGATATTATCTCATCGTTTGTTTTATCTATATCTTTGTTTAGATGTTCTATAAAACTGCTTATACCGTCTTTGAATGAGAGCAGTTTTGAGTCAAATCCACCAGATGCCGAAGAAGCCTTTGCCTTTTTGTTTCTCATAAGATTTATAAGGCCTTTAATTAAAGAGCCGTGCTCTTTTTCTATCTCTTTTATCCTTTTAAAGTTTGACTCCATGCTCATAATAGCCGGATCACCTGCAAAGACACCACAAACCATAGGCCCTATGATTTTGTTTAAAAAATCTTCGCCCAATCTTCTCTTTACAAAATTTTCAACAGTTTCATCTTCAATTATAGGTTTTATAAATGGCTCTTTTAGTATGTTTAAAATGGATTTTTTTCTTAACAAGCCCGAGCTAAACAGCTTCAGTGGGTTTGATGATATCTCTTTTAGTCTGCCGTCTGAGAATATAAACCGTCTTCTTGCTTCATCGTTGCTCTCTATTATACTGTTTTCAAAGCCGCTCTCTTCAATGAGTTTTATTGTCTCTTTTTTGTTCTCTAAGAATCCGTTTGGGCCTGTTTCTATTAGATATGATTCTTTTCTTATGCTTTGAGCTTTGCCGCCAAAGTTAGACTTTTCTATAAGCAGAACATCGTAGGGTGTGTATTTTTTTATAAGATATGCAGCAGATACACCAGAGATTCCACCACCTACGACTATAGCTCTCATTTTAGCGTTAAGATAGCCGAAAATCTCACATTGGCTTTTATCAGCTTTTGGCCAGATGATAGAGAGAAGTTGGAGTTTGGACTGCTTTTTGAGAATGCTCTAATATTTCCTTCTCTGATAAAAAACGGATGTGAGTATTTTACATCTATGGAGCCAATCTTGTATTTACTGTTTAATGTGCTGTTTACTATTGATAGCAGTCTTTTGCATTTTACAAGGGCTTCTTTGAATATCTCGTTTTTTATCTCTGTCTCCTTTTTATCCGATAGTGTGTATTTTATGTTTACTGTTGTTATGCCTGTTTTATACGGGAAGCGTCTGTTTGATATGTAATTTAGAACTCTGCCCGTTGAGTTTATTTTGTCGCTGTTTACCGTTATTATAATAGAAGCCATTTTTGATGAGTTATAACCTGAAACTGTTTTTATCGATTTTGAAGCGTAAATCTTCTTCAAAAAGCCCACAAACTCGTTGTTTATGGGCTTTAATCTTTTTAGGGCTTCTGTGTAGTTGTCTCCTTCAGCCCATACCTTGAATGTCATATTTACCCTGTCGCAATTTACCAATTTTTTTATCTCGAATGATGTTGATATAACCGAAACTTCGGCTGCTTTTGTTGATGTTGCAAGTAGGATAGCTATTACGGCAACCAAAACTATCCTTTTCATAACACATCTCCTCCTCTTACATTTTCTTTTAAAGAGTTATCGCTGCAAGGATCATTATTACAAAGTTTGGAGTAAAATTCAAAAAAATTAAGAAGCATCGTAAAATATTGTAAAATCTTGCAACTTCAAAAGGAAAAAAATATTATAAACTGTAATATGAATTGGATGTTTTTATTTTTATTAGATGCATTGAATTTGAAATCTGATTTGTAGTCAGGAGAATATTGTAATTGAATAATACTTCAGTTGTATTGATTTTAGTTTTTTATCTGTCTTTAGTTTTAAATCTTTTTATATGGCATATATCTAAAAGCAAGGGCATATTTTTAGATAAAGGAAGAGAAAACAAGCCTCAGAAGTTCCATAAAAAAGATACCCCCAGAGCTGGTGGTATAGGTGTGGCTCTATCCTTTTTTGTAGGAACTTTATTAGCTTGCAATGGAATAGGGTTAAAATTGTTTATTTCATCTTTACCTGTCCTTTTTGGTGGTATTTTTGAGGATTTAAAAGGGGGTGTAAAACCTTCTGTCAGACTTTTTTTAGCTTTTTTGTCAGCTGTCCTGGCCATTTTACTTACAGGGTTTAGAGTAGAAAATCTTGGTTTTGTTGGTTTACCTTACATGGTTTCTATATTGTTTACTATTTTTGCCGTGGCAGGCGTGACGAATTCTATAAATATAATAGATGGACTTAATGGTTTGGCTAGTGGGTTTTCTATTATAGCCCTTATAATTTTTAATATTACCCTTTATTTCTTGCATAATTATGAGCTTTTAAAAGTTGGCGTGATGCTTGCTGTTGCTACTTTTGGTTTTTTTGTTTTAAACTTTCCTAAAGGGTTGATTTTTTTGGGAGATGGTGGCGCTTATTTTTTGGGGTTTATGTTAGCTGAGCTTTCAGTAGCTATAGTTTTTAAGTATAGTAGCATTTCTCCATGGTTTTGTCTTGCCGTTATGATATATCCCGTTTGGGAAGTTTGTTTCTCTTTCTATAGAAGAAAAATATTGAAAGGTGCTCCTGCAATGTCTCCTGACAAAATGCATTTTCATAGTATTTTGACAAGAAAATTAACGAAAACTAATTACTTGAGCTCTTTAGTAATCTTGGTTTCTCTATTGCCTTTTGAGGTATTAGCCCTTCTCTTCAGAAGTAGAACATCTCTTTCGATGTTGGTAATATTCTTTTTTATTAGTATTTATCTTTTTGTTTACAGTACTTTGATATGGACCAGAATAAAACCAAGAAGGTAGGAAATCATAAGTCGGCTAAAATATTAGCAAGTAAACAGAATATAATAAGCGGTGCGTTGTGGATAACTCTATTTACTTTAGGGTCAAAAATTCTTGGCTTTGTTCGTCAAATTATAACCGCTACTTTGTTTGGGACTACTCCTGCATTTGATGCTATTGTTATAGCTAAAGAACCAGCGGTATTTTTTGCTGATACAGTTCAATCATCTTTTTCTTTGGTAGCAGTTCCTTTTTATTTAGAAGAAAAGTTGATAAAAGAAGAGCTTGCAAAACAATTTACTAAAAGTTTCTTAGGATTAACACTTATTTTTCTCCTTGTCTCGAATACTTTACTTTTTATTTTTCCTGATTTTTTTATAATTATTTTAGCCCCCGGTTTTTCAGCTAATTTAAAATCTCTTTCTTATGAGTATATAAGAATATTTACCATCTTTTCGGTATTTAGCGGAGTGGTAAATATGTTTGTCTCCTTTCTAAGAGCGGAGAGAATGTTCTTGCAAAGTTCTTTACCTTTTTTTGCTTTTAATATTTTCGCTATACCTATACTTGTTATATTGTTTTCAACTGAGGGAGCTAAATCGTATCCAGTAGCTTTTTCTGTCGCTTCTTTTTTTGTATTGTTAATTTCTTATTTTTTGGGTAGAAATGTGTGGGGTTTAATCCCTTTTTCTTTTAACTTTGGGCTTAAGACTTTTAAAGCATTTGTGGTGTCTGTACCATTGTTTATATCTGATTTAATAGGGGTTGTGAACAATATGGTAGATAAGGCGTTTGCTTCGTTTTTACCTTTTGGTAATGTGTCAGCTCTTAGTTATTCTTTTAATTTAATAAGTGTTGTGTCGGCATTAGCTACGCAAGGAATAGTTTACTCTTCTTTTACTTATATTTCAGAAAAGATTGTTGTGTTTGAATCGAAGAGATTAGAGTCTCAGATAAGCGAAATAATAAAATTTATTATTAAAGTTATGCTGCCTGTTATTGCTTTATTTATAGTTGCTTCCTCAGATATAGTATCTATTATATATCAGCATGGTAGATTTACCGCGGAGTCTACAAATAAGACCTCTATGGCTTTGATGGGGTATTCCTTTATGTTGATTACTATACCGTTCAATAAGATTCTGAGTAATTTATATATATCTAAAAAAAACACAATAACAATAACAATTATGAGTTTACCTTTTGTTTTACTAAATGCTTTCCTTGATTGGTTTTTTGTTAAATTATTTGGTGTATTCGGTTTATCTTTGGTATCGAGCATTGCTGGCTTCTTGCGTGGAGTTGTTTTATTTTTTGATGTAAAAAGACGATATAGAGTAAATATAAATTTTTTAAACAAAGAGGTACTCGTTTCATTGATTCTATTTGTTCTGTATATCTTTATTTGTAATTTTGTATGTTCATACTATGGTTTTTCCAAGTATGAAGGTCTATTTATGAAGCTTTTAATGTTTTTTATTTTTGTGATTATATCCGCTAAGAAGGAAATTAGGTTTTTGCTTGGTAAAGTTTCAAATAAAATTAAAGGATAATATTATGAGAATGCTTTTTGTTATACCATCTCTTGGAATGGGTGAAGCAGAAAGAGTTTTGAGCTTATTAGCTAATTATTTCAGTTCCAAGCTTGAAGTGCATATACTAACCATATGTAAAAGCGAGATTTTTTATGATTTGAGAGACGACATTACCGTCCATATGCTTGATCTTTGTGGAAAGTCTAATGGAAGGTTGAATAAGGTAAAGCAGTTCGATGTTCTTATAGATATTTATTCTAACTTAGATGCAAAAAAATTCAAATTATATATAATTGGAGATGGAGAAGAAAGAGAAAATTTGAAGAATATAATAAAAGGGAAGAAATTAGAAAATTCAGTAAGGCTTATTGGTAGGGTGAAGGATATAGAGAGATATTATGCAAGAGCAAAAATTTTTGCCTTGACATCAAGATTTGAGGCTTTTTCAAATGTTCTGATAGAAGCCATGAGTTGTGGATGTGCTGTTATAAGTTTTGATTGCCCTTATGGACCTGCTGAAATAATTAGTGATAATATTGATGGTTTGTTGGTGAGAAATCAAGATAAGGAAGAATTTTTAATAAAGCTGTCAGAGTTGGTGAAAAATGATAACCTTATAAAAAGGCTTTCTGAAAATGCAATAGAAAAAGCAAAAAAATATAGCTTTAATGAGATAGTAAAAATGTGGGAAAAGGAGATAAATCGTATAATAAGGTAAGCATTATGAGTGCTAAGTATATAGTGAGATTTGATGATGCGTCTCCAACGATGAATAAAAAAAAATGGCAACGAGTTGAAAGGTTATGTGATGAGTATAATATAAAGCCCATAGTGGCTATTGTACCTAATAATAAAGATAGTGACCTTGTTTGTGATTCTTATGACAGCTCGTTTTGGAGTAAGGTTAAAGATTGGCAAGATAAAGGATGGTATATAGCTTTACATGGATATGAGCATAAATATGTAACTCAAAATAGCGGATTGGTTCCTATAAATAATAGGTCTGAGTTTGCAGGTTTGTCTTATGAAGAACAAAAAGAAAAAATAGAAAAAGGAATGAGAATATTTAAAGAGCATGGTATAGAGCCTAATATATGGGTAGCGCCTGCTCACTCTTTTGATAAGAATACTCTGCTTGCCTTAAGAGAAGTGGGTATAAGTATCGTAAGTGATGGTATAGCTTTGTATCCTTTTGTAAAGTATGGTTTTAAGTGGATACCTCAACAATTGTGGCATTTTAGAGTTATGCCCTTTGGTGTTTGGACTATTTGTTTGCATCCTAATAAGATGGGAAAAGATGATTTTAAGAATATGGAAGACTTTATTAAAAAGAATAAAGAGAGTTTTATAGATGTGTCTTCTCTGAAATATAAAAATTTCTGCGTTTTGAATATGATTTTTGGAAAGGTTTATTGGCCAATAAGAAGACTTAGAAGTATGATGAGAAAGGGAAAATCATGAAACATGTTGTTTTTGTTATTCATCAGTTAAACTTTGGTGGTGCGCAAAGAGTATTAATAAACATTATAAATAGCTTGGATATTAGTCGTTATAGAGTTACTCTTATAAAATTTCATGGAAGAAATGAGATGGAATAATACATAAGAAAGCCAATTGATATTATTACATTAAATACTCCAAATGTAAAAAGCGGAATTTTGAAGCTTTACACTGCATTAAGGAAACTTAAACCAGATGTGGTATTTTCTGGTATAGCCCATGTTAATTTGATTGTTGGTATGTTAATTCCGCTGTTGCCAAAAGAAATAAAATTTATAGCAAGAGAGACGAATATTCCAAGTATAAATAACAGAAGGGAAAAATTCCGTCATTTTGATAAAATATTATATATGTTTTATAACAACTTCAATGCAATCGTTTCTCAATCTAAATTTATGAAAAGAGACTTGATTTTGAATTTTGGCATAAAACCTAACATAATACATGTAATACCCAACCCTATTGATATTGAGAATATAAAAAGTAAATCAGCTTGTAAAGATTCACTATTAAGGTATGGCGATAGAAGACTTCTATTCGTAGGTAGAATGGAGTATCAAAAAGGATGTGATTTATTGATAAAGTCTCTCTCTTTAATGAAAAAAGATTACCATTTGTATATAATTGGCGATGGGAAAGATAAAAACTCTGTGATTAGCTTGGCAGATAGCTTGAATGTAAAAAAAAGGGTGCATTTATTGGGATTTAAAACCAATCCGTATAAGTACATGAGCCAAGCTGACCTGTTAATTTTGCCTTCAAGATACGAAGGTTTGCCCAATGTGGTTCTTGAAGCTAATGCTTGCGGTATTCCAGTAGTAGCTTTTGGGTGTCCTGGTGGAACTGTGGATGTGATAAAAAATGGGGTAAATGGGTTTTTAGCAAAGTGTGAAGATACTTATGATTTGGCAAATACAGTTGAAACAGCGATAAGATATAAGTGGGATAAAGAAGAAATAATTGAGCATGCGTTAAGGTTTGATGTAAAATATATAGGTTTAATGTATGAAAAGTTGCTTCAAATATGAATAAGTTTGCTTTTTTGATTAACTCTCTTTCTAATGGAGGAGCGGAGAAAGTTCTTGCGACCGTTGCAAATGAGATAAGCAAAGAGTGTGGTGTTGAAATAATTTTGTTAGAAAAAAATATAAAGTATCAAATAAACCCTAATGTTAAGGTTGTATATCTGTCTAACTTGTCGGGTAATGAGTCTGGTTTGATAAAAGTTTTATCTACTTTTATTATGGCTTTTAAGTTAAAAAAATATGTAAAAAAAGAAAGAATAAAGTTTATCCAAAGTCATTTATATAGGGCTAATTATGTTAATGTGTTAGCTAAGATTTTTGGTAGTAAACATCGTGTTCAAATTGTTAATCATGGAACTTTAAGTAGGTATAAGAAAAGTAAATTTGTTTCTATAAGATTGTTTTTGATAAAAATTTTTTATTCGAAAGCAGATTTAATAATATGGGTTTCAAAAGGTATGCAAAATGATGCGAATAAAAAGTTAAAGCTAAAAATAAAACAGGCTGTTATAAACAATCCTTACGATGTAGATTTGATAGTGAAAATGAGCCGAGAAAAGGTTGAGGATTTTGATTTTGAATCGGGTAAGATATATTTGATTTCCGTTGGAAGACTTATAAAGTTAAAGAGAAATAAAGATTTGATAAGGGCTTTAAAGTTTTTACCTGAGAATACTGAAGCATTATTTCTTGGGGATGGTGAAGAGAAGGAAAAGTTGATATATTTATCGAAAAAATTGGGTGTAAAAGAGAGAGTGCATTTTTTAGGAAGTGTTGGAAATCCCTACAAATATATGAAAAATTCCTATTTGCTTGTTCATACAAGTGAAACAGAGGGTTTCCCTAATGTGTTAGTTGAAGCCATGGCTTGTGGTATTCCCGTTGTTAGCAGTGATTGTGTTAGTGGACCAAGAGAGATACTTTCTCCTAATACTTCTTGTTCTAAGCGTCTTGATTATAATGATGGAATAGAGGTTGCAGAATACGGTATACTCTATCCTGTAGGTAATGTTGGTAAATTGGTAGAGGCTATAAATTTTCTTATTCAAAATAACGATTTATACGATTTATATAAAAAGAAAGTTAAACAGAGAGTTTATGATTTTTCTGTAAAAAAAGTAATTAGGAAATATAAAGAAGTTTTAGGTCTGTGAGTATTAAAGTAGCTGTAAGTTCTAATACATGTTGGTCTATATATAATTTTCGTTTGGGTTTAATCAAAAAACTTTCTGAACACTATGATGTATTTATAGTTGCACCTAAGGATAAATATAGCGAAGAGATAGAAAAGTTGGGATTTAAATTTTACGATATAAAGATGGATAGAAAAGGTAAGAATCCCCTTGTTGATTTTGAAACATTGTTGGAATATTATAAAATTTATAAGAAAATTAAACCCGATATAGCTCTGCATTTTACTATAAAGCCTAATATATACGGAAATTTGGTTTGTAAAGTTTTGAATATTCCTACTATTAATAATATAACAGGATTGGGTCATGTTTTTTCCAATCAAACCTTATTAACCAAGATTGTAGTAAGTATGTACAAAGTGGCACTTAAAAACTCATTCGTTTTTTTTCAAAATAGCGAAGATAGAAATATGTTTTTGGAATTGGGTATTGTCGATAATAGGAGTAGTGATGTATTGCCGGGAAGTGGCGTTAATGTTGAATTTTTCAAAGCTGTTAACCAAAAGAGAAAGGGAGAACGCTTTACTTTTCTATTTATAGGTAGAATGTTAAAAGAGAAAGGAGTTAAAGAGTATATTAAAGCTGCTGGCATTATTAAAAGCAAATATAAAGATGTAAATTTTTTATTGGTCGGGAAAGTAGATGAAAATGATTTAGAGTATGTATCTTTAAGTGAATTAGCAATGTGGGAAAAGCAGGGTGTTGTTAGATATTTAGGTGAGACAGATAACCCAAAAGATGTGATTGCTAAAGCTGATTGTGTAGTTTTGCCTACTTATTATAAAGAAGGTGTTCCTAAGGTTATCTTAGAATCGCTGAGTATGGAAAAACCTGTAGTGACAACTGATGTTCCAGGGTGCAGAGATGCTGTGAAAAATGGGGTAAACGGTTTTTTATGTAAACCTAAAGATGTTAAAGATTTGACTGAGAAAATGGAAAAGATGGTTAACTTTACAGAAGACGAAAGAAGAAAAATGGGTAAGATCGGAAGGGAGATTGTAAAGGAAAAATTCAACGAAGATATAGTTATACGCAAGTATCTTAATATTATAGAAAAATTGACTTAGCTGAAAGTAGAGCAGAACGATGTTGTTTTATGTTTTAATTTACATAACAATTATAGTAAGTGCTTTTCTCTCTTTGGAATTTAATGTAAGCCTTAATAAAAAAATAAAGTATGGCATATTTCTTTTGTTTTTAGTGCTTTTTGTTGGTTTTAGATGGAAAATAGGGGGAGATTGGGATAGCTATTTGGGTGCATATAAAAATCTTTCTTTCAGACAAATATTTACATTTGACCCTGGATATGTGGTTGTAGAATATATATCAAAATTTTTGGGGTTAGGTATAGTTGGAGTTAATAGTATATGTGTTTTTCTTTTTGGGTTAGGTTTTATTTATTTTTTAGAGAGCTTCGAGTTAAGCTTATCTCAAAGTTTGGTTATAGCTTTTCCTT
Organism: Hippea alviniae EP5-r; assembly: GCF_000420385.1. Lineage (NCBI taxonomy): Bacteria > Pseudomonadati > Campylobacterota > Desulfurellia > Desulfurellales > Hippeaceae > Hippea > Hippea alviniae. Next base: position 952,157 of record NZ_ATUV01000001.1, on the reverse strand, counting down.
ATTTAATAACAGTTGTTGTTGGGGGATATTCGAGACAGAGTGTATCTATAGGGTTTGTTATGGCTATGTTTGGAGCTTTTAGAAAAAAAGATATAATAAAAACGTTATTGTTTTATGCTCTTGCGATTGTATTTCACGAAAGTGCCATTGTATCGGGTATAATATTTTTATCTGATAAAAGATATTTCAGTAAATATGTTAAATTAACGTTAATTCTTTTATTGTTTATATCTATAATAATGCATAAAGTTATATATGATAGATTTATGCATTTTTATCAACTTTATGTTGTATCTAATATAATGCATTCTACCGGAGCTATAATAAGGTCAATAATAAATACAATTCCTGGAGTTTTTTTGTTTTTTCTGAAAAATGAATGGGAGAATAGGTATGGAGATTTTTGGATGTGGGGAGTGGTGAGCATCTTTTCGGGCTTGGTTTTGATAATGGTTTTGACGACTCACTTGACAACTTTAGGAGACAGAATATTGCTTTTTTTCTATTCTCTACAGATTATTGTTTTTAATAGAGTAATTTATTTTGTTGAAAATAAATTACTAAAGTATGGATTATTTTCTTTTATTTCTATATTTTATTTAGCTATGCTTATAGGATGGTTTTTATTTTCTTCTCATGGGAGTTTTTGGGTACCTTACAAAAATATTCTACTTTAACTTTTTGGTGGTTTAAATTTTTGTATTTTTTTGAAATTTTTGTTTGTTTCGAGTATAATTTTATGAAATGGCGAAGTTCAAAAGAGTAGCCATATTTTTTATAACTTTGTCTTCATATCTGTTTGCTTTAACTATTCCTATTTCTATAGCTGGCGATAATATAGCCATTGGTGTTGCATCTGCCGGTATCTTGTTGTTTCTTTTGAGTAAGGATTTTAAGAATTATCCACTATTTAGGCCGCTTCTTATTTTTCTTATACCTGATGTTTTAACTATGATCAGTCAAATGAGCTTGTCGTTTTTAAAGATGAGTTGCTTAAATCACCATCTTATTCCCTATTTCTCTTCGTATAAATCATTTAAAGAGAAAAAGGTTTTTAGGAATGTGATAAATTTGCTTGCTCTCTCATCGATGGTTCTATCAGTTGCAATAATATTCGAAGCGTTTACCCATCAACACCTAAAACACATTGACTTTTATAATTTGCATTTTTATTTTCACCCTTCTGAAGCATGGGGCTTTCTAAATAATCATCTTACAACTTCAGGTGTCTTATTGCTTCTATTTTTTTTATTTGTTGGTTTATCTTTTTATCTTAAAAGGGTTTTGTATGCAGTTGCTTCTTTGTTTATTTTTATTGCTATTATTTTAGCTCAAGCCCGTTCGGCTTGGCTTGGCTTTATTGTTGGAGTGGGTTTTTTTTCCGTGTTGGTTCCTAAGACTTTATTGAAGAAAGTGGGTGTGTTTGTAGTAGGGTTGTTACTTTTTATGCTGTTGATCTTTGCTTTTCCTACCCTTAAAAGTAGATTTATGAGTTCTTTTAAAGTTAATATAGGAAAGAGAGCGAGCGGGAACATAAATAGAATTATTATATGGAAGTCATATTTAAATACATTTAAAAACTATACAATTAAGCAGAAAATATTTGGAGCAGGAAGAGACACCAGGGATTTGGTTTATAAAGAGTTTGTTGTTATTTTTAAAAATACTATTCCTGCTAATTTAAAAGTTAAACCCGAAGAAAGATTTTATGGTGGCATCTCTCATAACATCTATTTAAGATACTTAGGTGAAACGGGTATAGTGGGCCTTTTGGGTTATCTTCTGTTTTGGTTTTATATGTTATTTTTAAATTTTAAAGCAGCAAGAGAGTCGCCAAGAATGAAGGCTATATTCTATTCGTTTGTTGGCAGTTATATTGCGTTTCTTGTTATGGGTTTCTTTGAAAATACATTTGTTGATGCGACAATAAAGATGGCTTTGATGTTTGTAATTGGTATGAACTTCTATCTCATGGACGAGAAGGAAAAATCACTTGAATAGTCTTCTGTTTATCTCGTCTGCAACTAAAAATCCGCTTGAGAATGCAAACTGAAGGTTAAATCCGCCTATGGGACCTTGAATATTTAAGATTTCTCCGCAGAAGAATAGGTTTTTGGCGATTTTTGACTCAAGAGTCTTAGGGTTAACTTCTTTTAAGCTTACACCACCTTTTGTTGCAAATGCTTTTTTAAAGCCGCATTTTTCTATGTTTAACTCAAACCTAAAGACGAAATCGGCTATTTTGTTTAGTTGTTTTCTATTTAGATTTGCACAGTTTAGCTCAGCATAAGGTGCTAATTGAGCAAGCCTTTCTGGTATGTGTTTTGATAGAAGATTTTTTGTTTTGCCTTTGAAAAAGTGGAGTCTGTTTATAAAGGTTTTCTCATCAAGGTTTATGAGTCTTAAAAAGAGTTTTCCTTTTTTGAAACTTTCGCTTGAGAGTTTTAAGACTGCTGGCCCGCTTATCCCAAAATGAGTAAAGATAATGTCACCTTCTGTTTTTATGGTTTTTTTGCCTATTTTTAGTGTTAGTTCAACATTACGCAGTGATATACCCTGAAGATTTTTTGTTTTTTTACAACAAAATGGTGTTTCAATAGGTTCCAACGATTCTATTCTGTGTCCAAGTTGCTCTGCAAGTTTATATCCTGAACCATCAGAACCTGTCTGTGGATAGCTTTTGCCACCCGTTGCAAGCAGAACAAACTTACTTTTATATGTCTTGTTGTTTAGAGTTTCTATCCCAAATGTTTCATCTTCTTGTTTTACTTTGATAACTTTGTGAAACTTTTTAAGTTTGAACTTTTTTTGTGTTTCATTTAGCAGAATATGGGCGAGCTCTTTTGAGCTTCTGTTTTTTAATCTAATCTTTTCATTTTCCGTTATGGTTTCTATGCCGTAATATTTAAGAAACTCAAGCAGTTCATTTCTGAAAAATCTTCTGAATGTATCAATAACAAACCTTCCATTTTTGCCGTATGATTGGATAAATTCATCAATTGTAAACGTATTTGTGATATTGCAGCGATTATTTCCCGTTAAAGCTAACTTTAACGCTCCACTTTTTGCATCAAGAATTATAACATTATCAGTTTTTAGATTTAAAGCGCAGGCAAGCCCACATGCACCTGCGCCTATGATTGCAACATCGTAAATTTCAGACAAGGTCTATTTCTGGCAGTTTATCTATTAAACCTTTGTCGTATGCTTCTTTTAGAAGCAGTCTGCATGCTTTGAGTCCGTTTTCGCCCATATCGACAGTTAGTTCGTTTACATACATGCCAACGAATTTATCAGCTAAGTTTTTGTCCATTCCACGAGCAAAGTTGAGTGCATATTTTACGGCTTCTTCTCTGTGATTTAAAGAAAACAGAATACTCTCTCTTAAAATATTCGATATGTTTTTCATCTCTTCGCCGAATTTTCTATGAATGGCATTTACGCCAAGTGGTAGTGGTAATTTTGTCTTCTCATACCACCAAACGCCTAAATCGACAATTTTTTCAAGCTTATAGTTTGAGTATGTTAACTGGCCTTCGTGTATTATCAAACCAGCATCAACATCTCCGTTTAAAACAGCATCAAATATCTTGTCAAACGGTATAACTTCAACGGTTAAATCCTTTCCCAAAAGCAGTCTTAACTCAAGGTATGCACTTGTCAGTTTTCCCGGTATGGCTATGAGTTTCTTTTTAAGTTCTTCAAGCTCAAACTTCTCTTTAGCCACAATCAGCGGCCCATACTTATAACCCATACTTGCACCGCTTGAGAGTATTGCATATTTATCTGAGATTGTTGGGTATGCTGCTAAGGATATTGCTGTTATATCAAGCTTTTCTTCAATTGCCATCTCGTTTAATGTCTGGATATCCTTTAGGATTTGTTCAAACTCATAGCCATTTGTGTCAACGCCATTTTCTATGTTTAAACCATAGAACATAAACGCATCGTCTGGGTCTGGGCTGTGTCCCAATGTTAGAAGCTTTTTTTCCATTTTTTGAACCTCCCTATGAAAGTTGAATAGATTATACGAAAAACTTATACTTAGTCCAGATACTTCTTGATTTTTAGGATAAACGCATTAATTTTATTAACAAATGTATATAAAAAAGGAGGTGCTCTATGGCTGAGAAGGTTGTGGTTAAACTTAAGAAAAATGAAGGAAAGGTGCATGTTAGTTGTGTTGAGTTCGGTATAGAAGAGTATTGTGCAACAGAAGAAGAAGCTATAAAAGTTGTTGAAGAGAAGTTAGCGCCAAAACATCTTGATATAGAATATGTCAGGGATTATGTCGAGAAGGATTAGACTCTTTAAAGGGGTTTTACTTTTTTTAACCCTATTTTTACTTAACTCTTGCACTATTAATCCTGCGACGGGTAGAAAAGAGCTTGTTCTTCTTTCGATGCAGCAGGAGTTTGAACTCGGCAGTAAAGCTTATAAAGATATTGTTTCAACATATGGGATTTATAGGTATAAGAATTTAAATGCATATGTGAAATCCGTTGGGCTTAGGGTTGTAAGTCATGCCGACTTGAAAATACCTTATCACTTTATTTTGCTTGATTCTGAAGCCGTTAACGCTTTCTCAACTCCCGGCGGGTATATATACATAACCCGTGGAATTTTGGCATATCTCAACAATGAAGCCCAGCTTGCCACCGTTATAGGTCATGAAGCAGGACACATAAACGCCCATCATGTTGCATCGATGATTTCAAAACAGCTTCTATTCAATCTTGGTCTGGCGATAGCTTATTCTGAGTCTAAAAAATTTAGAAGGTATATTCCGCTTATAGGCATAGCGGGTAATCTTCTGTTTCTGAGTTTCAGCAGAGAAGATGAGTATCAGGCTGATTATTTGGATGTAAAGTATGCTACTTTAGCTGGTTATGATGCTACGCAGATGGCCAAATTTTTTGATGAACTTATGCGTTATCAGTCAGAGAAACATTATTCTCTTCCTGAGTTTTTAGCAACCCACCCATCACCACCGCACAGAAAAGAGAAAATTTACAGGGAAGTTAGACTGTGGCAGAGTGTAGCAAGACGAAAGTATTATGAGATTGGAAGGGATAGGTATTTAGCTCATATAAACGGGATCTTGTTCGGTAAAGATAAAAGATACGGTTATGTCGAAGGTAATCATTACTATCATCCTGCTATGAGATTTGAGTTTAGATTTCCCAAAGGCTGGAGCCTTTCTGATACACGCAGGTTTATCCTTGTTTACAATCCCAAGGTTAAAGGAGAGTTTATAAAGATTACAACTTCGAAGGTTGATATTTATACGCTTGCAGCTAAATTCTCAAATAGAAGTCCAATAAAACATATATCAGTAAACGGTTTTGATGCTTTTGAATTTTCTAAGGTAATATCAGAAAACGGTGTTCTGTTCTATAAAAAGGGTGTTTTTGTAAGGTATGGTTCAACGAGTTTTATATTCATCGCTCAATCTCCTTTAGCAGTGTATCGCAAGGATAGATTTTATCTGAACATGCCTATGAAGACATTTAAGAGATTGACAGATTCGTCTAAGATTTATGTAAAAAACACCTATGTTAAGGTTGTAAAGGTAAAAAGAAGCTGCACATTTGAGAGCTTGCTTAAACAATTAGGTATAAAAAGGAAATTTTATAAGACAATTTATGTTATGAATAACATGTATCCCGATACACTACTTGCAGAAGGTGAGCTGGTTAAAGTTTTGATTGAAAGGTGAAGGAGAAGCGAAGATGAGAAGGCTATTGTTTGTGTTAAGTGCTGTTTTTGTTTTGAGTTTTAATTCGTTTGGAATGAGCTCTAACAGTTCTCCTTTTATTGTTATACTCTCGCCAAGACACAATGCTGTTCTGTGTGAAGGTAGGAGTTATCTTATAAAGTGGAAATCGAGAAATGTTAAAAAGCTATGTATAGAGCCGGTAATAGGCGGACATCCTGCTGGCATTTTGGGTAATTGCAATGTTGATGCGTTGAAGGGTGAGTTTTTGTGGCATATTCCCAAAGGTTTTGTCTCAAATTTTGGTGTGAATAATGAGAAGGTTAAGCTGTATCTGTGTAATAAAAGCGAGACTTATTGTGCGTCTATAGATGTTGTTATAAAGAGTATCTGTATTAATCCTATAAGGAGAAAACCTAAGCCGTTATAACAGTTTTGAGAGTCTTTTTAAAGCCCTTGCTTTGTCGTAGTGGCCTATTTTTGCTCTGTTTACTATCTCTTTTAATGTTTCTATGCTCTCTGTATAAGTTTCTAAGTCAACGGGATATGGATGGCCATCTTTACCGCCGTGAGCAAACGAGTATCGTGCAGGGTCTTTAAAGCTTGGCTTGTCCGAATATACAATCTCAGATATTAAGCTCAAAGCCCTTAGGGTTTTACTGCCTGCTCCTTTTATGTTTAAAAGCTGTTCAAAGTTTGAAGGCTTTTTGTCTGATATTTCTAAAATGTTTTTCTTAAGCCTTTTTATATTTAAGTCGGATAGAGTGATGTAATGCCTTCGTGGTAAATTCAATGTTTCTATTCTGCTTAATTCCTTTTCTATGGAATGGATTGGTGAGTTTAAAAAATCGATAAAATCATTTTGCACCTTTATACTCTCTTTTGCCACAAGGTTTAGAACAAGGTTTTCTAATCTTTGCGAGCAGATGGCTTTGTGTGGTTCTTTTGTGAAGCTTTTTGTTGTGTCTTTTAGCCAGTGATACCTTCTTGCCATTGAGTTTTTCTCGTTTAATCCCTGCTGAATTACACACCAGTTGTTTTTATCTGTGAATATAATTGTGTGATGATAAAGTTGGTAGCCATCCTGCAGTGCAGCATTGTCTATTTTTGCTATGATTTTACTTGTGTATTTTAGAAAGTTTGCGTTTATTGAGTGTTTTTCTGCAACTGTTTCAATCTCCTGCGGTGTTTTTAGTGCAGTTTTACCCTTGCCACCAGCCATAAACAGGCCAATTTCGTTTCCTATTTTATCTAAAGCAATTTTTAATGCTCCGCATACTGTTGTCGTAAGACCGCTTGAGTGCCAATCAAAACCCAAGACACAACCAAAAGCCTGAAACCAGAAAGGGTCTGATATTTTGTTTAAAAACTCGTCTTTTCCTAAATCAAGGCAGATTAAGTATGTTATCTGCTCTGATAGTTCAACCATTTTCTCAAACAACCATCGTGGAGCTTTTCCTGTATGTAAGGGCAGATTTGCAATACCCGTTCTTGCCATATCATAATAATACAATCTTGTTGTTGACATTGCCACTATTAGGGTAATAAAATGTAAATATGTTGCAGAGTGGCAGTTTAATTTTTGATGCTGTTTTAACAAAAGATGGTTCTAAAATAGATAAGTTCAATATATTGAAAAATACGTTTGCTAAAGAGATATCATCAGACAAGATAAAATTCTTCGTTTTAAAAAACTCAAAAAGAGACGGCATTGTTCAAGAGTCTCTGTTTTGTGAAGGTATAGGTGATATTTCTATCACTGCAGTGTTTAAAAAAGATAAAGAGTTTACTTTTGTTTATGGATTTATTGTTCCTGATGGGAGACTTGTGAGTTCTGAATTATTTGAGATTTTCAATGATGTGGGTAATGTGTGCATTGTGCTGTATCAGGAAAATGGAGAGATAGTTTTTGCAAATAAGAACTTTTATAGGGTTTTAGGATACAGGGAAAAAGATTTAAAAGGCAAGCATATCTGTGAATTTATAGGTAAACTTCATAGGGATATATGTTATCATCATGCCTCTCAGAGACTTAAAGGTATTAAATTCAGTAGTGTATATCACGGCGTTAAAGTTGTCTCTTCTGATGGGACGGAAAAGATTTTTAGCATTTATGGTAGCACAGTTGTATATAACTCCAAGCCGGCTGGAATTCTCTTTGGTGTAGATATAACTGAAGAGAGTAATCTTAAAAAGCTTTATATGGCTCTTAAAGATATAAATCAAGCAATAATAAAAGTTGAAGATGAGAGTGATTTATTTGCTGAGATTTGCAATGTATTAATTAGGGTTGGTTTTGCTGCAGCTGTTGTAGCTTCTGTTGACGAAGAGAAAAGAATTGGCATCAATTATGTAGCAGGCAAAGGCAGAGAATTTTTTGAAAGTGTATTTGCAACTGTTGATGGTGTGTCAGAGTATGGCAGAGGGACGGCTGCTAAAGCATTTTCCAAAGGCGAGATAGTGATAAATCCCGATACAGAATCAAATCCTGATATGGTTTACTGGCGTGATGATTTGTTAAAACTTGGATTTCGTTCAAATTGTGCCATTCCTATAGTTGTTGATGGGAGAGTTGAAAATATACTACTTGTTTTTTCTCAAAAAAGAAATGCCTTTATAAGCGAATATTTGGATTTGCTAAAGGAATTGAAAGGTGATGTTGAGTTCGCTATTAAGAAGATAAAGTCAGAGAGAAATCTAAAACTTGTAAGTAAAGTTTTAGAAGAAATAGAAGAGTGTGTTGTCATTACAAATGAAGATTGCGAAATAGAATATGTAAATAGTGCATTTGTTAAGGCGCTTGGATATACACTTGAAGATGTTAGGGGAAGAACCCCATTGTTTCTCGGGGCTGAGGAGAGAAAAAAGGAGTGTAAGAAAACTGAAGTTTATGCTCGTCTGTTAAAGAAAAGTCCTGTTGAGTTTGAATATGAGACTATAACAAAAAATAAAGAGCATAAAACCTTCAATGTTAGTGTTGTTCCTATATATAAACGCGGGAAAATATTTAAGTTTGTTGGCTTGATGAGAGATATAACTATTCAAAAGAAGCAACAGGAGCAGCTTGAGTCTCTTAATAGGTTTTATTTGACTCTCTATCACTTAAACGAAGTATTTATATCTGTTGAAGATGAGAGTGAATTATTAAAAGAAAGTTGTGCAATTTTGGTTGAGCACTTAAATGCTGCTGCTTCGTTTGTTATAGTAAATGCTGATAGTAAGTGGATTGTTAGTTATGCATCGGTGAGAAACGATAAAATGGAAAGTTTTGCTAAAGAATTGAAAACCGGTATAGATAAGTTAAAGCCAGAGGATAATGAATTTCCTTTTGTTAGAGCTTATTCGACAAACAGCATAAAGCTGACTTCTGATATAAGCAGTGATTTTAGAACAGTTAAATTTAAGGGTCTTGTTGAGAAATATGGATTGCAAAGTTGCTTTGCTATTCCTTTGAATTTATCTTCAAATGTTTTTGCTGTTGTAATAGCTGTTTTTGATTTTAGAATAGAATTTACCAAGAAATTTTATAAACTGCTTCTTCAAGTTAAAGGTGATATAGAAGCTTCTTTACAATACTTAAGAAATAGAAGATGGAATAAAATAATCTCAATAGCTCTCAACGCAGGCTTTTCGTATGTTGTTATAATGGATAGGTTCTTTAGAATTGTGTATATGAACGAAGCAGCACTTGAACTTCATGGTTATAAGTATGAGGAAGTTATAGGAAAAAAGCATTCGATTTTCTCTTCTAATCAGCATGATAGAGAGTTTATAAAAAGACTTGCAAAGTCTTTAAGAAAAGGTGAGGTGTTTAGTGATTTATTTGTTTACAGGACTAAGGACGGGAAACTTGTTGAGGGTTATACGACAATTATTCCTTATAAAGAAGATGGAAAAATAAGGTATTATATAGCTGTTGGTAAGGATATAACGAAGGAAAAAGAACTTCAGAAGAAACTTATATTTCTATCAAGACATGATTTATTAACTAAATTGCCAAATAAAGACGAGTTTTTAAGAAAAGTTGGGCTGGTTCTAAAAAATGAAAAAGGAAAAATTTCAGCTTTTGCTGTTATAGATATTCACAACTGTTCCTATATAAATCAGGTTTACGGTTATACCGTTGGAGATGAGTTAATAAAAGAAACTGCTAAAAGGTTAACTGCGGATATAAAGAATAACGATATTGTTGGTAGGCTTACTGGTGATAAATTCGCTTTGTTTATGTCTTCAGTTAATAGCGAAGAGGATGCTCTTGTTAAGCTTATGGGAATTCTGAGAAGGTTAAACGAACCTGTTAAGATTGACAACAACAGTATTTTACCTTCTTATCATATAGGCGTTAGTTTTTACCCTATTGACGGTGAGAGTCCCGATGACCTTTTATCGAAAGCTGAACTTGCTCTTGTATCTTCTAAATCGCAAGGTGAAAATGAAATAGGTTTTTTCAAGAAAAATACTCAGAAGAGAGTATTTAAAATTATACAACTCAAAGATAAACTAAAAAAGGCTTTTGAAAATAACGAGTTTGTCTTGTTCTATCAGCCTTATTACTCTATAGAAACAGAAGAGATTGCAGGTGCAGAAGCACTCCTTAGATGGGTTCATAAAGGTAAAATAGTTCCGCCTTCTGAGTTTATAGAAGTGCTCGAAGATTCAAATCTTATGTTTGATGTAGAAGAGAGAATAATTTACGAAGCGGTTAAGACAGTAGCTTCTCTTAATAAAAGGATTCCTATTTCAGTGAATATCTCTCCTAAAAGTTTTAGGAGAGATTATATTGTTCAGTTTATTAAACAAGTGCTAAGAGATTTTGGAGTTGAAGGCAATCTTTTAACGGTTGAGATAATAGAAAGAGTGTTTATAGACGACAGAGATTACACTAAAAAGGTTTTATATGAGCTTAAAGATGTTGGTGTTAAAATAGCCGTTGACGATTTTGGCACAGGATATTCATCTTTAACATACATAAGGGAGCTTCCTGTTGATGTAGTTAAAATAGATATGGCTTTTGTAAGAGGTATGCTTACAAATAGAAAAGATTTAAGTCTTGTTAAGCTTATAATTAGTATAGCTAAAGAGTTTGGATTTAAAACAACTGCTGAGGGTGTTGAGACTAAAAAGCAGGTTGAAATTTTAAAGAGTATGGGCTGTGATTACGCTCAAGGTTATCTGTTTTGTAAGCCTATAGATAAAGATAGCTTTGCAGAAATGTTAAAATAATTTGATAATAGTTTGATATTTGTTTAACATTTCACTATAATTTGCAGGGGGATAAGTGAAAGTAAAATTATCTGAACTATTATTTTTTATTTTAAATAAGTGGCGTCTGAATATAAACAATGAAGAGCTTCTTAGGAGAATAGCTGAATATTTTGGTGTTGAGTTTTCTGTTCTTGGAATTGCTAACTTTGAAAGTGTTTTGAATCTAAATAAGGAAGTTAGCTTTTCTTATTTTTTGTCTAACAGTATTGGGATAAAAGAAAAACTCGATGATATCTATATGGCTGGTGCTTTTAAGGAGAGTTTAGAAAAAAGAAACTTAGTCAATGTAGGGAATTATCCGAGATATAAACATGCGGTAAAAGAATGGAAGGATGCTAAAGTCAAATCTGTTCTTACAGCGCCACTTATTAAAGGTGTTGATGTTTTTGGTGCAATCCAAGTTGTTTGTTTAGATGAATATAACTATTTTGATAGTGATAACGAGAAAGATTTAAAACTGGTAGCGGACATTATCTCGACTGTAATATCAAGCGAGTTTAAAAGCTACAAAATTCTGCTTCACAATCAAACTGAACAATTGCATATAAAGATTTCTTCTTCTTTAAGGAATATAGCTTATGTATCTTTGCACGATTGGTTGATAAGTAATCTCAGATATGTTTTGAGATACTCTCATGCAGATATAACAGGTTTTATAATGCCTTACGATAGTGTTTATTGTGTGGTTGATAGAACGGGAGATTTTACCGTTTGCTATGATGATTTTAATGATGATGTTGAGGATTGGATTACATATAAACTATTTAGTAAAAATGTCAAGACTACTATTACCTACTCAGAAGCCATTAAGAGATATGGGTTAGAATTATCAAAACAGGCAAATATTCTCGGCTTGGAAGATGGCATATTTGTTCCTATTGAATACAATGGGCAACTCGTAGCATCTTTTGCTTATGGCTTTAAAAAAAAGATAGAAAATATAGGATATCACAAGATTTTGCTTAAAAATATAGGTATGCATCTTGTTATGTCTGTCTTATCTTTTAGAAGGCTTGCAGAAATAACTCATGTTCTTACTAAAAACGAAGAGCAATTTTTGAAATCTCTCATGAAAGTCGCAGAATTAAGAGATACATACACAAAAGGGCATTCAGAAAGGGTTGCATATTACGCGAGACTTATAGGGGAAGCACTTGGTAAAAGTGAAAGGGAAAAAAATCTTATATACACCGCTGGCCTTCTTCACGATATAGGAAAAATAGGAATACCAGATTCAATCTTGCTTAAGCCGGGCAGGCTTTCAAAGCATGAGTTTGAGATAGTAAAGTATCATCCCGTATTTTCTTATGAGATGGTTAAGGGTATAGACCAGCTTGAATATGTAGCTGATTGCATTAAACACCATCACGAGAGGTGTGATGGTAGTGGATACCCTGATAGACTCAAGTGTCATCAGATAGAGTGCTGTGCAAGAGTTTTAGCTATAGCTGATGTGTTTGATGCTTTGACGAGCAAGAGAACTTATAGAGAGAAAAGTAGATATTCTCCAAAAGAGGCGATAAAGGTTATGGAAGAAATGGCTCTTGATAGATATACCTTAAAGGTTTCTAAGGATATTTTAGTTAACAACTGTTTGCAGGATGAGCAAGGAAGCAACTTGCCGCAGTTGAGAGAGATAGAAGAAGAAAGGGTTAGCGTTTTCTTTAAAGATTACTTGACAGGGGCGGACAGGCTCGTTTTGTTTAGGGAGTTTGTGGTATCGAAGATAAAAAATAGAGAGTCGTTCTTGTTGTTTGTTGTGGATATAAAGGATTTAGGGTATATAAACCATACCTACGGTATAGATTATGCGAATAAGCTTATAGAGTATCTTGCAGAAGAGTTGCTTGCTAATCCTTATCTTTTAAGGGTTATGAGAGATGGTGCGGACTCTTTTGTATGTCTTTGTCCTGAAGGCAATATGGAGAGATTTTTCTCGTTCATTGAAGATGTTGACGCAAAGGTTAGAAATAAATTCCTTTTCAAACAGGAAGATGTAAAGAAATATTCAGAAGGATTGCTGTATAAGACATTCGTTAGGTTTCCAGAAGATGGTTTGACATTTGAAGATTTGCTATACAAGTTGCGCTTAAGACTTAAACAGATACGGCGAGTTCATAATTCACACTTAACTTCTTAGTAAAATTTGAAAAATAAACAGCCTTTTGTTATATTGTTCACGATATTGAAAAGGAGGGTAAGAAATGGATTTAAAGCAGCTTAAAGAGCTGATGCGTTTTGTTGAGAAGAGCAACTTTGTCGAGTTTGAATACAAAGATGACGAGTTGCATCTGGTCTTAAAAAAGAAAGAAGCGTTTGTGGGAGAGAATATAGTTGCCCAAGCTCAACCTTTGGTTGTTGAGACGCAAGCTGCGACTCCGCAACAGGTAAAAGAAGAGAAAAAGGAAGAAGCCAAAGAAGATAAGGTATTAGACAAAGACCTTGTAGAGATAAAATCACCTATGGTTGCAACATTCTACAGAGCGCCTTCGCCAACATCTCCACCTTATGTGGAAGTGGGTGATGAAGTGAAAAAGGGTGATGTGCTCTGTATTCTTGAAGCTATGAAGATAATGAATGAGCTTGAAGCAGAATTTCCGTGCAGGATAGAGAAAATTCTGGTTGAAAACGGCCAAAAGGTTGAATATGACCAGCCACTATTCCTTGTAAAGAGGTTAGGCTAAATGTTCAAAAAAATCCTAATCGCCAACAGGGGAGAGATAGCAGTCAGAATAATAAGAGCAGCAAAAGAGCTGGGTATTAAAACTGTTGCTGTCTATTCGACAGAAGATAAAGAGTCTATGCATGTGAAGTTGGCAGATGAGTCTATATGTATAGGCTCTGCCGAAGCACAAAAGAGCTATCTTCACTTGTTCAACCTTGCTCAGGCTATAGTCAACTCAAAATGCGATGCTGTGCATCCAGGATACGGATTTTTGAGTGAAAATCCGACATTTGTTAGGGTGTGCAATGATTTAGGTGTTAAGTTTATAGGCCCTGACGCTGAAACGATGGAGAGATTGGCGGATAAATCCGTCGTTAAGCAGATACTTGCAGACAACGGCATACCGACTGTTCCAGGAAGCAAGGGCTCTATAAACGATGAGAATACGCTTATTGAGACAGCCGAAAGGATAGGTTATCCCGTTCTGCTTAAAGCAGCATGGGGCGGCGGCGGTAAGGGAATGCGAGTTGTAAGGGATAGGGATGAGCTTATCTCTGCTTACAACTCTGCAAAGATGGAAGCAAGAGCTTCGTTTGGAAGGGAAGATATCTATCTTGAGAAGTTTATCGAGCATCCAAGACATATAGAAGTTCAGGTGCTTGCAGATGAACATGGCAATGTTATCCATGTAGGCGAAAGGGACTGTACACTTCAAAGAAGACATCAAAAACTGCTTGAAGAAGCACCATCTCCCGTTTTAAAAGAAGAGACAAGAAAGAGATTACACGAGACGGCAACTGAAGCATGCAGGGTGTTGGGATATAAGAATGCTGGAACACTTGAGTTTCTCTTTGATGGTGAAAACTTCTATTTTATCGAGATAAATACGCGCATTCAGGTTGAACATCCCGTAAGTGAGATGGTTTATGGCGTTGATTTGATAAAGGAGCAGATAGCTATAGCATCCGGTGAAGAGTTAAGCATTATGCAGTCTGCCATTGTGCCTAAGTTTCATGTTATAGAGTGCAGAATCAATGCAGAAGACCCAGAGAAGTTTTACCCATCTCCCGGAAGGATAAAGAATTTATACCTGCCCGGTGGTCCTGGTGTAAGGATTGATACTGCAGTTTCATGTAATAGTGTAATATCGCCTTATTACGATTCTATGATAGCAAAGCTCATAGTTAGAGGCTCAGACAGAGAAGAAGCAAGAAAGAGAATGCTGAGATGTCTTGATGAGTTTGTGATTGAAGGAATAAAGACAAGCATTCCTTTCTTTAAAAAGATACTGACAAGCGATAGATTTATAAACAACAATTACGATACAAACTTTATAGATAAAGAGTTCCTGGGCAAGCCTTAAGCTTGCACCAGGATATCTTCTTTTGTTGAAATTGCTTTATTTAATGCGTCATAGCTTCTTTGAGAGAAGGCTTCGGGTGTGTCGTTAAGTTTTGAGAATGTTATACCAAACTTTGGCATAATATCTATGATGCATCCTTCTGCGTTAAGCTCTTTTAGATTTTTTGACAATTTTTCGCAAAATTTTACCGTATCATCACCTTCAAATACTCGCGTTAATATACAGAACAACCCGTTTTCGCAGTAGAATAGAATATCACTTTTTCTGCAGATTGACTTTAGTTTTTCTGCGACTGCTTTATCTACCTGTTCTTGTTTTAATGCTTCACAGCTTGAGCTAATTCTTTCCAAAGAGCAGTCCATAAGTATAAAACTCCAGTTCTCTTCGTATCTTTCGTGTTGTTTTAGTATGTTGTCCATTAGTAAATACAGTGTTGACTTGTTATAAAGGCCTGTTGTTTCGTTTTTAAGTGCCTTTTCTAATCTATCTAAGTCTTCCTGTTGAAAAAATTGCATCTCTCACCTCTTCTAAAGTTTCCTTTGCTTTTTGACTTGCCTTCTTTGAGCCTTCTATTAGTATCTCTTTTATCGTCTTTTCCTTGTTTAGAAGCTCTTTGCGTTTTTCTCTAAACGGTTTTAATGCTTCATTTAAATTCTTAATTAACATTTTTTTGCAGTCAACACAACCTATTTCTGCTTTTGAGCAGGCTTGTTTTATCTCTTCCTGCTTCTCTTTTGATGAAAATATTTTATGCAGCATAAAAACGCCACACTCTTCTGCGACACCAGGGTCTGTTCTTCTTTTTCTTCGTGGGTCCGTAAACATGATGCGTATCTTTTTTGTTGTCTCTTCTTCGGAATCGGATAGATAAATTGCATTGTCGTAGGATTTGCTCATCTTTCTGCCGTCAAGACCTAAAATCTTTGGCACTTTTGTCAAGAGTGGCTGTGGTTCTATGAAGACATCTTTTTGTGTTGTATGGTTGAAGTGTCTTACAAGCTCCCTTGTAAATTCAAGATGGGCGACCTGGTCAAGTCCAACAGGAACATAATGCGCTTTGTAAATAATAATGTCTGCAGCCATTAGAACGGGATACCCTAAAAAACCGTAGTTGGATGTTTTGGCTTTGCCCAGTTGGGCTATCTGGTCTTTGTATGACGGAACTCTTTCCAGCCATCCTACCGGTGTTATCATTGAAAGAAGCAGGAATAGTTCGGCATGCTCCTTTACAAGTGATTGAACAAAAATTATGCTTTTTGAAGGGTCAAGTCCAAAAGCAAGCCAGTCTGCCACCATGTTTATTGTGTTTTTAGGTATCTCTTTTGATGAGTCAAAGCCTGTTGTTAAAGCATGCCAGTCTGCAACGAAATAGAATCTTTCGTAATCTTCGTTTTGTAAGTTTATCCAATTCTGTAATGCTCCATAAAGGTTACCGAGATGTAAATCTCCTGTTGGTCTCATGCCACTTAAAACGGTTTTTTCCATCTTTTACCCCTCACATTGGAAGAATGATTTTAAATGTTGTGCCTTCGGCTATTTTGCTATCTATGTAAAGTTCACCACCCAAGATTTCAATTGTGTGTTTCGCAAGTGGCAAGCCCAAGCCCTTCTTTACCTTGCCGCCTGATTCAAACGGTTTGAATATGTTTCTGAGTATATCCTTTGGTATGCCTGGTCCTGTGTCTTTTATTACTATCTCGATAGAGTTTTTTACTTCTTCAGATTTTTTTATACCAACAAATAACTCTCCACCGTTTGGCATAACCTTTATGCAGTTGTCGATAATATTTTTTAAAGCCATTTTTAATTTTTTAGGGTCTGTTCTTACAGGTGGCAATTTCTCTTCTATTTTTAGTGTTAGTTTTATTTTGTTTGATGATATGGCGTTTTTGTACTCTTCTATAACTTCTTTTACTATATTTTGCAAGACAGAGAATTTTAACTCAACTGCTGAATCGCTCATGGTTAGAAGGTTATCAAGCAACATGCTCATGTTTTTGCTTTCGGTTTTTATGTATTCTATGTATTTTTCTAACTCTTCTGGTTTTGCACCTTTCTTTAGTTTTTTATCTACGATGGATGCTATACCACCAAGACTCATAAGTGGGTTTCTTAATCTGTGAGCAACGCTTTCTGCTAAATCAAGCATTGCTTTTTCTTTCTCTTTTTTTATGAGCTGTTGCTGTATTGCTTCTATTTTTCTTAAAGACTCTTCGAGTTTTTTGTTTTTTTCTGATAGCTCAAGGTTTAAATCGTCTATCTCTTTGAGATGCTTCTCCATTGCATCGCTTAAGATACCTGTTGGAAACACGATTACGAAAAATGGGACAATTCTGTAAATTAGTTCACCTATGTTATAGATGCCTATGCCATAGCTTAAGTTGAATAGTATATAAAATATGGCTCCCGTTAATGCTACAATGAACGATGGCTTTGTTCCGAGCACAAATGCTGATATGCTTATCACAACAAAGTATCCTGAATAGAAAGGGCTTGAAAACCCACCTGTTGTATAGGTGAAGTATGATATTACTGCTTGGTCGAATATAAAGGTAAATAGACAAAAGTACTCACATTTATTTGAATCTGGTGGAAAGTAAAACCTTATCACAAAAAACAGGGTATAGATGTAGATTAGGCTATTGTATAAGTATATGAGCAAGAGTTTATTTACATTTGCGAGATATAGATTTGGGTATGTTGTCCATATAACGGCACCAGAGACAGAGATAAGGCGTATTGACAAAATCAAAAGATTTGTCTTTGGTATGTCGGTAAAATGCTGAGCTTTTACCATTAGACGGCACCCAAAAATTGGACAGACATTAACATTTTGCTATACTATAGGTTAGTGGTTAGTTGGCTTTTTGTCAAACTAAAAAGTCTTTTTGTTCGTAAAAAGAGGGAGGAATCCTTGATAAGAAAGACAAAGGGTAAATCAAAGGTTTCATGTTCAACTTATATTGAAAATTTATCTGCTGCTATTATTTATCTTCTGATATCTCTAAAAACAGGGGATAAAGAGATAGACGAAAGATTAGACGAGTATAAAGAGAAAATTAAAAAGATTAAGTACGAAGAGGATACATCAAAACTCATTGCCTTTAGAAACGAGATAGCCGAGTTTGTCATAAAATACGATGAGTTTTTACAGAAAAAGAGAAACAGATTCAACAGCTTGCTTTTGAGTAATCTCTCAATACTCATAACACTTGCGAAATCTGCGGAAGCCGACAAGAGATGGAGAGATAGCCTTGATAAGGTTAAAGAGATTCTAAAACAGAAGATAGATGAAGAGAGTCTTGTTGCGTCTAAGGAGATTCTATTTAGGCTTGGAACTTCAACAAAAGACTCAAAGGATGTTGTTTATAGAGATATACTCGAGATTCTGTTTCTGCTTTTAGATGTTGAAAGTGACGATGTTAAGGCTAAGGATTATCTAAACAAGGTAAAAGAGCTGCAATCTAAACTCTCATCATACCCATACAGGCTTGATGAAAAAGAGATAAGAGAAGAGATAAAGGCTTTAGTTAAAGAGAAAGAAGAGCTCGAAGAAGAGTATATAGAAACACTGCAGAACAAACTCGACAAGGCGTTGAAGGCCCTTATTTATACAATAACAACATTTACATCTTCATCTTCCAACTATGTTGATACATTTCAAGGTCATATAGACGAGATAAACAGTGCCATATCGAGTAAAGATATAGATGTTGACGAGTTAAGCAGAAGACTTATAGGTATAGCGATAAAGATAAAAGATACAACCGTTACGATGAAGAATGAGATAGAAGAGTATTCAAAGAAGATGAAAGAAGCAGAAGAAGTGATAAAGGATTTAAAAGAGAAGCTAAAGAAAGCACAAGAGAATCTAATAATAGACCCATTGACGGGTATTTACAACAGGAGAGGTTTATTGCATTTCTTTAGGGTTGAGATAAATAGAGCCCAGCGATACAAACAACCATTTTCTATCATTATGGCAGACCTTGATCATTTTAGCAATGTAAACAACACATACGGCCATTTAGCCGGAGACATGGTTTTAAAGGGTTTTTGTAAAACGGTTAAATCCATGATAAGAGCTGGCGATATATTTGCACGATACGGTGGTGAAGAGTTTATTATTCTGCTTCCGAATACGGACGAAGATGCAGCATTCGAAGTGGCAGAGAAGTTAAGAGAAGCCGTTGCAAGGCTTAAATTCAAGTATAAGAGCGATATCTTTTCTATAACATCGAGTTTTGGTGTTGCTTCGTTTAAGGAAGGAGACACGATGGAATCTCTTATTAAGAAGGCAGATAGAGCCCTTTACAAGGCAAAAGAGAAGAGAAATATGAGTGTTAGGGAGTCGCAGTTATGATAGAAAGAAGAATATCTAAATTGAAAGAGAAGATGAGAGAGTTTGATGTTGATGCTGTTGTTTTATTTTCTGATTCGGACATAAGGTATTTTACTGGTGTTGATGTCAGTGGTGTTTTGGTTGTTTATGATGATGCTATTCTGTTTGTTAGTCCTTTGTATTTTCAGAAGGCGAAGGAAAATTTGTCTGATAGAGCAAAAGAGAGCAGAAGTCTTGATGATGTTGTTGAGTTTTTGAAGTCTCAAAAGCTAAAAAGGGTTGGGCTTGATTTTATAAAAACAACGCACAGGCAGGCGAAGGCGTTTGAAGAGTTTGATATTGTTGATTTTACCAATCAGACACTGATTATAAGGATGATTAAAGAAAGAGAAGAGATAAATCAGATAAAGCGTGCGGCATTTGCGGCAAGAAACGCATTTTTAAAGGTTTATCCCACTCTAAAGCCGGGCATTACAGAGAAGGAGTTTGCCGATGAGCTTGCCTATCAAATAAGAAAAGCGGGAGCCCAGAAGGAGTCGTTTGATATTATTGTTGCAAGTGGTCCCAATGCTGCCCATCCGCACCACATTCCAACAGATAAAAAAATCGAAGATGGCGAGTTTGTTGTGATTGATTTTGGAGCGACAGTTGACGGTTATAACTCAGATACAACATACACATTTTTGATGGGTGAGAAGGACGACGAGAAAAAGGAGTTATTTAATGCTGTTTTTTATGCCCAGTTGTACGCTACAGAGATGATAGCACCAGGTAGAACAAAGGCAAACGAAGTGGATGCAAGGGTTAGAAAAGAGCTTGCAAAGTATGGGCTTGATAAGTATTTCATTCATTCGACGGGTCATGGTGTTGGGCTTGATGTTCATGAGTTTCCTTTTATAAATGCAGATAGCGATATAGTTTTGCAAAAAGATATGGTTTTTACAATAGAACCCGGCATCTACATACCAAATAGGCTTGGAATTAGACTTGAGCATATGGTTTTAGTTCATGATATGGATACAGAAGTTATAGCCTTTACACCTTTTATGGAGATAATGTAAAACTGGTCGGGGCGGGCGGGCTCGAACCGCCGACCCCCAGTACCCGAAACTGGTGCGCTACCAGACTGCGCTACGCCCCGTCAGCGCTCATTATAGTTGTGTCTGTCTAAAATTCAAGTGATTTGTGAAAGGTTTCCTTATCTCTCTTTCCAATTGGGCTCTCTCTTCTCTAAAAACGCATTTATACCTTCTTCTGCATCTTCTAAGGCGCATATTTGACTAAATGCGTAATTGGCAAGCTCAATAGCCTTTTCAAGCGGCATATCAGCCATCTCGTAAAACGCCTTTCTTGTTATCTGAAGCGCAAGCGGGCTTTTGCTTGCAAGCTCTTCTGCTAATTTGTAGGTCTCTTCTTTTAATTTATCTTTTGGCACAACTTTGTTTATTATACCCCACTGATATGCTTCTTCTGCTGTTATTATTCTTCCTGTTAGAAGCAACTCTAAGGTTCTTTTTCTTCCTATGAGCTTACTTAAAGCAACAGCTGGTCCTATACATGAGAGTCCAACATTTATCGCCGTTGCACCCAATTTTGTGCCTTCTGCTGCTATTGCAAGGTCGCATAGGGCAACTAAACCAAAGCCATTTGCAACGGCAAATCCATGAATCGATGCAATAGTCGGTTTTTTCATGCTTGTTATCGTTAAATTCATTTTTTCCATTAATTTTGTTGTCTGGAGCAACTCAAATGGAGTCTTGTTTTTTAGCTCGTTTACATCTATGCCAGCTGAAAACCCTTTTCCTTCAGCATTTATAACGATAACCCTTACTTCTTTATCGTTGTCAAACTCAACAAGAGCACTGTTTAGCTCTTCTGCAAGTTGGCTTGTAAAAACATTGAGACTCTCTGGCTTGTTCAATGTTATTGTTCCTATAAAATTCTCCTTCTTAGTTTTTATACTCTCATACATTTTAATACCTCCTTGAGTTTTTTAAATTTTAATAAATTGTTAATCTGTTGTAAAGTGTTCATATCTTGTTATAATAGAAAGAAAAGAAGAAGGAGAAACTTTATGAGAGTTGTTATTTTCGGTGCTGGTGCTTTGGGTTTGTGGTTTGGTTTTATGCTGGATAATGTTGCAGATGTTGTCTGTATCTCAAGAGAAAGGATAAAAAACACTTTGAAAAACAACACTCTTGTTCTCAAAAAAGGCGATGAGTTGAAAAGCAAGAAATTGAAGATAGAGACGAGTATAAACAGCGTTGGAAAACCAGACTTTGTTCTTCTTGCCACGAAGAGTTATGATTCTGAAGAAGCTTTGAAAACAATCAAATCAAAGTGGAATAGTGTCGATATTATAACCATTCAAAACGGTATTTATACGGAAGAAGTTGCAGAAAAGCTGTTTGGCAAAGACAAAATATTCCCTGCAAGTGTCTTAATAGGCTCAAGATTTATTAATGAATCTACAATTGAAGAGTTCCTAAATGAAGGAATGAAGATAGGCTCGCTTATCGAAAACAACAGGTTGGACAAAATATGCAATGTTTTTGAAAATGCAGGTATAAAGATAGAAAAAAGCGGCAACATTATGAGAGATAAGTGGCATAAGTTCATGTTTTACTGCTCATCTGCCACGCTCAATGCTTTGACGGGCATTTTGGATTTATCTTTCGAGCACGCAAGGTGGATTGTTAGAGAGTCTCTAAACGAGATTGTTAGGGTTGCAGAGTATTTAAACCTTGATTTCTCTGCTAAAGAAGTTGCAGATGATGTATTTGGGTTTTCTCAAAGCTTCAAACCGAAAAAATGGAAGGCAAGTGTTGGTGAAGATTTAAGAAAGGGAAGAAAAACCGAGATAGAGTATCTAAATGGATATGTGGTTAAATTGGCAAAGAAGTTTAATCTTGAAGTTAAGGTTAATGAGACACTCTATAGAGTTGTAAAAATGCTTGAGTTTACAGGTTTATTTAAGGGCTTAACTGTTTAGTCTGGCTCGGGGGTATTCTTGTAAATATTTTACTATCTTGACCCATTCATCATCTTCTAAATCACCCTTTTTAATCATTATTTTGTCTTCTGAAAGGTCTAAGTTCTTCTTTTCTATAGCTGTAATTAAATTAAAAAGAGTGCCATTCTTTAGGGCTTTCTTTCTCTTTTTCTCTTCATACATTTTTCTATCGGCTTTCTCTAAAATCTTTTTTAAATCTTCAGATGGCAGATTCTGTGTTGCATATCCTATTGATACGCCACAATATACTCTGTTTTTGTCTGAACAAGTGTTTCTTAATCTTCTGCAGAATGCCTTTACTCCTTTCTCGTTTGTTTTTGGTAAAATAACAACAAACTCATCGCCACCTATCCTTGCGACAATGTCGTTTTCCCTTACTGCTTCTTTTAGAGAGTTTGCAATGCTTATTAAGAGTTCATCGCCTGCTTTGTGCCCTAATGTGTCATTTATCTCTTTTAAATTGTCTGCATCGAGTATAACCATACTAATTGGATAGTTTTTTGGAGTGTTAATTATCTGCAACTCTTTTTCGAAGAAGAGTCTATTGTTTAATCCCGTTAATGGGTCTATAAACGAGAGTTTTTTAAGTTGTTCTGTCTCTTTTTTTACCGCCGTGATATCTTCACCAGCGCTTAGAGTTGCAACAACATTACCTGCTTCATCCATAAGAAATGTTGAATACCAACCTATAAGTCTTTTTTCACTGTTTTTTGTAACTATGTGATTCTCATAGTAGCTTAACTCTTCAAAATCGCCGTTTATTATTCTTCTAAAAACATGTTTTACTTCTTCTTTCTCTTCTTCTGGCAAAAAGTTATCAAACCAATTTTTACCTAAGATATCGTCCCTTTTGTATCCCAATATCTCTTCAACCTTCTTATTTACAAACTTTGTTTTCATCTCTCTATCTATAACGACAAGCATTATATTTGCAAGATTGAGATATGTTTCAAACTCTTCTTTTTTGGCTTTAAGTTTATCTTTTAAAAGTTTTTCGTAAGTTACATCTATACCAATAGCGACAGAACCTATAGGCTTGCCATTGGTGTTGGTGAAGTTTTCAGAATACCACCTGATTGTTCTTTTACTTCCGTCTTTTCTTGTTATTGTTGTCTCAAAATCTTTTACTATCTCACCCTTTTTGATTATCTCGATTGCTTTTGAGAATATCTTGTCCCTATAGGATTTATCAGGATACAATAAATCCCATATGTCCTTTTTACCTACAACTTCTTCCTTTGAGTATCCGCTGATTTTCTCTGCGCCTTTGTTCCATAGAACGATATTGCCATTTTCGTCCAAGGTGTTTACCCATATAAGTTCTGTCTCTGCTATGACTTTTAAAAGTAAATCATTGTGCTTGAAGATTAACACTCCTTCTACTGCCTGATAAAGTTTCTCCAAATATAATATCAATTAAGTACGGTTTTGCAAGATGGTTTTTGAATATTGAGTTTTTTCAGATAATATTATACAATTATAAAAATCTATTAACTTTAAAGGGAGGTGAAGCGTGAAGAAGCTGATTATAGGTGCTGCTATAGTTGGTCTTTTGGGTGGTGTAAGTTATGCTAATGAGTATCCAACGGGTGGTATGCCAGCTATGCCACCGGGTGTTAGCATACCTTCAATGGGGACAAATCAGGCAGCTCAAAAACAGTTTAATGAAAAATGGAAGGTTCCGAGTTATAAAGAGGTGTGCGAGTATATAGTTGATGTGGAAGGTTGGCAGGCAGAAAAATGTTCTGGTTCAAACATGAAGACTCCAAACGGTGAGCTTGTCGCGGTTGAAAGGGATTATACAAGCGGCAATAAAAAAATTGGCATTACCGTATTAAATGGTTCTATGGTTCTTATGAGCTGGGCTCCGTTTTCTCAGGGTGTTACCGTTGATTCCGACAAGGAGTTTTTAAAAGCTTTTGAAATGAACGGTTATAAGATAGGTATCGGTTATGACAAGATAGAGCATAGCGGGACGATAGTTGTGCCTCTTCTTAAAGCTGAGGAACTCAAAAACGAGCCTGCTTTTGCCATGCTTGGAGCGAATTTTGAGAATATGGATTACAAAGAGGCTTTAGATTTTATCAAAAATTTCGATTTTGAAGCGTTAGAATCACTCTTTAGAAAATAATTCAAAGGGTGGCTTAGCCACCCAGTCTTTTGTTATTTGAAGTAATAATCCACTCCGTCCTTGTATCCGTTTGTGAATCCGAGATACTTCTCTTTGAGCTTACCTTTCAGACTATCAAGTATTTTGTTTATGTCTTTTTCATTAAGCATATCCTGAACATCATCGCTTGAAAACCCCCTGTTTTGTGCATCTTGAGCTATCTCTTGTTCTAACTTTTCCTTACTAAATCCGCCATATTGCATTTTATCAACTCCTAAGGCACCAAGCACATCGTGGTCTAAAATTACTTTTTGAGCTTTTTCTAAGTCTGGTTTTAATCTTTCACCACCTTCAAGAACTGCGGTTAAATAGTTTGCAAGCTGTCTTGCAAAGGCATGAGCCTGTGTTTTTATATCTTCCCAGTTATCAAGTTCTAAGGAGAAGGCTGCGGTTGACCAGACAGATGTCTGAACACCCATCCAGAAGCCGACCATGTAATCTGCAAGCTGAGCTATCTCGTCGTTTGCTATGATATGTTCTGTTATGCTGCCTTTTTCTCCCGTATCTAAATATGAGAATACCTTATAATCTTCGGTTATCTCAAGCCATGCGGTTTTGTAATATTTGCCAAACTTTAAAGGTTTTGTCGGGAAGATGACAAAATTATCGCAATCTTCAAAGTGTTCAACTATCCAGGCAGGATATCCTTCTTTTTTCAGTATTTTTGAAAACTCTTCTAACTCTTCTGGATCTAAAAACAGAAACTTCGTATCTTTTGGCAAAAGTCTCATAACATCGACGGCGTTGAATCCGCCCGGTAGGGCAAACTTCTCGAGTCTGGTGTAATAGAATCCGGCCATAATATTAAAGCTATGAATCGCTTTTTTATCTCCTTCAACATAAGGGTAGGGATTCAGTATATCTATCGTAGCTATAGGTTTTTTCATTTTTAAACCTGTAAACATCGTGACGATAACAATTCTTGGATTTTTAACTCTTTTTAGCTTGATGTTGAGTTTGTCTGCAATCTTTTTCTCATAGGCCGTTTGAGATGAGACAAAACGGGTTATGACGCCTTCAGAAAACCACTTAAGAGAAGATATTATATCCGGGTTTGGCGTATCTTTGTAAATTGTTGTCCATTTTTTTTGAAGCTCTTTTACCGCTTTGTTGTCTAAATCGGGCGTGTTTATTGCAACGGTGAAGAAGTAATCTTCCAGTAGCTGATTGTTGCCGAGCTCTCTAACGGTTTTGAAGTCTTTATCGGGCGTGTAGAATTTTAGCTCTATCCTTAACGGTTTGTATTTTGTTAACTCTAATGACTCTTCGGATACTTTTCTTCCGATAGGTGAGTCTATAATGGCTTTTTCAACCACGCCTTTTGATGGGTCAAATACCTTTGCAAAGCCTATATTAATAAATCCCATGCTCAAATCTTTGAGTCGATACTTCTCCGAAATTAGTGTTATGGTTTCTGTCTTTTCTGACTCTTCCGATGCGAGTGCGCTTGCCATCTCTGATAGAGCTTCGTTTCTTGATGATGAGAGTTTCTCGGCAACAACGGATACTTCGACCGTTGCTGTTGGGTATGAGTCTGAATCTGCTTCTTCTTCGTTTTTAAAGTATGAGTTTATCTCGTATTTCTCTTTGAAGAATGGTAAAACGAGCGTGTGTCTATTGCCGTTGTCATCTTCGTATTGGATTGCAGGCAGTTCATTTAGGTTGCACCTATATGGCTTGAAAAAGTTGCAGACGGCTTTTTTACCCTTTTCGGTTAAAGAGAGCGTTAGGCGTTTTGTTAAAAATCCTTCTCTGTTTAATACAAGCCAGTTCATGTACGCTATCTCGTTTTCTGTTGCCCATCTTTGGGTTAAGACGGATTCAGGCGAGTATGTTGTTTTCCATGCGTCCCAATTTGACGGTATGAGCTTTATGTTTTTTAATAGCTCTTTTAGCTGGCTTATGTTTTTTATGCCTGACCACTCTTTGCCGCCAGCGGTTGTTATATTCGGCGGGTTTATGTTTATGCCTGCAGAGCTTTTATCAAGGGATATGGACGCTACTTTTATGCTTCCGGGTTTTTTGAATCCTTCTGCTTCCCTTATTGCTTGAAGTCTGTTTACTGCTTCTGTTAACCTGTCCTGAAAATCCGAATCAGTTGAGTATTCCGTAATTTTAGCAAGCAGGTCATAATCTTTAAACTCTTTTGTGTTTTTTATTCTGAAGTGCAGGTTCTTAAAGATTGGCGATGAGAGCGTGTAATCTTCCGGTTTTGTTTTTTTGTCAAGTTCAAAGATAAGAAACCCTCTTCTTGTCTGGCCGTTTATGACAAGTGTTTCATAACTGAATTCCGTTATGAAATTCTTGAACGAAGGCTCAACATCTCCTGGTGTTGGTGCTACTCGGTTAAACCCAAAACTTGCAAGACTTTTTGAGTCTGTTGTATTTTTCTCGATGGATGACTGAAACTCGCCCTTTAGTCTCTTTTTTGCTTCTTCTGTTATGTTTAAGCCAAGGAAATTAACCAATGATGTTGAGAAGTTGTCTTTTTTGTCCTTTAGGGTTAAATCTACGATTAGCGAGTTGTCTGGCAAAAGACTGCTGTTTTTTGATACATAAATGTTGTTTACATAGAGCTTTATTCCTTCTGCTTCTGCTTCTGTCAGTGGTTTTGGCTCTGTTTTCTGGCTGTTTTTGACATTTAAGATTTTTGCACCGCCTTTTAAGTCAACAACAAGAGAGAACGGGTTGTCTTTTAGTGTCTTTGGTATCTCAAATGCAAGAGCTATCGTATTAAAAGAACCCGGCGTTATCAATCTTGGTTTATAAAGTCCAAACGGTATGTCCTTGGTTATAGGATGGAGTTTGAAGAAAAAGTCTCCTTTGTTTGTCGAAATGGCAAGGTAAAATCTCTTTTGTGGATTTATCGAAAGGTGAGCTTGAACCTTTGAGATAAGATTGCATCTTGCTATTCTTATTAAGGTTTTTTCATTTGTTTCAAAGTTGTTTATCTTTGTTGTGTCGGTATATCCTATCATCCTTAGAGAGAATGTATCCGATAGCTTTGCTGTGGGCTGTTTGGGAAGGTGTAAAATCTTCTCTTTTGTTATCTTTGCCGTTCCGCTTATGGGCAGGATTATGTGTCCGTATGCCGTATCGTAAAGCTCAAGTGAGCTCTGTTTCATAAACTCATCAGGCACCATAAAGATGAGCGTGCCTTCAACTGGATGTTCTGGCCTTATGTATATCTCGTTTTCGCCTGGCAGAATTAATGGCATCTGGGCTAAGTATGTCGCTTCGGATACGGGAAACGATTGATTATTGTTCCATTTTAAGAATATATGCAGTCGTGCATCGGGTATGAGATAATCCGGTATTTTCTCTATTGTTCTTGCGCTTTTTTCGGAGTTGTTTATCCAGCTTGCAGGGTGAGTTGAGCCGTTGGGATAAACAACAACCTTCTGTGGTTTTAGTATGTTTTCGAATTTTACTATCATTGCCATGAATCTTTTGCCGCTTTCTGCTTTTACGCCTTTTAGTTTGCTTAAAAAGACTATCTCTTTTACAGTCATCTTTACTGCCTTGTTGCTTGCCGATATGTTCAACGGAATGCGTTTTAAAACCTGAACCTGCCTGCCTATAGCATCGCTACCACTTATGAATCTTCCTATTGTTCCGTCGTATGGTTTTAGTTTTTCTGTTTTTTTGTAGGTTATGCCTTCTATCGCCGCTGTTTTTTCGCTTTTGCTCTGTTTAAATGGAATAAGTGTTGCCGTTGTATAGAAGTGAATTCTTCCGTACCTGTCTGTCTGTTTGTATATCACCCTTAATGTGTGGAGATTTGACTGTTTTGATTTGGCTATTTTGTCGGATAGTTTTTGCAAGGCTTCGCCTATCTTTTCGCAGGATGGTGTTATGACATAGCTGCCGTTTGAAAGTTTTGCCACATCTTTGAATATCTTTTCGTTTTTCTCATTTACCATGCCTATCCATAGACTTTTGATTCCGTCGTCTTTTATCTTTTTGAGCAGTAGATTCAGGTTGTCTTTTTGTGATTTCTCGACATTAAGAGCTTCGTCCGTTAAATAGATTAGATATTTGTTTGTCGATGGGATGGCATGCAGAAAATCGTATGCTGCCTTTATCGAGCCAAATATGTTTGTTGAGGATAAATCTTTCATCTCTGATATACCCTGAAGCAGGGCTAATTTGTCGTTTGTTAATACCTGCTTTACTTCAACATCGTTGCTGAATATAAAGAGTTGAACAAGATAATCTTCAGGCAGACTCTCTATAAAACCTGCCAGTATTTCCCTTGTTTTTTCCATCTTCTCTTCCATCGAGCCGCTGTTGTCTATCATCATTGCAATTATCGGGACATCGGAATCTAAGGTGTCCTTTGGTCTTTTGTATGTTATTCTCCACTGATGACCAAGATTGTTTTTTATGCTTTCAAATACACTTTTTAGAATTTTGGAGTCTTTTGCATAGTAATACTGGCCTTTTCCAAGAGTTGCTATTCTTGAGAGTGTCTCTTTATCTGGGTTTTTACCAAAACCTATCGTGAATGTAGGTATGTTGGACTCTTTTATTAAATTCAATACTTCCTGTTTTGTCGCTTTGCTCTGCCTTGCTGTGTCGTTATAATTTGAATCCATACCGTCTGTGAATACGATTAGGGTTGGTCTATTTTTGTTTTTTAATGTTTCTATGCCTAAGACTATTGCATCGTAAAGTGCAGTTGCACCGCCGGATTTTACTCTTTTTAAAGCTTTTAAAGCCTGAGATGGTGAACCTTTGCTTATAAGTTTTGGTTTTGTGTCAAAATCTATCAGATAAACTTCTGAGTTTTTCGGCAGACCTTTTATAAACTCTGCTGTTATTCTTTTTGCCTTTGCCATCGATTTTCTCATTGAGCCTGACGAATCAAGCAGAATGGCAATCTGTGGCGGAGTTTTTAATCTCTCGATGGATAGGACTTCTCCTTTTTTGCCCGACTCAAGTATCTCAAAGTCGTTTTTATCTGGTTCATAGCTCTCTTTGAAGTTTAGAAGTGAGACATCGATGGTGAGTCTGTTGTTGTCTTTCGGTAAGACTTTTAAGATTTGCAATTTTACATTGTCTTCGGATTCAAACAGATGCTTCATTGCAGCAGGCCAGCTTACTGTCGTCAAATATCCGCCAAAAACGGGTATGAGATGACTTTTTAGCGTTGTTAGGTTTATCTGGTTTTCTTCAAATGGTTTGACTTCGATTGTCCATCTGCCTTCTGGCAGCCAGAATATCGTATCTCCGTTTGGCGTTAAATCGCCGCTGTAGTCCCTTTCGGTTATATTCGGGTGATATATGCTTACACCTTCCTGTGGCTTTACAACGGCAGAGCCATAAGGCACGTTTTTTAGAATTATGCCGCCTATTTTATCAGAATTATTTAGTTTCTTTAAGTTGCCATTTTCTATTACCTGTATTTTGAATTGTGCAGGGTATTTTTTTGATGATAGGGTAGCAGAGCATAAAAATACTCCTTCAAGCTGTGGTAGGTCGTATAACATGTATTTTGTTGAATATTCTCCGTTTAATTCTTGATTATAGTGGATGGTTTTTTTTAGTTTACCATGCTTTATCTCGCCTTCAATCTCTATATCAAGCCTTGAGTCTTTTGGAATATTTACTATGAGACTTAGGAATTTATCTTCTGGATGCTCTAAGTAAAAATAGATTGGATTGTCATTTTTTGCTTTAAACTCAATCGAACTTCCGTTTTTAAGTATAACCTGCCTTGCTATTTTTAGTTGATGTTCGTTGTTAGGTGAAAAGTCTATCCATATGTTCTCATCTTTTAGTTTTTTTACTGCAAAGAATCCGCTCTCTTTCTCTTTTATTTTAAAACCCAGCTCTTTAAATAGGTTTTTTATTTCTTTATTTTTATCTCCTTTGCATTTGAAAATGTATCCGTATATCCTTTTTCCGAAAAAATATTCGCTGTCGATTGATTTGCTTGTATTTTTACAGAAGCCGATTTTTGTCAGATTGTCTTTGAAGGGCAGTTTGTAATAATCAGCTGAGAAAGAGTTTACAGAGAAAAATATAAAAAACAGAATCAACAACACCTGCCGTCTCATGTTTCCACTCCTTCAATATTTTTTAAGTTATATATCAAAAATTTATCTATTTGTAAACTTTTGATAACTGCTTGTGAAGACTGTTTTACGGTTTCTTTTACCATACAAAAGAGTTTTTATGGAAAATATAGGTAATTCTGTTGAATCTGTTGAGTGGTATTGAATTGTTTGTCTCCCTTCAGCTTTCCGTGTCAATCTCTCTTTTTTAGAATTGAAAGATCTCGGAAGCGATTTTTATTTGAATTCTGTTTTTTGAGTTAAAAATCAACCGAGAAGTATTTGAGTATCTTGATGTAGGCGTCTCTTTCTTCATCTGATGGTTTGTTCTTTGATTTGTAATCAAGTTTATTGAAGAAGTTTTCAAGTAAACTGGAGCTTTCATGAAAAAAGTCCAATGTTTTTTTTATGAGCATCTCTGATAGATTTGGGTTAGAGATTTTTAAAACAGCAAAGAGATGTCTTCTGCATAGAAGGGCGGCCGATTCAAAATATGCTTTTTGTATGTCTTTATCCTTTACAAACTGTTCAACGGCAAGCTCTTCTATCCTTTTTTCCTCTAAACATAATCTACATTCGAATGGCTGATTTAGAAGTTTTTTTCTTTTTCTGGGATTTGTTTCTTTAAGAAGCATAAGGAATTCAGCATCGTTTTTTATTAAAAACTCAAATGTGTTGTTTAATTTGTCTTTCAATCTCTCTATTTTATCTGCATGTCTTTTGCAGATAAAGGGTGCATCTTTTAGAGCTTTAAGTGA
This sequence comes from Hippea alviniae EP5-r, assembly GCF_000420385.1. Classification (NCBI taxonomy): domain Bacteria; kingdom Pseudomonadati; phylum Campylobacterota; class Desulfurellia; order Desulfurellales; family Hippeaceae; genus Hippea; species Hippea alviniae. The sequence goes on along the minus strand of NZ_ATUV01000001.1, from coordinate 920,806 downwards.
CGAAATCTCGTGATATCCTTCGCGTTCAAACCACCATAGGAAGTTGTCAAACTCCATTGAGATTGTTCTGCATATCGGACATCTATTTTTATTTAGACTCTCTTTTAATGTTAATGTTATCATCTCAACGCTATGCTTATTAAAATGTAAAAAAACGGCGCAATGAAAATGATAGGTTTGAGTTTGTTTAAAATTTCCTCATCTTTTATCAGGATTATGAAAAGTAGTGGAAGGAATACCGCAGAGCCCCTTATGCCCATTGAGAGATAGCTCCAGCTTAGAATAGCGGAGTGAAGTCCCGTAACCACTAAAAACATGGATGATGCAAGGACTAAAAAACCTGTGGTTTTTATTTCTCTTATTCCTTTTGATGTATTCTTTTTTATAAGGCTTTTTAATACGTCAACATATAGGTTGGTTGTTACTCCAAGAGTCAGACCCGAAGCCGTTCCCAGTGTTATTATCGTTAGAAACGATAAAAACAGAGCGGTGAGTATGGGGTTAAAGTAAAATTTTAGGAAATACGGAAATACAACAACAGTGTTGTTTATTAGTTCTGGATGGTGAATTCTCATATACATGCCGACCAGTATTCCCATAAGCCCGATTGGTGGAATTAATAGGGCACTTAAAAAAGCTCCGTTTCTTGCCGTTCTGACATCTTTGGCCGAGAATATTGCCTGTAGATAAGTTTGGGTTGAAAGAACGCCTATGACCATTGCTATCATGTCCTGAATTGCTTTTGATTTGCCGTATGAAAAGATACTAAGCATGTTTTTATCCGGCAATGAACCGATTAGATTTGATATTCCGTTTTGTTTTATTATTACTATGGACGCGGATAGTAACATTAAGATATACAGCATGAATGTTTTTATCTCCCCTACCAGAGAAGAACTTACTATTCCGCCGCTTAAAACAAATATCAGTATCAGAATAAAGGTTATTATCATGCTTGTTGTTGCATTGAAACCGAACACTGTCTCTATGATTGACATGGCGGCTAAAAACTGGGCTACTATGTGTATATACATACCTATAGAGCTTAATACGCTTGTATAAACCCTTGCTTTATTTCCAAATCTATTGCCTATAAACTCCGATACGGTTACCACCTCTTCGCTTCTGAGCGCTTTTGAGAAAAAAGCTCCCAAAAAAAGACAAGCTACTCCGCTAAAAAGGGTGAATATCCAGGCTGCCAATCCGTACATATATGCCAACTGAACGGTTCCTATTGTTGCTGCTCCACCAACCAGTGTTCCTATTATTGCATTGGACACTCCGAAAGATGTTAGTTTTCTGTTTGCTATAGTGAAATCCTTTTCGCTTTTTACGGATTTAGATTTTAGTATAACAAAAAAAGAAATTATGATGAGCAGTATTACAAATAATAACCTGGTATTTATGATTTCTTGCATTTATCCCACAACTTATCCATCTCTTCTAAGTTTGACTCGTTCAGGTTTTTGTTTTTCTCTTTTAGTTTATCTTCTATGCAGTTAAATCTCTCTTCGAATCTTATATTTGCTTCTCTTAATGCTTCCGATGGGTCTATTTTGTTTAATCTTGCAAAGTTTATCAAAGCAAACATTAAATCGCCTATCTCATGTTTTAACTCTTTTTCGTTTCTGGCTTCTTTTAGCTCGTTAAACTCTTCTTCGACCTTTTTAAAACACTCTTCTGGGCTACTCCAATCAAAACCGACTTTGGCGGCTTTTTTCTGCAATTTATACGCCCTTTCTATTGGCGGGAGTGAAGGCGGGACAGAATCAAGGTAATGTTTTGGTTTTTCTTTCTTTTCGTTTTCTTTTATCTTTTCCCAATTCTTTAAAACTTCGTCTGCATTTTCAATTTTGACATTGCCGAACACATGCGGATGTCTTCTTATCAGTTTATCGCTTATACCGTTTATCATATCGTCTATGCTGAATAGGTTTTCTTCTTCTGCGATTTGAGAGTGAAATACGACATGAAGCAGCATATCTCCTAATTCTTCTTTTATATTTTCTATATCCTTTCTATCCAATGCGTCGATAAGCTCGAATACTTCTTCTATTACATTCTGTTTTAGGGAGTAAAGCGTCTGTTTCCTATCCCATGGACAACCATTCGGAGACCTTAATCGTTTTACGATATTGACAAGCCTGTCAAAGCTTTCGCTCATTTTTATCACCTCAATATGAGTTCTATTATGCCTATTAAGAATCCTAAAATGCCGCCAAATAGGTTTATGTATTTAAACTGCTCTTTGCTTATGTTTAAAACAATCTCTTCAACTTGTCCTATATCAAGGCTCTTTAGTTTCTTTTTTGCATTCTCGGATATGCTGAAGTCGAATATCTTTTGACTCTGTCCCTTTATAATAATCAGCAGATTGTTTATTATGTATCTTGACATTTTCTTTTTAAATTTCGGATTGATAAACTCTATAACATCTCCAAAGCTAATCTTAGACATATTCAATTTTAAAAATGCTATGGATTTTCTTGCGAGTTTTTTACTATCCAATAGTTTTAATATCTCGTTTTTTATCTTTTCTTTTAGATTTAGGTTATCTATGATGCTATCAAGTTTTTCTGTTAATAGTTTTCTTGTATCTTCTAAGTTGTTGCCCGTGTATTTTATTAAAAACTCTTCTAAATTGAGTTTAAAAATGTTCTCATCCATTGACTCTTTTATGCTTTTTACAACACGCTTTTTTATCTCTTTATCCTTGAGAAGAGCTTGAAGTTTCTCTATGATTATCTCTATGATTCTGTCGTTTTCTTCGATTAGTGGTGCAAGCATGGAGACGAAGCTTGCCGTTAGTATGTTAGACTCATCGATGTATGAATCCAAAGATTCAACAATTTTTTTTCTGATAATCTCTTTTATTTTTGGGTCATCTAAGCTATCGGATAGTCTATTTAGCGCTTCTATTGAGAGAATCTCTATATTTGAGTTTATCTTCTCTTTTGTTTTACTTCCAATCAAACTCTCTACTGTTTCAGTTTTGTCTATCAGTAAAAAGGCATTGTAAGTTATGTAATTTATATCAAGTGTAATGTCTGATATTTTCTCATCAATGAGCGGTTTTAATTTTTCTTCTATTAAGCTTTCTATGATTGGTGTGAATTTTTTGTATGGGATGTTTAACGAAGATAGCTTTTTTTCAAGTAGTTCATTTAGAAGTTTATCTGTGTAATCATACAGGAATATTCTGTTTCTCTTTGAATAAATGTATCGTATTAGTTCATCCTTATTTATAATCTTTTTCTCAACGACATCGGCTATCTTCTCTATGATTTCGTCTCTTTTTTTCGGGATTAATCCCGGCGTAAACGGCACTCTGACTTTGCCAATATAATATGGTTTTTTTGGATAGAAGAGCATTTTTATTGCTACATAGTTTGTGAAGTATCCTATGAAAGCACCAATTAAAGGCAGTGAGACTACATCTATGCTCATTTGAATAGGTTTTTCACCTTTTTGAATAGCGAATCTTGATAGTTGATAGTTTCACCTGACTCTTTTGCAAACTCTTCGAGTAGCTCTTTCTGTCTTTTTGATAGTTTTTTGGGTATTATGACTTTGATTTTTACTATCTGTTTACCCTTTTCTCCGTTTAATTCGACGCCTCTGTGTTTTAGGATGAATGTATCTCCATGTTGTGTGCCTGGCGGGATTGTTAGTTCTGTTTCTCCCCAGATTGTTGGAACCTTTATCGTTGTTCCTAAGGCTGCCTGCGTTATTGAGATTGGCACTTCGACGATAATATCTCTGCCTTTTCTTTTGAAAAACTCATGCTCTTTAACATGAACATAAATATACAAGTCGCCGTTTGGTCCACCATTTATGCCTTTATTACCTAATCCTTGAACCCTTATAATATCGCCATCGTCTATGCCCTGTTTTATGTTTATCTGGAGTCTTTCTTCATCATAAACATAGCCTGTTCCACCACATTCGCTGCACTTTTTTGTTATTATTCTTCCAGTGCCATTACATTTAGGGCAAACCCTTCTAACTGATAAAAAACCTTGAGAGTATGCTATCTCACCTGTTCCATGACAGTATGGGCACATCTGTATGCCGTTTTTGTCGGCACCCGTTCCATTACACTTTGGACATGTTCTTCTTCGTTTGATTCTTATCTCTTTTTTTGCACCGAATACAGCTTCTTTAAAGTCTATCGTCAGGTTGATGCTAATATCTTCGCCTTTCTGCGGTCTTTTCTTTCTTTTGTATGAGTAATCACCAAATAAATCACCAAATACACTTGATAAGTCTTCAAAAAGGTCTTCAAAAACCGAACCAAAATCATAGTTTGCAGAGAAGTCTGCATCACCAACCGTGCCAAACTGGTCGTATTGGGCTCTCTTTTTTGGGTCTGATAAAACAGAGTATGCTTCGTTTATCTCTTTGAACTTCTCTTCGGCTTCTTTGTTATCTGGGTTTCTGTCTGGGTGGTATTTGATTGCAAGTTCTCTGAAGCGCTTTTTTATCTCTTCTTCTGTTGCATCCCTTGAGACGCCCAAGATTTCATAATAGTCCTTCATTTTGGAGCCTCTTTAAGTGAAAGAATTTGCTCATTTTCGAGCGTGCTATTATAACAAAACTTTTATCCTTTTTTCATTAAAAAAACAACCCAACCGCTGCCATCCAACGGTTGGGTTGAGATGGTTTTTGCCTTTTCTAATTATTTGTTTTCGTCTTCAACTTCGGCTTCAACCACTTCTTCGTCTGAGCTGCTTGAAGAAGTTGAAGACGATGACGTTGTGCCGCCTTGAGAACCTTGAGCTTTCTTGTAGGCTTCTTCAGCTAACTTATGCGACTTTCTTGCAAGCTCTTCCATAGCTTTTTCTATTTCTTCTTTCGAGTCGCCTTCCATTGCTTTCTTTAGGTTGTCTATAGCTTCCTGAATCTGCTTCTTCTCATCTTCGCTAACTTTGTCGCCAAAGTCTTTTAAGCTCTTCTCTGTCGAATATATGAGAGAGTCTGCCTTGTTCTTGGTTTCGATGAGTTCTCTTCTTCTTCTGTCTTCTTCTGCATGGGCTTCAGCTTCTTTGACCATTCTTTCGATTTCTTCTTCGGTTAAGCCGCTGGAAGCTGTTATTCTTATGCTCTGCTCTTTGCCTGTTGCCTTATCCTTTGCTGTAACATTGAGAATACCGTTTGCGTCTATGTCGAATGTTACTTCTATTTGTGGAACACCTCTTGGTGCTGGTGGAATGCCAACAAGCTCAAATTTGCCGAGTGTCTTGTTATCCTTTGCAAGTTCTCTTTCACCCTGCAAGACGTGTATTGTAACGGTTGTCTGGTTATCTTCTGCAGTTGTGAATATCTGACTTTTTTTTGTTGGTATTGTGGTATTTCTTGGGATTATCTTTGTCATTACGCCACCGAGAGTCTCTATACCCAAGGAGAGCGGCGTTACATCAAGCAGTAATACATCCTTTACTTCACCCTTCAAAACACCACCCTGAATTGCAGCACCTAAGGCAACAGCTTCGTCTGGATTGATGTCTTTTCTTGGTTCTTTACCGAAGAACTCTTTTACTACTTCTCTAATCTTCGGCATTCTTGTCATACCACCGACTAAGATTACATGGTCGATATCTTCAGGCTTTAGTCCTGCATCTTTCAAAGCCAATCTGCATGGCTCGAGTGTTCTTTCTATCAAAGGCATTACAAGTTGCTCGAACTTTGCCCTTGTTATCTTCATTACAAGGTGTTTTGGGCCGCTTGCATCTGCCGTTATGAATGGCAGGTTGATTTCTGTTTCCATTGCGCTTGAAAGCTCTATCTTTGCTTTCTCGCACGCTTCCTTTAATCTCTGAAGAGCCATTGGGTCTTTTCTTAAATCAACGCCATGCTCTTTCTGGAACTCATCAGCAACATAGTCAATTAAAGCTTTATCGAAGTCATCGCCACCTAAGTATGTATCACCGTTTGTGGCTTTAACTTCAAATACTCCATCGCCTATCTCAAGGATGGATATATCGAATGTTCCACCACCCAAGTCATAGACTGCAATTTTTCCTTCTTTTTCTCTATCAAGTCCGAAAGCCAAAGAAGATGCCGTTGGCTCGTTGATTATCCTTAAGACATTTAAACCTGCAATCCTTCCTGCGTCTTTTGTTGCCTTTCTCTGAGAGTCGTCAAAGTATGCAGGAACGGTTATGACAACATCGGTAATTTTCTCGCCCAAATAAGCTTCTGCATCAGCTTTGAGTTTCATTAAGATTTTTGCTGAAATCTCCTGCGGTGTGTACTCCTTGCCGTCAATCTTTATTCGGCAGTCTCCATTTGGGCCTTCAACAACTTCGTATGGAAGTCTGCTTATTGCTTCTTGAGCTTCTTTTGATGAGAATCTTCTGCCTATGAGCCTTTTTACAGAGAAGATTGTCCTTTTTGGGTTTGTTATAGCCTGTCTTTTGGCAGCCTGACCGACAAGGATTTCGCCTTTATCGGTAAATGCCACAACGCTTGGCGTTGTATTGGCACCTTCTGCATTTGGTATTACGCGTGGCTTTCCACCTTCAATGATTGCCATACAAGAGTTAGTTGTTCCAAGATCGATTCCTAATACCTTTCCCATTTTTTATTCCTCCTTTTTATTATTTGTATTATTTTTTTCTTCTTTTTTGCCTGCACTAACGATAACCTTTGCAGGCCTGATGAGTTTGTCTTTGTAAATGTATCCCTTTTGAACAGTTTGTATTACTGTATCCTTAGGCAGCTCTTCTGATTCTTGAATCATTAAAGCATCGTGAAGATTAGGATCAAATGTCTCTTTGTCAGGTTTTATCTCTTCGACGCCGTGTTTTTTAAGCATATCTTTGAATGATTTGATAGAAAGCTCAATGCCTTCGATGATGGCATCCTTGTGCTGATAAGCCATCTCAATGGCTTTTTCAAGGTTGTCGAGTATTGTCAAAAAGTCGTTTATTATAGCTCTTTTTGCTGACTCTTTTGCATCTTCTATCTCTTTAATCATTCTTTTTCTGTAATTGTCAAAGTCAGCAAGCAGTCTTAGGTATTCGTTTTTGAGTTTGTTGTATTCTTCTTCGTAATTGGGCTCTTTTGTCTCTTCGTTCTGCTTATTTTCTTGATTTTCTTGAGCCTGTTCTTGTTGCTGTTCTTCTTTGAGCTGCTCTTTCTCTTTTTCGCTCATTTTTTCCTCCCTATGCGTTGATAATCTCATTTATTTTCTTTTTGGCTGATTCAACGATGTTTAAAATCTCCGTATAATCCATATTTATCGGACCAACAACGCCCACCACACCAACATTGATATCTTCGTATTTATAAGCCGATGAGACAAAGCCTATCTCTTCAATGCCTTCTATAGGCAACTCATCTCCTATTAAGATGATACGCTCGCTGTTCATAACGCTTCTTATAAGCTCAAGCATCGTTTTTTTGTCTTCAAGCGTTTTTACAAGTTTTTTGAGTTTCTCCAAGTCATTTTGAAACTCTGGATATTTAAAGATGTTCTCTATGCCGTCAATCATGACGGTTGGTTTTTTGGCTTCTTCCATCAGTTTATTAATCAACGCTTCGCAAGTCTCTTTTTTGCTGTTTATGTAAGCTTGTAAGTCTTCGTTTATCTCTTCTAATGTTCTATCTGCATACTTTTCTGTTATATACTCTGAGAACTCTTTAAGCTCGTTGTCGTTTAGTTGCTTATCTGTTGAGACTATCTTTGTCTCTATTACATTCCTGTTTGAGACGATGACGCTCAATATCTTGTTTTCACCTATTTTTACGAACTGTATGTTCTTTATTTTTGTTTTTGAAAAGTCAGGCATTGTTATTAAGCTTACAAGCTCGCTTAGTGAAGACATGGTATCTAATATTCTGTTCATTTTCTCATCAAGAGAACCAAAAGCACTTCCCAAAGGCAATCTTTCAAACTCTTCTCTGAGCTGTGGATTGAAGTTTGACAATATCATATCCAAATAAAACTTGATGCCTTTGGGTGTTGGTATTTTACCGCCTGAAGTGTGCGTATGGGTTAGATAACCCATCTCTTCCAAGTCAAGCATTACATTTCTCATTGTTGCTGGAGAAAAGTCAAGGTTGTATCTTTTTGTTAAAACCCTTGAACCTGCTGGCTGTTTGTTCTTTATATAATTATCAACTATAACACTTAACACCAAAATTTTTCTCTCGTTAAGTTTCTCACTCATTAGCACTCACCTCAATAGTCTGCTAACAAAAATAGTCAAAAATCTGAAATTGTCAAGTTTTTGATTCTTTTTTATTGTAGCGGATAATAAGTAAAGGCGAATTTTTAAACATTATATATTGATTAACATCAATAATAAAAATTTTTCTTTACATTGGTTTGAGATACGAATATATTATATTATATGGAACTTGAGAATAGACTCGTAAAGTGTAGTTGTGGTTATTATAATCCTATAAGTGCTAAAGTTTGCGCTTTTTGTGGCAAATCTCTCCAGAAAAACGAGCAAAAGAGTGCTATTCTCGTGTTTGAAAATGAACGTAAAAGTTTTCCTTTGATACGCAAGATAAAAAAACAGGATATTGACCTTAAAACATTCAAACCGACTACAATATTTTTACGTAACATAAATAGGGTTGATTTTCTGTTCTTTGAAATGAATCCGCAAAGTTTGCGGAATAAAGAAATTGTGGAAAGGCTTAAGAACAAATTTAAAACTGCCAAGAGTATTGCGATTGTCCAGAAAAATGAAGATTTTAAAGAGTGGAGCCTTTTAGGTATTGATTATATTGTTGATAAAGTTTCTGTTATCGACGAGATACTAACTCAAGAAAATACATATAAGTTTGAATTTGATTTACCTATCTATTCGATTAAAGAAGTAGAGCAGATTTTAAGTTCCCTTGATAAGGAGTTAAAGATAGTTGTATTTAAGTTTGATAGATTTGAGAATCCCGAGATAAAGAGTTACGGTTGGTTGCTTGAAAGTATATATAATGATTTAAAAAGGTCTGATATCTTTTTTATAGTATCTAAGTTTGGCTTTGTGATTTTGCCGTTTAATCAGGATAGCCCAAAGGGTATAGAGATACTAAAGGATAAGGTAGAATCGTTTGTTGAAAAGAAAATTTCAGATATAAAGCTTAAAACCGCAGAAGTTATAAGTTTTTATAAGAATAGCAGTCTTATCGAGTTAACAGAAGAGAAAAAGTATGCTCAGATGGATATTTTCAAAGTAGAAGAAAAGACTGAGCATCTTTCTGTTGATGACCCTTATGTAATAATGTTTGCTTTAGAAGATTTGAAAGAAGAAGCCGCGCTTCTGTTTTTCGATGCAGATTATAAGAAAAAAGTTGACCCTTTTCTTACATTGAAAATAGCCAGGAGAATTGTGGAGGTTAAAAATAAAGGTTTTTCAAAAGAAGAACTTGAAAAAACAAAGGAGAGATTCGCAGAGAAGGTAAGAATTATATCCGAGAGTTTTGATAAAACTAAGGAACGAGTATTTCTTGATAAACTCTCTGCAGAAACCCAGCTTCTTAGCCTTCCTGAAGTTCAGGCAAATATTATAATGAATTACAACGAAAACGCTTCATTCAAGAGAATAGTGAGAGAGATAGAGAAAGACCCAGCTATAACATCTAAGATTCTTAGGTTTGCCAACTCTGCATTTTTCGGATTTAAAAAAGAGATAAAGAGCGTTGAAAGGGCTGCGATTGTTCTTGGTATGGAGGAGATTTTGGGTATATCGTTAAGTGTTTCATATTTGAGTATGTTTAAATCACGCCTAACTAAAGAGCTTTACAAATACGCTATAGCCACGCTTGCCATATCAAAATATATAGAGCAGAAAGCCAATATCAATGCTTCTATTACGCTCGGTAGTGTTGTTCATGTGATAGGCAATATGTTTTATGCTCAATATATGGAAGGAGATTATAAAAAGCTTATAAAGAGAGTTAAAAAGGATAAAATAAAATACGAAAGGGCAGAGTTTGAGAGTATGCCTGCAAGGTCTTCAGAAGTCGGTTATAAGCTGTCTTCTCTGTGGTCTTTTCCAGAAAGAATAGGGCAGGTTATAAAAAACTGGCTATTCCCTTCAGTTGTCTCTAAGTTTGATACATCTTTACATCTGATACATGCATCTGCTATGATGGCAAGGGCTTTGGGATACTTCTATCCGGGATACTCTTTAGAAGACTTAAATTACTATACCTATAATCTGTTTTTTAAAAAGTTTGGTGTAAATCTCCTTTCTCTGTTTAAGAATTTTGCCGAAGAGATGAGAAGCAAGATTGAAGAGATGATGTATATCTTATCATGAGTATTCAAAAGATAATTGACTCTTTGAGTAAAAAGCATGCCCATGTTGTGGGCGATATATTAAAGACAGATAAGCTCCTTGAAGAAGATGATTTAAAGAGATTTGTAGAAGGTTTATGCACTATAGGCGCTAAGAAGATTCTCTGCATTGAAGATAATAGGGTGATTTTTTCTGGAGATGAGAAGTTCATAGGAAAAGATATATCGATTGATGAGTTTGAAGGTTTAAGCGAGATAGATAAGTATAAAATAGCAAAGAGTTTGTTTGGAGACCCTGAACTTAGAAAATTTAAGGTTTATAGGATATCTAAAAACAGTGGTTTTGTTGTTGTTTTTGATATGAATGTGCCCGAGTATCAGGTTGCTTTGGTTGATTTACTTATGAATTCAAGAAAGTGGCATACGCGGTTTGAAAACAGTGGTTTTGCACGGTTAAGGGTTGCTATAGGTTTTGTTTATAAATTAGATAAAGAAACTTATATGCATTCTTACAGAACAAAAGAGTATTCAGCTTATATAGCTCGTAAGTATGGTATAGATAAGAAAACATTGCTTGACATAAAGATTGGTGCGATATTGCACGATATAGGAAAGCTCTTCGTGCCTTTTAATATTCTAAAAAAAGAAGAGCGTCTGACAGATGATGAGTTTGAAATTATAAAACAGCATCCTTTGTATAGTTATAGAATTTTAAAGGCATTTGGTTTTGATGATTGTGTATTGGATATAGCGCTTTTTCATCATGAGAAGATTGATGGTTCTGGGTATCCTTACGGTTTAAGGGATATACCGTTGTGTGTGCAGATTGTTGCAGTAAGCGATATTTTAGATGCTGTTCAATCAAGCAGAAGCTATAAAGACAAGATGGGATGCAATGTGATTTTGGAGGAGATGAAAAAGTTTGAAGGTAAATTTGACGATAGACTTATGAAGATGGTGTTTGATTTCATAGAGAGCGATGCATTTTTTGCTTTTAAAAACAAATTCAACAAGGTCTCTTCAAGGTATTTTTCGAATTCGGAGTTAGATAACTGTAGTAATATATTTGAGAGATTGAATGTTTTGAGAAGTGAGAATACCGACCTTAAAAAAGAGGTTGAATTGTATAAGGATGTAGCCGCAAAAGTTCAAAGGAAGTATGAGGAAACCATAGAGCTTTGCGAAGGTAGAAAAAAATATAAAAACACCAAACTTGAGGCGACTGTTGATACGATTTTTAGACTTGCATCGGTTGTTGGTAATTTAAAGACCATTGTTGTTGTTGAGAATGAAGGTGTAAGGTATCTTAAAGGTGAACCTTTAAATTTTGATATTCTAAATGATATTGCGAAAGGATACAAAAGGCTAAACATAGAAGGTGTTGATTTAAAAGATAATCGCAAGGTTTATTTAGTGTTTGACAGCGAGATTAGGCTTTCTCCTTCTTTAAGGTTTACTATTGAAGGCCTGTTCTAAAAACGGTATTGCTCTTTTGAGCACATCTTTATCTTTTAGGGTTCTATAGCACTCAAGATCGTAAGGACACTTATCTGCACTTCCGCAGGGTTGACATTTTAAACCTTTGTAAATAAGAATCGTATTTTCGTTTTCTATAAACCAGCCGGCTGTTGGGCCACAGATTACGATGGTTTTTGTTTGTTGACTGACTGCAACATGTGATGCAAACGAATCGTTGCCTATGAAGAATTTAGAGAGTTTAACCAAAGCGGCAAACTGCTTGACAGAAAAAGGTTTTTCTAAGACTATAGAATCTTTTGCAAACTCTTTAACTTTGAAGGCTATAGGTTTTTCTTTTTCTGTTCCATATACGATGATTGGTGTAAGATTAAAGTGTTCTGATAGTGCTTGAGCTGTTTTGCCGAAATCTTCTGCCTGCCACATCTTATTTGGTTTTCTTGCCGTTGGTGAGACGACAAAGAATTTGTCGAATATGCCTTTCTCTGCAAGATAGTGTTTGACATTCTCTAAATCCTTGTTTGAGGAAAAGAGTTTGGGCATGAATCGTTTGGGTTTGTATATGCCAATTGCCTTGAGCATGTCTAATCTTTCGAATGCTGTATATCCGGATGTTGTTTGGTCTATTATGGTGTTGTAGTAGAATTTGTCTTTTACTTCGTCAAATGCAGCCCTTATCTTTGCTTTGGAAAAAAGGGTTATTCTTTTTGATCTTCCTGTTCTCTGAATATCCAAAACAGCGTCATATTGCTCTTTTCTTACTTTAAACCACACCTTTATCTCGTTTATTATGCCTTCTTCTATTGTGTGTATCTTATCTATGAACGGGTTTAGGCTTACTATCTCTTCTGCTCTTTTTGATGTTAAAAAGTGAACTTCAGTTTTTGGCAAGTGGTGTTTTATCGCTTCTGCTAAAGGCGTAGATAGAAGAACATCGCCCAGCTGCTTTATTTGAATAATCAAAACCTTCATCGCAGAGATTATATCTTTAATGCTTGAATTGTAAAGTTATTCATTGTATAAGTTAACTGTGAAAGCTCTAAAAACATTTCTAAGCAAAAGCGAAGAAGATACAAAGAAGGCCGCATATTGGGTTGTTGAGAATTTGGCAAAGAAGGGAAATAAGTGTATTGTTTTTTTGAAGGGTGATTTAGGTTCTGGGAAAACAAGGTTTGTAAAGTTTGCTTTGGAATCCTTAGGTATAAAGGAAGAAGAGTTTAACGGCAGTCCGACTTTTACTGTTATAAACGAGTATAGAGATGGTATTTATCACATAGACCTTTACAGGGTTGGAATAGATGAGTCTGTTGTTGAGTATTTGGAGAATGAAGAAGGGATATTTTTTATTGAATGGCCAGAAGAACTCAACATTGAGCCTGATATAGTTATCGAGTTTGAAATTGAAGGTGAACAAAGGAGAAGGATAGATGTATATTCAAGCTGATACAGATGTTTATTGCGTAATCGGTAACCCTATAAAACATAGCTTATCTCCTGTTCTACATACATACATGTTTGAATATTATGGAGTAAATGCCGTTTATGTTGCTTTTGAACCAGAAAGTGCAGCTAAATCCTTAGACGCTATTAGAGCTTTGGGCATAAAGGGTGCAAACATTACCGTTCCATTTAAGAATGAAGCTTTTAGGCATGTCGATGAGACAGATGATGATACTGCATTTCTTGAAGCTGTTAATACGATAAAAAATGAAAATGGCAAGCTTTGCGGTTTTAATACGGACTATCTTGGTTTTATGGATATGTTTGAAGAATATTCTAAGTTCTGCAGTTCTGAAGATAACATAGTAGTTGTTGGTGCTGGTGGTGTTGCTGTTTCTGTTGTCTATGCTATGTATAAATTGGGTGTTAAGAGAATATATCTTTTGAATAGGAGTTTTGAAAGGGCTAATAGGTTGAAAGAGAAGTTTGAAGGTAAGGTTGAGATTGTTTTGGGTGAGCTGCACGATAAAGATATCATTTCAAAAGCCGATATAATAGTAAACTGCACACCTGTTGGTTTAAATAGTGAAGATTTGTCGTTTGAACTTGATTGGGTTTTTGAGCCGATAATTATTGATGTTATATATTTCGATACGCCACTTATAAAAAAAGCTCAACAGAAAGGGTTGACAGCAGTAAATGGATTAGATATGTTTATTGGACAAGCTTACTACTCATTTAAAATATGGACAGGGATAGAGTTTGACAAAGAGAACGCAAAAATGCTGTTAGGGGATATAGGGCTATGACTACATTATTGGGGCAATTATTATTATGGAATAAAGTTATAACACAGGAGCAGTTGGAAGAAGCTTTAAAAGAGCAAGAAAGAACTAAAAAGAAATTAGGGACTATACTTGTTGAAAAGGGATTTGTTGACGAGAAGACGCTTAATGAGTTTTTAAGTAAACAGTATGGTGTTGATAGTATAGATTTGAGCTCCATAGAAATTCCAAGAGAAGTTATAAAAAAGGTTCCAAAAAACATCGCTCAAAAATACACACTTATACCTGTTGAAGTTGATAAGAATAAGATAAAAGTTGCAATAGCAGACCCAACCAACATATTTGCTTTGGACGAAGTAAGATTTATAACAGGTTTAAATGTTACGCCACTGTTTGCTAACGAGCGTTCTATAATTAGGGCAATAGATAAGTATTATGGAACGACAACTGAGCTTGAAGAGATTGCAGATACCCTGAAAGAAGCCGAAGATGTCAATGTTTTGAAAGAAACTGAAGAGGAAGTTAATGTTGAAGATTTGGAAAAATCAGCAGAAGAGGAACCCATTGTTAAACTCGCAAACACGATACTCGCAAGGGCAGTTTCAAGTGGCGTTAGCGATATTCACATAGAACCTTACGAAAAGGAACTAAGAATAAGGTATAGAATAGATGGAAAATTAAAAACTATAATGACATTTGCAAGGACAATGGCGCCAAAACTTGTCTCAAGATTTAAGATAATGTCTAAGTTGAATATAGCCGAAAAGAGACTTCCGCAAGATGGTAGAATAAGGATGAGAAGTGCAGGTAAGGATATAGACTTGCGCGTATCAACTCTACCAACGATATTTGGTGAAAAGGTTGTTATGAGAGTTTTGGATAGAAGCAGTGTTAAGGTTGAACTTGAACAGCTCGGTTTTGAATCAAACGATTTATCTCGGTATCTTGCGGCTATAAAAAAACCTTACGGTATGATTTTGGTTACAGGACCAACAGGAAGTGGAAAGACGACAACTCTTTATGCATCTTTGAATAAGATAAACAGGGAAGATGTTAATATAATGACTGTCGAAGACCCGGTTGAGTACAATATTGAAGGTATAAATCAGGTGCATGTTAAAGAAGATATAGGTTTAACATTTGCATCAGCTTTAAGGAGTTTTTTACGACAAGACCCAGATGTTATAATGGTTGGAGAAATAAGGGATTCAGAAACTGCTGAGATAGCAATTAGAGCAGCTCTAACGGGACACCTTGTTTTTTCAACTCTGCATACGAATGATGCACCATCAACTGTCATGAGATTGGTTGATATGGGTATAGAAAGATATCTGATAGCTTCGTCTCTTATTCTAATTTTAGCCCAAAGGCTTGTCAGGAAGATTTGTCCATATTGCAAAAAAGAAGTGTCAATACCACCAGCAGCTTTAGAAGAGATAGGTTTTACCAAAGAAGAAGCTCAAACCGTTAAGATTTATAAGGGTGAAGGGTGTGATAATTGCAACGGTACTGGATATAAGGGTAGGGTAGCTTTGTATGAAGTTATGCCTATATCAGAGAAGCTAAGAAGGATGATATTGGAAGGTGCATCAACGGATGAGTTGAGAGATCAGGCTATAAAAGAAGGAATGTCAACATTGAGAATGAGTGGTTTAAAGAAGATAAAGGAAGGTGTAACAACAATCGATGAAGTAATGAATGTCACCTTCTAACAAAAGGAGGAAAGAGATGGGAAAAAAAGCAACAGATTTAGTTGAACTTTTGGAGATAATGCTTGCCAAAGATGGTTCTGATTTACATATAACAGCGGGTGCAAGACCGAAAATAAGAATTCATGGGGAACTTTTTGATATTGAAGAATATGATGTTCTTTCACCTGCGGATGCTCAAGGGTTGTGTTATAGTGTGATGACGGAACTTCAGAGAAAAACATTGGAAGAAAATCTTGATGTCGATTTTTCTTTTGGTATTCCAAAATTCGCAAGATTTAGAGCTAATGTACACATGCAGCGTGGCACAATCGCTGGTGCCTTTAGGATGATACCGTATGAGATACCACCGTTTGAGAAACTTGGTATTCCACCTGTTGTTCAAAAGTTTGCTGAACTAAAAAAGGGTATTGTGCTTGTTACAGGTCCTACTGGTTCTGGTAAGTCAACCACGCTTGCAGCTTTAATTGATAAGATTAATCGTGAAAGAAGGGTTCATATTATAACTATAGAAGACCCTATAGAATTCACATATTCTCACAAAATGGCTCTAATTGACCAGAGAGAAGTTGGAAGCGATGTTCCAACATTTGCATCAGCCTTGAAACATGTTTTAAGGCAAGACCCTGATGTTATACTGATAGGTGAAATGAGAGACCTTGAGACGATTCAGGCAGCAATCACAACTGCCGAAACAGGGCACCTTGTTTTTGCTACCTTGCACACGAATTCAGCACCTGAAACTATAAATAGGATTGTCGATGTGTTCCCGCCAACTCAGCAAGAGCAGGTTAGAACGCAGTTATCCGTTGCTTTACAAGGCGTTGTATCTCAGACGCTAATTAAAAGGAAAGATGGTAAGGGTAGGGTGCTTGCTATGGAGATAATGATACCTAATGCGGCCATAAGAAACCTAATAAGAGAAAATAAAATTCCTCAGATTTACTCAACGATGCAAATGGGGCAGGCTGAATCTGGAATGATAACGATGAATCAATCTATAGTTGCGTTATATAAAAAAGGGTTAATTAGTTATGAGACTGCGTTGGAAGCAAGCAACGATAAGAAAACCCTGCAACGGGAGCTTGATAAAATAAGGTACATGAAGGGGTAAAGTATGCCGTATTATAGATGGAAGGGTAGAGACCCTAAGGGTAGAATGAGAAAGGGTGAAATAATAGCTGCATCTCAAGCCGAAGCAGCAGCTAAATTGAAGCAAAAAAGAATATCGGTTATAAAAATAAAGCCCGCTCCAAAGGATATAGAGCTACCCTTTTTAAAGCCCAAGATAAAGGAAAAAGAGCTTATGGTAGTAACAAAACAGCTTGCTTCTATGCTTGCAAGTGGCTTACCATTGGATGAGTCTTTAAATATAATGGCTGAGCAAGCTGAAAGTAAAAAAATGGGTGAAATTCTGTATGATATAAAACAGAAGGTTGAAACAGGTGCAAGTTTGTCTCAAGCTTTGAAGTCATATAAAGATGTTTTTTCTCATATGTATGTAAACATGGTGGCAGCTGGTGAACAGACGGGTAATTTAGATGGTGTTTTAAAAAGATTAGCTGAAATGTTGGAGAAACACCTTGCTCTAAAAAGGAAAATAAAAGGTGCTCTAATATATCCTACAATGGTTACTATTGTTGCCACTGGTGTTATAGCTTTAATTCTTACATTTGTTATACCTACTTTTGCTGAGATGTATAAATCAAGTGGGATGAGTCTTCCGTTGCCAACACAGATTGTTATTAATGTTAGTATGTTTATGAAAAAATACTTCTGGTATATGGTAGGTGGAATTATTGCTGTTGCAATTGCTGCTAAAATCGGATACAAGAAAAACTATGCTTTTAGAAAATTTATAGATAAAATGCTTTTACATCTTCCTATTTTTGGTATGTTAGCAAGAAAAGGCTCAATAGCTAATTTTACTGTTATTTTATCTTCTTTGACAGCAAGTGGCATAGATATACTTGATGCTTTGGAAATAAGTTCTAAGACTTCGGGTAATGTCATAATAGAAGAGACTTTGCTTGAAGTAAGGGATATGGTTAGAAAAGGTGAGAACCTTTCTTATGCGATGTCTTATTCGGGGGAGTTTCCAGACATGGTTATTCAAATGGTTGCAGTTGGTGAAGAGACTGGAACACTTGACGATATGATGCAGAAGGTGTCTCAATATTACGAAGAGGAAGTTGATAATACGGTCAAAAATTTAAGCACGATGATAGAACCAATAATTATTGTAGTTCTCGGTGGTATAATAGGGTTCTTAGTTGTTGCTATGTATCTGCCGATATTCAAGATTGGTGAGACAATAAAATGAGCTTGAGTTGAATGAGTTTGTCATAGATTATACCAGCAAATGCTGCGGCTTTGGATGAGTATTCTCCATGTTCTAAGAAGACAACGACAACGACCTGTGGCTTGTTCATAGGAGCAAATGATGCAAACCAGGCATGTGGGAAGTATTTTATAGCTTTTTCGGGTTTTATCTTCTTCTCTTTGAGCAGCTTTTTTATCTTTTTATACACTGAGCTTTTTACGACCTGGCTTGTGCCCGTTTTACCGCATATGTTTAAACCTTCTATGCGTGCATTGTATGCTGTTCCGTAAGGTCCGTTTACAACAAGCCATAGAGCTTTTTTTATGTCTTTGTAATATTTGCTTTTAAAAATATATAGAATTTCCCTTTTTGCATCCTTAACAAGAAATGGCTTATATCCTATACCATCGTTTGCTATTATGCTGAAGGCTAAGGCAACTTGAAGTGGGCTTGCAAGAAAGAAACCTTGTCCTATGGATGTCGATATTGTATCACCAATATACCAACCCTGTTTGTATTTTCTATATTTCCACTCTCTTGATGGCAGATTACCCTTTGTGCAATAACTAAAAAGCTTTGGTGATTTTCCGAACCCAAATTTTGATAGATAATAATCTATCTTGTTTATTCCCAACTTCATTCCCACTTGATAGAAATAGACATCAGATGAGCTTTCTATTGCTCTGTATAGGTTTATCTTACCAAACCCGCCTGGTTTCCAGTCTCTATATATGTATTTGCCTATTTTAACCGCATAAGGACAGAATATCATCTTGTTTGGTGTAATTATTCCTTCTTTCAAAGCTGCAAGTGCCATAAAGGGTTTTATTAGTGAGCCAGGCGGGAATGCACCCTGTGTGGCTATATCGAATAGGTTTAGAAGGTGTTTCTTCTTTAGCTTTTCCCACTCCTTTTTGCTCAGTCTCTCTGTAAAATAGTTGGGATTGAATGTATCGCTGTCAACCAATGCAAGGATTGCACCATCTGGTCTCATAACAACTGCAGCACCGTGTAAACCTTCTTCTTTAAACAGTTCATAGATGTATGTCTGGAGCTTAGAGTTTATTGTAAGCGTTAATGTCTTGCCCTTTTTTGGCGGTGTTTCTGAGAGTGTTTTTATTACCATACCGTTTGATGCTGTTTGAACTTCCTTGTATCCCCATTTCCCTCTTAATACTTTGTCGTATTTCTTTTCTATACCTTTTCTTCCTATTAGTTCACCGACTTTTAATGTTGGGTCTTTCTTTAAGTCATCCAAAGAGACTTCCGTTAGATATCCAACAATATTGGCATAGGCAAAAGCATTTGAAGGATATACCCTTTTTGGTGTTACTTCTATGTTTATGAACCTGTTTATCTCTCCTTTAAAAAGCAGGTTAAATACTTCATTTCTTGATATGTCTCTTTTTATAAGAACACTTCTGTAATATGGCGTTAATTTTAGCTTTTTTTCTATGAGAGATGGCTCTATTGATATAATTTGGGCAATCTTTTCTATCGCCTTTTTTGTTAAGTCTGGTGTTTTGTAAATTGATACGCTAAATGATGGTGTGTTTTTTGCATACAAGACACCGTCGGATGTTTTTATATCTCCTCTTGGTGGTGCTATTCCTATGAGTCTTATTGAGTTTTTTTTTGAAAGGTCTAAAAAATAGTTTCCCTTTATGATTTGTAAATAGAAGAGTCGAGCAATAATAATGATGAAAGATACGGCTATTATTAAACTCAAATAGTCGGCACTCTTTTTTACTATATCTGCTTTGTTTAGGATGTATTTATCACGCTTCGCCACTGTGCCTGTCCGTTATTATCAGTGATGTGATAAGTGATGCCAATCTCCACTGCAGAAAGCTTAAAGCAAATACAAACAGTGATACCCATAATGGCATATCAAAAACAAAGAAAACAAAAACAGCATATATGAAACAGACAGTTATAAATACATGCTGTTTATTTAAAGCAAATGCTTTTATAAGGTAAAAAATTAAATAGGAGAACAGGACAAACCCTAAACATAGAACGAACAATCTCTTTAGACTGATTATATCTGCAATAATACCGTATAAAAACGGTATGACGAAGTTAAAGCTTTCGCTATGGAGCTCTGTCTCTGCAGCGTTTAGGAATAGAAAAAATGCTATAGAAAACGGCACGAGATACACAAAATTGACTATCTCTGCTGCTTCAACTGACAAAACAAAGAGAGTTATGAACAGAATAACACCCTTTGCTATTTTTTTCTGCAAACTATTAACACCTTCCATTTGTTAAAAAAGCTCCTTTTTATATCCACAAAAGCAACCTTATAGTATCCATTTACGCTTTTTACCCTTTTTACGGTTCCTATAAACAGGTTTGGTGGAAATATACCCATCTCACCCGTTGTATATACAGAGTCTCCTTCTTTCACTTCAACATTCGGGTCTAAAAACTCAACCTTTGGTGAGTACTCATTGCCCATGTAGAGAGCTCTGAATGTTTGATTGTCGTCTCCGACTATTTTTACATCCGCAACAAATGAAGGATTGAAAACCGTATAGGCCTTGTAGATGTGATTTTTTATTCTCTCTTTTACAATACCAACAAGATGCATGTTGTCTTCCAAGACAAAACAGTAGTTTTTCTTGATGTTTAGCTCTTTGGCTGTTCTTAGATATATGGTTGTGCTGTCGAAGTTTCCTTTAAATGAAAACGATGCTTCTTGAATGTTGCTATCGTTTTTATCTTTGTTTTTACACTCAAGCATGCATTTTGTTAGCTGTTTTCTTAGGTGTTCGTTCTCTTTTTGAACAGAAATGAGAACGAGATACTCATTTATCAACCGTTGAATCTCGTTTAATCCTTTTGATACGGGCAGGCTCGTGATTACTATGCTCTCTTTTACTATGTTTTTAACTTTATAGAATAATCCACCTGCAGCAAGAACAGAGACATTTAGCAGAATAGCTGTAATCACGTATATGATAAGTGTTCTCATTTAAATCTTGTCTTTAATCTATAGCCACTTCGCTGAGCAAGTCTATGTTGTCAAGAACCATACCCACGCCTTTTACAACGGCAAAAAGGGCTTCTTCAAACACTTCAACAGGCAGTCCTGTCTCTTTGTGAATAAGTTTGTCTAATCCTTTGAGTAATGCTCCGCCACCGGTTAACATTATGCCATTATCGACTATATCACTTGCAAGCTCTGGCGGTGTTTTTTCTAATGCATCTTTTACGCTTGCAACTATAACGCTAACTGGCTCTTTTAGGGCTTTTCTTATCTCTTCTGTTGATATCTCTATTGATGTTGGAACACCTGTTATCAAATCGATACCTTTTACCTGAATGAGCTGCTCTTCTTCACCTTCTTCCAAAGGATATGCACTGCCGTATTCTATCTTTATCGCTTCTGCCGTGCTTTCACCAATCAAGATGCTATACTGTTTTTTGATGTAATTCACTATCGCTTGATCCATCTTATCGCCACCAGTTCTAACAGATACACTGTGAACAATGCCGCCAAGCGATATAACAGCGACTTCTGTCGTTCCGCCACCTATATCAACAACCATACTGCCCACAGCATCCTGAACGGGCAAACCGGCTCCGATAGCGGCAGCCATTGGCTCTTCAACCAAAAACACTTCCCTTGCGCCGGCATCTATCGCAGACTCTTTAACGGCTTTTTTTTCAACCTGTGTTATGCCGTGTGGCACAGCTATGATAATTCTTGGCTTAAATATGCTTTTACTTCCTTTTGATTTCTTTATAAAGTATCTGAGCATTCTCTCGGTTACTTCGAAATCTGCTATAACGCCATCTTTTAATGGTTTTATAGCTTCAATGTTGCCCGGTGTTCTTCCAACCATCTCTTTTGCTTCTTTACCAACACTTAAAACCTTTTTTCCACCTTTACTGTCTGTTTTTACTGCAACGACGCTTGGCTCGTTCAAAACTATGCCTTTGCCCTTAACATAAACCAAAGTGTTTGCCGTTCCTAAGTCAATAGCTAAATCATTTGAAAAATAGTTCATTATTGATTTAAACATTTTATCACCGCCTTACTCTTTTGTGGTTTTTGTGAACAAAAAATGATTTTCCTCTCTCTATTTTGAGTATGTTTTCGTCTTTGTTTAACTCTGCAATAAGCTTTTCAAGTTCAAGCCTGTTTTTTATCTCCACATCAAGGTCAAACAGCACCTTCTTATGGGCTTTGTCCAAGAATATGACCTTCAGGTTTTGAAGGTCTATGCCCATCTGATACAAAAGATTTGTGATTTTTGCAAGTATTCCCATCGTGTTGTTTACTGTTATTTTTAGTTTAACGGGCATGCTTTTTTGTTCTATATCGCTGTCCCATTCAACTTCTATGAGTCTGTCGCTGTCGTATCCTACTTTTGCGATGTTTTCGCAATCAACTCTGTGTATGACGATGCCTCTGTTTTTTGTTATGTATCCAACTATCTCATCACCAACAACGGGGTTGCAGCATTTTGCAAGCCTTATCACAACATCATCTATACCATCAACCTTAATCTTATAAACATCCTTCTTCTCTGTCTGTTTTGTCTGTTTTTTCTTTTGACAAGGGAAAACCCGATTTACGACACTTGATGGGTGTATCTTTAAAAATCCAACCTTTTCAAACAGCTCTTGCTCTGTGTTGCAGCCGAAATAGCTCAAGATTTCTGGGAATTTCTCATCTTTCAGCAAGGATTGAAGCGTCTTGTTGACCTTTGCAAGCTCTTTTGAGAGCATTCCCTTGCCTATTTCTGCTGCTTCTTCCTTCTCTCTCTCCCTTACTTTTTGCTTTATTTTACTTCTTGCTTTGCTTGTTACGACAAACCTAAGCCAGTCTTTTGAAGGCAGGTGATTGGCTTGTGTGAATATTTCAACGATATCGCCGTTTGCAAGTTTGTAATCAAGCGGCACTATTCTGCCATTTACTTTTGCACCAACACACCTGTTTCCAACTTCTGTGTGAATGGCGTATGCAAAATCAACAGGTGTTGAGCCTCGCGGTAGGACCTTTAAGTCTCCAGCAGGTGTGAAAACATAGACTTCCCCTCTGAATAGGTCAACCTTTACGGTGTTTAAAAACTCCTTTGGGTTTTTTATCTCTTTTTGCCACTTCAAAAGATGCCTTAGCCATAAAAACTGCTGGTCGTATTTATCTATGATTGAGAGCTTCTGCTCTTTGTATTTGTAATGGGCTGCAATTCCTTCTTCTGCTATTTCATGCATCTGTTTTGTTCTTATCTGTATCTCGACAACCACATCACTTGGGCCAAAAACTGTAGTATGTATCGACTGATACATGTTTGGTTTTGGCAAGGCTATATAATCTTTAAATCTTCCCGGTAATGGTTTGTATTTTTTATGAATAACGCCCAAAGCCGCATAACAATCCTTCTCGTCGTTTGTTATGATTCTTACGGCAAGTAAGTCGTATATGCCATCAAAGTCAACCCTTTTTCTCTGCATCTTTGTAAATATACTGTATAGATGCTTAACCCTGCCGCTAACCGTGCATTCTATATTTGCTTCTTGCATATCTTCTTTTATTTTGTTCTCTATGAACTTTATGATTTCCTGCTTTTTAGATATTGTCTCTTTTACCTTTTTCTCTAACTCTTCATACTCTTTTGGACATAAATATTTAAAGCTTAAATCTTCAAGTTCGCTTTTTAGCCAATAAATACCAAGTCTGTGTGCTATCGGTGCATAGATGTCTAAGGTTTCCTTTGCTATTCTTTTCTGTTTCTCTTCCTTTAGAAAACAGATTGTCCTCATGTTGTGGAGTCTGTCGGCAAGCTTAATTAGAATAACACGCAGGTCGCTTGCCATTGCGACAATCATCTTTCTGAAATTATCAGCTTGATTTTCTTCTGAACTTTTATACTTGACCTTGCTGATTTTTGTGAGTGCTTTTACTAAAAATAGAACATCTTCGCCAAAATTATCTTTAATCTCTTCTTCTGTTGCGTCTGTATCTTCTAAAACATCGTGCAAGAGTGCGGCTATAAGGCTGTTCTCATCTAAATAGAAGTGATTTACTATTCTTGCTACATGAATTGGATGGATTATATAACTTTCACCCGATGCTCTTGTCTGTCCCTTGTGCTTTTGATAAGCATACAAAAAGGCCTTATCAAGTTTCTCTTCGTCATATTTTATCTTTATCTCTTTTTTAAACTCATCATAAAGCTGTTTGATTAAAGGGTCTATTTTTTCTTCCACAGCCCCTCTTTAATTTCCAAAAGGCTAATAACTGTATTTTTATGCCCGAATGCCTTTCTCTCATCAAGCAGGATTTTGTCTCCTCTTAATAGGGAGTTTGCCCTTATTGCAGCAACCCTTACAAGCTCGTATCTGCTTGGGAAATGCTTCAACGCTCCATTTATCACTTCAGACATGAATATTTCCATTGTTCACCTCCAAAAATTTCTCGGTTTGAGTTTTTAGCTCTTCTGCTTTTTTTACAAACTCATCTTCAAAAAACTCAAGCTTACAAAGGCATGAGTCAATAATCGACTCAACCCTTTTGACAGCATCATCTAATTTATCGTTTATTACGCAAAAATCAAAATTTTTTATCTGTTTGAACTCATCAAGGGCAGTTTTGAATCTTATGCTGAGTTTATCCCTTTTTTTGTCTTTTTTGAGTCTTTCTAACCACTCATCAAAAGATGGCGGCAGTATAAATATGCTTACAACCCTGCCTTTAAAACTCTCCATTATGTTTCTTGCGCCTTGAACATCAATGGCAAGAAGTGCATTTTTGCCCTTGTTTAGCACATCTTCTAAAGCCTGTTTACTTGTGCCATAAAAGTTGCCATGCACTATTGCATACTCAACAAATCCACCCTTTCTTATCTTCTCTTTAAACTCTTCTTTGCTTACAAAGTAATAATCAACTCCGTTTATCTCGCCTTCTCTGGGCTCTCTTGTTGTGTGCGTTATAACCCTTTCTATGTCTTCTCTTTTTTGTTGTATTATCTCACAAATCGTTGTTTTGCCTGCGCCTGTAGGTGATGAGACGACGAACATTAAGCCCTTCATTCGTTTACCCTTTCTGCTATTGTCATTACTGCGATGCCAGATAGGATAACATGTCCTGAATCCATTATTATAATTGAGCGTGTTTTTCTGCCCTGGGTTGCATCTATAACTTTGCCTTCTTTTTCAAGTTGTTCCCTTAATCTTTTTATAGGTGTTGATGATGGATTAACGATAGCAACAATTCTCTCTTTGTTTATAAAATTCCCAAATCCTATATTTACAACAGCCATTTAAACCACCGTAAAGTCTATCTCTCCTGCAAACTTGTCAACCGCAACAACCATTACCCTAACATCATCTCCCAACTTGAAGATGCGCTTTTTTCTTTTTCCAACCATTGCATACATATATTCGATATACTGGTAATAATCATCTTTGAGTTGGTTTGCAGGGACAAATCCTTCAACAAAGTGTTCTTTTAATCTTACAAAAAAGCCCGTTGGTATTATCGTCGTTATTGTGCCTGTGAATATCTCTCCAATCTTGTTTTTCATAAATTGCGCTGCCTTTATGTCGTTCATATAGAACATGGCATTCTCTGTTGTTAGTTCTCTGCTTTGAATGATTTTTACTTCACTTTCAAGGTTTTCAAACTGCTCTTTTGTTCTGTTTAAAACGGCTTTTACCATTCTGTGAACAACCAAATCTGGGTATCTTCTGATTGGTGATGTAAAGTGCGTATAGTTGTCAAAATGCAGTGCAAAATGCCCTTTGTTTTTTGTTGAGTATTCAGCTCTCTTTAATGACCTTAGCATCATTTGAGAAACTATCTTTTTGAGTTTTTCATCTTTTACGCTCTTTAGAATCTTTTGTAAATCTTTTGATGTGAACTCATCAGGCAGTTCAAACCTTATTCCCATTTTTCTTAAGAAAGCCAATAAGTTTGCAAGTTTTACTGGGTCTGGGTCTTCGTGAATTCTGCGTATGTAAGTTTCGTAGTGTTTCTTTAAAAAGTCTGCAACGCATAGATTGGCTGCAAGCATAAACTCTTCGATAATGGAGTGTGAAAACTTATGTGGTCTTTCTTGAATGTCTATTATAGCATCGTCCTGCATGATAAAGTATGGCTCTGGTATGTCTAAGTCGAGACTGCCCTTCTTAAATCTGCGTTTTCTTAGGATTGAAGCAAGCTTTTCCATAGCCTTTAGATTCTTTTTTAGCTCTTCGTCTGCCTGCAGTTTATTGTCTAATATGTCCTGAACTTCATCGTATGTCATTCTGCGTTTGTTTCTTATTATGCTCTCTTTTATCGAGTATTTCTTGATTGCACCGTTTTTTGATATGTCCATCTCAACGCTTACGGTTAGCCTGTCTCTGCCTGGAACGAGCGAGCAAATATCGTTTGAGAGTTTAAATGGAAGCATTGGTATGACACTGCCCGGAAAATAGACGCTAAAACCACGATTTAGGGCTTCTTCGTTTAGTGCGCTTTCTGTTTTTACATAGTTTGAAACATCTGCTATATGGACATACAGCTTAAACGAGCCGTCTTCATTCTGTTTTATATCTATGGCATCGTCGAAGTCTTTGGCATCTGCTCCGTCAATCGTGATTGTCGGTAAGTCTCTGTAATCTGTTCTGCCTTTAAAGTCATCTAAGGAAGGTTCTTTTATTCTGCTTAACTCTTCTTCGATTTTGCTTGAAAACTCAAATGGCAAGC
Source organism: Hippea alviniae EP5-r (assembly GCF_000420385.1). NCBI lineage: Bacteria > Pseudomonadati > Campylobacterota > Desulfurellia > Desulfurellales > Hippeaceae > Hippea > Hippea alviniae. Next base: position 894,114 of record NZ_ATUV01000001.1, on the reverse strand, counting down.
CAAACTTATCTACAACAACTTCTATGTCTATGTCTGGATTAAACGGCTCTCCATATACCTTTACTATTTCACCGTTTACGCTTTTTCCTATGTAAGTTATGCGCGCAAGGACAAGCCATCCTTCCTTTAGTTTCTTATCCTTCTCCTTTACATTTACGACAAATGGGATTTTCCTATCGATAGGAGATACAAGCCAACCTTTGGGTTTTTTTATCAGATAACCAATAATATTTTTTGTGTTTCTTTTGGTTATCTTTACGACTTTTGATGTTATGCCTATGCTTTTTTTCTCAAGTTTTACTATTACTTCATCGCCTTCTGTTGCTTTAGCTGTGTTTATCAATCTTGGCAGTCTTATCTCTTCGTCATCTTTTTGAAGGAAGAATGCACCTTCTTTCCTTATGAGTATGCCTTCAAGTATTGATGTGTCCGATACCTTTTTTGGTTTTGCTATTACATATCTGCTGCGTGATATCTTCTTTATTTTACCTTCTTTTTTTAGTTTTTTTAGTTCTCTGTAAAATGCTGTTTTCTGCTTCTTTGGTATGCCTAATGCCCTTCTTAGTTCAGAACCGTTTAACGGCTTGTAATCATACGAAGATAACAGTTTTATAATGGCTATAGAGTATCTTGACATCTTCTCTCCCGAGAGCTTGGAATGTTAAGCTCTTTTCTGTATTTTGTTATTGTTCTTCTTGTGAGTTTTATGCCCATTTTTTCAAGTTTTGCCTTAATCTGGTCATCACTCAACGGCTGAAGTTTGTTCTCTTTATCTATCATCTCTTTTATTATCGACTTGACATAATCCTTTGATATATCTTCTGATACACCGCTTGAGAAGAACTTGCTCAAAGGGATTATTTTGCCTTCAAACAGCATATATTTGTTTGAGACAGCCCTTGTTATAGTTGAGACATTAAATCCTAAAATCTCGGCTATCTCTTTTCTTGTTAGCGGTTTTATTGTTCCATCTTCAAAAAATTGGCTCTGTTTTTCCAATATTACATTAACCGTCTTTAGAAGTGTTTTGTTTCTTTGGGATATGGCGATGATAAACTCTTTGATTTCCTTGTATTTCTCTTCAATAAACTTTTTTGCATCACTGTTTTTTATGTATTCATTGAGCATCTCTTCGTCTATTGCAATCTTTGAGAGAATTTTGTCTTCAAGTGTGGCTATGAGCTTTCCGTTTATCTTTCTTACATACACATCTGGCTCTATAAAGTCTGTCTGTTTAGGTGAGTGGTAATTTTCAAGTGGATACAGGAGAAAACTTTTGAGTGCATTTAGAATATCTCTAAACTCATCTTTATCAAAGCCCGTTCTTTCCTTTATCTTTTCAAGGTCTGGCCTATTGACATCATCCATAGCATCGATGAGCGTTTTTATTTTATCAATCTCTATACCTTCTTCTTCTGCTTGAATCATAATAAACTCTTTTGTGTCTAATGCTGCGCATCCAATAGGTTCAAGCCTAATAATCCTTTTTCTTATAAATTCAACTCTCTCCAAGGATGAGCCTGTTTTGTCTGCTATTTCGTTTATTGTCGTATCCAAAAAGCCCTTCTCGTTGATATTGTATATAATTTCTTTTGCTATCTCCAAATCCTTCTCGTCCAAGTCTATCTCAAATGTCAACTGAGAGAGTAGGGACTCTTGAAGGCTCTCTTCTTTTGATGTTGTGGCTTCAATAATGTCCGAAACGCTCTCTTCTTGGTGGAAATACTCTTTGAACGATTCGTCTATCTCTTTGATTTTTTCGTCTTTGTATGTCTCTTTTGATATTTTTATATCGTCTTCTATCTTTACTATTGGGTTTGATTCGGCTATCTCTTTGAGTTGTTGTTCTATCTCGGTTATGTTCATAGCCAGAATTTTTAGCGATAAATCTATGCGCGGTGTAAGTATAAGGCCTAAATGCGTATCAACGCTGGTTCTTAACTCTATCATACGCAGAAACTCTTGCCTAAATACATATCTATGACTTCTTCGTCTCTTATTAATTCATCAGGCCTTCCTTCCCTTACAATTTTGCCATCGAACAACAGATAAGCTCTATCAACAATGTCTAATATCTCTCTAACATTGTGGTCTGTTATGATTATGCCTATGCTTCTATTTTTTAGGTTTTTTATTATCTCTTTGAGCTCGTCAACGATTATTGGGTCTATACCTGCAAACGGTTCGTCAAGCAGTATGAATTTTGGTTTTGTTGCTAAGGCTCTTGCAACTTCAACCCTTCTTCTCTCGCCACCGGATACGGCATAAGCTGGTGTTTTTCTTATATGGGCAATGTTTAAATCTTCAAGCAGCTTTTCGAGTATTAGTTTTCTTGTTTTCTCGTCTTTATAAACAAACTCAAGTATGGCGTAAATATTTTCTTCAACTGTCATGCCCCTGAAGATTGACGGTTCCTGCGGCAGATAGGAGAGTCCTTTTTGTGCCCTTTTATACATCGGCAGATGTGTTATCTCTTCATCTTCCATAAATATCCTTCCATCGTCTGGCCTTATAAGTCCAGCAATCATGTAAAATGTCGTTGTTTTGCCAGCGCCATTTGGTCCCAAAAGCCCAACAATTTCACCTTCTTTTGCTTCTATATTCACATTATTAACAGCCATTTTCTTTTTATAGCTTTTCTTTAGCCCCACACACTTTAACATGCCAAATGATACATAAAATTTGCCAGTTTAACAAGATTAAAGAGTTTGTGTTTGACTGATTTATCTTGAAAAAATCCAAAATACAGATTAGACTTTTGAAAAACAAAAAGGAGAGATAGGATGGAAAGAGATAAATTATTCCCCTATTTGATAGATGAGAGATTTTCAAAAAGCGTTGCCTATTTTTCTATGGAGTTTGCAATAGACCAGGCTTTAAAGACATACGCCGGTGGTTTGGGCTTTTTGGCAGGTTCTCACATGAGAAGTGCAAATCATAAAAGGCAAAATATGGTGGGTGTTGGGATATTGTGGAGCTATGGCTATTACGACCAGAGCAGAAACGAAGACAATACGATGAAGGTGGAATTCAGAAGAAAGTTTTACTATTTCATAGAAGATACAGGCGCAAGGGTTGAAGTAAAGATAAACGGCAAGCCTGTAATAGTGAAGGCTTATTTTCTGCCGCCAAATGTTTTTGAAACCGTGCCTGTGTTTTTGCTTACGACAGACTGCCTTGAAAACGATTATCTCTCACGAACGATAAGCTATAAACTCTATGACAACAACGAAAAGACACGCATAGCTCAGGAGATTGTTTTGGGTATTGGTGGCGTCAAGATACTCAAAGAACTCGGTTTGAATATCGATATTTACCATCTAAACGAAGGCCATGCCTTGCCGCTTGCCTTTGAACTTATGAAGGATTACCTTGAGCTTGAAGAGTTAAAGAAACACATCGTCTTTACGACGCATACGCCAGAGAAGGCTGGAAACGAAGAGCACGATGTAAAACTGCTTGAAGAGATGGGCTTTTTTGGTGATTTTAAGGCAGAAGAGATACAAAATAAGCTTGATTATCACGATAAGAACTTCTGTCTAACCGTTGCAGCTTTGAAGCTTGCAAAAAGGGCAAATGCCGTATCCAAAATTCATCACAAGGTATCAAACGAGCTGTGGAAGAATATAAAAGGTAGGTGCGAGATTATCAGTATAACAAATGCCCAAAACATGCACTATTGGGCTGATAAGCACCTGCTTACATATCTTCAGGAGCATGAAGATTATCAGCTTGCGGCATGGAAAAAGCATCTAAAAAGACTTCTGTTTGAAGAAGTTGCGGACCAGACAGGTAAAATCTTTGACCCACATATCCTAACTATTGTTTGGGCAAGAAGGTTTGTTGAATATAAAAGGCCGTGGCTTTTGATATACGACATGGAAAGGTTTAGAAATCTCGTAAACAACAAAGATTATCCTATACAGATTATCTGGGCTGGAAAGCCATATCCAGAAGATTATCGTGGCATAGGTATGTTTAACGAGCTTGTTTTGATGGCTAAAGAGTTCAAAAATGTTGCTGTTCTTACAGGATATGAGCTGAGACTCTCAAAGATGCTTAAACAGGGTGCGGATATCTGGCTCAATACTCCAAAATGGGGCAGGGAAGCAAGTGGCACAAGTGGTATGGCAGCAGCGGCAAATGCAGCCATTCACTTCTCCATTGACGATGGTTGGCATGCAGAGTTCGAAAAGGACGAGATAAACTGTTTCACCATAAGGCATGCAGACCCAAACTTGCCAATAGAAGAGCAGGATAGAAGGGATTATCTAACAATGATGGAAAAGCTTGAGACGACAATTCTGCCGATGTATTACGAAGATGAAGATAGATGGCTTGAGATAGTTAAAACAAGCATGAACGATGTTATGGCGTATTTCGACTCATCAAGAATGGCAGTTGAGTATTATGAAAAACTTTATAATCCTTAAAAAGGCTCAAGATAGACAACGGATAACGGCGGCAAGTTTATCTCTATGCTAAACTCTCTGCCATAGCAGGGTATATTTTCTGCTTCGAAGCCTTTTAACTCCTTTACAAAGCCGCCGTATTTTTCAAGCTGAGAGTTGAATATCTCATGCCACATACCACCAAAGGGCAGGGCGAGTCTGTATCTCTGCTCTATACCTGAGAAATTACATACAACGACAATGGTTTCGTCTATTCTGTCAGATTTTCGCAGGAAGGCTATTATGTTTTGAGAGTGATTATTCACATCTAACCACTCAAACCCTTCAGGCTTTGAATCGTAAAGGTATAAAGCCCGTTTTGTTTTGTAAATTTTGTTTAGCTCTTTTATCAAGGTTTGAACGCCTTTATGCTTGGGAAAGTCAAGCAGATGCCAATCTAAGCTTTCGGCATAATTCCACTCTCTAAACTGTGCAAACTCACCACCGCTGAATAGAAGCTTTTTGCCCGGATGAGCCATCATATACCCAAACAACGCCCTTAAATTGGCAAACTTCGTATCATAATCACCCGGCATTTTGTTGATTAAAGAGCCCTTCATGTGGACAACTTCGTCATGGCTCAGCGGCAGTATGAAGTTTTCGCTGAAAGCATACCAGATGCTGAATGTCAGCTTGTTGTGGTTGTATTGTCTGTAAATCGGATCTGACTTGAAATAGTCAAGTGTATCGTGCATCCATCCCATGTTCCATTTAAAACCAAAACCCAAACCACCCGAATAGACAGGCCAGCTAATCTTTGGAAATGCACTGGACTCTTCGGCTATCGTCATTATGCCGTCAAACATGCCGTAAACCGTCTTGTTGAGCTCTTTTAAAAATTCAATGGCTTCTAAATTCTCCCTTCCGCCGTATTGATTGGGTATCCACTCGCCGGGCTTTCGTGCAAAATCCAAGTATATCATGCTTGCCACACCATCAACCCTTAGCCCGTCTATGTGATACTTCTCAAGCCAAAAGACAGCATTGCTTATCAGAAACTCTTTAACTTCATTTCTTCCATAGTTGAATATCGCACTGTTCCACTGCGGATGATAACCTTTTCGTGGGTCTTCATGCTCATAAAGACAGGTTCCGTCAAATTTTGCAAGCCCATGGTCGTCTAAAACAAAATGACTCGGCACCCAGTCTAAGATAACACCTATACCCGTATGATGCATGATATCGACAAACTGCATAAACTCTTCTGGTTTGCCGTATCGAGAAGTTGGAGCAAAATAGCCTAAAACCTGATAGCCCCACGAACCGTCGAATGGATGCTCCATTATTGGCAGTATCTCAACATGCGTATAGTTCATCTCAACAAGATAATTAGCCAATTCTTCTGCAGCTTCTGTATATGTTAAAAATCGGTTGTTCTCTTCGACTTTTCTTCTCCATGAGCCAAGATGCACTTCATAGATGGAAATCGGAGCGTTTATGTTGTTTTTCGATGCCCTTTCTCTCATCCATTTATCGTCGTTGAATTTATAGTTTTCTATATCCCAAACAACAGATGCGGATTTTGGCGGTTTCTCTGAGAAAAAGGCAAATGGGTCTGCCTTGTATCTTTTTCTTTTGTCTATGTCCGAATAGATGAAATACTTGTATGTTTGCCCTTTTTTAACGCCTTTTATAAAGCCTTCCCAAATGCCAGAGAAGTCTTTTCGTTTTTTCAAAGGATGGGCTTTTGGGTCGTAATTGTTAAAATCACCAACGACGCTTACATAGACTGCATTTGGAGCCCAAACGGCGAAATATGCACCATCTTCAATTAGATGGCAACCCAGCTTCTCAAACAGCCTATAATGCGTTCCTTCTTTGAAGAGATATATGTCGTAATCGGTAAAAAGAGAGAATGAGTAATCAACCATCTTTTAAAGACCTGTAAATCTTTGCAAACTCATAAAGTTTTATATACTTCTCTGACTGTGTTTGCCAGTCAAACCTTACAGACATAGCCCTTCTTTGAAGATTGGCAAATGTATATTTATCGTTGTAAATATCCAAAGCCCATTTGAGCGTATTTAAAAGAGCAGAAGTGTCAAACGAGTAAAACACAAAACCCGTACCCTTTTCGTTTTGAGCATCAAAATTTTCAACCGTATCGACAAGACCACCAACAGCATGAACAATCGGGATTGTTCCGTATCTTAGCGAGTATATCTGATTTAAACCGCACGGTTCAAACGCAGAAGGCATCAAAAACATATCCGAGCCAGCTTCTATCAGATGAGCCAGCTCTTCTGAATATCCTATAAAACAACCAAATTTGCCTTTATACTGCTCTGCCTTCTCTTTAAAAAACTCTTCAGCCCACTTTTTGCCGCTTCCAAGCAGAACAAACTCAAGGTTCATCTGCATCATCCTATCAAACGCTTCGATAATAAGCTGAATTCCTTTCTGTTCATACAATCTTCCGATAAAGCCTATAAGCGGCTTATCACTTTTTTCCAACGAGAAGAACTCCTGCAGTTTTCTTTTTGAGTCTATTTTGTTCTCTAAGCTATCCATATCGTAATTTTTGGGTATGTATCTGTCAGTTGAAGGATTCCAAAGCTCATAATCAACGCCATTTATGATGCCAAACAGCCTGCATGAGTGTGCCTTTAGATGTTCATCAAGCCCAAATCCAAACTGCGGCGTCTGTATCTCTTCTGCATATCTTCTGCTTACCGTTGATATGGCGTCTGAAAACTTTATGCCGCCCTTAAGCAGATTAACCATTCCCAAAGCTTCAAACTCAAACGGGTTAAAGTGCTGCCAACCAATATCCATCACATTCATCAAGCTTGCATCAAATAGACCCTGATGCTGAAGGTTGTGAATGGTTAAAACAGATGATGTATCCTTAAAAAACGAATCATCCTTGTATTTTGTCTTAATGAGTGCATTTACAAAAGCTGCATGCCAATCGTGTGCATGGACTATGTCTGGCTTGAAATTAAGCCTTTTTGCCACTTCAAGTGCCGCTTTGCTTAAAAAGACAAACCTGATGCCATTGTCGGTGTAAGGGTTTCCGTTTTCATCGTCGTATAAGCCCTTTCTGCCAAAGAACAGCTCATAATCAACAAACCACAGTCTCAAATTCTTACTTAACCTTTTCTCAAATACGCCAAAGGATATATCTCCCAATACTCCCATATTGACTTTAAATGCAAAGCCGAAATCTTTAAGCTCTCTTTTGTCGATTATGTAATATCTTGGCAAAACAACAGCAACTTCGTGGTTTTTATTCGACAGAGCCTTTGAAAGTCCATATACAGCATCTGCAAGTCCGCCCGTTTTGGCAAAGCTTCCAAACTCGCTTGCAACCATTAAGATTTTCATTTTAACAATAGCTTTGCTCCTTCTAAAGAGCCGTTTTCAATCTGTGTCTTTTCTATCCTTAAACCGTTAAATGCAGCTGGCATTGCATATCTCTTTGCCCTTTTTCTGACTTCATTTAGGACAAAACCGCATCTTTTTACTATCCCGCCGCCGAGCACAACAATCTCTGGATTAAAAATAGCCACAACAACGCCAACGGCAAATGCCAAGGCTTCTAAATACTCTTCTGCTATCTTGTGCTTTATCTCATACAGATAACACAAATCGCTATTGTCTAAGTTATAAAACTCAGCCCACTTCTCTATGCCGCTGCCAGATGCGTATAACTCAAGACAGTTATCTTTCAAGCAGCCGCACCTAAACGGCGCTTTTTTGTATCCAATATGGCCAATCTCACACCCGTATAGAGCATCACTTAAAATGGGTTTACCGTCCAAAACGACGCCACATCCAAGGCCAGTGCCCGAATAGAGAGCAACTAAGTTGTTAGAGTTAAAAAAGTGTGCTTCTGATAATGCAGCGCAGTAAAGGTCATTTTTTAATATGACTTCAACGCCAAGTTCTTCTTTAAGGTCAATGTTTTTTAAGTTTATGTTTGGTGCACTGATTATCTTGCTGTCTTTAACCTGTCCGGCAAATGATACAGCAACCTTGTTTATTCTGTGTTTTTCTATCAGTTCTTTAAGAAACTCGATTATCTCAATCTCTTTTACTGAAACTTTGCCTTTAAGATTGCTATCCAAAGCTTCGTATTTTAGATAGCTGCCACCTATGTCAACGGCAAGTCTCATAGCTCTTCTAAAACCTTCAGATACTCTTTGGCGCTTCTGTCTGCTGAAAAATCACACTGCATATTGAACTTTCTTATAAGGTTTAGCTGGTTTTTGTTTTTGAATAGCTTTATAGCTTCTTCTATCTTTTGTAAAAACTCTTCTTCCTTCTCAAACAGAAAACCAGCACCGCAGCTTGGTTTATTAAAATCTTCATTTATGGTCTCTTTTAGTCCACCGACAGCCCTTGCAATGGGTATGACACCATATCTAAATCCTATAAGCTGAGTAAGTCCACATGGCTCAAACTCACTTGGCACAAGAATAAAATCAGACGCTGCATACAGGTTTCGTGCAAACGACTCATCGTATCCTTCCTTGAAGTAAAAGTTTGAATATTTGGAAAAATCCTTAAAATCTTGGGTTTTACCATCTCCAATCATCACAAAGTTTATCTCTTTCTCAAGCAACCTATCCATATACTTCTTTAAAAGTTCAATGCCCTTTTGTTGAGTTAGTCTGCCTATGAATGCAAACAGCGGCCTTGAAGCGTTTTTTAAACCTATATCCTTGATTAGTGCCCGTTTGTTTAGCCATTTGCCCTGTAAGTTTTTCAAAGAGAAGTTGAATCTTAAAAATCTGTCATTCTCAGGATTAAACTCATCGTAATCTATGCCGTTTAGTATACCTGTAAGTTTATCTTTGTTTTTAAGAAGAAAACCATCAAGCCCACAGCCAAACTGTTCTGTTAGTATCTCTTCTGCATACCTTTTGCTTACCGTTATAAGCTTATCACAGAAGGCTATACCACCTTTTAGCATGTTTAATTTACCGTAAAACTCAAACGCATCCGGTGTAAAATGCTCATGTCTTATACCAGCTCTTTCCAATATAGATGAGTCAAACACACCCTGATAGCATAGATTGTGGATAACAAGTATGGTTTTTGCTTTTAGGCTTTCAATTTTTGCATAATAGGAAGCAACTGCAGTATGCCAGTCGTTTAGAATCAAAACTTCCATATTCAATCTTTTTGCAATCTCGATTATGCTTTTGCTAAAGATGGCAAAGCGTAAAGGTTCGTTCTCGCCTTGAGTATAGATATGCTCTGCTTTGCTGAGCGTCTCGTTAAAAACAAAGTATGTTTTTATGTTTCCAAAATCATCAAGATACACGCTCACATCTTCGCCAAATACGGAAAATTCAAAGACTTTGCTGCCCAAAAGGCCTGCAAACTCATAAGCTGGAACAACACGCACAGTCTCATGAAATTTACCCAAGGCCTTTGGAAGACTAAATGATACATCGGCAAGCCCGCCACTCTTTGCATAACCCAAGAGCTCAGCTGCAGCAAATAGGATTTTCATTTTTACTCTCCCTCCAACGAATCTCTTAAAAATGCCGCAGCGTCTTCAGGCGAAACAGGGTTGATATGAACGCCACTTTCAAACTCAAACCCACCCAAAGAGAAAAGCCTTGGCAATATTCTTATATGAAAACGCCAGAACAGATTTAGTTTATCAAAAAACTCTTCGCTTACATAGTTTTTATTCAATGGCGGCAGACCAAAGACAAGATTGAAGTCAAAATTCCCAAGCTGCTTGTAAAACGCCCTGATAATTCTTCTTAAAAACTTAGCGAGTGCATTTATGTTTTTATCCGTCAAATCAACAATCGTGGAAGTCTCTTGAATTTTGCTTATTATCATAACTTCAAAGGCAAATGAAGAAGCAAATGGAGCAAAGGCGATAAAATAATTGTCTTCTGCTATTACCCTTACGCTATCGTTTTTTTCCTTTTCTATAACGGTGTCAAAGATACTGCGTGAGTTTCTCTTGTAATACTCAAAGGCATATCTAAACCAGCTCAGCTTCTGTTTTGGAAGAATGGGCAGTGCGATTAGCTGTGTATGTGGATGAGATTGTGTTGCACCTGCGTAATGTCCGTGATTCTTAAACAGCGTTGCATATATCATCTTTTTGTCGTTCTTTAAGTCTGCAACTCTCAACCTTAACACATGCAGCCAGTTGAAATACTCGTCTTTGCTTAGCTGATTCATCTTTGTTATATGTCTTGGCGTGTCTATGATGACTTCATGTGCACCGTATCCGTTCCAGACTTCATAATGACCTGCTTCCTTAGAGCCAAACGGTGTTTCTATCTGAACGGCTTTGTAAAGGTTTGGTATGACTCTAACCTTCCAGCCAGCCTTATTGGGCTCATTGTTTCTCAATGCGAATATCTCAGGTGGTGTTAGATGCTCGTTGCCTTCACAGAAAGGGCAGTCATATTGTCTGTTGTCCAATGTTTTATTACCGACGGTTGCATAGCAGTTCGGTCTGTGCAGCCTTTCTGGTGATATGAGTGCATACTCGTTGTGTATAAGGTCAAATCTGATTTCAGACATAGCTTAATTCCAACTCTCCTTTTAGTTTTAAACTCCTGCTAAACGGCAATACAATAGCAAAACTCAAACCTTGGGTTGTAAGCTCAAAACCCTTCTCGCTCTTTGAGATTGTGTTTAACGGCACAACTATTAGTTTAAACATGTTGTCAAGCCTGAATCTTATCAGTCTATTTGTAAAGCCGTCTTCTATGACAAACATACCTATGCCGCTCTCTTCATAGTTTCCGTTAAACCCTTTTGTGTCTATTTTTACCTTCGAATAGTCGGCAAAGTGCAGATTTAACTCAAGAAAATATAGATAACCATTTCTGCTTTCTGTTTCAAGCAGTATATCAAATTCAAACCCGTTTTTTCTCTTTGTAAATCTTTTGCTCAGATAAGCCTTAAAACTTCCTGTCTCTTCGTATATACCACCGTTTCTGAAAAACTCTATACCGTCATCGTATTTAGAATACTCAAACGGTTGATTGGCAAAATCCGAATACTCCCTAAAGTTGCACTTGTAAAAATTCTCCTGATTGAGCCACTGGTTTGTTATATGGTCTATAAATGAGCGTTTCAGATACCAGTCAAAGTTAAGATGCTCTCTTAGAGAGCCATCAAGCTGCATCTTTGACGAGTGTATCGTATCTATTGCGCCTTTATGTTCTGTCTCTTCTTCATATCTGAGCGTGTAATGATACGGCTCTTCCCTTCTTGTTAATGTGTTTTGAAAGTTAAACAGCGTTTTTCTGTCGTCCAACTCCACAAGCTGACCGCCGTATCTTGAGTCGAATATAGCTATAATTTCTGGTGAGAAAAACTTAACTTCATCATATCCGTCTATGTTTGTATCCCTTATCTCTATGGCATCTATTCTTCTTAGCATATTTTCGCACTCTATTAAGTATCTGTATGCATTATCCCTTAAATTCGGCAAATAAATCCCACCAAAAACGCCATGCCAGAACACATCGTTTGTCTGAAGCCTGTATATGCAATCCTTGTATTTTTCTCTCCTTAAGGGAATTGAAGAGAGTTCAAGCATTCTTTTGTGAATCCAGTTCGACTCTTCATATTTAACAAAAAAGTTTTTCCACTGGCCATCCCTTACTATAAGCTCGCTATCAAATCCATTTGCATTGAGTATCTCTTTTGCTTTTTCTATAATAAGCTGTGTGTTGCTGTTTAGAGACCATTTTCCCATCTCGACATACGAGACATTGTCAAGATAAACAAGGCCTGCGGGTTTTTCGTTTTTAAAGAAGTCTCCAAATAGGCCAGTCTCTATGTTTGACTCTTTTAGTTTTTTCAAAAACTGTTTAAGCCATCCATCTTCAAACACCCACTTGTGTGTATTAGGCCACAATCCAAACTTCTCAAGGTCATCAAACACAGGTGCAAAATTTAAACTTTTTATAAGCTCTATTGCTTCTTGTGAGTTGTAAAAGGGCAGGGCATATCTCAATTTTCTCAATATGGGAAATACGGCAAATCTCTTATATGCGTATTCGGTTAGATAATAGCCTTTAATCTCTTCTATACCTGATACGAAGAAGTGATGGTCGTCAAGGACAGCATATTCAAAATTGGCATCTGTCAGCTGTTCAATGATACTCTCATCCCATACCCTTTCTGCTATCCATACGCCTTTTGGTGAGACTTCAAAGTTATCTTCTATAAACTGATTGAGTTTTTTTAGCTGGCCAATCCTGTCCTTTGGCAGAATAGCAGAAAGTATCGGCTCATAGTATCCGCCACCAAACAGCTCAACCCTTCCAGAAAAGACAAGCTCTTTTATCAGTTCAAACAACTCGTTGTATTCATTTTTTATCTTGTTAAACAACCAGCCGCTGCAGTGCAGTGAAAACTTAAACCCTTTAAACTCATAAACCGTCTCGAAAAACGGCAGATAGCACTCCTTCACAGCCTTATCGATAGCACTTTTGAAGTTATCAACAGGCTGATGCATGTGAACGCCAAACAGAAACATAACCCACCTACACAAACCAGTTTTTTGCAAAGTCTTCTTCTAAGTTAATTGTCATCTCCCTTAAACTTGGCAATATTTGAACAACTCTATCTTCAACAACAAGCTCAAATCTTAAACCAACCCTATTTGATTTAAACATTCTCTTTGATAATGCCATCTCGATAATTTTATAACTTGCAACTTCTATATTCTCTTCAAACACAGGCTCTTTTAAGCTTATGCGCAGTGGCATTTCAAACTCTTTTGCATGAATGAGCAACTCTCCTTTTCTTCTTAATTCATCTATCTCTCCATCAAATCTTACAAATAGCTTCTCTTTATTTTGGCCAAAATAGATTTTATGGATAGGGCCTCTTGTTGTGTCCATTGTTGAGAAGCTTCTGCTTTCGTCTATTACTCCACTGCCAAGCCACTCAAAAAACGATGTTATCTTGCCATCTATCACAGGATTTATCTCAAACTTAGGCTGGACAATAATGGCTGATACATCGCTGTATTTTGTTATAGGCTCAAACAGAGCAGCCGGCGGGTTTATACCCAAGATTTTGTATATCTGAATAAGGTTGTTTCTATAGAGCCTATCGTATTCAAGCTCATGTTCACTGTAATGGCCTTCTCCATACCACCAAAACCAGTCCGAAGCTTCAGCCATTAAAAACAGCTCCTGTATCTTATCTAAGCTCTCTTTGTCAAGCTTGTCTTTGTGTCTTAAGAAATCCTTTTTTGTTAAAAAGAGAAGCTCCCAAGCCCTGTTCTTCTGATTATCTCCTACCCAGGTGCTGAAGTTTCCAAATATCCACGAACCAGAAGATAATGTTTTCAGCTCTTCATCGGCTTCAGGTTCAGATATTCTCACAAGCTCAATAGACTCATCTTCAACCATCTTCTCATACAGTCCACTCAAAAAGTCATAGCCGTTATTGGGATAAAACTCCCAGGCATTCTCACCATCCAATATAACATAGACAATCGCACTTTTATAGTTTTTTTCAATCTTTTTTAAATGATAAATAAAATCATCTATGGCTTTATCTGTAGGATATGCCTTATAGACAAAACCTATTTTGTCGCTGAGTTCTTTGTCTCTGAAGCCCATCAGTATGCCGTTAAAATCGTAAGTTTTGTAAATATCTGCAGAGTCAATAGATTTTTGCAATATGTCTTGGTCGCTGCCAGCCCATTTTATACCGTTGTTTTTAAGCATATTGACTGCATCTTCGCTAACGGAACCTTCAGCAGGCCAAAACCCATAAGGCGTACTTTCAAATGTCCTTTTGAATATATCTATAGCCCTTCTTACATGCTCTTCTGCATCATCTTTAAGAGATAAACCTTCTGATATCTCTTCAAACTCTTCACCAGCAACAGTTAAATCTATCAGAAGTGGCAGGATCGGATGGGCATAAGGCGTTGTTAGAAGCTCTATCTTGTTGTTTTTGTATAGCTCTTTGTAAAAGGGTAAAATCTTTTTTATAAACAAAAGAAGCTCATGAATAAGGGCATTTTTATCATTTTCATCATAATCTTTCTGTTTCTTTAGAAGCTCTGCCACAATTTCGCTGTTCTTTCTCAAATAGTTGCCACACCACGAAAGAAGAAACAGAACTTCCAGTTCTGTAAGCTCTTTATCGTCAAGGCTGTTTTTATCGTAAAGCTCAGCATATTTCTCAAGCGGCTTTACCATTGTATCGAATTGAGAGCTTTTGCATATTTTTACAACCCACTCTCTCTCCTTGCTCGATAGCTCAGATGGTTTCTGTGTAATCAGTTTGAGAAAGCAGTCTGACTTTACTCCATTCTCTGCGTATAGATTCAGCTGTTTTATGAGCGAAGGCGTGATGTTAAACGAGACAGAAGCGTTGTATCTTTCTGCAAGATAGGGCATATCGTAATAGTCTTTAATCGCATGCAGAAACACCCAAGGCAGTCTCATCGAGCCAGCCGAATCTAAATAAAACGGCTGATGCATATGCCACAAAAAAGCAACCCTTACCATAGCTAACTCTCTTTCAGCCAGTTATTTATAAGTGATATGTAGTGCTCATATATCTCCATACCCTTGTTCTCGTTGATAGCCTGTATGTATATGTTCAGCTGTTCGCTGTAAGGGTCTGGCATGACCATAATCCAATCTGTATTACTCTCCCAAACCTTTATGCCGTCAATGGTTGAGTATTGCTTCTTTTTTGCTTCATCGAGAAATCTTTTCATTATTTTACCCTTTTTAAGCTGTGGGCAGCCAACAGACCAGGATTTATAGAAGAAATCCTGCATATCCCTTCCCAATTCTGACAGTCTTGTGGAATTTTTGGCAAGCAACTCCATCAGTTTAAGAGAAGAGAATATTGCATCCCTGTATAGGGAGAATTGCGGAAACGCACAGTTGCCGTCAACTTTTGCTATCATATCAAACTCTTTTAACTGTTTAATACCAAAATCCGTATATTTGCCGCGCATTATAGAGAGATTCTCAAAATAGTTGTCGTTTAAGTCTGCAGACCAGCTTGGAAGAAGTATTTTCATCTTTCTTCCCACTCTCTTTGCTTCCCTATTCATCAAATCCAAAACGGCGTTCAAAGCAAGTGTCATGCTCAATATCTCGCCTTTATCATCAACTAAAACTCTTCTTTGACTGTATGGGTAAATAAGTATTCCCAAATCAAGGCCAAGTCCTTTAACCATCATCGATATGTCGTTTAAGCTCTTCTTTTCGTAATGTGATATGTTTGCAAGTTTAACTTCATCGGTATGGGCATTTAGGGTTATATTGTCTATCTGAAGCATAGTCATAATATATGGAAACACATCTTTTGTGATTCCATAAAGCAAATCAACAACAACCCTTATGTTGCTCTCCCTTATGATTTTGTGGTCTATTAGTCTCTCTATCTCGTGTGAGTATTTGTAAAACTTCTCATCCCTTATAATCTGATTGTCTATTATTTTGCCTATCTGCTTGTAATCTACACGCCTAAACTCTTCCTTAAAAAAGCTTTTATCAACGGCTTTTGAGCTGTTTGTGTCCAGTTTTAAACCGTATTCGTTAAATGGTATAAGCTCAACGGCTGAAGGGTCTGACAAATCCCTTTTAAAATAGGCACCTGCAACTATATTCTCATCCCTGTTTATAGCATGTCTCAAAACAACCAAAGGCACAGTCTTCATGTCAACAACAACAATACCCGTTGCAAGCAGTCCACTGACAAATGCTCTTTTTATCATTCGTGCAGCCGTTGAGTAATCTCTTCCGACTAACACCTTGCTTCCCACGGGCAGTTGACTTCCTAAGGCTTCACCGATTTTGCACGCTACATCACAGCTTAACTCTATGTTTGTTTTTCCACTTATTATACCGTTTTCGAAGAGTGTGTTTCTAAATCTGCTGCCCCATATTATGCTGTTTTTTACGATTGATGCCGCATCTATCTTTTTATTTGGCCAGACAACAATATCCTGTTCAAATGTTGCAAGCTGCCCAACATCGCAGCCTTCTGCAAGCACAACACCGGCCTTTGCCTTTACGCCGTTTCCAATCTTGACATCATTACACACAACGCCGTTGTCCATTATCACTTTATCGCCAACACTCACATTGTGCCATATAATCGAGTTTCTAATATTGCAATCATTACCAACTTTACTGCCTTTCCCTATACAAGCATTACTTAAAATACAGTTTTTTCCAATTTCAACGCCATCGCCTATCACGACGGTGTCTATTATCTTCACATTTTCACCCATTTTAAAATCACCAAATGCATATAAAACACCTTCTGCAAACTCTATCTTTTTACCCTTTGGTTGAATGTTTACCCTTTTGAAAAATATATCTTTGTGAACTTCTCTATAGCTGTCTGGATTGCCCACATCACGCCAGTATCCATCAAGCGTGTATCCCATCAAGTCAATGCCTTCTTTCATTAAGAGTGGAAACAGGTTCTTTGCAAAATCAAAGCTTTCGCCCACGGGCACATAGTTCAGTATCTCTGGCTCTATCACATAAATGCCTGTATTTATTGTGTCGCTGAATACTTCTCCCCAACTTGGTTTTTCAAGGAATTTCTCTATTTTTCCGTCGCTATTTGCTATTACGACACCAAATTGCAGTGGGTTGTCAACAGAAGTCAAGCCTATGGTTAGTTTTGAGTTCTTCTTAAAGTGAAACTCTATTATTTTTGAAAGGTCGAAGTCTGTAATAACATCGCCGCTTACGACGATGAATGTCGTATTTAGAAACTCTTTTGCCTGTCTTACTGCTCCTGCTGTCCCGTAATCTGCATCGGGCAGTACATACTCTATCTTGACATTCCACCTTGAACCATCCTTGAAATACTCTCTTATTACATCTGGCAAGAAGTAAAGCAGTATTACTATCTCGTTAATTCCTGCTTTGATAAGGTTTTCAAGCATATACTCCATCATAGGTATGTTCATAACGGGAACCATTGGTTTTGGAGTTGAGTGCGTCAAAGGTTGCATCCTTGTTCCAAAACCACCTGCCATAATAACACCTTTGACTTTATTCATAACGCACTCCTTTTGAAGTTTGTTTTTATATACCAGAAGTATAGGTGCAATTACCGATATTGTCAACTATGAACTTGCATTAACTTTTTAGGTTTTATTTAAGTTTTTTTCTTGACATCCGATATAAAAATTGGGTAAAAAGTGGGTGAAAGTGGGTGAAAGTGGATGTTTAGGGGCAGGTTCGAATACACATTAGACGAGAAGGGTAGGGTAAAAATCCCACCAAAATTCAAGGAAGTAATCAAAGATAAACATATAAATACGCTGGTTCTGACGGTTTTTGATGAGTGTATATACGCCTATCCTTACGATGTGTGGGAAGAGCTTGAAAAAAAAGCCGTAAATCTGCCATTAACAAACAAGGCTGCAAGAAGATTTAAAAGAATGTTTTTCTCGTCTGCCCAAGACGTAAATATAGACAAGCAGGGAAGAATACTAATTCCTTCTGTCTTAAGGGAAGATGCCGAAATCGATAAGGATGTCGTAATCTTAGGCAATTTAGACCACATAGAGATATGGTCAAAACAGAAGTGGGAAAATGAGTCAAAAGCCTTAAGAGAAGCAGAAGATGAATTAGCCGAAGAGATAGAAAAGTTAGGAATATTCTAAAATGAAGCACAAAAGTGTTTTGTTAAAAGAGAGTATAGTTGCCATTGAGCCAAAAAGCGGTGGTATATATGTGGATATGACGCTTGGTGCTGCAGGACACACAAAGAAGATTCTTGAGCTCTCTTCTCCCGATGGTGTTGTTATTGCATTTGATAAGGATAAAGAAGCAATAAAGCATGCAGAAGATACACTTAAAAAAACCTACGAAGATAGACTGATTTTGATAAACGACGATTATGCAAATTTAAGAGAGCATTTAGACAGACTGAATATAGAGACAGTTGATGGTGTGATAATGGACTTGGGCGTCTCTTTAGATCAGCTAACATCCGATCGTGGCTTCTCTTTTAATGTTGATGCAGAGCTTGATATGAGAATGGACAGAAGAAAGCCTTTAACAGCAGAGCAGATTGTCAACCATTGGGATTTGGAAGATATAGAGAGAATCTTAAGGGTTTACGGTGAAGAGAAGTTTTCAAGGCGTATAGCAAAAGCAATTGTAAAGAATAGGCCTATAACAAGCACAAAACAGCTTGCCGAAATTATCGAGCTTGCTGTTCCAAGAAATGTGTCAAGAAAAATACACCCTGCAACACGCTCATTCCAAGCTTTAAGAATAGTTGTAAATGACGAACTTGAAAGTCTCCAGATAGGACTGAAAAGTGCTATAGAGAGCTTAAGCCCGAAGGGTGTGGTATGTGTAATCTCGTTTCACTCCTTAGAAGATAGAATTGTTAAAAACATTTTCAGGGATTACAAGAAGGAAGGCATTATAAGGCCATTAACCAAAAAACCCATAACGCCAACGGAAGATGAGATTAAATCAAACAGGCATGCTCGCAGCGCCAAGATGCGATGTGCCATAAGATTACCGCAGGAGGCTTAAAATGATGGACTTTGCACAGGTTAAAATCTTAACTCAAGATAGAGCAAAAGAGAAAGAAAAAGTAAGGTCTGTAGCAATAAACCCGCTTTCAATAGCATCAACTGTAATCATCGCCATTATGATATATTTGATTGGCTATCAGAATATGCTCATATCCGAAGTAAAGCATGAGATAAACATAAAAAAGAGCAGGTTAAACTCATTAATGCTTGAGAGACAGTCTCTTGTAAAAACAGAAAAGTCGCTTCTAAATTCAAAGGCAGTGTTTAAAAACTTCCAGATAGCAGGTCCTGAGAACATAACAATAGTCCATTGAATAGAACCCGTTTTAACTTCGTTCTATTTCTTATAGCTTTGCTATTTTTGCTCGCTTTGCTTAAAGCATTCAATATTCAAATTATAAATAATTCTTACTATAAAAAGCTTTATATAAAATCTATATCTCGAACGATAACAGTCTCAGGGTATAGGGGAATAATATACGACTCAAAAGATAGAGCACTCACCGTCAATTATCCATCATATACGCTTTTTGTTGACCCGTGGTATTTTAATAAATTAAACGAGTTATATAGGGATAACCCAAAGTATCAGGTGAGAAAACAGAATTTTTTTGAGAAACTCAAAAAGATAGCGGGCATAGATAAAAATCAAATTGAGCAGATATTAAAAAGATACCCAGAAAGCAGATTTATCAAGTTGAAAAAGTTAACATTCAAACAGTATAAGGAGCTTTCAGAAAGCTCAAGTTTTATAAGGGCATTTGGTTTCATAAAGCGGTATAGCAGATTTTATCCAGATGGTGAGTTTTCAGCCCATATAATTGGCTTCTGTTTTAAGAACGGTAAGGGAGCAGAAGGGCTTGAAAACTATTACAATCAGTATCTTGCTGCGCCAACTTTGAAGGAGAGTGTCGCATTAGACGCATTTAGAAAACTCAATACGGTTATACTGCCACACGGCACAAACATTCAAATATCAATAAATGAAGACATACAGGATTTTGTGCATAAATCCTTAAAGGAGACGATAGATAAGTTTAAAGCCGAAAAAGGTTCTGTTATTGTTATGAATCCTTACGATGGTAGCATTATAGCAATGGATTCATATCCGTTTTACGATAACAATCACTATTGGGAATATCCTTACAAGGATATAAAAAACAGAGCTGTAAGCGATGTTTTTGAGCCGGGAAGTGTGTTTAAACTGCTTACTATGTCTGCAGCCTTAGACAGCGGTATATTCAAAGGTAATGAGATTATTTACTGTGAAAAGGGCAGGTGGAGAGTAAAAAACAAAATTATACACGATGTTCACAGGTTTAAATACCTAAGCTTTAAAAATGTGTTTGTTTTCTCAAGCAACATTGGAAGTGCAAAGATTGCCTTGAAATTGGGTAAGAAGATATTTTACAGATACCTTTATAAATTTGGTTTGGGTCAAAAAACAGGTATAGATACGATCTCTGAGTCGAAGGGTATCGTTAAGGATATATTCAATGTTGGAGATGTTGATTTGGCAAATATGGCTTTTGGCCAAGGAATTGGTGTAACAGAGATTCAACTTGCAGATATGTATAGTGCGATAGCAAACGGTGGATTTAAGGTAAAACCGCATTTTATTGAGAAGATGTTTAATGATAATAAGGTAATCTTTGAGTTTAGACCCAAAAGAGAAAGGATTTTGAAACCAGAAACCGTCAAAAAAGTAAGAGAGATTCTTAGAGATGTTGTAATATACGGAACGGGCAAAAAAGCTCAGCTTAAAGACTACAAAACAGCTGGAAAGACAGGAACAGCCCAGATTGCAAAAAAAGGCAAATATCAGAAGGAGTATGTTGCAAGTTTTGCAGGCTTTGCGCCTTTTGAAAATCCCAGATTTGTCGTTGTTGTATCTATATTCAATCCAAAGGGAAGCATTTATGGTGGCGAAGTTGCAGCGCCATTGTTTGCAAAGATAATGGAATTTGCTCTTCACTATTACGGTGTAAAACCAGATAAAAACGATTGACCTTGACTTCTCTTTTGCTAAAATCCCTTTCCATGAAAGTCTCAAGTGTTGAGCTTTTGGCACCTGCTGGCAATTTAGAGAAACTGAAGTTTGCCATAAATTACGGAGCAGATGCCGTATATTGTGGATACAAGCAGTTTGGTTTAAGAAGCAGAGCAGGTAATTTAGGAAAGGATGAGTATATAGAAGCATTAAGGTTTACACATAAAGCAAAAAGAAAGCTCTATTTGACTTTAAATTCCTATCTGTTTGATAAAGAGATAGATGAGTTTGTTGATTTTTTAAAGTTTTTAAACAACTACCCGCCTGATGCCGTTTTAGTTAGCGATTTGGGAGTATTGAGTCTTGTTAATGAGTTTACAGAAATTCCCATTCATATAAGCACGCAGGCAAATATAACAAACTCTTATGCTGCCAACTTCTTAAAAAAGTTTAGGGTCGAAAGAGTTGTGCTTGCAAGGGAGTTGACGCTTGAAGATATAAGGAGATTTAAAAAGAGTGTAAATCTTGAACTTGAAGCGTTTGTTCACGGTGCTATGTGTATGGCCTATTCTGGTAGGTGTTTTTTGAGCGCCTATTTGACAGGAAGGAGTGCAAACGCCGGTGATTGTGCCCAAAGCTGCAGATGGAGATATACGGTTATTGAAGAAAAAAGGCCTTCAGAGCCTATGGAAGTTGAAGAGCATCCTGAAGGGACATTTATTTTTAACTCTTGCGATATGTGTGCCCTTCCTATTCTGAATGAGCTTATAGATGCAGGTGTTAGCTCTTTTAAGATAGAAGGCAGAATGAAGAGCGTCTATTATGTTGCTATAACAACGGCTGTCTATAGAGATGCGATAGATACGATTTTAAACGGCAAGGATTTTGAAGAAAAAATAGATTTTTATATGAGCGAGCTGAAGAAGGTTAGCCATAGGCCTTACTCTTTGGGATTTTACAAAGGTGAGCCAAAACAGTATCTAAAGTCTTCTGGATACATACGCAACTGCAAGTTTAAAGGTGTAATACTTGGAAGGGAAGGTGATTTTTACAGGGTTGGTATAAGAAACAGGTTTGAGCCCGGAGAGTATGAGATTTTCTCCTTAGGCCTTGATGTTAGAAGAGTTGTTATAGATGAGATGTATGATGAAGAGTTTAACAAAAAAAGTTATGGAAATCCCAACGAAATTGTGTATATTAGGATACCTGAAAAGGTGGAAAAATTTAGTCTAATTAGAAGGTGCGATGAGAGTAATAGCAGGTAAAACAAAATATAAGAAGCTCTATTTTAAAAGGAATCAGCTTTTAAGACCAACGCGTAGCATCGTCAGAAAGTCGTTCTTTGATACGATGATGGGATTGATTGAAGACAGTGTATTTTTAGACCTATTTGCAGGATGTGGCTCCATAGGGACAGAAGCACTCTCTCGTGGTGCAAAGAAGGTTGTGTTTGTTGATAAATCGAAGGAGAGCATTAGTCTAATCAAGAAGAATGTCAAAGATTTTGAAAATGCAGAAGTGATAAAGAGCGACGCCGTTGACTTTTTAAGTAATCCCGTTCTTAAAGAGATAACCATTGCTTATGTTGACCCGCCTTACGATTATGAGATAAACGAGTTTCTGTTTAAGCTGTTTGATGTGATAAATCCTGAAGCCATTGTTTGTGTTGAGCACGATAAAAAGACAAATCTCTTCGACAGTTTTAGAGATTTTAAGAAGTTTAAGAGTCGAACATTCGGCAAAAATATGCTTGATTATTTTGGAGTTGATTATGAGTGAAGTTGTTGCTATTGTTCCCGGCACATTCGACCCAATCACAAACGGGCATATCGACATTATAAAACGAGCCAAAAATATATTTGACAAGATTATCATAGCCGTTGCAATAAATGCAGGAAAAATCCCTTTGTTTAGCTTTGAAGAGAGAGTTGAATTGACAAAAAGAGTTGTTGAGTCAGATAGCGAGCTTCACGGTATAGAAGTAAAAGGTGTCAAAGGCTTACTTGTTGATTTTGCAAGGCAGGAAAAGGCCAAAGTAATAGTAAGAGGCTTAAGAGCAGTCGGAGACTTCGAATACGAACTTCAGATGGCCTTTATGAACAGAAGACTTAACAGCGAAGTTGAGATGATATACATGATGCCTTACATAAAGTATTCGTTTGTCAGCTCATCGATTGTAAAGGATGTCTTTTTTAACGGTGGGGATATCTCTAAATTCGTTCCAGAAGTTGTAATAGAAGCAATGAGCAAAAAACTTTCCGAAAGGAGTGGAAAAATATGAGCAGACCAAAGCTCAACAGAAGGATAGGCTTAATACAGCCTTCCATGACTATTGGTATCAGTGCAAAGGCAAAGGAGTTAAGGGCAGCGGGTGTAAATGTTATCAACTTCTCGGCAGGTGAGCCAGACTTTGACACGCCTGATAACATCAAAATGGCAGCTGTAAAATCAATTGCTGATGGATTTACAAAATATACGGCGGCTGGCGGTATAAATGAGTTAAGAGATGCTGTTGTTGAGAAAGAGAAAAACAAAAACGGCCTTGAGTATAAAAGGGAGAATGTATGCATATCTGTCGGAGCAAAACATGCTCTATTCAACATAGCTGCCGTAATGCTTGAAGAAGGAGACGAAGTAATAATAATAGCTCCATACTGGGTGACATACGAAGCAATAGTAAGTTATGTTGGCGGAAAAGCTGTTATCGTTAATACAACAGAAGAGAATGGCTTTGTGCCAACTAAAGAGCAGCTTGAAAAGGCTATAACACCCAAAACAAAGATGATTTGGGTAAATAACCCAACAAACCCGACAGGTGCAACATACACGGTTGACGATTTGAAGTTTATCGTTGAGCTTGCCGAAAAGAATGATATATGGCTTGTGTCTGATGAGATTTACGAAGATATCGTATTTGATGGATATAAGCCTGTAAGTATGGCAACATTGAGCGATTACGCATACGAGAGAACACTCGTTGTAAACGGTGTAAGCAAAACATACTCCATGACAGGCTGGAGAATAGGATACACTTGCGGCGATGCAGAAGTTATAGGAGCAATGATAAAACTGCAGTCTCAGAGCACTTCAAACCCAACTTCTATTGCTCAGTGTGCAGCTTTAGAAGCTCTAACAGGAGACCAGGACAGTGTTGAGAAGATGAGAGTTCAGTTTGAAAAGAGAAGGGATTACATTGTCGATGCATTAAACAGCATAGAAGGAATAAGCTGCTTCAAACCAAAGGGTGCGTTTTATGTATTCCCTAACATATCTTCATTCTTTGGCAAGGAGTATGAAGGCAAAAAGATAAACGGTTCTATGGATTTTGCAGAGCTTTTGCTTGAGCATCATCATGTTGCTGTTGTTCCGGGTATTGCATTTGGCGATGATAGATTTTTAAGAATGTCTTTTGCTACGAGTCTTGAAGACATACAGGAAGGCATAAAAAGGCTTAAGGAGTTTGTCGAAAAGATAAAGTGATATGGCAGAAGAAGAGAAAGACCTAAAACAAGATGATGAAGAAGTCATAGTAATAGAAGATGAAGAAGAGCAGCAGGAAGAGATAGAAGAGACCCAGCCCGAAGAGACAGAAGAAGGTGTAGAAGCCGAAGAAGAGAAAGAAGAAAAACAGTTAGAAGAGAAACCCAAAAAGAGCAAAAAAACGCTCTTAATAGGCGGGATAGCAGCAGCTGTTTTGGTTGTTGCTCTCCTGCTTTTTTTCGTTTTTCACAAAAAGAGTCCACAACCTAAACCCAAACCACCACCAAAAAAAGAGATAGTAAAAAAGAAGCCAAAAAAGAAAAAGATAGAACTTCCAAAAGCTTACAATCCGATAGTCGATGTTCATTTCATAAATGCAATGAGACTGCAGGAGAAAGGCAAATACAAAGAAGCTATACAGCAGCTTAAACAGGCAACTGTCGATTTGTATGTCTCATATTACGGCATAGCATATATCTATCTAAAAATGGGCGATGTTGAAAAGGCCAAAGAGTATCTGTTTGATAAGACAAAAGATTATCTTCTGCTTGCCATTCACAACAATCCAAATTACATAAACGGTTATGTTAATCTTTTTAGGATTTACATGGCTTTGAAGGATTATAAAAGTGCACAAAACATGATAGATGAGCTAAAAAGAAGAAAATTGGACTTTAAAGATATACAACTTATGCAGACATATTACGACTATGTTGTTGACAATAAGACAGATGAAGTATTCAAACTTTTAGCCGAATATCCAAACTCTCCACTGCTTCTATCTTTAGCTGGTGATTACTATTTAAAACAGGGAAATGTTAAAGGTGCCTTAAAGTATTTAAAAAAGGCGATAAGTCTGTATCCGATGGGAAGTGTCTATTACAACCTTTCACTTATAGAGACGCAAAATAACCAATACAAAGAAGCATTAAAGAAAGTGCCGAAGATGTATTATATGGACATCTCTAAAATACCATGCAAGAATTATCTTGCCTTCTTTCTGTTGCTAAGGGATAATAAGTTTGAAGCAGCAGAAAAATTTTTAAACTTAAACGATAAGTTTTACAAGGCTTGCTTTGAACACTTCAAGATAATCCCAGAAGTTAGCTCACCACTTACGGTTGAAAGTTATTCAATAAGGCAGAATCTCAACTTTGTTATGGCAGCAGAGATTCTAAACATGTATCTTCAGCCTGTTAGCATACTGCCAGATAAAGCAACGCCAAATCTCCAGCTTGGAGCTGTTTATCAGAGCCTTGGCCTGCCACAAAAGGCGGCTGATGAGTTTATGAAAGCTGCCAAATTTTCTGAAGCCGTTCTGCTTTCTCAATATGCTTCAAAGTTCTTTTTAGAAGGCGACTATAAGAAGTCCCTTCAATATTACAAGCTTGCTTTAAGCAGGGTTCCTTCAAACCCAATTCTGATATACGATGCCGGGGTAATGAGCCTAAAAAACCACGATGTTGATGGAGCAAGTGAGTATTTCCAACGGCTCATCTCAACATATCCACTCTTTCCACTGCCGTATTTGGGTATGTTTGTTGTAAAGCAGGTAAATGGAAAGCATATGGATGCTATGAAATATCTGAACTCTTTTGGTCAAAGGGTTAAGTCGTTAGATGAAGAGTCTCAAGAAAAACTAAAGGATTTGAGCATATTTGCCGATTACATAATCGATAAAGTAAATTTCAACATGGACAGGATAAAAAAGCTAAACGATTACGAAAAGAAGGTGTTTTTACTGTTTAGGGCAGCATTAAATCAGGATACAGATTATCTATCCATTCAAAAACCATTTGAAGAGAGCATGCATATTTACTGGGATGCTTCAAGTTTGGAGACTATCTGCAACTATTTATATAACGAATATAAAAACGACTTCTTAAGAAGGACAATGGCAACAATATATCTGCTTGATAACGAACCGCAAAAAGCGTATGAGTCCATGTATAACATAAAGGTTTACTCTGCCGAAGATTATTACAAGCTTGGTGTTGCATACCTTCTAAGTGGTTATCCAGACATAGCCGACAACTTCTTTACAAAATCAATTCTTAAGGGTGCAAACTTCTTTAACTCCTATGTCGCAAAGGCGATTATTCAAGCTCAAAAGGGCAGTCTTACTGGTATTCAGTACTATTTGAAAATTATCCTAAAAAAGAAGGATAAAATGGCTTGGTTTAACACAGATCTGTTCTTATCTTACAAAATAAGGCTTAAGCAGTGAAAAGAATTTTGAAGGCTTTTTTAAAGTTTCTTCTATACACGATTTCGACTGTTGTCGTTATAGGTTTTATAGCCGCAGGTATATATCTTGCATCTGTTTATATTAGTGTTCGTGGTGATTTTAACAAAATAGTCTCGGTAAAAATGCTACCACTTCCAACAAAGGTTTACTCATCAGACGGAAAACTGATAGCAAGATTTGGTCTGCAAAACAGAATTCCCGTCAAACTCAGCCAAATATCACCCTGGATGAGATATGCTATTTTGGCTGCTGAAGATGCCAGATTTTACGAGCATGGAGCAATAGATATCGTTGGCATAGTAAGGGCGTTAGTTGTCGATATAATGCAGGGCAAGATTATTCAAGGTGGCAGCACAATAACACAACAGCTTGTAAAAAATATCTATCTAACACCTGCAAGAACAATAAAAAGAAAAGTAAAAGAGATAATCTTAGCATACAGATTAGAAAAAGAGTTGTCAAAGGATAAGATATTAGAGCTCTATCTGAATACAGTCTATTTCGGTGATGGAGCATGGGGCGTTGAAGCAGCAGCAAGAACATACTTCAACACACATGCAAAGGACTTAACAATAGCTCAAAGCGCACTTCTTGCAGGACTTGTCGCAGCTCCAAGCTATTACAACCCATACAAACATCCACAAAGAGCGAGAAAGAGAACAATCTATGTTTTAAGAAGGATGTATGAGAATCACTTTATAAGCTTGGCTCAGTATAAGAAAGCAATGAATGCAAAAATAGTTTTGCAGAAACCATCAGCCAATCTATTTGGATTGATTATTGCTCCATATTTCACCGATTACATAAGAACATGGCTTATAAAGAGATATGGAGAAGAGATAGTTTACAAGAGTGGTTTAAAGGTTTACACAACACTTGATACCAAACTTCAGCGCTTCGCATTCATAGCTGTAAAAAGCGGCATATTGTCGCTTAAGAAAAAATACGATGGATTGCAGGCTGCGCTTGTTGCAATGGACCCAAAAACAGGTTTTGTAAAGGCACTTATTGGTGGATTCGACTATTCAAAAAGCCAGTTTAACAGAGCTCTTCAAGCAGAAAGACAACCCGGCAGCTCTTTTAAGCCCATCATCTATCTAACCGCTTTGACGGAAGGTTATCTGCCGGATGATACAATAGCAGACAGGCCTATTGTGTTTAGATTTGACGGGAAGGAGTGGCGCCCACAGAATTATGAAAGGGTGTTTCATGGAACAGTTACACTTATGTATGCACTTGTCCATTCTGTAAATGTTGCAACGATAAACCTTTTAAATGCTGTTGGCATAGGAAATGTCATAAGAATGGCTCATCAGCTTGGCATAAAAGAGAAGATACCTTACAACCTATCAATAGCTCTTGGTTCGCTAAGTGTTAAGCCTATTGAGATGGTTAGGGCATACGCTGCCTTTGACAACTATGGACTACTGCCCAAACCCATTTTTATAACGAAAATAGTGGACAAGTATGGACATGTGATTTATCAGGCAAAACCTATACTCAAACGGGTGTTTGATACAACAGATGGCTATATCTTAACGGGCATGCTTAAGAATGTTATTCTGTATGGAACGGGCAGGGCTGCAAGGGTAATAAAAAGACCACTTGCAGGTAAAACAGGAACGACGAGCAATTACAGAGATGCATGGTTTATAGGCTATTCTCCTTCATTGGTCTGTGGTGTGTGGGTAGGTTATGACGATAACAGAATGATATTTAAGGGTGCAACCGGTGCAAGGGCAGCACTACCTATCTGGATAAAGTTTATGTCTGCTGCTTTGAGTGATAAACCAGTCGAAACTTTCCCAATACCAAAGGGTATAACTCCGCAAATTATTCAGATGCTCTCAAGACCACCTGAGAATCCAGAAGATTTACAAAACAACCAACCCACAATTCAGCAGCTTTATGAAGATGCAATCCAGTGATATCGAAATCCATTCAATTGAAGATATATACATAGGCAAAAGGATAGATAAGGTTATCTCAGAAATCCTTGACATACCGAGAAACCAGATTCAGCAGTATATAAAAGAAGGGTTGATTAGGGTATGTGATAAGACTCCAGAAAAGAGCTATAAACTCAAAAAAGACGACTGCTTAAAAATCACAATTCCACCACCAAAAGAGTTAAAGATAACTCCCGAAGATGCACCGATAAGGATAATTTACGAAGATGAGTGGATAGTTGTGGTTGATAAGCCTGCAGGTATTGTTGTGCATCCAGGTGCAGCAGAAGAGAAGATTAGTGTTGTTTCAGCTCTGCTCTTTAGGGATATAAAACTCTCCAATATTGGTGCACCTTTAAGACCTGGCGTGGTTCATAGAATTGATAAAGATACAAGCGGCATCATCGTTCTTGCAAAAAACGACAAGGCTCATTTTCATCTTGCCAATCAGTTTTTTGTTCACTCCATAGATAGAAGGTATATCGGCATAACGGCGTGTAATATGAAAGCTGCTTCAGGAAAAATAGAGAAGGCAATAGCAAGACATAGAACGAATAGAAAGATTTTTAGTGTATCTGAAAATGGCAAACCAGCTATAACGCATTATAAGGTTTTGAAAAAACTTGAAAATATGGATGTTGTTATGTTTAAATTAGAAACAGGCAGAACTCATCAGATAAGGGTGCATATGAAAGCTATTGGTTGTCCGCTTTTGGGTGATGCAGTTTATGGCAAAAGAAGTAGATTGATAGATAGACAGGCTTTGCATGCGTTTATGTTGAAGTTTAAGCACCCTTTTGATGAAAGGATTATGAGTTTTTACTCTAAACTGCCCGAAGATATGAAAAAAGTAATAGGTGGGGGTAAATCATGAAAAGATTGTTTCTGTTGATGGTTTCGGTTTTATTGCTAACAAGTTGTGCTACATTAAATAGGCAGCCTACGGTTATAACGGATTTGCCTGTTGTTAAAGGTATAACAGCAAAAAGTGGTATAAGGAGCGTTGGTCTAAGCTGGCAGCCTGTTATGGACTCAAGGGTTAAAGGATACCTAATTTACAGGGCACCATCAGAGACAGGTCCGTTTGAGAGAATAGCCAAGATAGATGGGAGACTAAAGACAAACTATGTTGATGACGGTGGATTTTTAAAGCACCTTGAAGACAACACCACATACTTTTACAAAATCGTTGTTTATTCGGATAAGGGTATAGGTCCTTCATCAAGAATTGTTGCGGCTACTACGCTTCCTCCTCCTAAGTCTCCGACTCAGATTCAGGCAACAAGCGGTTTGCCGAGAATGGTTGCAATAAGATGGCAGCCGCCCAAGGATAATACAGTTGTAGCATACAATATCTACAGAAGCACTAAGAAAGATGGGCCTTACAAGAAGATAGGAAGGGTAAATGGTTATGTTAACACACTTTATATTGATAAGGGCTTAAAGGATGGAAAAACTTATTATTACTCTGTGGCAAGCGTTAATTATAAAGGTGTTGAGGGTGAACTTCTTGCAATAGCAAAAGCAACAACAAAGTTTAAGCCATTGCCACCTTCAAATTTAACAGCTACAATAGCCGGTGCTGGAAAACTGAAGATTTTCTGGTGGCCAAGTCCAACGGCCGATGTTGTAAAGTATCGCATCTATAGAAGCACAACCGACAATTATGATACATTCTCTATGGTGGGAGAAGTTCCATCTAAGGATTTGTCTTTTGTTGATTCTGGGCTAAAACCAGGCAAAAAGTATTACTATTACATAACGAGTGTTGATAAAGATGGTCTTGAAAGTAAGCCATCAAAAATTTATGGCTTTATGACAAAACCATTACCTTTGCCACCAACGGGTATATCTGTAAAACAGGTTGGTAAATCTGTTGTTCTTAATTGGGATAAAGGTTCAAATGATACGGTTAAGTATGAAGTGTTTAGAAGACATTTTCTTATCTTTACCCAAAAGATAGCAGAGACAACGAATACCTACTACACAGACAACACCGTCTCGCCTAACACGACTTACTATTATTATGTAAAAAGTGTTGATAAGTATGGTCAGGAGAGTGAACCTTCACCCGAAGTTAAGATAGAAGTTAAATAATGTTCATAAGTTTAAAAAGTGCAGTAATAGAAGGCATAGATGCCATACCTATATCAATTGAGATAGATGCGGCTAAGGGTTTACCATCTCTTAACATAATAGGGCTTGCATCAGGAGCAGCCAAAGAGAGTAAGGATAGGGCTATACATGTGCTAAAGAACAGTGGTATAGAACTGCCGCCAAAAAAGATAACGATAAACCTTGCACCAGCTGATTTAAAAAAGGAGACTTCGGCTGTGGATTTACCTATAGCGTTAGGGCTTGCAAGCATATCTGAGAATTTAAAGATAGATACCGAAGGATTCTTGTTTGCTGCTGAGTTATCTCTAAACGGCATTCTAAGGCCTGTTAAAGGTATTTTTCCTATGGGCGTTTTAGCAAAAGAGAAGGGATTGAAACTTATTGTAAGCAAAGAGAATGAGAAGGAAGCAGCTTTAAGTGGTGTTGAGACTTACGGATTTGATACATTTTCAGAAGTGTTAGGATTTTTGCTTGGTAAGGTAAAGAAAAACAAGAGCAGTTTAAATATTGAGCTTGTAAAAGCTAAAGGTGATTACGATTTGGATTTTGCAGATGTTAAAGGTCAATTCAAAGTAAAAAGGGCTATTACTATTGCAGCAGCTGGTTTTCACAATGTCTTAATGATAGGCACACCGGGTGTGGGAAAGAGCATGATAGCTAAAAGAATTCCGACAATTCTTCCAGAGATGAGCGAAGATGAGATTCTAACAACGACAAAAATATACAGCGTTTGTGGGTTTTTGAATAACGATAACCCAATTATAACAACCAGGCCATTTAGAGCACCGCACTCAGGCTCGAGTGATGTAAGTTTAATCGGCGGCGGATGTAGAATACATTATTTCCTGAGACTCTACAAAAGTTACTGCGACTCTACAAAAGTTAATGAGACTCTCCGCGGGAGGTTTTCATGAACCCTGCGGAGATATTCATAGCTGAACTGTCTCACAATGCTGTTTATTTCATTCCTTTGATCCTAGACTACATAAAACCAAACGACCATAGAAAAACTGGTCACCACTTTAGAGTCCCGTTCATTAGGGAAGATGGTTGTATAAATATCTTAGAAATCCCGATAGAATTACTAAAATTCTACCTACCTTTTCAAAGAGTCCTCTATAATCAGAACTCAGTAAAAATTGAAAAAATAGGAGAAGAAAAAATACTATTCCTTAATATAAGTAGAGAACAAAACAACCCTCAAAAAATATCGCAATTTCCAGAGCTTTCAAGGTATTTCAAAAAGCTTTTAAAGATAAGGAATAAAGATGAAATAGACAGACAATGGGTGGTAAGAATTTCTGTGGATAACAAAAACTACTATTTCCCTTCAACGGTTCTAGGGACATTTTTCTGCTTTTTGTCCCACAAGTTCACCACCAATCTTTTTTCAACAAAACTTTCATGTGAAGTTGAAAAGTATGGTAAAAACCCGCCATTCATTCAATTGAAACCAGGATACTCCAATCAATACAACGAGATAATCTCTCTCTACCTGTATTCAACTAATCTAGAGGCAAAAGAGAATTATGATGCAGTCGCCAGAAAACAGCGTGCAAAAGAATTCTACAGCAAAGAAAAAAAGAAAAAAGAGATCAGATACGCTTTTAAGTTTCCATTTCCAACATCTGGAGACTGGGAACTCAGAGCAAGGGTGATCCCTGTGACTGCAAACTCCCTCTTTGTGGCGGAAATTCTATACGTAAACACCGTAAAACTGCTTAAGACAGAATTTGTTGAAGTTAGAACGAGAAGCTCAGTAAAAGGGAAAAGACTGATCTTCTCACCTAAACCGCTGACAAAGTCCAACACGAACAACGTCTACAGCACCTCTGAATATCTAAATGCAAGGGAATACCCTGAAACCATCCATGTTACATTCACATCCCCTCCAGCCGGCAGCTCAGTGAAGATAGTTAAGAAGATCATCAAAGACAATTTTGAGGAGGCCGTATTTGCCCCATCAATAACGAGAGGCGAGGAGGTAAAAAGATTAAGCAACGTTCAGGATCACGTAAAAGAAGGCAAAGCCAAAAGAGTGAGGTCGCAAGCCAAAGAAAAGCCAACCAAAGACAAGAATTCAAGAGTATTTGATCTTGAGACGGTAAGAAAACTGATGAATCACGTTGCTTTGAGTCTCGGCATTAAAATGGAATACAGGGAATTCACCCCTGAGATCTTCATAAAAGTTTCAAAGAAGAATATTCCCAAACTCTACTATCCAAAGGAAGGAAAAAGAAGAGTAGGGGTGTTCTATGCCGACTTGCTAGATGGGAAAAAGATGACGGCAATATTTGTTGATCAAAAATCCCAATCACAGGAAAATTACATAACATCCCCCATACTTATAGGAGAAAGATACTTGGGATTTCCTGATGAGATAGAACGCTTTTTCAAAAGCTTTATGGAGATAAGTAGAAAAAGTTTCAAGGTTTTTTGCAAAAGAAGAGGATTCGATATTTATTACAAGAAACCTTTGCAGGGAAACAACAGAAAGGATTGGGAAAACTGGGTAAAAACAACTGTGCAAATATTGACGAAAGGGGGTTAAACACATGAGTGAACCAGAACACAGGCAAGATAGGCAAGATATCCAAAATGCACTAGATAGAGATGATAAAGTCTTTATAATATTCGATATAGAAACCATTGTTGAAGAAGATCTATTCAACAAAGCGGCAAAAAGGAATCAAATAAAAAGATATATGGATGAAGAGGATGAGTATATACCTTCTGCCGTATATCATAAACCAATATGTCTGTCTTATCTATTGACTACAAGTAAAGATGTCCCTATCTTCAAAAATGGGAAAAGATTTGTATTTAAATCTATATTTTCTTTAAATGCTGTTAATATAGTAAACGAATTTTTTGGGCTCTTACGTTATACTACAAAGTGGATAAATAAAAAATTCGAAAACCTTTACGCTGAACCGCTGTTTTCCTATCCCTTCTTAGTGTCTCATAACGGTTTAAAGTTTGATTTACCTATACTTACCATGAGAGCCATACAGCATTATGATAGTCTCTCTAAGGAAGCGAAAGAAGGACTTAGGAAATATTTGGATGACTCAGATAAGTGGGAAAAAGAGAAAGCAAACTATACAAAGCAGTACTCAACATATCAGATAGACACCTATAACTTTTTCCGTACTAATTTGAAAGCTTTAGCCATTCTGTATGGATTTGAGGCTAAAACTTTTATGGATGGATCAGAAGTAAAAGAATACTACGAAAATATGAGATTCAATGAGATAGCAAAATACTGTGCTGAGGATGTTTTGAATTTGGCCAAAATTTTTAATAAACTATTAATAGCTAAAGAAGGGAAAAATATAGCCGTACCTGAAAGAATTGACGAATGCGAAATTATAGTTAACGATAGCAGATAAGAGGTGACTGTATATGGGCAAAATTTTAAGTTTTCCATACGAAAAGTTGAGTGATTACTACAAAGAAAAGTTAAACGAAATAGAGATGGATATGGCTTACGAAAGGTCTTATCTGAAAAATCACCTAGAAAAATTGGAAGAAATATACGGACATATGCTGGACAATGAAGATGAAATGAACGGAATAATAGAAGAGCTTGTAACAGGGGAATATCTACTTAAAACAGGTTCAGAAATACTAAAAGAAAGAGTGAAAAAACATAAAAGAGAAGATAAAAAAGGATATTATAGAAGAGGAGTTGTTTGAGAGGCTCTTAAAGGAATAATAGGTAATAAAATTAAAACTGTTTCCTATTTTTACGAAATTTACTATAATTTTCGGAGGAGGTAGTTGTGCCCAAAGATTTGTGGGATATAACAGACAGAAAGTCTACAAAAACTAAACTTGAGCTTATAAAAAGTACATTTTATGTATGGCTAACCATATGGCAAGCCCAAAATTGGATTAATAATGAATGGTATGTTATTGACTTATTTGCTGGTCAGGGATTTTACACAGATAAAGGTAAAAAGGTTCCAGGTTCATCCGTTATTTTTCTTAAGCAAATTAAAAACCAAATAAAAAAATTAAAGGATAAGGGAATTGAGATACATTTATTTAGCATAGAAAAGAATAAAAGAAATTTTGAAAATCTCAAAAATGAAATTAATGGTTACTTAGAGGAAAATGCTTGTATAAATGATGTTGTAGATTGTAAAATATTGAATGGCGATTGTAATGAAGAAATAGACTATGTTTTAGAAGAAATTTCAAATAAGAAAGAAAACCCTTTATTTGTTTTGGTAGATCCAACTGGGCTTCAAATAAAAAGAAGGACAATGGATAAGATAATAGATTTAAAAAACACCAAAGATATTCTCTTTAACTATATTCTTGAAGGTGTTAGAAGAACAAGTGGCATAGAGCTTAAAAAAATAAGGGGTGAGAAAATAAGTAGAAGAGAAATTAAAGCAGTTGATACATTAAAGAGTTTTCTAGGAAATGATATAAAAATAATCGAGAGAAAAAAACCTGAAGATTTAAAAGTACTCAAAAGTTATGTCAATGCTACTTACTCTGAAAAGAATCTGTATGTCGTAGGATATAATGTAGAATACCCTGACAGAAAAGACGATCTGTACTATCTACTTTTTGCTTCTAAAAATAAGAAAATAGTCCAAATAGTGAAAGACATATATGCTAGGCAGAAAGAGAAAATAAAAGGAAAGACTTTATTTAATAGTAAGGAATTTTATATAAAATCTATACTGGAAATTACCCCAGTGAGAAACGAGAAAGAGTTAAATTATTATTTTATCAAAAGAAAACACTTATTATACAAGACTAAAGTAGAATACGGTGATTGGACTATAAATCACATCATAGGTTGCTCTCATGGTTGTCGATTTCCTTGCTATGCCATGATGATGGCTAAAAGGTTTGGATGGGTTAAAAGTTATGAAGACTGGAGAAAGCCAAGAATCGCTGAAAATGCTTTAGATCTCTTAGAAAAGGAGATAAAGAAATATAAAGAAAGTATAAGATTTGTTCATCTGTCTTTTATGACAGATCCATTCATGTATGACTTTAAAAAAGGAGAACTTATACCTGAAGTAAAAAATCTCTCTATGCAAATAATAGCTTTGCTAAATAAAAACGGGATCAGAGTTACTACTCTTACAAAAGGGTTTTACCCAATTGAAGAAATAGTTAAATCTGATTTACTGAAGAGTAACGAATATGGAATAACACTTGTATCCTTAAATCAAGAATTTAAGGTAAGATTTGAACCTTATTCGGCTCCTTATGAAAAACGAATTGAATCTTTATATGGATTACACAAAGCAGGCTTAAAAACTTGGGTTAGTATAGAACCATACCCAACTCCAAATCTTGATTATAGTGCTAAGAACATAGAAAAACTTTTAGAAAAGATAAAATTCGTGGACAAACTGGTTTTCGGAAAAATAAATTATAACACCCAAAGTAAACACTTCGAAGAAAACGAGGATTTCTATAAAGAGATTTCACAGAAAGTTATAAATTTCTGCGAAAAAAATGGAATAAAATATCACATCAAAGTAGGAACCCCTACTTCATCTAATGAAATAAATGGTAAAAAAGACACAAAATATATATTTTCCGATTCAAATGAGTAAACTTCTTTCAAACAAACAGAGCAAAAGAGAATAGGTGTGGTTTTCTATTCTCTACTTACACTTACAAATCAAGTTTTTTTCTGAACTCACCCATAAACTTAAATTTTGTATTATCATTATAAAATGGCAACCCAATTAATCTATATTTTTCATTCTCTCCAAATAAAGTAGCCTCAAGTTTATGCTTTTTCTCAATCTCTTTTAAGAAATCTTCTTTCCATTTATCTCTTTCAATTAGATGTTCTCCTTTTGCCTCTATGAATAACTGATACTGCTCTATTTCTTCAGAATTTTCTTTTTTTAAAAACAAAACAAAATCTGGTTCCATAGCCTTACCATCTGAGAATCTATAAATTTTAAACAGGCTCGCATTTCTTAATAAATACACTTCGCTATATTGCTGTTTTAAGTCGTTTATAACACCATCAATAAACTTAACAAAAGATTTCTCTTCAGAAGTCCCATAATTCTCATCATAAACATACCAATCTTTATCGGATAGATTCAACTGTAAGTCTGGATGTTTCGCGTTACTCATAGGTATTCCATATTCTTTATCTCCACACTCTCCAACATTTATTTTGAGTTGTTTATCTTTTACAATTCTCTTAATCTCTACCGGAACAAAAATTTCAGTTCCTTTGTATTCAACATACTCATTCATAATCTCATTTTCCAGCTGTAGTAATACGCTTAAACAGATCTTCAGCTCATCGTCGGGTGTTAGATTATTCAATTTTTCCTTTGAACTGATAACATCAGCATTTATCTTCTTTAGAGACTCAATAAATTCTTTTGAGGAATTCAAATCAGGAAAGTATTTTTTAAGATTGTTGAATCTATAGAAATCAAGTTTTGCCATTGCCTTTCTTATGATTGTGTCTCCAAAATTGCCTAAGCTAAATGTTCGGGTAGTTGTTTCAAAAGAATTTCTACTAGTGTTTTCTTCTTGTAAAACAACATCTTCTCTCGAAAATCCCGTTGGGAGTCTGTATCTGTATGTTCTTTCTATTTCAATATCATCAATAGTCTTAATGCCTTTTCTGTCAGTTTTAACTTTTTTATTTACAAATAAAAATCCTTTTTTCCAAAACTCAGTATTCTTTATATTAGGTTTTACTTTTAATTGAATCTCTTTTTCTTCATAAGGCATAATCCCATATTCTTTAAGTGCAGTTGTAAGTTCCTGTATATATCTTGGATTGTGTTTACTGTGGTAATAAAGCTCTTCAAGAATTTTTAAAGGATTTTCTGGCTGATTATCAAATTTTCTCTTAAAAGGATCATCATCTTCATTGATTTTAAAAGGATAATACCGTGCTCCTCTCCCAATAAGTTGTCTTTCTGCAAGAGTGGTATTTCCAGGGATATATTTTCCATCTTTTATCCATCGCCCATCTCTTGTATCATAAAGTCTGACTATATCAAAGAGATTCAATACATCCCATCCTTCATCAAGCATTTTAACTGCAAAAATAGCTCTAATTTCGTTGTTCTCATCCTCAAGAGTATTAAGTTTAATCTGCTTATTTTTATCCATATTTTCGGAATCAAGCAAAATACATTTTTCTTCGGAGAAATCTTCTTTTAACTCAGTTATTAGATTATCCGTAGTTATACCCTCGTTTTTAAAATAATTAAAGACTCTCTCCAATACTGTCTCATTAGTATTGGCTTTTATATTTTCTATATCCACTTCACTTAGATTGTCCATTCTTTCTCTGAACAGCTCATAATTTTCTTTGGATTCTTTGATACTTCTTGATTTGAAAAGGATTACAGGTTTTAATCTAATCCCATTTCTCTCTGCAATTTTTCTTCTATATTGGCTTAAAATAACTGCCTGCAACATCCTTTCCCAATTGTCTAAATCTGCCTGTAAGACTTTCACTTCTTTAGAATAACCATCAACTCTAAACTGCTTGAGATCGTATTCAAAAATTATCTTATCTTTATACTTTTCGTAAATAGCAGGATTATCTAAATCAATGGTAGCGGTGTATTCAAGCATCATATTTTCAGGATTTGAATTTAAAATTCGCATAACAGTATATTCCCAAGTCTTTTTCATTTCCTCTTCAGTTTTGTTTAATCTATTCCTTGTCCAAGCGTTTATATGATGGGCTTCGTCTGAAATTAAAACGATTTTCTTATCTCTAAAATCTTCAAAAGTGACGGAATTTTCCCTAAAAAGATTTAACTGACTATACAGTCCCTGTATTGTCGTGAAGATTATATTTATATCTTCCTCATTAGCTTCGTCAAAATTGGATACTTCTCTTATGCTGATTTCTTTATCTTCAAATTTAATTCTCTGACTAAATAGATATTTGGGGGAGAGGGGATTTAAAAAGTTGTCCCTTGTTTTCTCTATTATGTTGGTGCTGTTAACAAAAAAAAGAAAGTTCCTATAACCTTTATTATAAAGATAAAGTATATTAGCAGCCATCAAAAGGGTTTTACCAGAACCCGTTGCCATGTTAAAAAGCAATTGTGTTGGTTTATTTCTATTGCTATTGAAATCTTCTTCCATATAGTAGATAAACCTCGCTATTGCCTCAATCTGATATGGCCTTAACTTGAAACGAGGATTAAGATTATCGGTAATATATTTTGGAATATCCTTTTTGATAACTCCATGTTTATAAAGAACATCGTATTCTTGACTTAATGTTTTATTATTATACATATTCAAATCCTTTTTGAAAAATTACTGCTCTTTTATCTAATTTATTTAAATCAGGAATACTTAAAGCGATAAATTCTGAGGAATCATCTTTATTCTTTAATATTGGTGTTATTAATTTTCCATTCTTCAAAAAAGATTCTTTTTTTTGGGAATTTTCATCAATAATAATAATTCCTTTATCTATTAGCTCTTTTATAATCTTCATATCAATAACTGCAAATTTAATAAAATCATTACAATTGAAATTAATTTTATCTTTATTACAGTTTGTAATTCCATATACAAAATAATCAGCTTCTATTTTAAAAAATTCTGACTTTCTTCTATTATGATGAATATTTTTTTCTCTTGTATATCTTATAGTAAAATCATTGTAGTTTTCATACTCTTTGCTTCTAAATCTTTCTTGCACTGTAATCAAGTTATCTTCTGAGTTTTTAAAAATCCTATCTATCCCTTTATTGATGTCTATCTTTTCTATTTCTTTCTTATCTACTTTAATTTTTTCCCAATTTAAGGGTTCATATATTTTTTTTAATGCTATCTTTTTGTGAATATATTCTGTAAATTTTCTATCCTTTTGATAACCCATTTAGATAGCCCTCCCTTCATAAAAATTATAATTCAACATTTTATCTTTTTTGTTTATATTATAAATACTATCATTAATCTCACTATAATTTACATACAACTCATTATATTCTAAGAAATCTAAAAGAATTCTTTTTTGTTTACCTAAATCAAATTTTTTCAATTTTTCTATATTTTTTTCAAACAGTTTAATATTAACTTTGTAACTTAAAAAAGAGTGTTGCTTCATATCAATCCATATCTTTAACAATTCCGTCTCTGTTTGCGCTTCCTCAATTTTTTCAATAAATGCTTCATTATTTTTCATAAGTTCCATAAATACAAACTCGCCCCCACCTTCCCAATTTACATCTTTTGAAATTCCTGTTTTATCACCATTAATCACATTCTTTAATCTAACTACCGCACTATTCTTGCTGTAATCTATTTGTTCTATTCCTATATATTGCCTATTCATCTTGTGGGCTACAGCACATGTTGTTCCAGTACCCATAAAAAAATCAAGAATTATATCATTTTCTTTAGTAGTAAGTTCTAAAACTCTTTTCAATAATTTTTCTGGCTTTTTCCCACCTGGTAAATTAACGCCTCCTTCTGTGCTGTTTGTTTGGAATATTTCATCATCCCATAAATCTGAGATAAGCGTTCCAAAATAGTTCTTCCCATTTTCTTTTACAATTCTTTCTTTTAAGGGAATAAAAACCCCACCTTTATAAATTAAGACCTTTTCACCTTTTGTGTTTATGTATTCTATAACATCATCTAAGTTTTTAGATTCTTGTATCACTTTTTTTATTTTTTCACCTGCTTTCTTATTGTTTTTTTCAAGAGAATATATTTTTTCAAAATTATTTAAGGCATACTCTTCTAACTTGGTTATATCTTTAAAAACTTTCATTAAATCTTTTATGATATATTTCCCATTTTCTTTTGTTATTTCATACCTATAGTTAATGTTAAACTTACTCTTTACATAAAGTGGATTAAATCTAAAAGATGGTTTTTTAGAATAAAAAAGAATATATTCTTTAAGTTTAAACAACCTTTCCCCTCTTTTTACATTAATTGCATTTACACCACTTGGCGTACTTGTTTTAACCACGATATTTTCTCTAAAATTTTCTCTTCCAAAAATCTCATCCATCAATACTTTTAAATATGCATGTTCGTTATCATCTAATTGAACAAATATAGCACCATCTTCCCTCAACAACTCTTTAGCAACTTCCAGTCTATTTTTCATAAAAGTTAGCCATGTAGAATGCTTAAAATTGTCATTATATTGAAACTCATCACTTCCTGTATTATACGGCGGATCAATATAAATTAACTTAACTTTCCCTCTAAATTCTTTTAAAAGAGAATGCAACACTAAAAGATTGTTTCCCTTGATAACCAGGTTATCCGTTATCGTATCTTCAGGCAATCCTCTTTTTCTGTTTATCTCAGCATCTCTTTTAAATTCATCAAGCGGATGCTCTCCGTCTTTATCAATTCTTTTAAAGTTGGTGAAAACCTTCGGCTCCAACAGTCTGTCAATCTCATCTGGAGCAAGTATTACATTGTGAAAAATCTCTCTTCTTTTTTCATCAGGTTTTCCTTGTCCACCTTCAAGCACACAATCTTTGTATGGCCATACCAAAACAACTTCTTTACTCTTTGCTAGATATTTCCCTTCCTCATTGGCAAGTCCAATTTTGTTTTTAAATGCAGTATATGAATCAGGCAAAAACTCTTTATTATCTATAAATTTCATAAACTTTTCTTTATCAAAAACTATTACTCCTACTCCATTTATATCTTTAAAGAAGTGTTTTTTTATTCTATCATTTTGTAAAAGAAGTTTTATTAAGTTTTCATCTAATTTAAGAGCAGATTCTACTATTTTATTTTTTAGAAGGTTTCCCTGAGAATCTATAAATGTTTTATCTTTAATAAAAATGTCTTTTAGTTCATTAAATATCGAAGCCATACAGAATGTCCTCCTTAAGGTATTCGTGTTAGTTTTTAACGCTATTTAAAACCCTCTTTATATCCTTCCTCTTCTTCGCCTCCACCCATACCCCCAATATTTCCCTCAAGTTATCCCAAGTTCTTTTAATTCCCTTCCTATCCATATATTTCAAAGCATTTTCAACTTCCAGTAAAATCGGCGAATACGATTCACCAGTGTATTTATCAACAAATTCTTTATACCAAAAGGGGTAATCTACAAAATCCCTTGTCAGATACGCTTTTTTAAGATTATTAACGGCAATAAATCTCTCGATGTTTTCTCTGG
Organism: Hippea alviniae EP5-r; assembly: GCF_000420385.1. Taxonomy (NCBI): domain Bacteria; kingdom Pseudomonadati; phylum Campylobacterota; class Desulfurellia; order Desulfurellales; family Hippeaceae; genus Hippea; species Hippea alviniae. Next base: position 852,226 of record NZ_ATUV01000001.1, on the reverse strand, counting down.
ACGATAATATATCAACCACCACGCTGAACAGTACATACTGCTCCTTTAAAGGGACTTTGTAATAAACAACTCCTTTAGCCTGGTTAGAAAGATTAACACCTATAATGTTTTCCTCCTTTTTCAGTAAATTCCAGCTCCTCACAGACAAATTGTAAACCATTTTAACAAAGTGTGCCAAGACCTTGAAATAAGATATAGAATAATAAACCCTTCCCTCAAACTCAAAGTATCCCTTATCCAAAATCTCGTAAAGCTTGCTTACCGCCTCTACTCCTTTGGACTCTTTAGGAACTTTGTCACTCTCTGCGTTCCTAAATTCAAAGCCACAATTCCAGCAGTGAAAGTTCACCTTGTCGCTTCTCCACTTTTGCAGAGTTATGGGCTTTCCGCACTCAGGACATCTATCAAGCAGAAACACCTTATGCTTTGGACACACCGTTGAGAAAGTCAATCTCCACTCTTTGCGAAAGTACTCTTTTTCTCTGAGACAGTAAGGGCAGTACCTCAACCCGTAATTCCTATTGCTGCCGCCCCTGAAGTTAACAGGATTAATAAAAGGTTTACTGCTACTGAATCTGTTTTGAGATTCAAACAAATACCCTTCGTAGCTCTTAAGCGTCATGAATAGTATTTTGCTTTTTGAAAAGCCGACTTTTTCCGACATAGCACTTACAAACTCGCCATTGGGCCAGTCCAAATCAGCACTGAAGACAGCCTTGAAGTCCCTAAGATGCAAACCGAAGAACGTGGAAGGAGTTGAAAGGTTCTTGACCGACATTCTGCAAAACCACGACGATAAAAGCTCATTTTCAAAAGGCTGAGGATGAATCGGTATCTTCCTATCCCTTAATCTGTTGGCTCCAAGAGAATTGAAGCAGTACAAACCACTGCTCACTTTCAAACAACCTCAGTCAAACGGATTTGCCTCTTTAAGGATTTTCAGAGTTACCCTCTCCTCACCAGAGAGTATAGCTCTTCTGGCACCTAGCTTTATAAGGTGTATTATTTCAGATAATATCCCATCAGTGCTTTTTATGAGCCACCTGACAAGCTCTTCGTCTTTCCACATGTAAGACGGCAATCTCAGCGGGAGCGTGGCCTCTACAGTCCTCAACAGTCTTAAAAAATCTTTATCTTCGCTCCATGGATGCAATTGGTAAGGATCAAACCTTCTTTTTATCTCATCGTCGGTCTCAACTGCTACAAGAACGTCTTTAGTTCCAACCAAGACTATGGGTATCCACAGCCTGTTTGTCAGGCTTTTTATTACCGACAGCACTCTCCTCTGCTGAATGGCCGTCCCGTTGAGTATGTTGTGAAACTCATCGAATATGATCATTTTCACGCGCATAAAGTTCACGTAGTGCTCTATGTTTCTCTCTTTGTCCAATATATCCTCACTCTTCTTGTAAGGGAAACCCAGAGTGTCCGCTATTTTGTCGTAAATCATTCTCTCCTTGGGTTCTGTGGGAGTTTCCACCAAAACAACAGGAATCTCGTCTGCGTCTTCGTCTTCATTTTCTTTGGGAGCAAACTTTTCAAAGAAGTGCCTAACTATCATGGTTTTGCCAGTGCCAGACTCTCCGTAGAGTAAAACGCCTTTCATTCTCGGTTTTCTGGGCAGTTTTATAAGCAGTTCAAAGTAATCCAGTATCTCTTTTGCCCTACTGTAATTTATGAATTTATCTGTCATAGCGAATACCACTCTCTCTTCTTTTGGTGCAGTCAGCACTTCTCTGGTTTCTGGGATTAGGGAATTTATGTGCTTTTTTATCTCTTTATCGCTAAATTTGTCTTTTTTAGCAACTGCTTTCACTTTGCGTCTACTCCACTTCAAAGGGCTCTATATCATCCAGGTCTTCATCTCCATCAAGATTATCAGGCTCTCGATAGATGTTATTTTTTTCATCCACCACGCCAGTTGTATTTAAGCCTTCTATCTTCTCTTTCTCCCTGTACAGAACTCTGGAGTTTCTTTTTCTCTTTAGTTTTTTGCTCTTTTTTTCAACCTCTTCTTCGAACTCCAGCAACTCTTTTATGTTTTCTATAAGCTGAGTCTCGTTGTATCTTTTGTTTACTCCGATCTTCTTTTTGAGTTCACGCAGCTCCCATATGGACAATCTTGGAAGTCTTCTGTCCCTGCAAGGTATTTTGTAGTATTCTTTAGTTTCCGGATGCTGAAAGTAAATGAATCTCATATCTCTGGGATCATACTTGAAAGTGTATTTCTTGGGCTGCTCACCCCTTCTTAGGTATCCTATAAAAGGCTTTAGAACATTGTCAAAATACCTCACTCCAAAAAAGTGAACGCCGTCTTTCTGTATGGTTCTCTTAAAGGACGGAAGTATTGCAATCCTTAACTTATCTGCCTCCTCTCTGCTTATCATTTTAGGAAACCCGCTGCCCAGTTTGCCGTTTCCACCAAATATTCCCTCTGCAAACTTTTCCTCGGGGGTCATTTCAAGTTCACTGTGAACGCTTTTATGGTACTGAGTTACTATATATCTGATCAACCACTTTTCAAGATCAAACAGGGTATAAACAGCGTGTTTCTCAGACTTATACTCTTTCCTCTCAACCGTATTGGAAAAAGTGGTTCCTGGCAAGTTGTGTATCTCTCTATTGATAGTCCCTATAAGTCTTTCCACATGTCCACCATAGTGAGGTGTTTTTCTTGGACGGTAGTTTATTGAGATACCATACTCATTGCAGAAACTTTCCAGATATGAGCTTCTGAATTCCTTTGCATTGTCAACATGGATGCTTTTTGGAAGTCCCCATATTTCCCACTTATCGTCTATCCCAAGATTTTTCAGCAAAGTATCCTTTGGAAGTATTCCTGTAAGCAAAGTTTGGGCAACAGAAAAGTAACCGGGTGCATCAAGAGAAAGGTAATACCCATAAACCATTCTGCTGTAAACATCCACAGCCAGTGTTAAGTAAGGTCTTCCTATCGGCTCTCTGGTTTTCTCGTCAACAACAATTATATCGAGCGGCGTATGATCTATTTGAACAACCTCAAGTGGATTTTCAACCTCAAAGTGTCCTGTAGATGCCCCGTATTTACCTTGAGAAACAGCTCTGCCTTCTCTCTTCTTGCTTATATATTCAGGAGATAATTCTCTTATCCTGTTTCTCAAAGTGTTTATGTGAGGAGGCTTCAATCCAAGTTCCTTGCACCTGATAAGTAGAACTTGATATGCTCTTTTTACAGAAACCCTTCTTGATGTACTCAAATACACATCATTTATAATTTCATCAACAATCTCCTCCACCTCTCTGGGCAAACGCTTTTTACTTTTACCTCCTCTGTCATAGTACGAAGGCACAAGAGAAGAAAGGCGTTCCCCTGATTCCTCATACTTTTTTATCCATCTGTAAAGAGTAGCGGGGCTTAGGTTGAACTCTTTCGCTCTCTCTTCAACCTTTGTTTTGTCTCTGGAATCCAGCAAGGGTTTTATTATTTCCAGCCTTTTGTATGCTATATCAAAATACCTGGATTCTGGAGACTCTGGGTCTATAGGATGATATGGTTTGCTTTCCTTCTCTTTGATTTGCTCAATCTCAGAAATGGGAATCTTAAAGCTGTTCCCTGTTTCAATATCAACAACTTCTAGGTTGGATAGATCTATAATATTATCAATTACAACCTTTCTACCCTTGTATAGTACAACCACTCCTTTTTTTATTTCCAAAGGAGACATAATCTTTCCTCTTCGGTGTTATTATTTAAAAACACTTTAGATTGTTCCGCTATATTTTCATCAAGATTTACCCGAAGAACTGATGTGGCTATAAGATGCCATAGACAAGACAGGCAAACAGCCCTTTTGTGGGGATTTTCTTTATTAAAGATTCTGATAATCTCTTCTATTTTTATTGGTTGATGCTCCTTGACCAACTGCAAAATTTCAGAAACGAATTCGGCATCTTTAGGCTGGGGATTGATGTAACCGTATAGAAATCTATAGTTTTTTGTTCTTGTTGTCTTTAACTCCTTATCAGTTATTATTTTAAAATCATAGCCATTACCAAATGCGTACTCTCTAAGAGTCTTAAACTTTACGGACAGTCTCTCAAAATTTTTCTCTATATCCTCAGTGGATTTAATCTCAACAAGCAAGGGTTTATAGCTAGTGGAATTTTTAAAAACCACCAGAAAATCAGGTATATAAAACTTCCCTGTAGGTGATTTAATCTTGCACGGTTGTTCAAGGTAACTCTCAACCTCTGGAGAAAACTCCAGGTGATATATAAAATCAAGTTCTAACTGGGATTCGTAATAAACTGTTCTTTGATTTTTTATGCTTGGGAACTTCCCAGATACGGAAAAGCTCTGTATAGGGATATCTCTGACAGGTCTTTTACTCTCCATACTTAAGTATAACACATTATTAGATTTTTTTCAATAACTAATATTAAAATTTCAATTATTCTCAACAATTTTTATTATATTATCAATATCTTTTGTGCAAAACTTTAAGGGTTTATTTTTGATTAATTTGCGAAAATTTCCTATACTTATATAGAAAACCATTAAACGAAGAGAGGTTAGGAGTTTGGCTCTGGTTTCAATAAATAATGTATTCTACAGCGGAGCAAATGCCATACCAGGTGAGATAACACTTGCCCATAATGGTGTTTTGTTTTTGGATGAGTTTCCTGAGTTTAAAAGGAATGTTATAGAGTCTTTGAGACAGCCACTTGAAGATGGTGTTATAACAGTCTCAAGGGCAAAAGCAAAGATAACATATCCGTCTCGATTTCTGCTTGTTGCTGCTATGAACCCATGTCCGTGTGGTTATTATGGTTCGAAGAGAAAGGAGTGCACCTGCACTATTCAGCAGATAAGAAAATACAGAAGCAAGATATCAGGCCCTATTCTTGACAGGATTGATATTCAGATTAATGTTCCAGAAGTTGATTATGAGAAGCTTTCAGATATGGATGTTGATTTATCATCTTCTCAAATGAGAGAGATGGTTAATATTGCTGTTGATGTTCAGAAGGGAAGATTTAAGAACCTGTCTATAAACTTCAACTCTCAGATGAACGAAAGAATGATTAAGGAGTATTGCAGTATCGATGAGCAATCTCATCAGCTGTTAAAAATGGCTTTAGAAAGGTTCGGCATGTCACCAAGAAGTTATGCAAAAATTCTTAAAATAGCAAGAACTATAGCGGATATTGAAACATCAAACAAAATTAAACCATCCCACATAAAAGAAGCAATCTCATACAGGCTCCTTGAGTGGGATGTGTGATATTTCCAAAAGTGTTTTCTAATATTGATAAAGTCGTGTTTTTGTCTATAATTAAAGATGATCAAGTTAATGATTTTGTTTAAAATAAAGTATAAGAGGAGTTAATGAATGCTAACGATTATCTCTCTTACATTTAAGAGTGCCTTTAAAGATAGAATAGGAATAGTTATATTGAGTATGGTTTTGCTTTACATAATTGTTCCGGTATTTAGCTCTTTTTCGATGAGACAGCTTCAGGAAGTTTCTATAACAATGTCTATAACCTTAAACTCATTCATACTCCTTTTGCTTGCCATTTTTGGCTCTGTTGCCACCGTTTTTAGAGATATAGAGAGAAAGTTTGTATATACATTGCTGTCACATCCCTTAAAAAGGAGTGACTATTTTATAGGCAGATTTATAGGGTTTGCCCTTGCTATGCTCGTTGTACTCGTTATTAACTTTGTTCTTTCTGTTATCTCAATAAAGATTTGTGCATCTATGTATAAATCAAGACTGCCGCTGTTGTGGAGTAATATAGCCATAGCCTTTATATTCTCATACCTTCAGTATTTACTTCTAATGGCTTTTGGTTTTCTGTTTGCATCGTTTGCAACATCGTTTTTTATGCCGTTTTTTGCAACAATAGCAACGTTTATAGCAGGCAATGCATCGCAAGGAATTTACGATTACATATTTCATTCTGCATCAAAGGAGTATTCGGAATTGTTTAAAGGTATTATAAAGGTTGTTTACTATGTTTTACCTAATTTCTCATCATTTGATTTTTCAGCTTATGCAGCCTATGCTCTTAAAATAAGCTCAACTCAACTAATAAATAGCTTAATGTATTTTGCTTTATACTTCACAATTGTAATAAGTGTAGCTCTAATTGTATTCAACAAAAGAGATTTGACATGATGAAGTATATAGTGTTGGTTATTTCGTTTTTGTTGATGATAATGTTTATGCCGCATTTTTCAGAAGTTATGCAACAAAGGGCGTCTCTTGTAAAATTAGGGTTTGTGCCAAAAGGTAAGCTATATAAAGCCGTTATTGGCAGTTTCAGATGGTTTGAAGGTGAGTATTATACATTCAAGTCTATAGTTTATTATGGCAGCAAAGCAAAAGCTGTGATGGAGAGAAGGTATAATGAAATTGAGTATTACAATCTCTATAGAACCTTGAAAGCTGCGATAATTCTCGACCCATATAACGAAGACGCATACTACTTTGCTCAGGCTATACTTGCGTGGGATGTAAGGCAAGTCAAAGCAGCCATTGGGCTTTTAGAGTATGTTTACAAATACAGACCTTGGGATTTTCAAATACCGTTCTTTCTTGGTTTTGATTACGGATATTTTCTACATGATTATAAAAAAGCTGCAGAATACTTCAAAGATGCTGCCAATTTGACGCATGCTTCTCTATTTGTCAATTTAGCGGCAAGGTACTTTTATGAAGGCGGTGATACAGAAGCTGGTATAGTATATCTAAAATACATTATAAGCCAGACAAGAAACGAAAAAATAAAAAAGATTTATCAGAAAAGGCTTGATGCCTTACAAAAGATTGAATTTTTACAAAAGGCTGTAAAAGAGTATGAGAAAAAATTTGGTAAGAAACCAACAAACTTAAAGGAGCTAATTGATGCAGGTATAATAGATAAAATCCCGAAAGATCCATACGGTGGAAGGTTTTATATATCAAAAAACGGAACAATAGAAACCACAAGCAAACTTGCCGAAGGGTGGAGACATGGCAGTAATAGAAGTGATAAATCTAAATAAGACCTATAAGCAGAAGTTGAAAAGGGTTAAAGCTTTAAACAATATGAGTTTTAAAGTGGAAAAAGGACAGATTTGCGGATTCTTAGGCCCTAACGGAGCAGGCAAAAGCACCACACTTAAAATAATGATGGATCTTATAAGAGCAGATAGTGGTAAAGTTTTAATAAATGGCGTTGAATCGACAAAAACGGATTCAAGAAAAAAGGTTGGCTTTATGCCAGAGAATCCACCCTACATAGACTCTTTGACAGGGAGAGAGCTTCTATTGTTTTCAGCTAAGATGCACGGTATAAACTATCAAAAAGCAAAGAAGAAAGCAGATGAGCTTTTAGAGATGCTTGACCTTTCAAACTCTGCCGACAAAAAATTAAGAAATTACAGCAAAGGAATGATTCAAAGAATAGGGTTTGCATCGACACTCATTATAGAACCAGACCTTTTGATACTCGACGAACCTATGAGCGGGCTTGATCCGATAGGCAGATACAAATTTAAGAATATACTCAAACAAGTTAAAAGTAATGGAACAACTATATTTTTCAGCTCTCATATCATAGCGGACATAGAAGATATTTGTGATAGTGTGATAATAGTAAAAGATGGCAGGGTGGTTAAAGAGCTAACCCAACAAGATATGAAGTCTATGACAATTGAAGGGTATAGAATACTCGTTCCTGAAGATGCAAAAATTGAAGGAATGGAAGAAATAGAAAAGCTGGAAAATGGCATTCAAGTAATATATATAAGACGGGAACTGCTAAATAAAACGATTCACAACCTTAAAGATGTCAAGATAATATCTATAGAGCCCGTAAAAAGGAGCTTGGAAGAGATATTTGTTAAAGAAATTGAACAAAATTGAGATTATAAAATCCTTAGACCGAACAGTAGGTAATCTTACCTTAAAATTTTTGCCAACTAAGAACTCGACTTTTCCTGATAAAATAGAGTCTGTTTTAATAATTAGACCTGGCGGAATAGGCGATGCGGTGTTGCTTGTTCCTATGATAAGAAAGATAGAAAAGATTTTTTCTGAAGCTAAAATACATATATTGGCCGAGAAACGAAATGTAGGAGTGTTTGATTTATTTGACTGCAATTGTAAGATATTCAGATACGATGAGCCAAATGAGTTTTTGAGTATGCTTAAATACAAAAAATACGATTTGGTATTCGATACTGAACAGTGGCATATATTATCTTCTGTTATTGCTCGTTATGTTGGAAGATTTGTTGTTGGATTTGATACCAACGAAAGAAGAAAAAACCTTGATATAAGGGTGGGCTACTCCCACACGAAATATGAAGTTGAATCTTTTTTAGACCTGTTGGAAGAGTATTGCAAGCACGCAGGATTGAATATTGACAGAAGGTGGAGCTATCCTTTCTTGGATATTAAAGCTAATAGATTGCTTTACGATATTGTAATTTTCACTGGTGCATCAATTAAATATAGAAAGTGGGATGTAAATAGGTATATAGAACTCATTAATAAACTCAATGAATTAAACTTAAGAATAGCCTTAATCGGTGCAAAAAGCGATGTGGATTTTAATAAGAAAATTGCAAAAAACTGCAGAGTTAATGATTTTACAGGCAAAACGAGCCTAAAAGAGACGGCCAAAATAATGGCGTTTTCAAAGTTGCTTTTTTCTACCGATTCTGGCGTTCTTCATATAGGTGCTGCTTTGGGCGTGAAAACCGTATCGCTTTTTGGCCCGGGTATTGAATACAAATGGGCGCCAAAAGGCAAGAACCACAAAACTATAAACAGATATCTACCATGTTCTCCTTGCACAAGATTTGGTTATACACCGAGATGTCCTTATTGGGTTAAATGTATGAAAGGCATCGATGTTGAAAGCGTGCTTAAAACATTAATATCGTTGCTATAATATATAAAAACTCCCAACCTTACACTTCGAGAGCGAGAGAATAAATAGAAGGTTTTTTGATGCAGGTATTGTATTATTGCTGTGGAGATAATATAATTAAAACAAGAAATTGACGACAATATGTATTTAGGTTTGTTTTGATTAGGGATATATAGAATGACGAAAGAGAAAGATGGTGTTTGAAAGGAAGTGAGTGAATTATATTTAAGGTTTTAGAAGATGAAGAAAAAATAAATTGTCCATACTTCAGTCTTCAAAGTGAAAATGTGGGAGAGAAATAGAATACACTATGTTCAAAGAGTCTATAATATAGGAATGTTGAAGGAGTTCATAAATTTTATAACAGAAACGAAAAAATTGAGTAATATTCGTTTCTATGTTATAATAATCTAAAAACGAATAGGAATTTAAGCTGTGTTTGTAAACAGGGAAAAGGAATTAAAAATTTTAGAAAATGAATACAATAGAGATGGTTTTAAATTTTGCATTATCTATGGCAGAAGAAGAGTAGGAAAAACTACTCTGATAAGAAAGTTTTTGAAAAACAAAAAGCATATCTATTTTCTGGCAACGCTTGAGAATGAAAAAATTTTGCTTGAAAAATTTAAAGAGATTGTTGCTGAAAGCTTGGAAGACGAGTTTTTAAAAGGGATAAATCTAACATCTTTTGAAAGCATATTTAAATATATAGCAAGAAAGAAAGAAAAACTTGTTGTCGTTATAGATGAATTTCAATATCTTTCCAAAGTCAATCTTGCAATAGCTTCAATATTTCAATCAATTGCAGAAAATTTAAACACAGAATTGCCAAAAAATATATTCTTTTTTCAAAGGAAGGATTTGAAAAAAGGCTTGAAGAGATTGCAAAAAGGGACGGTTTGATTTTGGTTAATGCCGAAGATATGAGTTTTTAGAAGAGTCGCATAAACTAACGAATGAGGTCAAAAAGATGCTGTATATGACAATGGCCGAAAGAATAGGCATTGAAAAAGGTATTTTAGAAGGCATAGAAAAAGGTATGCAGCAAGGTTTAAAACAGGGCTTGCTTGAAGCCATAGAGTTAGGTTTGAAACTAAAATTCAAAACAAAAGGGCTTAAACTATTTTCTGAAGTATCTAAGATAAACGATAAAGATGCTGTTGAGACAGCCAAAGATTTGAGCAAGATAGAAATTATGAATCTATTTTTTATTCGAGCAAGTTGAAATATCATTTTCACGGTAATTATTAGTTTAGATGCTGAAATATTGACAGTCAGTTCACATTCAGTATCATAAAAACAGGAGGTAGTGCTATGAACATCTCGGAAGATATAAAGCCTATTAGCTATTTAAAATCAAAAACGGCGGATTTATTAAAACAGGTAAACTCAACCCATAGACCTGTAATTATCACTCAAAACGGTGAGCCAAAAGCTGTGCTTCAAGACCATGAAAGCTACGAAAAAATGAGAAACGCAATAGGTTTGCTCAAGATTCTTTCTATATCCGAAAAAGAGATAAAAAATGGTTCTGCAATAGATAACGATAAGGCGCTTGAGAAAATAAAAGACAAATTGACATAGTTTTTATGAATAAAAAATACAAAATAGTATGGACAAATTCTGCTGTTTATGACATAGAAAGTATAATTGAGTACATAGCAAAAGACAACCCTTCGACTGCTCGTTCTTTGATATATTACTGGAAGAAATAAAAAACTTTAGATGTTTTTTTGAAAACTATACAAACTAAAATTTGAAAGGATAGAATGCTCAGAGACCCTTTGCTTAAGAATCTCATAAAATACAAAGATTTACTACTTGTTTTTATCTGGAGAGAGTTCACGATAAGATATAGGCAAAGTATGTTGGGCATTTTATGGGCGGTTTTGCAGCCTTTGAGTATGATGCTTCTGTTTACATTTATCTTCAGTGTCGTTTTGAAATACAAGGTTTCAAACTATCCGCATGTTCTGTTTTTTTATTCGGGCTTGCTGCCCTGGACATTTTTTTCAAGCTCAATCAATTTTTCAATCTCGTCTTTAGTAAATCATCGCACCCTTATTACAAAAATATATTTCCCGAAAGAAATTATACCGATTTCCGGCGTTGCGGTCTCTTTTATAGATTTTTGCATAGCGTTTTTTATATATCTTGTTCTTATGATTGTTTACGGCGTGCATTTTAGTTTAAACTTTTTGTGGTTTTTCCCGCTTCTTTTTATACTTGTTGTATTTACCGTTTCTTTAGGGCTTCTTTTTGCGGCTTTGAATGTTTATTATAGAGATGTAAAACTGTTTTCTGGATTTTTGCTTCAATTATGGTTTTTTGCAACGCCCGTGTTTTACTCGATAGATAAAGTATCCATGAAGTGGAAACTTATCCTGTTTTTAAACCCTTTAACCTTCATAGTCGAAAATATGAGAAGGGTTACGCTTGAAGGCAGGGGGGTTGTTCTGTGGCAGCTTGGGTTTGTGCTTGTCGTGATTGTGATTTTTTATATAATATCAAGAACTGTCTTTTTAAAGATAGAAAGGAAGATGGCCGATGTCATCTGACATAGCGATAAAGATGAAAAATGTATGGAAAAAATACTCAAAGAGCGCGACATTTCATAACAGTTTGAGAGAAGAAATCGTAAAATTATTCAAATCGAAAAACAAAAACGAATTAAGACAAGATGAATTCTGGGTTTTAAAAGATTTTAATTTGACGGTCAAAAAAGGCGAGTCAATAGGATTTTACGGACCAAACGGAAGCGGAAAAAGCACGATTTTGAAATTGATAGCAAATGTTACTTATCCCGATAAGGGAGATATAAAGATAAACGGAAAAGTCGCTCCTTTAATAGAAATCGGAGCGGGTTTTCATCCCGATTTGACAGGAAGAGAAAACATCTTGATGAACGGCGCAATTTTGGGCATGAGCATAAATGAAATAAAAAGAAAAGAAAAAGATATAATCGCTTTTTCAGGTATTGAAAGATTTATCGACATGCCGGTTAAAAAGTATTCATCGGGTATGTATTTAAGATTGGCTTTTTCGATTGCCATCCATAGCGACGCCGATATATTTTTGTTTGATGAGATAATAGCCGTGGGAGATGAAGAGTTTAGAAAAAGGTGTAACCAAAAAATTTATGAATTAAGGAGAAAAAATAAAACTTTGATTGTCGTTAGTCATAACTACAATTTGCTCAACGATATGGTTGATGAGGTTTTGTTTATAAATGTCACAAATTCTATTTCCAATTAAAAGAAAAATCAAAAAAATCAAAGGAAATTGGAGAAAGATTAAGAAAGATATTATTTTAATATTGATTAATATTTTTATACTATCATTTTTAAAAAAAATATTAAAAGTAAATAAGAGTAAAGTAGTTTACATACCCGTTCATTTTCAATGCCAAGGTAATACGTATGAATTATTGAAAAAATGGAGTAATCTTTTTGGAAATAAATTTATACATATCTATTTGTGTGAAGAAAGCAAAAGAAGTAATAAGCATAATATTAAGTATGTTAAGTTTGGATTAAAGTTCTTATTTCATTACTCTACCGCTAAATATATTATTAGAGAGTCAGAATTTAATTCTGTTGGTTTATGGCCTTCAAAAAAAAGTGTTGTTGCTCAATTATGGCATGGTGCTGGTGCTTTTAAAAAATTTGGACTTCACACAAAAAGAAGCAGATGGCTTAAGTTTTGGAGAAAAAAAGATATTGAGAGTTGGGATATTGTTTTTTGCTCTTCGGAATTTATCAAAGATATTTATTCGGTTGCCTTTGGTGATTTTGATAGAGATAGAATTTTTGTAAATGGTTTGCCGAGAAATGATTTTCTTTTTAGTCTCAATCAAAAAAGAAATGATTTAAAAAGTCAGATGAATATTGAAAACAAAAAAATTATTCTATTTGCTCCAACTTTTCGGGACAAAGAGTTTGAAGAATATTACTTAGACATGATAGAAGATATCAATTTTATATCAAAAAAATTACCGAAGGATTTTCAATTGGCAATAAGATTACATCCAAGTGTCCCGCAAAGAGTGTTTGATTTTATAGATTTTTCGGATATTTTGGATTTTAATGCTTTTAAAACAGAAGAATCCTTGGTTATTGCTGATATTTTAATTACGGATTATTCTTCCATAATTTTTGATTTTGCACTTTTGGAAAAGCCTATGTTGTTTTATGCTCCTGATTTAGATGTTTATTACGATAAAAGAGGTTTTTACTTTGATTATAAATCTTTTGTCCCCGGACCGATATCTTATTCAAAAGAAGAATTGTTAGAAAATATAAAACAGTATGATTGGTTGAAGTGGCAAAATAAAGTAAAAGAATTTAAAGAGAAATTTAATCCTTATTTTGACGGAAAGAACTCAGAAAGAGTAATAAATAAAATTTTAGAAATTGGAGAAAAATATGGTTAAAGCAATAATTCTTGCTTCAGGCATAGGCGAAAGGTTTTCTTCCGATTTGCCCAAGCAGTTCACAAAACTTGCGGGCTTGCCTGTTATTGTCCACACTCTCAAGGCCTTTGAAAGAAGTAAATATATAGATAGCGTTATTGTCGTTACAAATGCCAGCAATGTCGAAAGGGTTTGGGAATATGCAAGGAAGTATAATCTTAAAAAGATAGAGAAGGTTCTTTGCGGCGGAAAGACAAGACAAGAGTCGTCATTTATCGGTATAAATGCGTGCGATGATGAAGACTATGTGATAATACACGATGGCGTTAGACCTTTTGTTTCCCAAAAAATCATTGAAAATGTTGTTAAAGCCACAATCGAACATAGTGCCGTTGATGTTGCTATTGCTTCTGCCGATACTATTATTAAGGTAAACGATAAAAATTTTATAGATGAGATTCCAAATCGAAAATATATGAAAAAGGGGCAAACACCTCAGGGTTTTAAATGTAAGCTTATAAAAAAAGCTCATAGAATCGCATTAAAAGACGGTATAAGTAATTCGCCTGATGATTGTTCTTTAGTGTTAAGAATTGGTATTCCTGTGTATGTTGTTGAAGGCGACGAGCAAAACATAAAAATTACATATCCCATCGATTTGCACATAGCCGATAAACTGTTTCAATTAAAAGTAGAAAATAGCACCGAAGATATTTTAAGCGATAAGATAAAAAATAAAGTTTTTGTAGTAATAGGCGGAACGAGTGGTATAGGATTGGAAACGGTAAGGTTAATTGAAACATATAACGCAAAAGTAGTGGTTCTTTCCAGAAACACGCCTATTAAAATTGATATAAAAGACATAAATATGCTAAAAAATGCTTTTGAGTCTATTTTAGATGAACATGGAAGAATGGATGTTGTTATAAACTGTGCCGGTGATTTAATCAGAAAAGATGTTGAGTTTATGAGTGAAAAAGAATGGGATTATATATACGATATGAATATAAAAGGTGCTTTTTTGTTGTCAAAGGTTGTAATTCCTATTTTTAAAAAACAGGGGTTTGGAAATTTGATTTTTGTTGGCTCGAGTGCATATACGAGAGGACGAGCCGGATATGCAGCATATTCCAGCTCTAAGGCAGCTTTGGTAAATTTTGCTCAAGCATTAGCCGAAGAAGTCGAACCTTTCAATATAAGGGTGAATGTTGTTGTGCCGTCAAGAGTGGCAACGCCTTTAAGATTTAGAAATTTTGGCAAAGAAGACCCAACAACGCTTTTAAGTCCAAAAAAAGTTGCCGAAGAAATTTTAAAAGCTTCATATCAAGATGTGACGGGGAGTATTTTTGAAGTCAAATAACCGGATAACCTTGCAAGATATTGAAAAAGTTTTGCCTTTAAAAACGTGGTATGCGTCAATATTTGTTTTGCCTGTTTCAAGGATCTTTATATTGTTTTTTAGTAATTATAAAATCTTAACGCCAAACCAGATTACTTTCATCGCAATATTTTTTAGATTGATTACGGCAGTAATGTTTTTAAAAGGATTTTTTATCATTGGTGCCGTTTTTTATTATTTTGCTTATGTTTTGGATTGTGTGGACGGTGCCGTTGCAAGGCTAACAAATCAGACATCCGCTTTCGGGCGTTATTTAGACCATGTTTCCGATTTAGTGGGTGATATTGTTGTTTTGTGTTCCCTTGCATTTTCTCAAGGTTTGCTTTTTAGTTACATACTTTTTGGTATGGTTTTTATGCATATAGCCGAAAGCTATATAAGTTATCTGATGAGTTTTGTTTGTATTGAAAAAAAGAGTGATGATTTAGTTGGTTTTTTGGGACTTTTTGAACGATATAGACAATTTTGGTTTAAAAGAAATTTTAAATCCTTTCTATCCTCTCCCGATTATGCGGCTTTTGTGTTTATTTTAATGCCGATATTAGGCGAGCCTAAAAAAGGTATTGAATACGGTTTCTTTTTTCTTTTTATGGTTGTTTGTTATACAATATTTTCGACATTTATGTCTCTGCATACGGGCAATAAAAGGTTTCCTTAACCAGTAAACTAAAATAAATACACCTTTCTAAAAAACAATAAAACCCACAAGAGTAATAAAAATATATTGAGCCTGTTTTTCACAAAAAAATCCGTTGGCTCACCCTGTTTGAATTTTATTACACTATACACATAATTAAATACGAGGGCTGAAGAGTCAAGAAAAAGTAAAAAATCAAATCCGCCCTTAAAATGCAAATAAAAACCGAAAATCGATACGGATAAGACGGCCGTTGATATAAGTATAAAATTTACGATATTCTTTTTGTATTTTTTCAAAGAATCCCTAAACGGTTCGTTGCTTTGCGAAACTTCCAGTTCTTCAAGCCTTTTTCCTGATGCAAGCATAACAGCAACAGTTAGCGTCAAGCCTATAAGCCACCAAGACAGTTTTATGTTTGACAATATATGCCCTGCGTATAATCTTAAACCGAAACCAATGGATATGATAACCATATCGAGATACGGAATTCTTTTTAAATAGACGGAATAAATCAGGCTATTTGCAAGATATATAAGAGCAATAAACAAAAAGTATTTATTCAAAAAGAGCGAGCCCAAAAAACCTATTAAAAAAAGAAAAGTAGCAAATAGCGCAGCGTTTTTTGTGTTTATTTTGCCCGACGCTATGGCTCTGTATTTTTTCTTTGGGTGTCTTGCGTCTTTTTCTTTATCTATTATGTCGTTTATTATGTAACCCACGCTTGAAATAAGTGAGAACAGAAAGAAACCGCAAACAAGTTTTTTTAATAAGTTAAAATCAAGAATTAATCCGCCAAAAAACGCGGGAAAGAATATTATAAGATTCTTTATCCACTGTTTAGGCCGCATTATGAGTATATATCTAAATAAAATGCTATGTCTCATTAATCTTATTTTATATAGATATGAGAATAATTCAAACGAAAACAAATTTTTGTTGCTTTATTTGGAGACCCTTCTTAGTCTGTTGCGAATTATAACTCCAACTTCTCCATCCCTTTCTCATAAATCCTGCTATTTCCTTTAACTTCCAATGTAAGCGGGTCATAAAAGAGTATCTCTTTTTCAGCGTAAAAATTTATAATCTTCTTCACCTGCGTTGGTAATTCTTCTTTTGCTATAAATCTGCCGTTTTTTACTATCTCTTTTGCTATCTCTTTAAATATCTTTCTTTTGTTGAAGTCTTCTTCGTTTGTGAGTAAGTCAACCATCTCAGTATATGCCAAAAACGCCCTATGCTCTAAATACTCTTTCAATGTCTTAAACTCTTTCTTCTCAAACATCATTCTTTGTATATCTGGAATACAACCACCAAGATAGTCATAGATAAGATTTATCTCTTCTTCTGTGTATCCTTCAGAACTTAACCACTCTACAACTATACTCTTATCAAGATGGTCAACCTTGAAGAATTTACTTGTCTTCTTCAATTTTGCATCATTATAAATCCTATCTATAAACACAGTGTTTGAGCTTAGGATAACAACATGAGACAGATGTGTCTCTTTTGTTAAAGAGACACAGAAGTTTAGGAACTCTTTGAGTAGTTCTCTATCTCCGTTTATGTATATATCTTCAAGTGTTTGAATTTCGTCAATGATGATTATAGGTTGTCTGTTTTTCTTTGTTCTGTTTTGTATCTCTTCCATTTCTTACGGTATAAAATTTCTTAATGTATAAATTTACCTATTCCCCAATTATAATTATATTACTATGAAGAAGTTTAGCTTATCTATATTTGAAAGTTTAAAATTTTATTTTACAAGAGATAATGATATGAAGAGATTTATTTATTAAAATATGATGGTATGATAGTGTTGTGTTTAAGATTTACCACAGAAAAGATATTTGCAGACAGAGTAATCTCAAAAATCTAACGCTTTGTTATTGTTGTTATTGATTCTTTTTAAGATTTTGCACGAAAACTTCCTGTATATGTTCTTTGTATCTGGACTTTTGCAAGTCAAACTAAAAAATAAAATGGCATTTTTTTTGTTTTTATTCTCTAAAAATAGCTTACCTATGCTGTACAAAACTGACGGGCTTTTTATTACATATTTTGCATAAGAGTTTATGAATTTCTTGAGCTGTTTAACAGTCTCAGTATTAATTTTATCGTTTTTTAGCATAAGATAATAAGTTTTTAATATCATCCTGACTGCTTCTTTTCGTGGTGTTTTTGTTTTACCGGTGGCTATTGTTTCTTTTTTTGTCTTGTTCAGAATTTTATGAAAACATTCAAGTGCTTTTTTATAGTTTTTTTCCTTTAAATAAACTATTCCTAAATGGTAGTCCAACTGATAATGGTAAATAAAGGAATAAACTTTCTCTCCTGCAAGATAGTATTTTTTTGCTTTTTTTAGATTTCCTTCTTCATAATTGGCGTCACCGGCAAGTATGTAAGCAACCTGATAATTTGGAGATTTTCTCACTGTATCGTCATAAAGTCTTGCATTATTGCCCCATATGTAAGCTCTATGAGCCGAAGATACAAGGAGAGACAATAGATACGCAAAAAACATACAGTAAATAGCGTTTTTCGTCTTCTTGTTGTTTAGATTCTCCAAAAACTTAAACAAGTAGTAAACAAAAAACGCAAAGATAAAAGCAGAAGATATGAAACAGTACCTTTCAGCATAAGATGTCCAAGCTATCTGGCCAAACGATATAGGATATGCAGGCAAAAGAAAAAGCAATCCAATCAGAAACAGACGATTAGTTAGACTATTTTTAAAAAACAGATATAAAGAGAACAGAAATACGACAAACCCTAAAATATCGTATCCTGGGTCAGCACCAATGATAGCAAAATTCAATGGCCAAGGAATAAGCAACTTTTTAATATAAAAGCCAAAAAGCCTAAAGAATTTCATTACGGGATACACTGTTCCGTTAGAAATTATTTGTAGAGTTGTGTGTATGTTTTTGCTATTGCTTATAAAAGCTGAATTTCTCAACAAAAAGAAGGCGACTCCAAACAAAACAGGAATCAAAGCAGAGAAAATCAAAATACTCTTTTTATGTTTGAATCTTTCAAGTATCTCCTTAGATGTCAGTATCAATGGAATAGCAAAAATAAACATAACTGCTGTTTCTTTCGATAAAGATGCAAGCAACATAAAAAAACCAGAAGCAAACAATAAAAGCAACTTTTTATCTTCGGTAAATTTAATAAAGTAATAAAACCCTATAATTAAAAACATGAAAGCTATTAAATCCGTTCTTCCGGATATCCAAGCCACAGATTCAACAGCCATAGGATTAACGATAAACCAAATAGTCGAAATAAGCGGCACAAAATCACCTTTAAAAACCAACTTCAAAAATTTATAAAGAAAAACGGTGCTTATAAAAAACATTAACAGATTTTCGTAATACATAACAGGAAAGAAAAAACCAAATAGAATTTTGTCTATTTGATAAGATAAACTTATGAGTGGTCTGTAATAGAGTCCATTTTCAACATGTCTGATAAATATGTGATACAAATCTATATGATTTAGGTGTGAGTATCGGTTTACTAAATCTATGTCGTCTTGAAGGTTAATGTTATGAAAACCATGAAAAACATATATAATGAAAATGATTAAAAAGAACAACCAATAATGATTTTTGTATTTTTTCAATTTACTAAACCTTAACATATTTTTTCCGAATCCAGAGTTTTCCACAGACTCCAAGACCATAAAAGGTTTTTTAGGTAATTTTTAGAAAGCAATTGTTTGCCTTTATATTTGCTATTTTCATGTGTTTTTGCATATTGAATATTGAATATAGTTTGCTTCTGAAAAATCAAGTGCAAGTATATAGTTATTCTGTTTCTTATTTCTTTTATCTTTTACTTCTTTCATTATTTTATCTCTTAGTTGTTTGTTTGATTTGATTGTGTGTTTTGTCTTTTGGGTTATTCCAATAAGCATCCACTAAACAAAAGAGTTTATTGATAAGATTAATAAATATAAAAACATCACAAACTTCACCCTCTTTTTTATCGTGTATTCCAACTCATCAATTATCTATCAACTTACTGCTTATTTCTGTAGTAAGTTTATGTGTATATTATTTCCCTCGAAAAAATAAGCCTTTTTCTTATTTACCAAATGTTTAAAAGAGAGGGAGTAACTCCCTCTCTTTTGTTTGTTTCTATTGCGTTATTGAACCCATGTCCATGAGGGTAAAGTACCAGCAGTTGGCTTATCTCCGTCTATCTCGGTACCACAAGGATCGTTAGTGCATTTTGCTTTTTTTACCTCATCATTATTTGTTGTTGCATATTTGTATCTTCCCTGTTTGTGGTCACTTTCCATTGTGTATGCATTACTATTTGATACAATTACCAATGATACACCTTGTGAAGGAGTGAATGTATCTCCACTAACTATTGTGCTTCCGGATTGAAACAGTTTAGCACGGGCTGTTGTTGAAAAAGTGGCGAAGAGTAGACTAATAGCTATAATCCCTAAGAAAACATTCTTCTTCATATTGGCCTCCTTTTAGTTTATAGTTGGGTATTCTTGGTTATCAGAAAAATACGCCTCAAATACGGTTTTAGCATTTTTAATATCACTTAATGCAGCAGCGTCGTATGCTTTTTGCCTATATTTCGCATACTGAGGTATCGCGATTGCAGCCAAAATTGCAATAATTGCAACAACTACAAGCAGCTCAATCAGAGTGAAACCTTTTTTACCCTTTAACTCTTTCACTTCTCCCTCCTTTTTTGAGATTTTTGTTTTACATAAAATTTCCAAACTTACTTTACCCCAATTTATACCTTTATAAGCACCTTAACTTTCTTGTTTCTATCACCCCCTTCCGTTTTTTAACCCTTGTGTTTTTTTGTTAAACTTTCTAATTCTAAAATAACACTAAATTTAATCTAAGTCAACCCTTAAATTCAAAATTCAATAACTTTGTAATATATACCCACAGCACTTTAAAAATTAGGTCTTTAGTCATTGAAGAGCCAATTAAGACACGCCCATTGTGTCAAAGCTACAATAAACTCCCCACCAAAAGGGCTTATAAATTCCCCACCCTTTTGGTAGCATGCCCTCATCTTTTTAAATAGAGGGAGGGTAAATAAAATTGTTGGGGGTTTGTATGTACTATTCGGTAAAAGCACTACTAGGTCTTGGGAAGAATATCTCACAGATTGCAAGGGAATTAAATATTGACAGAAAAACAGTAGAAAGATTAAGAAAAAGGTGGAAGAAGGAAAAATTGAGACACCCACTGTCAGAAGGAAAAGCATCCTTGACCCATACAGGGATGAAATCATGGAGTATTTGAGAAATAATCTTTGCTGTATTGATACATCAGAAGTTAAAAGAAAAGCATTGCCTCGATGTGAGCTATAGTTCTGTAAAACGGTATATAAAAAAGATAAAGCCAAGTGAACCCTTCATTGTCCTATTAAGCCCACCTGGCCAGGAAGCACAAGTAGATTTCGGTTATGCAGGATATTTCTATAATAGCAAAAAGAGAAAGAAGGTAAAGTATTGGATATTCTCAATGGTTTTGTCTTACTCAAGGTACAGATACTATGAGCTTGTAGACAACCAGAGCATACCTACATTCATAAACTGTCATATCAATGCATTTGAATACTTTTCTGGTTCACCTAAAATCGTAAAGATAGACAACCTAAAAAGCGGAGTTTTGCATGTAAACTTCTATGAACCTGAAATCCAGCATGAATATACAAGAATGCTTGAATACTACAACTCATCTGCTGTTGCTTGCAGGGTAAGAAAGCCTCAAGAGAAAGGCAAGGTAGAATCCAGTATAAAGTATGTAAAGAACAACTTTATTAAAAAGTATACGCTCAGAAGGAGTAGAGGATATAGAGAAGGTTAAAAAAAGACTTCTATTTTGGCAGGACAATATCTGCAATACTGGATAGGCTTATTCACCGCTCTCACATTATCAACATTCAGGGTGAAAGCTACAGGCTAAAGCAGAAAAGAAAGGCCGGGGTTATTTAAAAACCAATGGAAAATATGTTTAAAAAAGTGGTGCATTTTTACTATGCGTATTGGTGCATATTTGGATTGCAGTTGACATACTTATCCGTCTAAACCTACAATTCCAACTTCTCCATCCCCTTCTCATAAATCCTGCTATTTCCTTTAACTTCTAATGTAAGCGGGTCAAAGAAGAGAATCTCTTTTTCTGCCCACTTGGAGATGACTTCTAAGTATTTTGAATCTCTGTCTTTTGAAAGAACAAATGAGCCATTGTTTAAAATCTCTTTGCAAATATTCTCAAATATTTCTATCTCTTCTTTTGGAAACTTACCTTGATGATAGAACATTACTATCTGCGAATAAGCCAAAAACGCCCTATGCTCTAAATACTCTTTAATGCTTTTGTATTTGTCTTTTAACATCATCATTCTTTGTATATCTGGAATACAACCACCAAGATAGTCATAGATGAGATTTATCTCTTCTTCTGTGTATCCTTCAGAACTTAACCACTCTACAACTATACTCTTATCAAGATGGTCAACCTTGAAGAATTTACTTGTCTTCTTCAATTTTGCATCATTATAAATCCTATCTATAAACACAGTGTTTGAGCTTAGGATAACAACATGAGACAGATGTGTCTCTTTGGTTAAAGAGACGCAGAAGTTTAGGAACTCTTTGAGTAGTTCTCTATCTCCGTTTATGTATATATCTTCAAGTGTTTGGATTTCGTCTATGATGAGAATTTTATGTTCTGCTTCTATGTTCTCTATCTCGCTGATTATTACATCAAACAGGTCTTTTTCCCTTGTCTTTACTTCTTTTAGCAATTTTGCTTCTATTTGAAGAATGCTTACTGATACCTTTGCAGATAAGCTCTTTGTCTTTTTCTCTTCCTTTTCTTTCTTTGGCTTTATGAATGATTCAAGAAAGGAGTCATAGCTTGTTATGAGTTTGCCTCTTAGATTGACATACCTAACCCAATATCCTTTTTTGGGTTTTAAGTTCTCAAAATCTTCAAACAACTCCTTTTCAACAACATACTCAATGAGTGTTGTTTTGCCTGAAGATTTTGGGCCATAAACCCAAAGGATTAACTCTGGTAATTGATTGAACCAGTCAAGGAAGAAGTTTATCTCTTTATCTCTATCTATGAGTTTTTTGTTTCTGAAGATACGGGTTTGCATCTCAATCTCCTTTCTTGAATCTTCATAATAGCCTTTGTTTTTTGTGTTTTCACTGTTGAAAGTTTACTATTTATTCAAAAAATTGCAAATATGATTTTCTCTTCTCTCATGTATTGACATAGTTATATTTTTCGGTTAATCTTAAAGTTAAAATCTGGCGGGCGGTTAGCTCAGCGGAAGAGCGCTTGCTTCACACGCAAGAGGTCACAGGTTCGACCCCTGTACCGCCCACCATTTTTTTATTCCTTTTTGGGCTTTTTTACCCTGATTGATAGTTCGAGAAGCTGCTTTTCATCAACTTCACTTGGTGCATCAGTCAGCATACATACGCCTTTTTGAGTCTTCGGGAAGGCTATAACTTCTCTTATTGATTTTTCTTTTAAGATTAAAGCCACAAGTCTGTCAAAGCCTATTGCCAAGCCGCCGTGTGGTGGTGCACCGTATTTTAGTGCTTCGATTAAGAATCCAAATTTTATCTGAGCTTCTTCATCGGAAATACCCAAAGCTTTAAACATCTTCTGCTGAACATCGCTTCTGTGAATCCTGATACTTCCACCACCTATCTCAACACCGTTTAGCGTTATATCATAAGCCCTTGCCTTAACCCTTGCCGGGTCTGTTTCTAAATACTCTAAATCTTCTTCTTTTGGCGAAGTGAATGGATGATGCATTGCTTCCCACCTGTTCTCATCTTCGTTCCACTCAAACAGTGGGAAATCAACAACCCAGACAAAGTTGAACTCATCTTCGTTGGCAAGTTTTAGCTTTTTGCCTATCTCAAGCCTTAAAGCGCCGAGTGAATCATAAACGACCTTTGGCGTATCTGCCATAAAGAAGAGTAAATCACCAGGCTCTGCTTCCAATCTTTTGAGTATTCCGTTAATCTCTTCTTTGCTGAAAAATTTAACGATTGGAGACTGCAACTCATAGTTTGCCTTGACCTTAATCCAGGCAAGTCCTTTTGCACCGTATACGGCAACAAGATTTGTAAGATCGTCTATCTCTTTTCTTGAAAAATCGATACAACCTTTGGCGTTTAATCCGTAAACTATACCACCTTTGTCAACAACATCCTTAAACACTTTGAATTTTGTATTCTGAACAATGTCTGTAAGTTTTTTTAACTCAAGGCCAAATCTCATATCCGGTTTGTCAGAGCCGAATCTATCTAAAGCTTCCTGATATGTTATTCTTTTGAATGGCGGGTTTACATCAACGCCGATTGTCTCTTTAAACACGCTTGCTATTATGCCTTCTGTTATCTCCATAACATCGTCTTCTTCAACAAAGCTCATCTCAAGGTCAATTTGGGTGAATTCTGGCTGTCTGTCTGCTCTTAAATCTTCGTCTCTAAAGCATTTTGTTATCTGATAGTATTTGTCAAAACCAGCAACCATCAATAACTGTTTAAATAGCTGTGGTGATTGTGGCAATGCGTAAAATTTACCCGGTGATAGTCTGCTTGGCACTAAAAAGTCCCTTGCACCTTCGGGCGTGCTTTTTGTGAGAACAGGTGTTTCAAGCTCTATAAAGCCTTGAGAGTGTAAATACTGTCTTGCTGCAAATGCAGCCTTTGAGCGAACTATTAGGTTTCTTTGCATCTGTGGTTTTCTTAAATCGAGATATCTATATTTAAGCCTTAACTCTTCGTTTACATGAACATACTCTTCAACAGGGAAGGGCAGGTTTTCGCACTCTGAAAATACCTTTAATGTGTCTGCAACAACTTCAACTTCGCCTGTCTTTAGGTTTGGATTGACTGTGCCTTCTGGTCTTGCTCTTACAGTTCCTTTAACGCCTATGCAGTATTGACTTCTCAGCTTTGATGCTCTTTTGTGTATCTCTTCATTTACCGATGGGTCGAAAACAACCTGAACCAGGCCCTCTCTGTCTTTTAGGTCGATAAAAATTACACCGCCATGATCTCTCCAATTTTGAACCCAACCGAACAAGACAACTTCTTTGCCTATGTCGGATGCTCTTACATCGCCGCAGTAATGTGTCCTTTTTAGCTCTCCTATTGCCATCTTTTCACCTCGTTTGTGATAAAGTTATCTAAATTTAACTCTTCTTGAGACGATGTCTCCATGTCTCTCAAAATTACCTTATTGTTTTTTCTCTCGTTTTCTCCGACTATAACAACAAACCTTGCGCTTATCTTGTTTGCCTTTTTCATCATTGCTTTTAAGCTTCTTTTCTCATATTCTACATATACGCTTCTTTTGGTTTTTTCTATCAGCTCTTTTGCTATATTTATTGCGTATAAATCTTCGCTTAGGTTGGCTATGTAATAATCTATATTGAGTGTCTCTTCGGTTTCCATTAACTCAACAAGACGCTCACAGCCTGCTGCAAAACCTATACCGCTTGTTGGTTTTCCGCCAAGCTGCTCAACGAGATTGTCGTACCTGCCGCCTGCAAGCACCGTTCCCTGAGCTCCAAGCTTATCTGTTATCGTTTCAAATACAAATTTTGTGTAATAGTCAAGACCTCTTACAAGATGAGGATTCTCTTCAAACTCTATATTTAGTTTGGTTAGATAATCTTTAACCTGCTCGTAATGGGTTTTGCAGCTTTCACATACGAATTGAGTAATTTTTGGTGCGTTTTTGGCTATGGTTTGACAGGTTTTGTTTTTGCAGTCCAGTATTCTTAATGGGTTTCTTGTTAGCCTTCTTTTGCAATCATCACATAGGCTCTCTTTGTGTTGCTCAAAATACTCTCTTAATTTTTCTAAATACTTTGGTCTGCAGTTTGGGCAGCCTATGTTGTTTATCTCTATTCTTAAATCTGTGATTCCCAAATTATCAAGCAGCGTTTTATTTACAAGCACAACTTCAGCATCAACAGCCGGGTTATCTATGCCAAATATCTCTATGCCTATCTGATGGAATTGTCTGAGTCTGCCTTTCTGTGGCCTCTCGTATCTAAACATTGGGCCAATGTAATAAAACTTTCTAAATGGATAATTCTCAAGGTGATTGTCTATATATGCCCTTACGACTCCTGCCGTGCCTTCTGGCCTTAAGGTAACCGATTCGTTGCTTTTGTCTAAAAATGTGTACATCTCCTTTTCAACTATGTCTGTTGCTTCACCAACACCACGAGCAAAGATAGAAGTTTTCTCCAATATTGGTGTTCTTATCTCTTTGAAGCCAAACGATTCAAGTGTTCTTCTTGCTGTCTCTTCTAACCTTCTCCATTTTGGTATCTCATCTGGCAGGATATCCTTAAATCCCCTTAAGATTTCCACTTTTTACCTCCCTAAAACAGTGATGAGTATTAAAAAGAAAAGCTGTTTTGTCAAGAAAGAAATAAAAAAGACTATAAGTGTAAAAGTGATTACAAAATTGTGAAATTTTTGTTTGATTTCTAATGCGTAAATTCTAAAAACAACTATAATAACAACAATGGAACTACATATGCTAATAGAATCACAGAAGAGAAGATGGAGGTGGTTATGAGCTTGTTGAAGAGAGTCTCTCTTGTTGTGTTTTTCTTGATTTTGCCTGTTGAAGTTTTTGCTGCGAATTCTGGTATAGACTCAGGTGATACGGCTTGGCTTCTTGTCTCTGCTGCACTTGTTATGATGATGACACCAGCAGGGCTTGCCATCTTTTATGGTGGTATGGCAAGGAGTAAGAATATTCTTAACTCAATGGGTATGTCCTTTGTGACTTACGGAATTGTGAGTGTCTTGTGGATAGCCTTTCAATTTAGTTTAGCTTTTGGTGGAGACATTAGTGGTTTGATTGGCAATTTAAAGTATCTATTTATGGGAAGGGATATTAATGCCGTTTTTGTAGGCACACATGTGTCTGTTATGGCTTTTGCTGCCTTTCAGCTTACCTTTGCTGCTATAACAACTGCCTTAATAAGCGGCTCTGTTGTTGAACGGGTAAAGTTTAGCTCTTGGGTTGTATTCAGTATAATCTGGTCAACGCTTGTCTATGCTCCACTTGCCCATTGGGTATGGGGTGGTGGGTGGCTTGCCAAGATGCACATAGCCGATTTTGCTGGTGGTCTTGTTGTTGAGACATGCTCTGGAATTGCTGGTCTTGTGTTTGCTTTAATGCTTGGCCCAAGAAGAGGATTTGGAAAAGTTGCTATGCCACCATCGTCAATTGCTCTGTCAATTTTTGGTGCTGCAATGTTGTGGTTTGGATGGTTTGGTTTTAATGCAGGAAGTGCTATATCTTCTGGCGCCTTAGCGTCTAACGCTTTTCTTGTAACCAATACAGCTGGTGCTATGGGTGCTATAAGCTGGATGTTGATGGATTGGATGGTTCATGAGCATCCTACGATGCTTGGCTTTGCATCTGGTGCCGTTGCTGGCCTTGTTGCTATAACACCTGCTGCTGGATTTGTAAACAATGTTGGTGCCATGTTCATAGGGTTTGTTGCTGGAATTATAAGTTGGGTTGCAACTGGTTATTTGAAGTATAAATTCGGGTATGATGATTCTTTAGATGTGTTTGGCGTTCATGGTTTAAACGGTATATGGGGTATGATAGCTATAGGGCTTTTTGCAGACCCTAAGGTTAATTTTGCGAAAGGTATTATGTATGGAGGAACGCATCAAATAATTATTCAAATTATTGGAGTTGTTGCAACTATTGCATTTGTTAGTGTTGGAACATTTGTAAGTGTTAAATTGACTTCCTTTATTACTAAAGGTTTAAGAGTTAACGAAGAAGATGAAGTGAAAGGTCTTGATATAGCAGTTCACACAGAAAAGGGCTTTGAGCTTTAGTTTTCTGCCGAGCTTCTGCTCGGCTTTCTTTTTATGGTTAAAGCCAACAAACTTCCTGTGAATGCTATTGCCACATTAAAACCAAAAGCCACCTTGAAACCAAATGAATCAACCAATGCTCCTATAACGCTTGGTGCTATACTTGAGCCTATCATTACCATACCAAACACGACGGCTATGTTTGAGTTTACCTTTTCACCACCCACTTCTGCAGCAAATGCATGTCTTACAGGTATCGATAAAGACATAAAGAATCCCATGAAAAACAAAAATACCAAGCTTGGCTTTAGTAAGAATAGAACCAGAAAGACTCCCATAAGGAAATAGCTCAAAGAGATTGTTATTCTTCTGCCAATTATGTCAGATATTGTTCCACCTAAGGGTTGGGCTATCAAACCCGCAAGCAGCATGACAGAAGCTTTTAGGTTTGCATTTAGTATGTTTGAGCCATGAGCGTAAAAGTAAGCTGGTAAAAAAGAAGATATGCCGCGAGAGAAGAAGGGTATGACAATAGCAACTATGCCCAAAAGGAGAAGCTCCTTAGTTATCGTGCTTTTGAAAGGCTTTTTGGTTGGAGTCTCTTCTATCTTTATTACGGAAAAAATAATAAAAGCCATAATTAGGCCTGGCATAGCAACGATAAGAAACGCTTTAAGTCCAAAATACTCAAGCAAGAAACCCATTGATATTGGAGCAAAAAAGTATCCCAAAGCTCCGCCTATGCCATTTAAACCTATTGCCATACCTTTCTTCTCTTTAAATACGCCACTTAGAATGCCCATGCCTTGTGGATGATATGTGCCAAGACCTATACCTATAAGAACAGTTGCAAGTAGGGCTGCGTAGTAACTGTTGGTTAAATAGAATGTTAAATATCCTGTCGAAAGGGCTAAAAATCCAAAAATTAGAGCTGTTTTTCTTTTTGCGTATGTTTCTGATAGGTGGGCTATTGGAGCCTGAAGAAGAGCACTCAACAGATAGGGCACGCTCAAAAGCATGCCCGATTGAAAGTAATTGATTTGATAAGCCTTTTTAAGAACAGGAATTGCCGGTGCAATTAATAGAGAATACCAATCGTTTACAAAATGAGCCGTTGCAATAATAAAAAGCAATAGAAAAGGGTTTGTTAAAACTCTCATTTATTCACACGCTCTACATACTCTCCTGTTCTTGTGTCGATTTTTATAATATCACCTTCTTTTAAGAAAAATGGCACTTGCACGACTGCACCTGTCTCAAGTGTTGCTGGCTTTGTGCCCGTTGCTGCTGTATCACCCTTAAATCCCGGTTCAGTCTCGACTATCTTTAGCTCAACAAAGTTTGGCAGAGCAACACCAATTGGTGTGCCTTTATAGAGCATAACCATAACTTCTTTATTCTCTTGGATAAACAAAGCGGCATTACCCATAACACCTTCGGGAATTGTGTACTGGTCATAGGTGTTTAAATCCATAAAGTTATAGCCTTCGTTATCCTTGTATAGATACTGCATCATTCTCTCTTCAACATCAGCTTTAGGCAGTTTTGTGCCAGATTTGTATGTTTTTTCAACAACATTGCCCGTTTTTAAGTTCTTTAGCTTCACCCTTACAAAAGCCTGTCCTTTGCCTGGTTTTACATGCTCATAATCAACGATTTCATAAGGTTCGTTGTCAATCTCGAGTTTTACTCCTCTTTTGAATTCGTTTGTTGCTATCTCTGCCATCTTAACCCCCTTTACTCTTCAAGTCCTATCTTCTTTGCATTTTTCTGCAAACATTCTGCAACAAAAAGAATATGCTCATCTAAATCAACGCCAAGTTCTTCTGCACCCTTTTTTATATCATCTCTGTTTACGCCTTTTGCGAAGGCTTTGTCTTTTAGTTTTTTCTTGACAGATTTCATTTTTAGCTCTTTTAGGTTTTTCGTTGGTCTTACTAAAGCATAGGCATATAAGAATCCGCTTAACTCATCAACGGCAAATAGTGTTTTTGCCATTAAGGTCTCCCTTTTTACACCAGTGTAATCAGCATGACCCAGAATTGCCTGAATCATATCTTCGTCAAGACCCTTTTCCTTTAAGATTTCTGCACCCTTGTATGGATGCTGGTCGGGATATTTCTCATAGTCAAAGTCATGAAGCAGGCCAACAATCGCCCACTTCTCTTCGTCTTCTGAAAACTTTTTTGCATAGCATCGCATTGCTTCTTCAACGCAGTATGCATGCCTTATTAAGCTTTCGCTTTGCGTGTACTCTTTGAGCAAAGACAAAGCTTCCTCGTAAGTCATTTTGCACCTCCTTTTTTGACTCTTTTAGTTTATAAGAATTTTTGCATTTTTCAAGTAAAGTGGTTGTAATTTTTTGTTGCATAAGGTTCTATAGTTTTTACTTTGTTTGATATTTTTGTATAATCATTGATTAAGAAAAGAAAGGGAGAGAGCGAAATGAGTGTTTCTTTGATTGGTCTTCCGTCTTCTGGAAAAAGCAGCGTAGGTGTTATTTTAGCCAAAATCATGGCTTTTGAGTTTATTGATACGGATATTCTAATTCAGACAAAATACAAGGCTACGCTTCAGGAGATAGTTGATAGAGAAGGGTATAAAAGGTTGAGAGAGATAGAAGAAGAGATTGTGCTTGGTATCGATTGTTCAGACTGTGTTATAGCAACTGGTGGAAGCGTGGTTTACTCCAAAAAGGCTATGGAATATCTAAGGGATATCTCAACGGTTGTCTATTTGAAGATAGGTTTTGATGAGATGATTAGACGATTGGGCGATTACTCAAAAAGGGGGCTTGCCAAACCTAAGAATCAAACATTGAACGAGCTTTACGAAGAGAGAGTTGCACTTTATGAGAAGTATGCCCACTTTACGGTTATTAACGATAAGTCAGCAACTGATGCGGCTTTAAAGATTTATGAGCTTGTAAGATGATTCTAAAGAGAGAAATTCTTGCCCTTTTAATCGGACTTTATATATTTTCTGCTCTTTTTAATCTTGGCAGGATGTATTTTCAACATGAAGAGCCAAGAAGGGCTATAATTGCTTTAGAGATGAACTATACTCGTAATTATGTTGTTCCGCATGTGCTCGGTAGGCCTTATTTTAAAAAACCGCCACTGCACAATATTGTAGTCGCTGCGTTTTTTAAGATATTGGGCTCAAATGAGTTTGCAGCAAGGCTTGTTTCTGTTTTGTCGATGTTTGGTATTGCGTTTTTGATATATCTTGTATCTAAGGATATTATCGGTTTTGAAGCGTCTGTTTTTGCAGCATTCTCGTTTGGTTTGTCTATTATAGCATATTTCCAATACGGCAGATTGGCCGAAACCGACATGTTTTTCTCATTTCTTTTATTTGCTTCGATGGTTTGTATATTCAAAAACAGGATAATCTTGGGCAGTTTTTTTACAGCGTTAGCTCTGCTTACAAAGGGTTTTCCTGCTCTTCACTATTTCTATCTTACACTGTTTTTCTATCTGCTTATCAATGAGCAGATTAAAAGGATTTTTTCAAAAGAGATTTTTATTGGTGGTTTTTTGATTGTTTTTCTGTTTTTAGGATGGCTTCTCTTTGTGTCAAAAGGTAATATTCATAGGTTCAATTATGCTTTAGGTTTTCTTATTAATGCGAGCGGCAGCAGGGTTTTGAGTATCACACATTTTGGCAGTGCAGTTGTTCATTTTCTAAAGTTTCCCGTTAACTTTCTTATTCATTTTTTGCCGTCTTCTATGTTTCTTTTGTTTTTTGCCAATAAATACTTTAGAGATGGGTTTGTTGAGCTTATAAGGAGTAATTCAGAGATAAAAAAGCTCTTTAAATTCTCTTTGGCGGCTTTTATACCGAATTTTCTAATTTATGCGATTGTTCCTGATGGCAGAATACGATATACGCTTGTTCTGTTTGCCATCTTTTCGTTTTTTGTTGGGATTGTCTATTATCAGCTTGAATATGATAATCTGTTTGATTTTAAGAGACTGTTTAAGTTTCTTTTTGTTGTGGCTATTGTTGTGTCTTTAATTGCATTTGTTTTTAATATTAGCTTTTCTAAATCTGGCTGGCTTATGCCCAATATTTTTGCTTTTGTTTTGTCTTTAATAGGTTTTATTCTAACTGGCAGAATGTTTAAAAACTGCTGTGCAGATGTTATTGTTCTAATGGTTTTGTTTGTTGTCTCTTTTAAGTTTTTATACGATTCAACATACATGAGCCATCTTTATACATACTATACCAACTACAGAGAGAAGGGTAGGCAGGCTGCAGAAATCATTTTACAACACCACCCGGATTATGTTATGAGTAATGGTGGAAATTTGAGATTCTTTTTTTACTTGGAAAGGGATTTGGGTATGCAGATTCATCCTATAAAGAGCAATAAAAACGGCATAGTTGTCTCAAAAAACGGTAATATACTTAAAAAGATTTTTGCCAAAATAGAGCTACCAGACCATATCTATTACATAGGAGAAAAATAAAGAAGGAGGGTTTATAACAATGAACAATCTTGATGAAAGGATAATTTCAAAGGCTATAGTTGAGCGCTATATGAACAAACTGCTTGATTATCTGCAGTGCGATGTTGCTATTGTTGGTGGTGGTCCTGCTGGTCTTGTTTGTGGTTATTATCTTGCAAAGAATGATGTAAAGGTTGCAATCTTTGATAAAAGGCTCACCATCGGTGGTGGAATGTGGGGCGGTGCCATGTTCTTCAACGAAATTGTTGTTCAGGATATAGGAAAGGCGATTCTTGATGAGTTTGGTGTGAATTGCGTGAAGTATCAGGATGGTTATTACACTGCCGATGCAATTGAAGCAACAACAACGCTTATCTCAAAAACTGTTAAGGCTGGTGCAAAGATATTTAATGCTATAGAAGTTGAAGATGTTGTCTTTAAGAAGATTGATGGAGAATACAGGGTAAACGGTCTTGTTGTGGGTTGGACTACAATGTACATGGCTCATCTTTTGGTTGACCCACTTGTTATAACAAGTAAGTATGTTGTTGATGCAACGGGTCATGATGCCGATGTTGCATCTGTTTTAACTAAGAAGGGTGGCGTGAAGCTCAATACGGAGTTTGGAGAAGTTGTTGGAGAGAAGCCAATGTGGGCAGAAGTTGGCGAGCAGTCAACCATAGAGCAGACAAAAGAAGTTTATCCGGGACTTGTCGTTGCTGGCATGGCTGCAGTTGCAGTAAGCAGGTCTCATAGAATGGGTCCTGTCTTTGGTGGCATGCTCAACTCTGGTAAAAGGGCTGCAGAGATAATACTAAAGGGCTTAAAATAGTTGACTTTTCATCGTTGCGGTTTAAACTCTAAAGAAAGAGAGAAGAAAGGGGGTGTACTATGAATATAAATACATCACTGAGCGGGATAAAGAACGCATTTTACAGGCAAGATGTAACGGCAAACAATGTGGCAAACATAAACACAGAAAATTACAAACAGATTAATGTAATAAATGAAGAAGCCAAAAATGGCGGTGTTGTTGCAAGAACGCAGGTTTCTAAAGCTGCAGCAAACAGAAATGGAAATAATGTAAATTTAGTTGACCAGATGGTTAATCAGATAAACAATCCGAATTATGAGAAGGCAAACATAAATGTTTTAAGAACTCAGAATGCTATGATAGGTAGTCTTATAGATTTAAAAGCTTAAAATTGTTGAGTGACAAAAAATTAAAGGGGGCTTTAAGCCCCCTTTTTTTATTTACTTTTTCTCCCACAAGCCGTGCAGGTTGCAGTATTCCCTTGCTGATACTTCTTTGCCTTCTGACACTTCGAATACAGCTTCTGGTGCATCACCAGGTTTTAAGAATTTTCTATAAACGGCACCATCGACGATAAGCTCAATCCATTCGATGTAGTGATTCTCTTCCATTGGGTGGGCTGTATTCTCGCCAACCTTTACAATGTAGGCATTGCCTTCCCTTTTGATGAATGGCACATGCTTCTCTGTTGATGTATCAGCCGTCTTTTCTTCCAATAACTTCATTGGCTGGCCGCAGCATACCAAAGCATCTGCACCTTCATGCAATACTTCAATAATGTTTCCACAAATCTCGCACTTGTAAACCTGTAATCTCTTTGTCATTTTGACACCTCCCTTAAAGTTTTTTATTCTTCAGTGTACTCTTCGAAGTCTTCCTTAGATACGCCACAGATTGGGCAAGTCCAATCATCGGGTATGTCTTCAAATGGTGTTTCAGGAGCTATTCCGCTGTCTGGGTCGCCTTCTTCAGGGTTGTAAATATACCCACAAACCGTACATCGGTACTTTTTCATAGAGTGCTCCTTTAAATTTCTGGCGTGTATTTCCTCTGAGCAAGTTCTCTATCTATCATGTATATTCCGTGTCTGCTTCCTTCAATTAGTTTTAGTTTGTCTATAATTTCTCTGTCGTTTTCTTCTTCTTCAACCTGCTCGTTTATAAACCATTGAAGCATATTGTAAGTGGCTCTGTCCTTTAACTCTTCTGCTAAGTCAACGAGTTCATTTATGCATTTTGTTATGTGCTGTTCGTGTTTTAGAGTCTCTTCAAACGCATGGAGCGGTGAATCCCAGGAGTGTGGAGGCTCTTTTATTGCAAATAATTTGACTTCGGCACCCTGAGATTGCAGATAGTTGTAAAACTTCATAGCGTGGTCTGTTTCTTCTTTGTACTGAACCATCATCCAGTTGGCAAAACCCTTTAATCCTATAGAGTCAAACCATGCTGACATTGAAAGATAGAGATAAGCCGAGTACAGCTCCTCGTTAATCTGTTTGTTAATTGCTTCTTCCATTCTTTTGTCTATCATCTTTTACCTCCTTAAAATTTTTCGAAAGTTTCTTTTTTAGCACCGCATACCGGGCATTTGTCCGGAACATCATCCCCAACATGAGTGTATCCGCAGATAGGGCAAACATAGATATTTTCCTTTTCAAAATCGTCGCCTTGTTTTACTTTTTCTTTTGTTTGGTCAAAGAGCTTCTCGTGGATTTTTTCTGCCTCTATGGCAAACCTTATTGCTCTTTTTGCCTGATTATCATTGAATAGCTCGGCTATTGCCATGTATGCCGGGTACATATCGTCGATCTCAAACTCTTCACCACTTCTTGCGCTTTCTAAGTTTTCGAGATTATCCTTTGAAATTCCAAGTGCCACAGCGTGGTTTTTTGCATGAACAAATTCAGCGTGAGCAACAGCTCTAAATAGCCTTGCAAGATTCTCTTTTCCGCTTTTTTGGGCAATTTCTGCGAATATGAGATACTTCATGTGAGCCATGCTCTCGCCGGCAAAGGACTCCTCCAATGCTTTCTTTACCATTTTTTTCACTTTTCAATCTCCTTTCTTTGGTGCGTAGTAGCACCTTTTCGGGCTTTCTATTTTTCCGACTTTTTTAAGTTTTCTTATAAGTTTTTCTACCTCTTTTTTGTCTGCGTTTAATATTTCTGCCAACTCCTGAGTTTTTAAAGGTTTTCCCGATTTTTCTAAAGCAGAGAGTACTGTTTCTTCGTTTATTTCTTCTTTTCCATTTTGGAGTTGTTTTAAAGTTTCCAAAACTTCATCTATGTGATTTTTGACCTTAACCTTCTTCCACTCTTTGCGTATGTTGCCATCCGGGTCAATAATAAATGTGCTCCTTATTGTGCCGTAATACTCTTTGCCGTAATTCTTTTTCAACCCCCAAGCCCCATAGGCTTCTAAAACCTTATGCTCTTCATCACTCAGGAGCAAAATTTTAAGATTGTGTTTTTCTATGAATCTTGCGTGAGATTTTGGTGAGTCTTTACTTATTCCTATTATTGTTGCACCGAGCTTTTCAAACTCTTCCTTTTTTTCGCTAAATCCAACAGCTTCCTTTGTGCAGCCTGAAGTGTTATCTTTTGGATAAAAATACAACACAACCCATTTGCCTTTAAAATCTTTCAGGCAGTGCTCTTTTAAATCTTTATCGGGAAGACAAAAATCAATCGCCTTTTTACCTATCATTTTATTATTCCTGCTTCTTTGTGTTTTTGATAGATTGTCTCTGCAAGCTCGTCCAGTTTTGCTAAATCTTTATCCTTTGCATCGCCTTTTATGAATACGGGTTCGAGCAACTCAACTTT
This sequence comes from Hippea alviniae EP5-r, assembly GCF_000420385.1. Taxonomy (NCBI): domain Bacteria; kingdom Pseudomonadati; phylum Campylobacterota; class Desulfurellia; order Desulfurellales; family Hippeaceae; genus Hippea; species Hippea alviniae. The sequence goes on along the minus strand of NZ_ATUV01000001.1, from coordinate 816,887 downwards.
GAGATTAGAGAGATTGGCTTTTATAACATCAACGGCTTTGCCGCCCCAACCAAATGAGCCTATGATGCCTGCAAATTTTGCCTTTGGTCTTAGAACATTTGCAAGATATGCGCCATAAACGGCGTTTGGATGAGCGCCAGCTAATACCATAGGTGTTGCTATGATTATTGTTGCAACATCAACTAAGTCCATTGCTATCTCACCGACATCACCTGTCGTTAAGTTTCTTATCTTTACATCGACGCCTTTCTGAACGAGCGCATCTGCGAGATATTCTACCATCTTTCTGGTGCTCTCATGCATTGAGACGAATGCGATTAGAACCATGTTCTGTGGTGTTGGGTCAATCCACTCCTTGTATGCATTTATAATGTATTCTGGGTTGTCAAATGCTGGTCCATGACTTGGTGCTATAATGTTTATCTCTTTTGCTTCAACCTTTTTAATGTTTTTCTCGATAAAATTTCTAAATGGCATCATTATCTCGGCATAATACCTTTTTGCTTCGTGATAGACCTTGTCGTAATACTTTGCGAATGTATAGGATGTTGCAACATGAGAGCCGAAGAAATCGCAACTAAATAGGATTTTGTCTTCTATTAGATATGTGCTCATTGTTTCTGGCCAGTGAACCCAGGGTGTGAAGATAAACTCAAGTGTTTTGCCACCTAACTTTACAGTGTCGCCTTCCTTTATTACCTTAAACTTTTCTTCTGGAATGTGGAGTAAGTCCATCTCGAAGCCTTTGCACTTCTCATTTGTTATTACTATTGCTTCTGGAAACATCTCAAGAAGCGCTGGTATGCTGCCTGAGTGGTCTTGCTCTGCGTGGTTTGAGATGATGTAGTCTATCTTTTTTACATTCAGCTCTTCTAAATTCCTTTTTAACTCGTCTAATTTATATGGCTCTACCGTGTCGATTAATGCTGTTTTCTCTTTTCCAAACACAATATAGGCGTTGTAGCTTGTTCCCTGTGGCGTTGGCACTATCTCGTCAAACAGCGTTCTACCCCAGTCAATTGCACCGACATTGTAAACACTTTCTGTAAGTTTTTTAATCATCTTTTTACCTCCATCTATTTAAATATTCTTCCTGTCTGGATTTGCCATAAAACAAAGTCTAAGTGAGAAAGTGACATGTTTATCTCATCTGCAAACTTTTTCATTTTTAACTCTATATCTTCGTATCTTTTTGATGTTAATGTTTTTGGTATCTCGTCTATTATTTCTAATTCTTTTAAAGCCCTTAATATGTGTCTATCTAAGATGCTTAAATTTTCGCCTTTGCCAATGTTTCTTAAAAAATGACTTGCTTCTTTCATTCCCAGACCTTTAACATTATTAATTAGCCATCTTCTAATTTCTTTTTCATCATTAAATTGCTCAATTATCTCTTTTAAAATAATCCTTTTGCCTTTTACAAACCTATCTTGAGCTTCTTTGATGTATTTTGTTTTGTTAAACCTGAACCTAACATTCTTTAACTTTTCTTCTAATATATCCTGTGGCGTTTCTAATATCAAGTTTTCTTTTTCTAAATCTTTTATTATTTGCCATGCTTTCTCTGCTTTGGATTGTGGCGTTAAAATGCAGAACAGAAGCTCTTTGAATATTTCTAAATCACTTTTTTTGTAGGTGCTTCTAAATTCTTTCAATCTTGTTTCTATCTGACTTTTTAGCTGCTTGTATGTTTGAACTATCTTTTTTTGTAAGAGTTTTTTCTCCATCGCTTCTCCTTTAAAAGGATAAAAATTATTATTTGCAAAGAATTATACATAGAAAGTTTTAGATGTCAAGTGAAAAATTAAAAATTTGAAAAGATTAAAAATTCTGATACCATTATTCGATTTTAAGGTCTAAGGGGGGAGAAGATGGAAAGAAAAATATTCTTATCCGAAGATGAGATGCCAAGATACTGGTATAACATTCTGCCAGAATTACCAACTCCTTTAAAACCGCCTTTGAATCCGCAAACTAAGGAACCTTTAAAACCTGAAGATTTAAAAGCCATATTCCCAAACGCCATAATAGAGCAGGAGATGAGCAATCAGAAGGAGATACCAATTCCTGAAAAGGTGCTTGAGATATACTCACTTTGGAGACCTACACCGCTTGTTAGGGCATACAACCTTGAGAAAGCCTTAGGAACACCCGCAAAGATATATTACAAAAACGAGTCTGTCTCTCCGGCTGGAAGCCATAAACCCAACACCGCAATAGCGCAAGCCTATTACAACAAGATTGAAGGTATAACAACACTTACAACAGAAACGGGTGCAGGTCAGTGGGGCAGTGCGCTTGCTTTAGCCGGTGCTTTACTTGGTTTGAATGTAAGGGTCTATATGGTTAAGGTTAGCTATGAGCAAAAACCCTTTAGGCGTTCGATGATACACTTATGGGGTGCCGAAGTCTATCCGTCTCCAAGCGATAGAACAGAAGCGGGTAGAAGAGCTTTGAAAGAAGACCCGAACAATCCTGGCAGTCTTGGTCTTGCCATCAGCGAAGCTGTTGAAGATGCAGCAACTCATAATAATACGAATTATGCATTGGGCAGTGTTTTAAATCATGTGCTTCTGCATCAGACAATCATAGGTTTGGAAGCAAAGAAGCAGTTTGAGAAGATTGGCGATTATCCTGATGTCGTGCTTGCACCGTGTGGTGGTGGGAGTAATTTGGGTGGCATAGGTTTGCCTTTTATAAGGGATAAGATTAATGGAAAAGATGTTAGAGTAGTTGCCATTGAACCTGCAAGCTGTCCAACTCTAACAAAAGGTGTATTTACCTACGATTATGGTGATGTTGCACAGATGACACCGCTGCTTTATATGTACACGCTTGGACATAAGTTTATGCCGCCAAAGATTCATGCTGGTGGTTTAAGGTATCATGGAGACTCTCCTATTTTGAGCCAGTTGAGAAAGGATGGCTTACTTGATGCTGTTGCATATAAGCAGAAGGAAGTATTTGAAGCTGGTGTTCTTTTTGCGAAGACAGAAGGTGTGGTACCTGCTCCTGAGACCTGCCATGCGATAAAGGGTGTGATTGATGAAGCTTTAAAAGCAAAAGAAGAAGGTAAAGAAAAAACGATTCTATTCTGTTTCTCTGGACATGGGCATTTCGATATGGCAAGTTATGACTTGTATTTAAGTGGCAATATGGAAGATTATGAGTTACCAGAAGAAGAGATAGAAAAATCTATAAAAGAGCTGGAATTAAATAAAAAATTGTAAGTAAGATTTTTATTAAACTCTTAACTACTAATTTTGTTATGCTTGACTTTAAAGTGAAGGTTTTGTATAAGCTAATAGATTAGAATACAAAAGGAGCTTTAGGAAAGGTAATTTTTAGATAAAATCTTTAAAGCCAAGGGCGGAGGTTGGTTATGATTTCGTTAAATAGAAGAAGCTTCTTGAAGCTTTCATCTTTGGTTGGTGGTGGTTTGCTCTTCTTCAAACCATCTGCCAAGGCTGGTCTCTACACACCGCATTACAAGAAACCTGCAGGTGAGATTAAATACTATCCAAACATCTGTAGCTTTTGTTCAACAGCATGTGACATAATGGTTAGAACAAGGGTTGATGGCAAGTTTAAAAAGCCACAAAAAATTGATGGGAACCCAAAATCTACTCTCAACAGAGGAAGGATATGTGCAAGGGGGCAATCAGGTATAAGAACTGTTTATAACCCTGACAGGATTAAATATCCTCTTATAAGGGTTGAGGGTTCAAAAAGAGGTGAATGGAAGTTTAGAAAGGCGACTTGGAAAGAAGTTGAAGAGTATATAAGGAAAAAGATAACTGAGCATAATATACAACCTCATGAGCTTGCTGTATTTATGGGTCAGCGTGCTTGTGCTTATGAGAAACTTGGAGCTTTTGCTTTTTCTGCTTCTGTTGGGACACCGAATATTATCGGTTCTCCTATGCAGAATTGTGTTATGGCAGAGCATGCTGGTGCAGATGTTACTGTTGGAACAATGATTACTCACGACGAGCTGCTTGTAGATATGGATAATGCAAAGGTTATGCTCGTTGTGGGAAGTAACGCTGCTATAGCTGGAATATCCGTTTCAAGAGCAGTTAGATTTGCTCAGGGTAAAAGAAATGGAATGAAAGTTATCGTATTGGATCCAAGGCTCAGTGAGACAGCCGCAAAAGCTGATAAATGGATTCCTATTAAGCCGGGCTCTAATATGCCGTTTTTGATGGCAGTTATACATCAACTGATAAAGAATGAGTGGTATGAAGATGAATTTTTAAGAAGACACTCAACAGCTCCGTTTTTGATTTATGAAGAGAATGGTGCACCTGTTGCTTTGGGCCAGAATAAAAACCCAAACGAGTTCCCATTCTCAGAAAAATACTATGTTTACGATGAGATTTCTGGTCAGATCGTTGAGGTTGAAGGATTTACTAATGATAATATAGGAAATAGAAAGATAAGACCTGCTCTATTTGCCCCAAAGGGTCTAACTTATGAAGGCAAACCGGTAAAGACTGCATTTGATTATCTCTGGGAGAAGGTAAAAGACGCTACACCTGAGTGGGCAGCTAAATACTGTGATATTCCAAAAGAAGACATTGAAGAGACAGCAAGGATGCTTGGCACGATTAGACCTGCAACGGTTCATCCGGGCTGGCTTGATGGAAGATATGAAGATGTTGTTCAAGCAAGGAAAGCAGCAGCTATAATTAATGTGCTTGTAGGTGGTTTAGATAGAGAAGGTGGTTGGCTTTATAACCCTGAAGATAGGGAAGGTATAGAAAGATTCCACAAGGCATATGAGTCTGGAAAGCTTAATAATCCTATGTCTTTGATGATGGCAACCGCTATGGCGCCGGGACTTCTTGGTGTTATAGGTAAACTTGAAGGTATGATGTATTCGGGCAATTTCCCTCTGTTTAGAGGCTATCCTCATTTTACAAGAGCTTATTTTGAATACAGAAAGAAACAAGGAGAAAAAGGCATTCCTTTCTCTTTGTTTATAAATGCTGGTTTCCAGGAAGCCGTTGAAGGAAAGCTAACGTGGAATGGTAAACCTTATAGAATCAAGTTCGCATACATATACTCAACTAACCCACTTAAGGATTATTTTGGTTATAAGAGTTGGGCTAAAGCATTTGCAAATCCAAATCTTAAGCTTGTTGTTGTTGATGAAATATTGCCGTCTGATATTGCGGCATTTGCGGATGTTATATTGCCAGACAAGACCTATCTTGAGAAGTATAGCGGAATATGGCCAGATGGTCCTAATACAGATATGGCCATAAGAACAAGGTTCCCAAGTGTTAGCCAAATTGGTGACACCAAAGGTGGAGATGAAGTATTCTGTATGATATCCAATGCTATGGCTGGTAAGAAAGGCGGAGATTACGGCTCTGCTGCTATGATTGTAAGCCAATTTACTGGTTGGGATATGGGTAAGCTAATGAAAGAGATGGCAGCTGCATGGAAAGGCAAACAGCCATTATATGAGGCTTACAGAAAGGCAGGCTTGTATTCTGTAAGCAAGAAGCTTGGCATGACGCCAGAGCAACTTGAAAAGAAGTTAGAAAAAGATGGTGTCTTGATTCTTGAGAGAAAAGAAGAGTTGTTAGAGAAAAAGGGTATGCCTTACAAGCTACCTGTTCCGACATTCTCTGGAAGAGTAGAGATTTATTCTACACTGTTGTCTCACTTCAACTATAAATACGGAGTTGACCCACATTGGAATCCTATACTTGAGTTTATAGACTTTGAATATAGAAAAGGTGCGAAGAGAGACTTTAAACCTACTGGTAATGAATTCTTCTTCGCGTTCGGTAAGGTACCAGAGATGACTTACTTAACAACTGCCGACAATCCGCTTCTGCATGCGCTTGTCACAAGACATGCCGAAGAGAATTATGGGTTCTGGATGAATCCAAAGGCTGCAGCAAGGTTGGGATTGAAAGAAGGCGACAAAATAGAAGTTGAGAACACTGTTTCTGGTCAGAAGATAACATCGTTTGTCCATATAACAGAAGGTATAAGGGAAGATACGATTTACACTATGAGCGATTTCGGTCTTGAAAATCCAAGATTGACATATGCTCATGGAAAAGGTGTAGATTTAGGTAGAATTATACCTTATAGATTGGGTCCGGTAACTGGCGCTTCACTAAGCTGTCAGTTTACAGTAAAGGTGAGAAAAATATAAGCGGAGGATAGAAAATGGCAAGATATGGAATGGTAATGGATGTGACATCATGCTTGGGCTGCAGAGCTTGTATGGCGGCATGCTCCCAGTGGAATCAAACGCCGTTTTGGGCTGAAGATTTCAAGGGAAAGTGGAGAACAAGGGTTACGGAGTTAGAAGAGGGCAAATTTCCAGAAACTCATAAGGTTTTCTTCCCGACTATATGTATGCATTGTGAAAATCCACCATGTCATTCGGTTTGCCCAACAGGTGCAACATATATCAATAAAGACGGTATAGTTCTTATTGATTACGACTTATGCTTGGGTTGCGGTTACTGTATTGAAGCATGTCCTTATGATGCAAGATATGAGTATGAAAAAGAAGACCTTGAGAAGGATGAGTTCTACTTTGGTGAAGACGCAAGACATCATCAGGTTCATGTTGATAAGTGTACATTCTGCGTAGATAGGCTTGCTGAAGGTATAGAGCCAAGCTGTGCAGCGACCTGTGTTGGGCATGCAAGAATTTTCGGTGATTTAGATGACCCTAACTCTGAAGTTGCTAAGTTGGTCAATAGTGGAAAGGCTAAACCATTAAGCCCATACTTGGGCGTGCATCCTAAAGTTTATTACATTAAATAAAGAAGGAGGAGAAAATGGATCTTGTTCAGCAAACCTTATGGGGTTGGAATATAGCCATCTATTTGTTTTTGGGTGGTTTAGGTGGCGCTACGGTTGCTTTGGCTATTTTGGGAGAGTTAAGGTTCAACATGGGTAAGTGGTTTGGGATAATTGTGTCTATATTAGGTATGGCTATTTTGGCATTTGGATTAATCTTTCTGATTATCGATTTGATTAATCCTTTTAGATTCCTGTTAGCTTTCTGGATAAAAGGTATCGGGCATTCTTGGATAGCTCGTGGTATGATAGTTATTACGGGCGTGTTTATTTTTGGTCCACTTTATGCATTGGCTACTTTTTTCGATTGGCCAAGATTTAAAAAATGGATGGGTTATATAGCTATGTTCTGTGGATTTGGTGTAACGACTTACACCGGTCTTCTGCTTAACGCTAATGTTGGTATTCCTTTCTGGCATACACCTGCTTTACCGGTTCTGTTTACTGTTAGTGCGTTTTCAACAGGTTGTGCTCTTATAATGCTAATTCTTGCTGCTATGAAATCAGAGGAAGCTCATCATTTCTTCCACTTTATAGAGGGATTCGACATTTTCTTGATTTCTCTTGAATTGTTGCTAATCTTTGCTTATTTCGATTTTGCAAGGCTCGGAAATGCAGCCGTTATGAAGAGTGCTCACTTACTTCTTAATAATCCTCTCTTTACGATTGGTTTTGTTATTCTCGGTCTTGTATCTCCGCTTATTCTTGAAGCTTATGCTTCAACAAAGGAGCACTCAAAAGGTCTTGCAGCTTTTGCTTCTGTTTTAGTTCTAATAGGTGGATTCTTGCTTAGATATCTAATTGTTTGGGCTGGCGTATTTCAGTATCCACACGGAATAGCAGGGTAATGTATTAGTCTGGCTCCCAAGAGGGGGCTGGACTTTTTCGATTTTTTGATTAAAATTACTTCTGCATAAGAGCGGATGTAGCTCAGTTGGTAGAGCGCAAGCTTCCCAAGCTTGATGTCGCGGGTTCGATTCCCGTCATCCGCTCCATTTTTTTATTTTAGTTCAATAATTGTTGCTCCATCTCCGCCTTCTTCTGGTAGTGCAGGATAGAATCTTTTTACAACAGGCATCTCTTTAAGTGTTTCTCTTACCATACTTTTGAGTATTCCGCTGCCGTGTCCATGCACGATGCGTGCTTTTTCTATAGAGTCCATAGCAAGAGAATCAATAAACTTCAAAAGCTCCAATTTTGCTTCATCGCTTCTTTTACCTATTAGGTTTAGCTCTAAGCTCTTGACTGTTTTTGAAGTGTTTATCTTTACCTGCTGGGCTTTTTCTTCTTTTTTAGCTTTTTTTAGTTTGTGAATGTCAACGATGAGCATCTTTCCTTCTATTTCAACTGTTGCCTTATTGTTCTTTATGTTTATCAATTTTCCGATTATGCCATTAAACTCAATGGAGTCTCCTTCTTGTAAATCGGGTTTTTCTTGGATGGTTTTTTCTTTTTTGAAAACTTCTTCTGCCTGTTTTTTTATTCTATCCAAGTTTTTGTGGGTTTTTGATATGTTTTTCTCTTTTAGAAGTGTGGCAATCTCGTTTTTTAGCTCTTCTATGAGTTTTTCGAATTCCTTTTCCTTTTCTTCTTTTGTTTTCTTCAGCTCTTCTAAGAATCTTTCCTTCTCTTTTTGCTCTTTTTGGACAATTTCTGAATAGATCTTTTTTAGTCTATCTAACTCTTCTTTTCTTTTTCTGTAGTGTTCTATGTTTCTTTCAAGCTGCGATTCCAGTTTTGCAAATGTTGATGAGCTATCCTTATAGAATCTTTTTGCAGTTTCAACAATCTCCTTTTCTAAACCGAGTGTCTTTATTATCTCTATACCATAGCTCTTTCCTATCCTGCCGTATGTTAGTCTGTATGTTGGTTTTAGGGTTTTTGAATCAAACTCGAATGATGCCGTATTAAAGCCTTCTGATTGGAGTATGTATGCCAATTTTTTGTAATGGGTTGATGCACAGACAACGCATCTCTTTGCTGTCTCTTTGATTATTGCATAGGCAACAGCTTCTCCTTCGTCTGGTGATGTGCCAGAGCCTATCTCATCAAGCAGGATAAGTGTGTTTTGTGTGGCTTTTTCGAATGCCTTTTTGAAGGTTGCTATCTTTGATGAAAATCCGCTTAGGGATTCAAATATGTCTTGCTGGTCTCCTATAACTGCAAACAGGTTATCGAAGTTTCCTATGGTTAGTTCTTCTGCCGATGGTGGAATGGCAGAATACACACTTAGAATTATAAGGCCTATTGTTTTTAAAAATACGGTTTTTCCACCGGTGTTTGGGCCTGTTATTATCAGTTTTGAGTTTGATTTTAAGTCTATATCAACAGGTTTTGTGTCTTCTTTTATGTATGTTAGTATCGGATGTTTCGATTTTTTTGCGTAGATTATAGGTTTATTTGAGAATTTAATATCGCACTCTGGCAATTTCTTTGAGTATAGATATTTTGCTATGTTTAAGTCTAAAAAGCCTATTTTTCTTTCGTTGATTTTTAGCCGTGATACATTCTCCCTTACGAGATTTGTTATACTAAAAAGTATCCTTCTTCTTTCTGCTTCTTCTTTTGCTTCTAACTCTTCTAATCTTGAGTTTAAGTTAAACACTGCATCTGGCTCGACAAAGAAGCCACCGCTTTTTCCTATATCTATAATTCTTCCGTTTATATACTCTTTGAAATTGGGTTTAAGCAGAATTGTATATCTTGAGCGTTTCAAAAAAACGGCTGTATCCAGAAGAACATCCCTTGCCCGTGAGTGCATTATATTTTTTAAAACCCGCGTTATATTTTGCTGAACCTCCTTTTTTTCGTTTCTTATCTCAAATAGATGTGCAGAAGCAGAATCTTTCAATAGACCATGCTCATCTATCGCCTTTGTTATCTCATCGAGAAGATTATACGGTATGTCGAAGTTTATAAAGTTAGCATAAAACTCCTTCTCGTTGCTTTCAATCTCTTCTTTTATTCTTACAAGTTGGGATATAAAATCGCCAATGTTTTTTAATTCCTTCTCATCGAGCATACCAACAAAAGAATCTTCGATAATATCGCTTATGTATATGTCGTCGATAGTCAGTGTGTGCCATTTGTTAAAGTGTTCTAAAAATGCTTTGAGCGTTTTGAACTCTTTTTTTGCCTTTTCGAAATCGAATACGGGTTTTAGTTTGTCAAGTGCCTTTTTTCCATACTCTGTTTGTATCTGCTTTTTTATAATCTCTTTTAGTTTGTCGTAATCCAGTAGGCTTAAGGTGTCTCTCATCGTCTATTGGGTAGGCTAAAGCAGGTTACGAAAGCTTCATACATATCCCGTCCGAACTCGCTTACAAAGAAGTCTTTATTGTCTTTTAAAGCGTCAAATGTTGTCTTTGGTAGTTCGTTTTTGTATTCTCTTTTTGATGTTATGGCATCAAATACGTCGCACATAGCACATATCTGTGCAAACTGGTTTATCTCCTTTTTGCCAAACGGATAACCGGAACCATCTTTTCTTTCGTGGTGCTCTAATATGATTTTTTCAACAATGGGTGAATGTATTTTTAAGTCTTTTTTTATTATCTCAACTCCATATATTGGGTGTTTTTTAATCTCTTCGTACTCTTCTTTTGTATATTTTGCTGTTTTTTGAAGAATCTTTTTGTCTATTTTCAACATGCCTATGTCGTGCAAGAAGAAGCCCTTTGAAATCTCTTCGAGCTTTTGAGATGATAAATCTTCGAACATCTTTTTTGCAAGCATAGATGCATAGACACCGACATTAAACATGTGGACGGCTAAGTTGTGTATATCGCTTCTTATAAAGGACATGAATATGGATATTGCAACTGCATCGTTTATGGCGTGAGCAACGAATCTTCCAACATCTTTAAACACATTCTTTGCAAGTGATAAATTTTGATTTTTAACCAAGTTCTCAAGGTTGTCTATCATTGAAACATATAGGGCATACATTTTGTTTTTCTTTGAAAGCGTGCTGTCGTTTAGTATATCGTCTATGTTGTTGCTTATGTATCTTTTGTAGGATGCGAGTTGATTGGCCGGTATGTATGCTATAAAGTTTGAATTGTATTCTAAGATAGGACTATCTTCTTCAAGTGGAGTGTTTTTGCCAAGCAGTAAAACGGGTTTTGTCTCTTCAATTAGGTATATGTCAAAATCCCTTTTAGGGGATGGCTTTATAACCTTTAACCTGATAGGCACAAACTTCATTGCTTACTTTTCTATACCAACCCTTGCCTGCACGCCTTTCTGATAGTAATGCTTTATTTCTCTCATTTCTGTAACCAAGTCTGCTTTCTCTATCAATTTATCCGTTGCGTATCTGCCTGTTATGACAAGTTCGGTATTAGAAGGTTTCTCTTCTATCAATTTTATCAAATCGTCATCGCTAAAGAGATTAAAGAAGACTGCTATATTTGCTTCGTCCATTATGATTACATCGTATTCGTTGTTTTTCAAGGCATTTTTTACGAATTCGTATCCTTCTTTAGCCTTTTTTATGTCTTCTTCTGTTGGCTTTGAGTGTATGAAACCTTCCCTTCCAAACTGTTTGACTGTTATATTGTCGAATTTTTCCAATGCTTTGTGCTCGCTGTATGGGAGGCCTTTTACAAACTGCGCAAATAGCACTTTGTATCCTGCACCTGCTGCTCTAATGGCGAGTCCTATGGCTGCCGTTGTTTTGCCCTTGCCATTTCCTGTGTAAATTTGAACATATCCTTTATCCTTCATCATATAACTCCTGAAAGAGCTTTTTCTCTTTTGTTAAAAAACTATATCCCATTTCTCCTAAGGATTTATAAAACAGTGGCACATCACCGCCAACTTTTACATCTTCAAAAAACGACAAAGCCCAGCTGAAAAGATGATTTTCGAAAAACTCTTTTATGACAGGTTTGCAACCGCTCTCATTTTCCAGTAGGAATGCTGCAAACTCAAGCTCAAACACTAAATAATCTGCAAACTCCCTTTCATCAAATATTTCTAATCCGCACGATTCATAAATTTCTCTTACTTCATCGGACACATCACCGCCAACGAGTCCTTCTTTGTAAAACGACTCATACGGATGAAACGGCGTTTTTGGGAAGTTCGATATAAATAGGCCTGTATATACGCCTTGCCACTCATGAAGCGTCATCTCTTTTAACTCTTCAAGGCCTTTTTTTAGATTTCTTATGCCTGTTATTTTGTATCCATTTTTGTTTAAATTTGTGTATGAACTATGAAATAGATCAATAGCTTTATCTATGACATCTTCGAATTTATCTTCTGGATATGTGAAACCAATACTTAGAAATCTATACATTGCTATCCTATCTTCTTTCATTTTTGCTCCTTCCTTTTTTAGATAAGACAAAATTCGTAAATCGACATTCTGGCAAATACACCATTCTCAACCTGCTTGGTTATCAACGACTTGTTGAAACTGTCTAAAATTTCAGATGATAACTCAACATTTCTATTTACAGGACCTGGATGCATTAGATATGAATCCGGAATATTTGAGCTGTTTATACCGAAGAACTTGGCATACTCTTTTAAGGAAGGTATATTACTGCCGCTTTCCCTTTCAAGTTGAATCCTTAAAAGCATAATGAAATCTTTACCCGACAGGGCGTCTTCAAGACTCTTTTCTATCTTTATTCCATCAAGCCATCTTCTATCCGGTAGCATTGTTTTTGGTCCATAGAAGCTTAGCTTCCAGTTGAGTAGTTTTGACATCCATATATGGCTTTTTGCCACTCGGCTGTTTACTATATCTCCAATTATGCAAACTTTTAGGTCTTCCAGTTTTCCTTTTGCTTCGAGCATTGTTGTTGCATCCAGAATTGCTTGAGAAGGATGCGCTGCTGTTCCATCACCAGCATTGATGATTGGAATATTAGTAAATCTGCTTAAAAAATAGGGATAACCAGAGTGGTAATGTCTTACAATAAATGCATCTGGCTGCATAGCGCTTAGGTTTATTATTGTGTCGTAGTCTGTTTCGCCTTTTTTTATGCTCGACTGATTGTGGTCTATATTTATGAAACTTGCACCCATTCTTTTGGCAGCTATCTCGAACGATGTTCTCGTTCGTGTGCTGTTCTCAAAGAATATGCTGATAATGGTTTTATCCTTCAGTTTGCCTTTGTACTCTTCAGGGTTTTGTTTGAATTTTAAAGCCCTTTCTACTAAATGTTTAACTTCTTCCTTTGATAAGTCTTTAATTGAAATAAAGTGTCTCATTTCATCTCTCCAAATCTCTATGTATTACTTCGATATTGTAATCATTTTTTTCAAGAAAGTTTCTAAAATATTCTACAATGGCAACAGACCTGTGCTTTCCACCTGTGCATCCAAAAGCCAATGAGAGATAGCTTTTGCCTTCTTCTGCATAAAATGGGATCATTTTTGTCAAATACTCTTCTATGAGTTTTAAAAATAGTTGGGTTTTCTCTTGATTAATTACAAACTCATAGGTTTCTTTATCAAGGCCTGTTGTATCTTTTAGTTCGTCTATAAAATAAGGGTTTTGAATAAACCGAACATCCCACACATTGTCTGCTTCTGGTGGTAGTCCGTATTTAAATCCGAATGATATTAGCTGAATTATTAATCCCTTGTCTGATTTTTTGCCAAATTTTTTGAGTATCAATCTTCTGAGCTGGTTTACATTTAGGCTTGTTGTATCAATTATCTCGTCTGATGAGTTCTTTATCTCTTCAAGCAGTTGCTTCTCTTTCTCTATTGCTTCTGCTAATGTTAATCCTTCTAATATGCTTAAAGGGTGGCTTCTCCTTGTCTGTTCAAACCGTTTTATTAGCTCGTTTTTATCAGCCGTGAGAAAGACGAATTTAGAAGAGTAGGGCAGTTTAGAGACCCACTTTTTTATGTATTTTATTACTTCTTTGATGCGTGGCTCTCTTATATCGCAGACTATAGCGACTTTATTCAAATGATTGCTCGATATTTCGAGTATGTCAAGCAGCTTCTTTATCAGTTCGAATGGAAGGTTGTCGATGCAAAAATACCCTGCATCTTCAAGCGCCTTAAGCGCTGTGGTCTTACCACTTCCAGATAAGCCGCTTAAAAATATTATCTCCATTAGTTAGCTTTTCTTTAGAGTTTCTTCTTTTTCTTTTATTAACTGTATTACTTCATTTTCGTCTTTTGCATTAATTATTTTGTCTTTTAGATGGGTATCTTTGAATATCTTTGCTATTTTAGCTACGGCTTTAAGCAGGATTGATGGTTTGGAAGATGGTGCCAATACAACAAAGAATATTTGAGATGGCATACCATCTAAGGAACCAAAATCTATCGGTTCTTTTGTCGTGAATATACCGCCTATTAGAGAGCTTAGCTTGTCCATTTTTGCATGTGGAAGGGCAAAGAGCCCTCCCAGTGCAGTTGAGCCAAACTTTTCTCGTGCTTTAAGGAGAGAGAATGTCTCAGACGGGTCGAGATTGTTTTTTTGAGCTATTTTTTCTGCCATCTTTTTTAGGCACTCAAATTTTTCAGAACATTCTATGTTTAAATCCACAGTCTTTATAAATTCCGATATAGTATAATCTTTCATCTTGTTATAATATACCCGTAATCGCCGTTTTTCTTTCTATAGATTACACATACTTTACCGTTTTCGGAGTTATTAAACACAACAAAATGTTTATCTTCTTCATTTAGCTTCATTATCGCTTCTTCGACGGTTAATGGTTTTGGTATAAACTCTTCTTCGACGATTACTGGCTCTCTCTCTGTTGGTGCTTCTGTGAACTGCTCTTGCTGAGCTTGTCTTCTTTTGGATTTGTATAACTTATCTTTCATCTTTTCTATCTGTTTTTCAAGAACTTCATAAACCAGATCTATTGATGAAAACATATCCTTTGATGATTCGTTTGCTTTTATCATCTCTCCTTCAATGTTTAGATTTACATCCACTATATGTCTGTATTTTTCCACCTTCAAAACGACATCGGCATAGGCTGTTCCGTCTATTTTTCTCTCAAGTCTGCCAATCTTTTTCTCTACATACTCCTTTAAAGCCGGTGTAAGCTCGGTGTTTTTTGCTGTGATAGTGATTTTCATACAAAACCTCCCTTAAAATTTAGTGATGATGATGCTCATGGTCGCAAACTTCTTCGTATGATACATCTAACTTATTGTTTATAAAATCTTCGATGATTTCCCTTGCGTTTTTCGGCACAACATTGGTGATAACCCTTATTCCTGCATTTTCAAGCATCTCTTTTGCTTTAGGTCCCATTCCAGCAACGATTACAACATCTGCATTTTTGCTTTTTATCCATTCTGGAAAGCTGCCTTCATAGTGTTCTGGTGCTGGCTCAATCTCAACAGTTAGAATCTTTCCGTCTTCTATCTCATAAGTAGCAAATTTTGGTGCATGTCCGAAATGTTCACACAATCGGTCATTTTCAATAGGCATGATGACTTTTATCAATTTTTACCCTCCCTTTTTTAGAAGAATCTGTTTTTCCAGTAAGAGTAATAGTCATTTGTCTTTCTTTCGATGGCGTATTCCCTTTCCATCTCATCTATCTCTGCTTCACTTATGGTTAAAAATTTTGCATTTTCTATGTCGAAATCCTTTTTTGTCAGTATCATATATGCCGTATTGATATCTCTAAATAAGTCTTCGCTGTCTTTGTTTACATCTGGATGGTATTTTTTTGCCAATTTTAGGTATCTGTCTCTTATAATCCACTCTGGATCTGTCTCATCCACACCCAATATCTTTCTTGCTGCTATCTCGTATCTTCTTATCTTGTTAAATCTGTTGTGGAATGTGAAATCGTAAATCATAGATAAACAATCTCCCTTGGGAATCTTGTTAAAGATTCAACTCCATCCTTCTTAACTAAATAGGTATTCTCAACACCGACAGCCCACTTACCTTCAAAAGCAACCTTTGGTTCAAAAGCAAAAGTCATTCCTTCTTTAAGCTCAAAATCCAATCCCTTTGCTATGAACGGATACTCGTCAACTTCTAACCCTATTCCATGTCCAACAAACGGCACCTGATTATCCTTTGCTCCCATGAAGTTATCTTCGTATCCTGCTTTTTTTGCTTTTTCTATACAGCTGTTATAAATCTCAAGCGTTGATGCACCTTCTTTTGCTGTCTCTTCCAAGAAGTTCATAATTTCCAAGCAGAAATAATAGGCTTTTTCCATCTCTTTATCAAGTTTTCCGATTACAAATATGCGAGTCTCATCGCTTAAGTATCCCTGATAGTTGCCCAAAAAGTCAACGATTATAGAAATATTCTCTTCTATCTTGAACTTCGATGCACCATCGGGAAAGTTTGGTGATATGCCGTATCCTGTTGTTGGCTTTAGCAAGCCGTTTGGGTATGTGCTTCTCGGTCCGCTGTGGACATGTCCCATCAGCATCTCACCATTGAACCCACGCATTCTGCATCTGCCTTGATGGTGTCTAAGTCTTGCTCTGTATTCTAAATATGCGCTTATCTCTATCTCTGTTTGATGTGGCTTTATAAACTCTTTTGCATCCTGCATTGTGCAGTCCAGCATTCTTGCTGACTCTCTCATTAACTCTATCTCTTTTTCGCTCTTTATGGCTCTTTGTGAGCGTATTATAGGTGAGATATCGACAAATTCGGCATCAGGAAAGGCTTTTTTGAGTCTAAAGAACATATCAGTCGGCAAAACATCCATCTCTATGCCTATTTTGTTGTGTTTTATCTCTCTTTCTTCAAAGAGTTTTGGAAGCTGGCTTACGCCTTTGAATGCAACCATATCGTCTTTATTAATCGGACTTTCTTCTTCTGCTCTTTTTAGGCCCTTTCTTATGGCAAAAAGCACCTTTTTATCACTTGATACAACAAGGGCACCGTTTGGCATTGTTCCGCTGTAATAGTAAATATCGGTATTTTGCATAATAATGGCTGCATCTATCCCATCTCTGTCAAGGTTTACTGAGAGTTTTTCTATTCTTTTTAAGATTTCTTCTCTCATTCGAAGCCCCCTGCAGGTTTTTCCCATTATATCACTAAAGAGCAATAATTCAAAAATTTATCCCACCAGAGTGGTTTTTTTGTTAAACTAACAGATGTGAAAGAGTTGGTTGAAGAGATAAAAAGAAGGGTTGATATTGTTGAATTTATATCTCAATATGTTCAGCTAAAAAAAAGAGGTTCCAATTACTTTGGTTTGTGTCCATTTCACCATGAGAAGACACCGTCGTTCTCTGTAAACCCAAAGGGTGGTTTCTTTCACTGTTTTGGATGCGGTGAAAGTGGCGATGTAATAACATTTTTGATGAAGATAGAGAATCTTGATTTTAAAGATGCCGTAAAGGAGCTTGCAAGAAGATACAATATCCCCATCTCTTTTGAAGAGAAGTCCATATATGATGATTTGGTTGAAATTCATAGAATAGCCGCTGATTACTTTAAGGAGAAGCTTTTTGCAAATAGCGTTGCACTTGAGTATTTAAAGAGCAGATATATAGAGAAAGAACATATAGAAGAGTATGGTTTGGGTTATGCTCCAGAAAGCAGTGAGCTTGAAAAACTCCTAAAATCTAAAGGTTTTAGTGAAGAGCAGCTTTTAAAAAGCGGTATTTTTGTCAATGGCTATAAAGGTCTGTTTAACAGATTTTCTGGCAGGGTTATATTCCCTATTTTTGACGAGAGTGGCCGTGTTATAGCCTTTGGCGGCAGAATTTTAACAAATGATAAGACCAAAGCAAAGTATTTAAACTCACCAGAAACACCAATATTCTCAAAACAGAAGGTTCTTTTTGGCCTGAATTGGGCAAAACAGAAGATAAGAGAGACGAAAGAAGTGATTATAACTGAAGGTTATATGGACTGTTTAAGGCTGCATATAGTGGGTATTAAGAATGCAACTGCAACACTTGGTACAGCATTGAGTAAGTTTCATTTATCAACCCTATCTAAGTATGCAGAGAAGATTTATTTAAACTATGATTCAGATGAAGCTGGTTTTAGGGCGATGGTTAGAAGTGCACCTATCGTGCTCTCTTCAAAACTTAAGCCTTTTGTTGTGGTGCTTAAAAAGGGTGAAGATCCAGACAGTTTTATACTGAACAACTCAAAGGAAGCTTATCTTGATAGGGTTAAAAATTCCAAAGAGTATTTTGATTATCTGATAGAGTTTTTAAAGACGAAATATAATATAGAAGATCCGTCAGAGAAGTTAAAGGCTATAGAAGAGATAAAACCTATAATTTTAAGTGTGTTTGACCCTGTTGTTAGGGCTGCATATATGAACAAGGCAGCTAATATATTCAAGGTTTCTGAGAGTATCTTTAGTATAAGGAGTGCGTCGTTTTCGTTTCTATCTTCCATAACCAAGCAGGATGCTTTTTTGAGTATAATATTAAAAGACATAGAGCTTATGGGATGGATAGAAGATTTTGATGAGTTTGCCGATAATCTTGATGGTTTGTATAAGACGCTCTATTTTAAACTGGTTAACTTTTATCTAACTGGTGAAGAGTTTGACTTAAGCGAGTTTGAGAAGGGTTTAAGTGAAGATGAGAGAAGATTATGTTATAAGCTTTTGAGTCTCACTCAAACAGATATAGAAGAGAGATTTGAAAGAAGAAAAGTGCTTTTATATCTTATAGCTCAGTTTAAGATAGAAAGGCTCAAAAAAATGTTGAACGAGATTAAAGAGAAGCTAAAAAGTGAGCCAACAAAAGAGAATATAACAAGATACAATGAGATATTTAAAGAGTTGAAGGGAGTGCTGAATGGTTGGGCAGATAGCTAATTTCATAGTGAATGCGATAGGATATGGTGGATATACGGGTATTTTTTTACTTATGTTTTTAGAGAGCACATTTTTCCCTTTTCCCAGTGAAGTTGTTGTGCCGCCTGCTGCCTATCTTGCAGCAAAGGGTAAAATGGACATTGCTCTTGTCATTTTAAGCGGAAGTTTGGGCAGTCTTTTCGGCGCTTGGTTTAACTATTGGCTCTCTTACAAGTTTGGTTATCCGTTTCTTTTAAAATATGGCAAGTATGTTGGGCTTGGTAAAAAAGGCTTGGATAGGGTTGATAAGTTTTTTAAAGAACACGGAGAGATAAGCACATTCATAGGCAGATTGCTTCCCGGTATTCGTCAGTATATCTCTCTGCCTGCTGGTGTTGCGAGAATGAATTTTTTTAGATTTAGCCTGTTTACATTTTTTGGCGCTTTAATCTGGGTTTGCGTGCTTGCATTTGTAGGTTTCAGTGTTGGCAACAATGTGCAGCTTGTAAAAAAGATGGTTCATGAAGCTTATGTGTATATAATCGCTTTTTCTGTGATTGTTGTTGGAGTTTATGTAATGATAAAAAGAAGGAGAGCGTAAATGATAGGAGAATTCAGACGCATTGGAAATATGATGTTTTTAAACCATCTTGTTGATGCATCAAGCGGAAATTTGAGCTGCAGGGTAAAAGATGGTATCTGGATAACAAAAACAGGTAAAAGCCTATTTAATCTGCGCGGTAAGGATATAGTGAAAATAGGGTTTGAGAAGGATGTTAGATGGAATGCAGCATCAAGTGAAGTGGAGTTGCATGTGAATATTTATAAAGAGATAGACGAAGCAAAAGCTATAGTTCATGCACATCCACAGGCTACGGTTGCTTTATCGTTAAAAGGATACAAAACGATAGAGCCGATAGATTATGAAGGCTCTCTCTTTTTAAAAAGTGTTGATGTGCTTGATATACCCTACAACAACTGGCAGCTTGCAAAAGACGAGATACCAGCATATTTAAAAGAGACAAAAAGAAGTATAGTTATTGCAAAGGGACATGGCGTATTTGCCTATGCCGATAGCCTGTTTAAGGCTTTGCAGCTTGTGAGTGCTTTGGAGAACTCATCCAGAATAATACTGGAGGTAAACCGATGAATGAAAAGCTAAAAATAGTTGCAGATAGAATAAAAAACGCTAAAAAGCTGGTTGTCTTAACAGGCGCTGGTATATCCAAAGCAAGCGGCATTCCAACATTTAGAGGTAAGGATGGCCTGTGGAGCAAATATTCTCCGAGTGAGCTTGCAACCTATGAAGCCTTCAGTAAAAACCCGAAACTTGTATGGCAATGGTATAATTACAGAAGAAAAATAATAAAAGAAGCAAAACCCAATCCTGCACATTACGCTTTGGTTGAACTTGAAAAGATGTTTGGTGATAATTTTGCTCTGATTACCCAGAATATAGATTCGCTTCATAAAAGAGCAGGTAATAAGAATGTTTATGAACTTCACGGCAATATTTTTGAGACTAAATGTTTGATATGCGACAAGATTTACTTTGACGATAAGATTTATTCAGACGATGAGCTGCCACCAAAGTGTGTTTATTGTGGTGGCAAAACAAGACCCAATGTTGTCTGGTTTGGCGAGAATTTAGATAGGGATATTCTTGATAAAGCCATGAGCCTTGCTGCCCAATGCGATGTTATGCTTGTTGTCGGAACAAGCGGCATGGTTCAACCTGCTGCAAGCCTTCCCAAAATAACTCACGATATAAAAGGCGTTGTTTTCGAATTTAATACGGAATATTCCGGTGTTTCTGTTTATGCTGAAGAAGTGATAATAGGCAAGAGTGAAGAGAGTTTGCCAGAGTTGGTGAAATTATTAAAATAATTATTACGAAATAACATATTTTTTGACATATTTTTAGAAATATTTTATACTTTTAAAAAAGGTAAGGTTAATTTTTTATTTTTTGGAACTTTTATTTAATTTATTAAATGGAGGTTTTAAATGAAAAAATTGTTTAAGGTTTTGGTTTTTCTTGTTTTTCTCGCTGTTATTGGCTTTGCTGCTGCAATGTTCTTTACTTCGGATTTAACTGATGTTGCTAATAACTTTTTCACAGCTATAAAGAATGGAGATTATAGTAAGGCTCAAATGTATGTTTCTAATGATTTCAAAAGAGTTACATCTGTATCGGCTCTAAAAAAGGTTTTCCCTTATAATAGATTTAGGAATTACTCAGGTTGTTCTTTTAGCAGCAGAGAGAAGAATGCAGATGGAACAGCCAAATTGAAGGGTAAAATAGAGTTTTCTGATGGCTCTTCTATGCCTGTTGAGATAGTGTTGGTGAAAGAAGGAGAAGAGTGGAAGATAAACTATATTTCTTTATCACCCACAGGTGTTGATGTTGCATCTAATAGCAATAATTCGTCTGATAGTAATTATAATTTTCTTGTGAAAAAGACAATGGATGCTATTGTTGATGGCATATTAAACAATGATTATTCTAAGGTTTACATGCTTGCATCTGATAATTTCAAAAACCAGATTCCAAAGGAGAGACTCGCATCTGTATTCAAAAGGTTTGCATCCGTTAATATAAATTGGAATGATATAGATTCAATGCAGCCTGTTATAAAGAGAACGAATGTTCTTGAAAATGGCGTTTTAAGAGTAGAAGGCTATTATCCTACATCACCCAAAAAGGTAGGATTTAGATTTGAATACTCCAAAGATGGTTCAAGCTGGAAGATTGAAGGTCTGTTTTTGAGATTTGAGAAGTGAGAAGTTTTCTTTTATTTTTATTGTTTGTAATTTTCTTTACATATTCATGCAAAAAAGAAGCGACAAGTAAACAAGAAATTGACATTGTAAAAGCAGAGTCTGATGGTAAGTTTTTGTCTGTGAATGTTAGGAGTGTTGGATATGATGGGTTGTTTTTAAAACTTGATAAAAAGCATGCCTATTTTGTCAATTTTACCAGTTCTGTTTTATATGATGCTGTTCCTATTGGTTTTTCTGCTTTTAATCCTGTTTCAAAGAGCGGTGTGTCGCTTGGCGTTGATGGACATATAAGGGATTTTGATTTTGATGGCTTTGTTTTAAGCGAAGAATCAAGGATTATTGATGAAGATAGCGGTTTTTTGGTGTATTTTAATGTTAAACTGCCAACTCCTTTGCGTGAAGTTGAAATATATCCTGCCGATTACTCAACGGTTAAGTATATTAATTTTGACCGATATGATGAGTGTAAAGATGTATATTTGCATCTTATTGAGAAACCTGATGTTTTTGAGAAGGAGCCCAAAAATTATACAATTGCTAATTTAGATGATTTTTTAAGGGTATGTATGTCTCAAGAGAGCAAAGAAAAAGGAAATCTTGTATCTGTTTTTAGAGTTGATAGAAGTCTTATTTCAAAAGTTAAAGGTGAAGGTAAGTTTGAACTTGCAGATTTTCTGAAGCGTAAATTTTTTGGCAATAGAAACCCAAAGGTTTTGAGTAGTTGCAATGTTAAAGTAATTATAGTGGGTAGCAACTTTTATCGGCTAAAAAGTAAAGTAAAGCTTATACTCAATAAATTGACTAAGGAACAGTATCAAACCGAGTTAAGTAGCAACGCATTTAAAATAGGAAAAGGTGTTTATCAGTTAAAGGCTTTTTCTAAGAGAATGTATGGTTCGAGCAGGCCGTTTAAATGCGACGGCAAATACATTTATGTTGTTGTGGTGTTAAATCCTGCTATTTAAAAGGAGTTTTGTATGAGAAGACTCAAAATTATTGTTGTGATTGTTGTTGTTTTTATATTCCAAGTTAATAGTTTTGCTTTGAGTTCAAAAGAAGTAAAGAAATATGCGTGGGAAGCCGTCAAATATGAGCTTCATAATGAACTCAATAAAAGATTAGGAACAGATATTCCCGTTGAAAATATATTGCAGGCAATTGACCATATGTCACACGGAGAGTTTGATAAGGCTAAACAAGTCATAAGTGAAGAAGTTGCGAGTCAAGTGCTTGGCATTCTTGTAGGTTCTGCCGGGGCTTCAGTTATTGGTGTTGCGTGGAATTTCACCAAGAGTGTTTACGGTCAAATGATAAAATTTAATGAAAAAACGGATATTCTCCATTTCAAAAGAGACTTCCTAAAAGAGCAGGTGGAATCTTGGAAGGTTAGTAAGTCAGTGCCTAAGTGGAAGGATTTTATTGCCAGAGTTAATGCATGGTTTGATGATAGGATAGGGAATAGTGAACTTGGAAGGAGTGTTCCTTATGCATACAGAAAAAAATACTATGAGCAGTTAAGAAGTAAAATATGGGCTGAGGCTTTGTTGATTCATACACGTTATAGAAGATATTTTTATGCTATTGATAAGGCAAAGCGCGCGGCAGAAAGAGCCAAAAGGGAGATTTATCAAAAGGTTGCAAACTTGCAGATGCATTATGACATTATTTCGTGGAGATTGAAGGCTGCTAAAGAGCCTGTTAACGAGAGAACATTAAACAGATATGATAATGATGAAACTTACAGAAAGTTGGTTGATACTGTATGGACAATAAATAGTAGTCTGCCCAAAGATAAAGAAATAACTATTGCTACGTACATTTCTCTTTTAAAGACTCTAAATAAAGCGAACAGAAGATATATTGCAAAAGCCTATTCTGCTCTTGTGTCTGCCGAAATTCCAGCAACAGAACAAAATGTTAGGCTTTTTATATTAAATGATAAATTTAGAAGCAGAGTAATTGAAGAAGCAAGTAAAAAAAAGAGAGAGTGGGAAAAGCTAATTAAGAGCAGAGATACAGAGAAAATAGCAAAAAGTATAAAAAATAAAATATTAAATGTAAAAGGTGTTGAATATTCAGAATTAATAGAAGGTCTAAATGGCGAAATAGACAGCAAGTTAAAAAGGACTATAAAAGATGCTCAGAAAAAGACAGAGAAAGTTATAGAGATGGAGTCTAAAGGTATTAGTCCTTCAAAAGTGCTATTTTTCGAACCTTATATTGAGTTTGAAAGGAGGCTTGCAAACGATTATATAAGCGAGTCTATAAGTTTCTCAACTTTTATCTCTTATAGTGAAAGTGCTTACAAAAGTGCCCAAAATTATTATCGTACTTATAGGTCAACTCAACTGGATGTGAAAAATTGGGATAAGTTTAAATCTGATTTTAGAAGTATACTGAATATGGTTAGAAATAAACGAGCTGATGCTATGAATAAACTTGAAAAAATAAAAGAGAGTATTTGTAAAAGAGACAATATTCCCGATGTTGTAAAGTCTGAAGTTAAAAAGCTGAAGAACGATAGAAGCTTAAATGATGTAGAAATTTATCAGATAGAAAGAAGTGCTGAAGAGTTTAAGGAGTTAATGGAGAGTAAACATAAGATAACATTTGAGGCTCTTAAGAAGAGAATAGAAATATATGAAAAATTGAGAAGAAAGCTTGAGCATGATGTAGAACTCTACTCTAAGGCTGTAGAAGACTTTAGTAGATATATTGAAGATTTTTATAAAGATGAAATTGAATTGATATCAGATTACAACTCGAAACAAGTAGAGCTTTCTAATTTTATCGATAATTTTGGCGCAAAGTATATCTTTTCTAAGATGAGTGGTGATGAAGATGAAATGGTATATTCGGATAAACGTATGGTTAGTTCTTGTGAACCGAAAGTAAAAAAACATTATATGAGAGCAGAAAGTATATTGTCAAACATGGAAGACAGAAGTTTTAAACTTGCATTTTTGTATCAACAGTTGCTTGATTATATCGGGTTTCTGAAGACTCAACAGAATTTAAATGAAAGAGTTTACAATATGACTTTTTTTAATTACTGTAAAATTGTGAAAAATATAAATAGCATCGATAAAAGGCTTGGTGAAGCTGAGGATAAAGCTGGAAAAATCAATGCTATTCTATTTAAGCTTTATCTAAAATATGGAGAAAATTTTGAAATTATAAGCAGTGAAATAATGCCGCGTCAGAAATCTTTGAAGATAGCTATGAGTAGAATAGATAAGAGATTTTATAAACCTTTATCTTTTTATGAGTCAGAGCTCAAGAGTGCGGAGAGGGTTTTTGCAAATTGTCTGTCGGTAGAGAAGAGAAGGGCTAATAAGTATAAAGAGTTCATCTGGTATTTTGGAATGGTAAACTCGACATTTAGTCGAATTAAATTAATTACAGAAGAAGCAGAAGATGCTGTATATAGGTTTGAAAGTTGTATGAGAGGACTCTATAAACCGAATTTAGGGTATTGCGATTGGGTAAAAAGTAACGTTTTTAAGAATGCTTATAATTTACTTTATAAACTCAAAAGAGTAGAAAAACAATTATACGATATTTTGAGTCAAGGTGTTGAAAAAAATCCTTATGAGTTTAGCATAGCTTTAGATAAGGCTAAAGTTCTGCCGTTCAAGCCTTTCTTTGATATAGCCATTTATGAGAGAATGTTGAATGACTTTAACGATAAACATCCCGCCTGTGGTGCAATGAGAATAAAAGCACTTTATGTAAACGGTAGAAGAGTATTTAGAAGTTTAATGATAACATCAAATAATTTGACAAATCAAGGTTATCTTACAATAAACGGTGATTATGAAGCATATGGTAATAATAGAAAGTGTAGAGTAAAAACAGTCGGGTTTTTGGTTGATGGCAGGTTTAAGAAATGTAAGATAGATGGAAAAGGCCATTTTGTATGTGATTTTTACCCAACCAAGAATAAAAGCTTTTATGTGCTTAAATTTAGCATCAAAAACTATGCAAATTACAAAGGTGATGGAACATATATTCTCATAACATACAAACGGAAATTTTCTTCGTTGGAGAGATTTTTGAATGATTTTGAGAACACATACAATTCCGGTAAATCTATTGATAAATTTTTTGCAAGAGGTTCAAACACAACGGATGTTCTTGTCAAGATAGCCAATGAAAATAGGAGTAATTTCAAGCATAGGCTCGTGTTCTATCCGTTTACTGTGGTTAATTTTAAAAGTTTTGAGAGGAGTGGGCGGTTTTGGAGTGCAACAATTAGGCTTCCGTGGAGAGTTGATGGTGATATAAATAGAAAAGGTGTAGCTATTGTAAAGATTGTGAATTGTTTTAATATTCAAAGCACGAGAACGTTTTTTATTATTGATCAAATAGAGGGAGATTCGTTTTTGTCTCCATTTAAAATATCCAACAACAAGAAGAATAACGATAAGAACGGTAGAGTTAAGATAGCTGTATTGAGTCATGCAAAATCTACGAAATGGGTTGGTTACTCATTAGATTTCGAGACTGGCAAATACTCAAATAGGGAGATGGATATAGCTGCTGGTTTTGTGAATCCAAAGGTAAAGGGTTATGATAAACCTTACTTTAATGTCGGGATGATAAGGGATATGGGTAGAGTAAGTTTAGGTAATGTTAAAGTTTGTCCAAAGAGTGGATATAGTGACTACTATGCTCACACATTAGCTAAGGTTGGTCATACATACTGCGTTAGAACCCAAGAAGGGCACTATGCTAAACTTGAAGTTATCAAAACAGGTGGCACAGGTTTTAAAGCGTTTATAAGGTTCAAATGGGTTTATGGTGGTGGCTCAAATAGGTTTTAAGGGAGGAAAGCAGTGAGTAAAAAAAGCGTTATATTAACTATTTTGCTTATTTTTGTTTTGTCGGCTTTCTCTTATGCGAAAGTCACAGGTATAAGGATAGATAACTTCAAAGCAAAGCCTTCGAATAGTAAGATTCTAATAGAAGTTAAATTTACAGCTTATGGATTAAATACACCTATACCCGAACAGGATAGTGTTGAAGCATGGCTTGAAGTTAAAGAGTCTTCGCATCCTATATACCCTGTATTCTGGGAGTATTATAATTTGGCCAAAGGGTGTCTTGCAAAGGGAAAATGGTGTATTAACAAACAGGATAAGGATGGTGTGGGCATAAAAAAGATTTCTTTGGGTTCTTTGGTTATAAGGCCACCTACTGTTTGGTTAAGATATGGTGGTTTAGGTCAGTGGGAGAAGAAGGCACCCGATTCTATTTCTGGAGAGATTAAAAAAATTATATCTGCTGAATATCAAGGTAAAGAAGCAAGAGTTCATCTTGCACTCAAACATATTACAGGTGGTCCAAATGCGGCTTGGCCTTCTATTGTCTATTATCATACAGCTAAAATAATTCATTTGCCTTTTGTTGGAACTGTGGCTAATAATCGTCCAAAAGTGAGCGTTGCAGCTCAAAATAGCGAAGGCACACCAACTAATAGCAAAAAACAGGCTAAGCAAGTTTTAAGCATCTCCTATCTTGGTTGTTTTAAAGATGGTTCAGCAAGGGATTTATCTGGCTTTTCTGTTCAAGATTCCAAAATGAGTATCGGAAAATGTAAAGATATATGCAGAAAACATGGATTTTTATATGCGGGTGTTCAGTATGCGTCTTGGTGTTTCTGTGGCAACTATTATGGAAAATATGGCAAAAGTAACAATTGTAATATGAAATGTTCAGGCGATAAAAGTCAAATATGTGGTGGAAGCTGGGCTAATAGTGTTTATCTTACAGGATTAATTAATCCAAAGAGTGAAATAGTATTTGAGAGTGATATTGATAGGATGGGTATGGATTATAAAAACTTTGAACTTAACAGTGCTAATCCAATACTTTGCAAAAATGCGTGTTATAGAGAGTCTAAGTGTGTTGCTTGGACTTATGTTAAGCCGCATGTTCAATCGAATAGTGCAAAATGTTGGCTAAAATACGCTGTTCCTACACCTTCTTTTAACAAAAACTGTGTGTCTGGTGTTAAGGATATAGTTAAATTAATGCCTGAAAAATTTAAGATAAGGGAAAGTTGGGGGAGCATATTTAAGGTTTATCGATGCAATCCAACAATGATACCTAACTCTAATCAATATTTTGGATGGAAAAATAGGGCTATAAAAATCGGCGATGCTAACCCGCCATCTTTTGCTTCGGGTGTCTTGTATTTGCATCCTATTACAATAGTTGACCCAGCTGTTTTGGAAGGAGATATTAAGATAACAAGACCCGATGAGAAGATGATTGTAAGAGTTGCAGGTAATAAAAATGGAGATTTTCTCTTGATTGTTAATGTAAATAGAGTGAATATCTTTAGAAAAATTATAGACGGCAGAAAATGGCATCTCGTCAGTGTGCCCTTGTCAAAATTCTACGGCAAAAATGCTCATATTAGGATTATAGGATATGCCAACAACTGGTATTTTGAATACATTTTTATAGATTATGTGAAGTTTGAATAATTATGTTGGGGGAAGAATAAGCCGCATTTTATATTTTCCCTTTGATTTGGTTTTATCAGCTCAAAGTAAATATCTCCCGATCTTTATTTGGGTGCTGGTGTTATGTTGCGCGCTATGCCGTTTATTATTCCTATCCCTCGTTGTCTTGCTAATTTTTATAGTCTTCGTAGGTGTATTTTTTATCTTCTGCTTCTGCCCATTTGGTCTTCTTGATTTTGTCTATATTATTTGGATTGAAGGCTTAAAGTTAAGGTGGGTAAAATAAAAAGGGATAGCCGCAAAACTGCGACTATCCCTTGTAAGTTTTTCAATTAGGCTTTTTTGAAGACTATCTCGTTGTTTTCTATGTCTGCGAAAATCGTGTCGCCTTTTACAAAATCGCCTTTTAGGATTGCTCTTGCTAATGCGTTCTCAAGCTTGTTTTGTATGTATCTTCTTAGTGGCCTTGCGCCATAGACTGGGTCGAATCCTTCATCTGCAATTCTCTCTATCAGAGCATCGCTTACTTTAAGCTTGTATCCAGCTTCTTCAACCTTCTTCATTGTCTTGTTGAGCAGGAGTTTTACGATTTGCTTAATCTCTTTTCTGCCGAGCGGATTGAATACTATAATCTCATCAACCCTGTTTAAGAACTCTGGTTTAAATCTTCTCTTTAGCTCTTCTTCGACAGCTAACTTAGCCTTTTCGAACTCTATTTGATACGCTTCTGTGCCAGGTTCACCTTTTATGCGTGTCAAATACTCACTCCCTATGTTGGATGTCATGATGATGACGGTATTTCTAAAGTCAACTGTAACGCCTTTGGAATCCGTTAATCTTCCATCATCAAGCACCTGCAATAGGATGTTAAATACATCTGGATGAGCCTTCTCTATCTCATCGAGCAAGATTACAGAGTAAGGCTTCCTTCTTACTGCTTCTGTGAGCTGTCCACCTTCGTCATATCCAACATAGCCGGGTGGTGCACCGATTAGTCTTGCAACGGAGTGTTTCTCCATATATTCGCTCATGTCTATTCTTATCATTGCTCTCTCGTCGTCAAACAGATACTCGGCTAATGCTTTGGAAAGCTCAGTTTTACCTACACCTGTTGGACCTAAGAACATAAACGATGCTATAGGCCTGTTTTTATCGGACAATCCAGCTCTTGAGCGTAGGATTGCATCGCTTACGGCTTTTACAGCGTGGTCTTGACCTACAACCCTTTCTTTGAGCTTCTCTTCCATCTTTAAGAGTTTTTCTTTTTCGCTCTCAAGCATCTTAGAAACTGGGATACCCGTCCATCTGGAGACGATTGCAGCAACTTCTTCTTCTGTAACTTCTTCTTTAAGCAGTCTATTTTCTATTGAGTTAAGCTCTTTCTGTTTCTCTTCAAGCTCTTTCTGTAATGTTGGCAGTTTGCCGTATTTTAACTCACTCGCCTTTTCAAAATCGCCGTTTCTTTCTGCTATTTCTATCTGAGTTTTTACCTTGTCTATCTCTTCTTTTATCTTTCTTATCGATTCTATCAAGCCCTTCTCATACTGCCATCTTGCTTTTATCTGGTTAAGCTCTTCTTTGAGCTGGCTCAACTCTTTTTCGAGTTCTTCGAGTCTCTTTTTGGAGTCTTCGTCATTCTCTTTCTTGAGTGCCTGACGCTCTATCTCAAGCTGGGCAATCTTTCTGTTTAGGTTATCTATTGGCTCGATATCACTTTCAAGCTGAGTTTTTAGACTTGCTGCTGCTTCGTCTATTAAGTCTATTGCCTTGTCCGGCAAGAACCTGTCTGTTATGTATCTATGACTTAGAACCGCTGCTGCAACAAGTGCAGAATCCTTTATCCTTACGCCATGATGAAGCTCGTATTTCTCTTTCAATCCTCTTAGAATTGATATTGTGTCTTCGACGCTTGGTTCTTTTACGAATACTGGTTGAAATCTTCTCTGAAGAGCAGCATCCTTCTCTATATACTTCCTATACTCTTTCAGCGTTGTTGCACCGATACAGCGCAGCTCTCCCCTTGCGAGCATTGGCTTTAACATGTTAGATGCATCCATTGCACCTTCTGCTGCACCGGCTCCAACGACTGTGTGAAGCTCATCAATGAATAGTATGATTTTACCTTCTGACCTTTTTACTTCGTTTAAGACAGCTTTTAGTCTCTCTTCGAATTCACCTCTAAATTTTGCACCTGCAATCAGTGCACCCAAGTCAAGCTCAATTAATATTTTGTCTTTCAAACTTTCTGGAACATCGCCGTTTGCTATTCTCTGAGCTAAACCTTCTACTATAGCGGTTTTACCCACGCCCGGTTCACCTATTAAAACAGGATTATTCTTTGTTCTTCTTGAGAGTATCTGAATTGTTCTTCTTATCTCTTCGTCCCTTCCGATAACCGGGTCTAATTTTCCGCTTCTTGCAAGTTGGGTTATGTCTCTTCCGTATTTTTTCAAAGCTTCGTACTTCTCTTCTGGGTTTTGGTCTGTAACCCTAACACCGCCTCTTATATCAACTAAGGCCTTTAGAAGTTCATCTTTTTTGATGTTGAAATATTTGAAAACTTCAGCTGCATCGCATTTTTCGGATAGAGCAATCAAGAAATGCTCAACCGAGATATACTCATCTTCCATTAAGCGCATCTGCTCTTCGGCTCTTTTGAACACATCATCAAGTTCTTGAGTTATATAGAACTGTGTTGATGTTGAGCCTGTAAGCTCAACCTTTGGTATTCTCTCAATAAGCTCATCTGTGTATGATGCAAATGCTGATACATCGATGCCTAATTTCTTCAAGATAGAGACAGCAACACTCTCTTTGTCAGAGATTAATGCTCTTAAAAGGTGTAAAGAACCTATCTGCTGATTTTTGTGAGAATCTGCAATCTCTTTTGCAGTTTGTAGGGCTTCCTGCGATTTTACCGTTAGTCTGTTTATATCCATCTCTTCCTCCTTAATATTTTTTTATTTTTGACGGCAAAACCAAAAGGGGCTAAAGCCCCCTTCAGCATTACCGTCATTACTTTTCTTCGCTTTCAATAGGAATTTCTTTTGGTTTGGACTCTGGTTTCTTTGGCAGAGTGATGGTTAATACACCATCCTTATATTTTGCCTTAATACCTTCAACATTTACATTGTCCGGCAGCAAGAAGCTTCTTGAGAAGGAACCGTAGCTTCTCTCCATTCTGTAGTAATTCTTGCCTTCTTCCTTCTTCTCGAACTTTCTCTCACCGTAAATTGTAAGAGTGTTGTTCTCAAGGTTAATCTTTATATCTTCCTGCTTCATTCCAGGAGCTTCAACTTCAATGTTTATTGCATCCTTTGTCTCATAGATGTCAACTGCTGGTATCCACTCACTGGTCTCTCTGCTTTTTAAAGCATTTGGCAAAAGGTCATCAAATACCTTGTTTAATCTCTCCTGAAGAGTTGTTAACTCTCTGAAAGGCTCCAATGCGTTCAGCATGGCTTTTCACCTCCTTCATTCTTTTTTTGTTTCCGAGACTAAATATAACCCTGATAGTAATATTGTCAAGGTCAGAAATAAAATTTTTTTGAATTTTTTGTTTTTCCTATTATAAATAGGAATTTTTCATTTTTTCTAACCTTGACAATTATACTATTAAGGTTATATTAATAGGTGCAACTTTAAGAGAAAAAGGAGAGTGAGCCATGAGAGACCCATACGAAGTATTAGGAGTTTCAAGGGATGCAACAGAAGAAGAGATAAAAAAAGCATATAGAAGGCTTGCAAGGAAGTATCATCCTGACTTAAACCCAAACAATAAAGAAGCTGAAAAGAAATTCAAGGAGATAAACGAAGCATACTCTATACTTTCTGACCCGAAGAAGAAAGCCCAATACGACCAGTTTGGATTTGCTGGTTTTGAGTCTGAAGGTAATGCCAACTATGACTTTAGCAACTTTAAGAATTTCCACTTTGATTTCAATTTCGACAATGCAGCAGGTTTTGATATAGGTGATTTGTTTGAGAATCTCTTTGGTGCAAGGAGATACTCAAACTTTAGAGACACCTATGAACCAAAGGGTGCCGATATCTATTATACGATGGACCTTGATTTTGCAGATGCTGTAAAAGGCACGACTATAACATTAAATATTAACGGCGAAAAGGTAAAGGTTAAGATACCCGCTGGCATTAAAAATGGAACGAAGCTGAAGGTTAAAGGTAAGGGTCAACCAGGCCCTGGTGGTCGTGGAGATTTGCATATAATCGTCAATGTGAAGGAAGACCCGAATTTCGAGCTAAAAGATGGTAAACTTTATACAAACTTTGAGATACCTTTGACGACTGCTCTGTTTGGCGGTTCTGCTAAGGTTAGAACGCTTGATGGCGAAGTTACGATAAAAATACCGAAAGGAACTCAGTGCAATCAAGTGTTTAAGATTAAAGGTAAAGGAGTAAACGGAGAGCCGCTTTATGCTAAGGTTAAAGTCAATATTCCAAAAAATGTGAAAGAGACAGAAGAACTAAAAAGAGCATTAGAGGGTTAAGCCATGAGAGTAAAAAAGGGTTATTATACGATAGGTATGGTTGCTGAGATTTTGAATATCCATCCGCATACTTTAAGGGAGTACGAAAGGGAAGGGCTTATACGACCCAAAAGAACAGCCGGAAATATAAGGCTGTTTACCGAAAAGGATATAGAAGATATAAAGTTTATTCGTGAGATGACACAAGAGCTGGGTGTTAATTTAGCGGGTGTTGATATAATTATGAGAATGAAAAGACAGATAGAGCAGTTGCATCAGGTTATTGAAAACTTAGAAGAAGCCCTAAGAAAAAGGATAGAAGAAGAGATATCACGCAAGGGCTCTTTGGTTGAAAAGAAGGCTTCTCATCCTGCAAGGGTTATCGAGATAAAGATAGAAAGGGAAGAGTAGGCTCTCTTCTTTTCTCTTTCTCTTCTATTACTCTTGGGAATTTATTATCACTATAACTCTTGACCTTAACTTCTTTTTTCTATATCCTGCTTAATGTGAAGGTTGACCTTGTAAAGAAGGCAATGGATGTTATTTTATACATACTCTCTATTCTCATTCTAATAGTAATAGTTTTTTATTTAATCAAACTTGTTTGGGAATTAAAAGATGTTGTTATGAACTTCCCACCTTCGAATAAAACCATGTCCAAGGCTGTTGAAGAAGTGTTAAATCTGTTCGTGCTGATAGAGTTTTTTAGAGGGGCTATATCGTACTTTGACTTTGAAAGAATCAAACTCTCATACATTGCAGATGCTGCCATTGTGTTTATCTTAAGAGAGCTTATGATAGCCACATTCTATCATGAGCTTGAGTTTAAGATGGCGATAGCCTATTCAATAGTTATTGCAGCTGTAATAGGTATGAGAACATTAACAATAATATACACGCCAGATAGAGAAAAATTTAAAAAGTTAATAAAAAACGCTCGGGAGAGGTAAGATGCGCTATTCTAAAAGTTTCATATATACTTTGAAGGAAGACCAGAAAGAAGCTGCTATTGTAAGCCACAATTTACTTTTGCGTGGTGGGTTTATTATCAAACTTGCAAGCGGTATTTACAATTACCTGCCATTAGGTTTGCGTGTTATAAGGAAAGTTTCCGATATTGTAAGGGAAGAGATGAATAAGGCTGGTGCGATTGAGATTTTAATGGCTGCTATTCAGCCTGCAGAGTTATGGAAGGAATCCGGCAGATGGAACGATTATGGCAAAGAGCTTTTAAGAATAAAGGATAGAGGAGATAGAGATTTTGTTTTTGGTCCGACACATGAAGAAGTTGTAACAGATATCGTAAGGCGTTTTGTTAAAAGTTATAAGCAGATGCCTATAAATTTGTATCAGATTCAGACAAAGTTCAGAGACGAGCTAAGGCCAAGGTTTGGCTTAATGAGAGGACGAGAGTTCATAATGAAAGATGCTTACAGCTTTGATAAGGACGAAGCGGGCATGGATGAGAGCTATGAGAAGATGCGCATTGCTTACAACAACATATTTAGGCGATGCGGACTTGCTTTTAGAAGCGTTGAAGCTGATACGGGCTCGATAGGTGGCAAAGACTCAGAAGAGTTTATGGTTTTGAGCAATACAGGAGAAGATGAGATAGTTGTCTGTGATAGTTGCGATTATGCTTCAAATACAGAAAGAGCAACAAGTATCTTAGAAGATGAAGCAGGTGAAGAGTTAAAACTTGAAAAGGTTAAAACACCAAACAAAGAGACAATAAGGGATGTGTGTGAATATTTAAATGCGAATCCTGAGTTTTCTGCTAAAGCGCTTGTTTATAAAAATGAAAAGGGTGAAGTATTCTGTTTCTTTATTGAAGGTGATGATGAATTGAATCTTGTTAAAGCTATGCGTGCAACGGATAGTGTTGAACTTGAGATGGTAAGCGATGATGAACTTGAAAAGCTAAATCTAAAGAAAGGTTATATTGGGCCTATAGATTTTCCAAATAAGGATATAAGAGTTATTTGTGATTACAGATTGAAGAATAGAAACAACCTTGTTGTTGGTGCAAATGAAGAAGGTTATCACTATGTCGGTGCAAAATATGGCAGGGATTTTGAGTGTGAATTAGCTGATTTAAGGGTTGTTAAAGAAGGTGAGATTTGTCCTAAGTGCAAAAAGGGAAGACTTAAAAAGATTAGAGGCATAGAAGTCGGACATATTTTCAAACTGGGTCAGAAGTATTCTAAAGCTATGAATGCCACATTTTTGGATGAAAACGGTAAAACAATTCCATACTTTATGGGTTGTTATGGCATAGGAATAGGTAGAACTGCTCAGGCTGCAATTGAACAGAATCACGACGAATACGGTATTATCTGGCCGATTTCCATAGCGCCCTTTGAGATAGAGATTGTCTCCCTTGATACAAGAAACAAAGAGCTTGTTGATTTTTGCGATAGGCTTTACGATGAGATGGTTGATAAGGGTCTTGATGTGTTATATGATGATAGGGATGAAAGGGTAGGTGTAAAGTTAAATGATATGGATTTAATAGGTATTCCTATTAGAGTTATCGTTGGTAAGAAGGCGTTTGAGAGCGGAAAGGTTGAAGTCTCTTTAAGAAGGGATAGAAACAAAGAGCTCATAGAAAAGGACGATGTGATAGATAAGGTGTTAAAGTTAAGAGAGATGCTTTACAAAGAGATAGAGGAGGGCAGAAAATGACAAAGGATGAGATAAAGGAGTTGAAAGAGAAGTTATCTTATAAAAACAGGAATGGTTGGATTGGAAAAGATGATGAGTATCATAAAAATGTTTTTTACTTTGCTGAGAAATACAAAGAGTTTATAGGAAGCTGCAAAACAGAAAGGGAAGTTGTCAGGTTTGTTGAAGAAGAGTTTAGAAGCAGGGCAGAAAAGGACGACTTTTTTATCGTCAATAGAGGCAAGTCTGTTGCTCTAATAAGGATTGGCGACGGTTTTGGTGCAAAAATCATAGCAAGCCACATAGATGCACCAAGAATCGATTTAAAACAGAATCCATTGTTTGAAGATACGGGTTTTGCTCTATTTCATACGCACTATTATGGTGGTATTAAAAAGTATCACTGGTTTAACATTCCACTTGCCATTCATGGAATTATAGTGAAAGGCGATGGTGAAGTTTTGAATGTTGTCGTTGGAGAAGACGATAACGACCCAATCTTTGTTTTGCCAGACCTTCTGCCACATCTCTCTCACAAGATACAGGACGATAAGAAGGTAAAAGAAGCCTTTGAAGCAGAAAAGATGAAGCTAATCGTTGGAAGTATTCCAATAGATGACGAAGAGAAGGATACTGTAAAACTGAATATTTTGAAGATTTTGAACGAGAAGTATGGTATTGTTGAAGAAGACTTTATATCCGCAGAGCTTACGCTTGTTCCAGCATTTAAACCAAGAGATATTGGCTTTGATGAAGGTTTAATTGCTGCATACGGTCATGATGATAGGATTTGTGCATATTGCTCAAAAGAAGCATTCTTTGATGCAAACTCGAAGAAGACAATTGTTGCTTTAATGGTTGATAAGGAAGAGATTGGTTCAGACGGCAACACAGGTGCAAAGTCAAGGTTTTTGCTTGATGTTGTTGTTGAAATCTTGAAGAAGAAGGGCATAGAGCCCAGTTTTGAAAATGTGGGTGAGTTTTTGAAGAGTTCAGAAGTTCTAAGTGCAGATGTGAATGGTGCTGTAAATCCTATGTATAAGGAAGTGCACGAAAAGGATAATGCGAGCTATGTAAACGGTGGCGTTGTTTTGACGAAGTTTACAGGACATGGCGGAAAGTATATGGCAAACGATGCATCAGCTGAGTTTGTTGGCAAAATAAGAAAGATATTCAATGATGCAGGTGTGAATTGGCAGATAGGCGAGTTGGGTAAAGTTGATGAAGGCGGCGGTGGAACAATAGCCAAATATTTAGCTGCATGGAATATGGATGTTGTTGACTGCGGACCTGCTTTAATTTCTATGCATTCACCTTATGAGATTGTTTCAAAAAGCGATTTGTATGAGACATATAAGGCTTATAAGGCGTTTTTTGAAAGTTATTGATGAAAGAGAAGCTGTTTTTAGAGATTATAGAAGATTTACATAGTGGTGAGTTTGAGAAGAATGGTTGGCAATATATACTGAATAAAATTAAAAAGTTGTTCAATATAAATGCGGCGTTTTTTGCGAGCTATGAAGATGAAAGTTTGCTTATTTGTCATTCTTCAGAAGAAGATTTAGACGGAAACAAGGTTGAATCAGATACTGTAGCTGCGAAGACTATTCTCGAAAAGAGTACTTTTGTTGTTAGAAATTATGCTACATGTCAGTTTGCA
Organism: Hippea alviniae EP5-r; assembly: GCF_000420385.1. Taxonomy (NCBI): domain Bacteria; kingdom Pseudomonadati; phylum Campylobacterota; class Desulfurellia; order Desulfurellales; family Hippeaceae; genus Hippea; species Hippea alviniae. Next base: position 780,238 of record NZ_ATUV01000001.1, on the reverse strand, counting down.
AGTCAAAAATGGATAGAAAAGGGGATGAAAAGCCTGCTGAGCGTTCCTGTCTATTTCAAGGATAAGGTTTTTGGCGCTTTGCAGGTTGCATCGTTTAGCGATATTAAAAAATTTACACCAAATCAGGTATCTCTGCTTGAAACAATTGCAAGAGTTATTTCTTTTGTTCTTTATCATAAATCTAAAATAGATACTTCAGACAAAATTCTCTCTTTAATGATTAAGGAGTTTGAGTTTTTTTATAGTCAAAATCTGCCGGATTTTTTCAATAGAGAAAAGCTTAAGAGTTGGGTGGTTGCTTATCTTAAAAATATACTTCATATCACAGATGCTAAAGCTGTAGGTTTTATCTTTCCCAATGAGAATATATATGTTGCCATCCATAAGGAAAATAATGAGCTTAGAGTAAGGTTTAGTTTTGAAATAACAGATGAGATAAAAGATTATATTTTGTATCAGATATACGAGAAATCTATAGGTGATATAGTTAGTTTTGATGAGCTAAATAAATACGGGCTCAAACCTTCTTCTGTCTCTAAGCAGATAAACATAAAATCTGGACTTTTTGTCCCTGTTAAATTTAACGATAGGGTTATTGTTGCCGTTGGTTTTGGGTTTGATAGGAAGATAAACATAGATAGGGATTATAAACTTGCTCTTCAAAATTCAGCAGCACACCTAACTTTTATGCTTATTGCTTCAAAGAATGTTTCAATTTTAAACAATGAGCTTGTTGATACGCAAACCAGCTTTCTTGAGTCGTTTATTCTCATGATGGAAGCAAGGGACACATATACGAAAGGACACTCTCAAAGGGTTGCATTCTATGCTAAAAGTATAGCTAAGGCTTTGGGATATAATCAGATTGAGCAGGAGAAGATTTACACGGCTGGCCTTCTGCACGATATAGGTAAGATTGGGATTCCAGATAATATTCTTTTAAAGCCGGGTAAACTTACACCCAATGAGTATAAGATAATAAAAAATCATGCTGAATTTTCGTATCAAATTATAAAAAACATAAAACAGTTTAAGGATATATCGGATTGTGTTAGGTATCATCATGAGCGCTGTAATGGGAGCGGATATCCTAAGGGTTTGACATGTCAGGAAATTCCAGAGTGTGCAAGGATTTTGGCTATTGCTGATGTGTTTGATGCTATAACAACGAACAGGCCTTACAGAAGAAGTCTTGCGCTTGAGAGAGCGCTTGAAGTTATACAAAAGCACATGTCAGATGAGCTTGACCAGAAGATAGTTGAGAAATCCATAGACTCATTAAGGGAAGCATACGAATATCTGAAGAGTGCAAGCAAGGAGAAGTCATTTGTTCCAGAAGAGATAGATAAAATAAGGGAGCAGATATTTACAACGGATTACATGACAGGCCTTTTAAGAAGAAAACAGTTTGTAAGGGCTGTTTCGGATTACATAAAAGAGAGCAGACGGTTTGTTATGTTCTATTTCGATATAAAAAACTTAAGTTATATAAATTACGGATACTCAATGGAGATAGGTGATAAAATAATAATTCATACAGCTGAAGCGTTGAAAAAGAGAGAAGAGATAAGGTTTCTTGCAAGGACGGAGCCTGATGCTTTCTATTTTGTTGTTGTTGGCGTTAGTGAGCCTGCTTTGTATTCTGCAGAGCTTAAAAAGTATGTTAAGGATTATGTTATAGATAAGCTGTCAAAAGAAGAATTTTTTATGAAGGGTTGGAGTAGGATAATTAGTTATTATGTATCATTTTCAGAGTTTGTGCCGGGTAAGAGTGCAGAGGACATGATGTATGAGTGCAAACAGAGAAAAAAGGAGTTTGAGGAGTTGTTGATGTGAGTAGGGTAATAGAGATTTTTAAAGAGATATCAAAGATTCCAAGATGCTCAGCAAAGTGTGAGAAGATTGCAGAGTGGCTTTGTGAGTGGGCCAAAGAGCATGGGTTTTCTTGCAAAAAAGATAAAGCTTTGAATGTTCTAATAGATGTGCCTGCAACGGAAGGCTATGAGAGTAAACCTGTTTATGCTCTTCAAGGTCATATGGATATGGTGTGCGTAAAAGAAGATTGGTCTGAGCATAACTTTGATTCAGACCCGATTGAAGTAATTGAAGAAGACGGCTGGCTTAAGGCAAATGGCACAACGCTTGGTGCTGATGATGGTGTGGCTATAGCAATAGCTCTTGCTATAGCGGAAGATAGAACGGCTAAACATCCGCATCTAAAACTGCTGTTTACAAGCGATGAAGAGATTGGATTAAAGGGTGCTTTAGCTTTAGAAGAAGGGTTTTTTGAAGCAGACAGATTGATAAATATAGATTCTGAAACGGAGAATAAGTTTGTTGTTGGTTGTGCAGGTGGTGAAGATATTGAGATATTTTTGCCCGCAAGGAAAGGCGAAAAAAGGTTTGATAGTGCTTTTAGGGTTGCGATAAGCAATCTAAAAGGTGGTCATTCGGGTCAAGAGATAAACAAAAACAGAGCGAATGCGATAAAACTGATGAAGGAAATTCTTAAAGATGCTGTGTATAACCTTCAGCTCTGTGAGATAAATGGCGGCAAGGCAAGAAATGCTATACCTGATAGATGTGAAGCAGTGGTTTTAGCAAGTTCATACGATACACTTAAGTCTTCGGTTGATAGGATGCTTGATAAGGCAAAAGAGATGTATCCTGATGAAGATGTGAAGGTTGAGATAGAAGAGTTTGAAGCTTGTCAGGAGCCCTTCGAACATGAGAGTTTTAAGAAGTTGATTGACCTTTTGGATAGATTGCCGCATGGTGTATTTGAGATGCTTGATAAAAAGACACCCAAAACTTCAAACAATCTTGCCGTTGTGAAAAGTGAAGATGATAGATTTTTTATAGCAACCAATCAAAGGAGCTTATCCGAGAGTGGATTGGACGAGATAGGTATGTTGATTGAGATTACTGCAAGGGAATTTGGTGCTGAGTTGAAGAGACACAGCAGGTATCCGTCATGGACGCCAAACTATCAATCCGAATTACTTAAAGAAGCAGTTGAGACATACGAAAATCTGTTTGGTGTAAAGCCAGAGATCGAAGTGATACATGCAGGCCTTGAGTGTGGAATTATCTCCGGTAAGGTTAAGGGTATAGATATGATTTCTGTTGGGCCTGATATGGAAGGTGTGCATACGCCGAAAGAGAGAGTAAAAATAGACTCTATTGAGAGAATTTATCAATTTATAAGGGAGCTTCTTCAAAGATAATGGCACTGTTTTTGGGTTTTGTTGGTAATTCTGGCTCTGGAAAGACAACGCTTATAGAGAAGCTTATAAAGATTTTCTCTGAAAAGGGCTATAGGGTTGGTGCAATAAAACACGATGCACACAATTTTGAGATAGACTATCCGGGCAAAGACTCATACAGAATGAAGCATGCAGGTGCGAAGAAGGTTGTTCTTGCAAGTAAAAGTAAAATAGCAATGGTTGAAGATTTGGACGAAGAAATACCACTTAAGGAGCTAAAGGGTATGTTTAAAGGGTTTGATTTGGTGTTGGTTGAAGGCTACAGGCTTGAAGATCTGCAGAAGATAGAAGTGCACAGGAGTCAGGCATCCGAAGGTTATCTGATAGAGCAGGGTATAAAGAACATTGTTATGGTTGCAAGCGATGAGAAGGTTGAGCTTGGTGTTCCTGTTGTTGATTTAAACGAGATAGAGAAGATTGTGGAGTTTGTAGAGAATCTTATATCAAAAATTTAAATGCATATATTGAATATAGAGTCTGCCACAAATTTTTCAGGTGGTGTAAATCAGCTAATAATAAATGTTCTAGGCTTGAAAAAGAAAGGACATAAAGTCTCTGTTGCCTGTGTTTATGGTTCGCCTGTTTATGAAAGGTTGAAGGATAAGGGAATAGAGTTTGTTTTTATTGATGAAGATAAGGTTTTTAAGTCTGCACTTATAATCAGGAATTTTTTGAAAAACAACGATGTTGATATAGTTCATACGCATCACTCAAAGGGTCATAAGATGGGTCTTATTGCCTGTCTATTTAGAAAAAAAGAGAAGCTTGTTGTTCAGAGAAGCGTTATGTTTCCTGCCCTTGATTTGTTTAAATATCACAATCCGCGCATTGATATGTTTTTGGCAAACTCTATAGCTGTAAAGGATGTGCTTGAAAGGTATCTTGTTAATCCAAAGAAGATAAGTGTGATTTACAGTGCTGTTGATTATGAGAAGCTTAAAGGTGTAGATAGAAATAAGGCAAGAAGAGAGATAGGTGTTGAAGGTTTTACATTTGGTGTTGTTGGTAATTATTCTGATTTTAAAGGGCACGATATTGCACTTAGAGCTTTTGCAAAGCTAAAAAGGGATGATGTAAGGCTTGTTTTTATTGGTAAAGATACAGAGAAACTAAAAGATAAGGTTATCTCTTTGGGCGTTGAAGATAGGGTGAAAATCTTTAGTTTTGTCCCTGATGCTTATAGGTTAATAGCGGGATTTGATGTGTTGGTTATTCCGTCTTTGAAGGAGAGTTTTCCCAATGTTGCTATAGAGTCGTTTCTTTTAAAAACGCCAGTTATAGGAACAGATGTTGGCGGGATTCCAGAGCTTCTAAAAGATGGTCGTGGTATAATAGCAAAACCCTATGTTGATGGTTTGAAAATGGCTATGGAGAAGGCTTTGGAGATTGACCTTGATGGTATAAGGAATAAGGCATTTGAGTTTGCTATAGATAATCTAACTGCCGATAAAAAGGTTGAGAAGCTTGAAAAACTCTATTATGAGCTGTTGAAATGATTGTTTATAAAATCCTTAAACTTTTGCCTTTTTGGTTTTTGAAGGCTTTGTTTAGATTCTTGATTTTTGTTGTTTATATCGCACTTCCAAAAAGGAGAAGGATAACGCAGGAGAACATAAAGCTTGCTATAGGTGGCGATTATAAGAGATTGGCTTTGAAGAGTTATTTTTACTTTGCAGATATGATTGCTTTTAATCTGAAGTTTTTGGGTGATAAGGAGTTTATAGAAAAGCACTTCAGGGTTGAAGGCTATGAGAATTTTTTGAAAGCAAAATCTTTGGGTAAGGGTGTTATATTCACAACAGCCCACTTTTCCAATTTTGAGTTTTTGGTTTGTGGATTTGCTGTTTTGAAGGAACCGATTTATATTATGGTTAGGCCGATTGACTCGAAATTTGTGGATAACATTGTTGAGACGGTTAGAGAATCCTGTGGTAATAAAGTGCTTTCTTCTCGCTTAAGTGCGTTTGAGTTTATTAAGCTTTTAAAAAAGAACAGCGTTCTTGGGATTTTGATAGATCAAGCTGGCGGCGATGGTTCGTTTAAGGTTGAGTTCTTTGGAAGAAAAGCTAAGGTTAGCGAGAGTGTCGGAGTGTTTTCATGCAGACTTAAGGTTCCTATTCTGCCTGCATATTTAAAGGAAGAAGACGGAGTATTTACAGCGGTGATAGAAGAGCCTATAATGTGTGATGATAACAAGCCCAAGATGGAAGCTGTGCAGGATGTTATGGATAGAGTATATAGAAGATTTGAAGAGTGGATAAAGAAAGAACCGCATAAATACTTCTGGATGCATAACAGGTGGAAGTAAAACACTTATGTGTTTTAGATGCTGCTTTAGTCTTTTGGTAAAAGCTTCTCTATCTCATCAACACTCTTTGCATCAATAATTGCATCCTTTATGAGTTTAAGTTTTTCAATATCTTTGATTGCTTTTACTGACTCAAACAGAGTGAGACTGTTATTGCCAAATTTAAGCTGCAAGCCTATCTTTATTGCTTCGAGTAATCCCTTTTTCAATCCTTCAACTTCACCTTCCTGCCAGCCTATATATTTGCCTTCTTCTAATCCTTCTTCAAACCATTTCTGTGCAAGTGTTGGCACTTTATCACCTCCAATCTCTTTGAGTGCTTCTTTTAGTTTTTCTTCATCAACAGATCTGCTAATTACAATATACTCCAAAAACAGAAGAAGTCCATTTTCTCCGAAACTTATCAGTGTTTTGAATATAGGTTTGAGTTCTTCTATGTCATCAAATATGTGTTTAAAACTTAAAAGGGCAGCAAGGAGATTTAAATTGTCTATCTTCTCTGTGAGTGTTTTGTCATCTATTCTGTTTGTATCGAAGATTATGCTTTTGAAGTTTAATAGATACTCTTTTATGTTTTTATCTTTTACTGAAAAGTAATCAGAGAAATTCTCAGCCAGATCAAACTTTCTCTTTCCATGATAGAAGATAAAGGGAATAATAGGAGTAAGCTCTTCTTTGTTTTCTATGTTCTTCTCCCAGATAGTCATCATGTATGAGAGTATTTGAATGAGAGTAAACTTATCTGGATATGATTTGTGTTCAAAGAGTATGTAAATTTGAGCTTTTTTATCTTCTTCTCTTGTTTTGCATTCGACAATCAGATCAATATGATGCCTTTTATACTTCTTTGAAATCTTCTCTGTGTCTATAACCTTTATTGAGTTTAGGTCAAGCGATTGCTTGAGTTTTTCTGGCAAAAAAGAGAGAAGAAAATCCCTTACATTTTTCTCATTGCTGAATAGTTTTTTGAAGAATGTATCGTGTGGTTGGGTGAGTTTTGGGTGTTTCATACAAAAATTTTAACATATAAGTGAAGATTAAGCAAAAGAATAAGGTTAAACTTGTTTCATTTTTCTTGAATTTGTATTATCATTGAAAACCTGAGTAGGGGTGTTTAGAAAATGAACAAAGCTGTATTTTTAGACAGAGACGGCACAATCATAGAAGATGTGAATTATTTAAGCAGAATAGAAGATATTAAATTAATAAAAGGTGTCAAAGAAGCGCTTAAGCTTTTGAAGGACGATGGTTATCTGCTTGTTGTTGTTTCAAACCAGTCTGGCATAGGTCGCGGATATTTTACAAAAGAGTTTGTTGATAAGGCTAATGCTGTTTTAAATGAGATGCTTGACGGTTTGATTGATGCGTTTTATTACTGTCCGCATAAACCGGAAGATAACTGCTCATGTAGAAAGCCGAAAACAGCGCTTGTTGATGAAGCAGTTGAAAGGTTTGAAATAGACAGAAGCAAGTCTTTTGTGATTGGCGATAAGGAAAGCGATATAGAACTTGGTATAAATGCTAATATAACACCTATTTTGGTGCTTACCGGTTATGGTAAGAAGTATAAGGATTCAACAAAGGCTAAACTGATTTTTGATGATATTTTAGGAGCTGCTAAATGGATTTGCCAAAAGGGTTTTATGGAATAGTTGACGATAGATTTGGCTGTATTGAATCTGCAAAAAAGCTTATAGAGTTTGGTGTTAAGATTATTCAGTATAGGTGCAAAGGCAAAAGCGATAGAGAGATGTTCTATGAAGCAAAAAAGATAAGAGAGATGACAAAGTCAGAAGGCGTTGTTTTTATTGTTGACGATAGGGTTGACCTTGCCTTGACTGTTGAAGCTGACGGTGTTCATTTAGGTGATAAGGATTTACCTGTATGCGAAGTTAGAAGGATAGTGCCTGAAGGCTTTATTATAGGTTTAAGTGCGCATAGTATTGAAGATGTAGAAAATGCTGACTGTTGCGATTATATAGGTGTTGGACCAGTATTTGAAACTACAACAAAGAAAAATCCGCATCCCACATTGGGTATTGATTTGGCTAAGAAAATGGTTGAGATAAGCAGATATCCAGCTTTTCTTATTGGTGGTATATCACTTGAGAATATTCATCTGATTAAGGATATAAAGGCTTACGGTTTTGTTAGTGTAAGGGATGTGCTTGCAAATGATAAAGAACACTTTGAAAGGATGTTGAAAATATGGCAGAACTGATTGATAAATTCGGTAGAAAGATAAATTATTTGCGTATTTCTGTTACGGATAGGTGTAATTTTAGGTGTATTTATTGCATGCCAAAGGAAGGCATAGAGTGGAAGCCTATGAGTGAGATTTTAAGCTATGAAGAGATAGCTCTTTTTGTTAAAGTGGCTGCAGGATTGGGTATAAGAAAGATAAAGCTTACAGGTGGTGAGCCGCTCGTAAGAAAGGGTGTAGAAAATCTTATTGAGATGCTAAAAAGCATAGATGGGATTGAAGAGATATCTTTAACAACAAACGGCAGTTTGCTTAAAAAATATGCAAAATCGTTAAAAGAAGCTGGCCTTGATAGGATTACTGTTAGTCTTGATACGCTAAAAGCTGAAAGGTTTAAGTTTATAACACGAATGGGTGATTTAAGGGATGTGCTTGATGGTTTTGAAGCAATTGAAGATGCGGGTTTTAAAGACACAAAGATAAACACCGTCGTTATGAAAGGTGTAAATGATGATGAGATATTAGACCTTGTTGAGTTTGCTTTGAAGGTGAAGTGTGATATTCGATTTATTGAGTTTATGCCAACTGATATAGTCAAGGATTGGAGAAGGTATTTTATAAGCATTAGTGAGATAAAGCGTATTATAAAGGACAAATATGAACTTGAGCATTCCGATAAGAAAACCAACGGTCCGTCAGATTATTTCAAAATAGACGGTGGTTTTGTGGGTTTTATTACGCCTTTGTCGAGTGCTTTTTGTTCTGTTTGCAATAGAATAAGATTAACGAGCGACGGTTTTATTCTGCCGTGTCTTGGTCATCCAGATAGGGTTGGAGTAAGGGAAGCCTTAAAAGAAGAAAATGAGATAAAAATAAGCAAGCTTATAAAGTATGCGGTTGAGATAAAACCAAAGGAGCATGCACTTTTAAAGGAAGGCATACACTCAAGCATGGCAGCAGTGGGAGGATAAAATGGAATTTACGCACTTTAATGAACAGAAAAGAGCAAAGATGGTTGATGTTTCGGCTAAGGACTATACTCTGCGTATAGCTAAGGCTTATGGTGAAGTGAAGCTCTCTAAGGAAGCCTATAGTGCCGTAAAAGAAGGAAAGGTGAAAAAGGGTGATGTTCTGGCTGTGGCTCAAGTTGGCGGAATAATGGGAGCAAAACAGACTCCATATCTTATACCAATGTGCCACCCTTTGAATCTTGAAGGTGTTGATATAAACTTTGAGATGGATGATGAGAACTGCACTATAAAGATATTCTCAGAAGTCAAGATAACCCACAAAACGGGCGTTGAGATGGAAGCAATGACAGCTGTGAGTATTGCAGCTTTAACTATATACGATATGTGTAAAGCCATTGACAGGGCTATAGAGATAAAGAACATTCGTCTTATTTACAAAGAAGGTGGCAAAAGCGGTAAATTCGAAAGACTTTAATGGATAATATATATAGTGATTTTTGAGAGTAAGCAGAGAATAATTTGAGTAGTTAGAAGTTAAAGAAGGTGGATTTTTTATTTAATTTTTTATATAAATTTTCTTAAGAATTAAAAAATTATTTCCAAGGAGTGTTGCAATGTTGAGAAAAGTGTTTAAATTTATCATCTTGATGTTTTTTGCAACTGTTATTATGGGTAGTTTTAAGACTTATTCTATGTCTGTTGGTAATATAATTTGTGGAACTGGGGTTAAAAATAGAAAAGTAGTGAATCCTTCTGATGAGTTTAGAGGAGCAAAAAGAATTTGGTGTCTTGTTGAACTTAAAAATGTAAAAAACTCCACTTATATAGTTATGAGATGGGTGCTTAACGATAGGCACTTTGATATAAAACTTCCTGTTAAACCTTATAACAGATTTAGAACTTGGTCTTATAAAACTATTTATCCTTCGATGAAAGGTGTATGGAAACTTGAAATTTTTGATAAAAATAACAAACTGTTAAAAGAGAAAGTTTTTGTTGTTAAATAAAGGGGGAGGAGTTATGTTTTTCTCTAAGAAAAGGGAGAAGATTGAGAATCATCAGATGAAATCTGAGGTAATAGAGAGGTTAGTTAATGAAGTTTTGTCTGATAAGGCTAAGGAGCTTTCTGAAGAAGATAAAAAATTACTAAAAGAAGGCGACTTTGTAGAAAGGGTTGAGAAGCTTTGCAAGATTTATTCCACAGATGTCTATTGTTGGCGATTTTTTAGAGAAAACTTTTTTATAATTTTTGCTGTCAGCCCTGAGAGAAGGTTTTTGTATTTCAATAAGGCTTTCGAAGAGATAACAGGTTGGAGCTATAACGAGTTATTTAATATTGATTCTGCTGCTAAGGTACTTTGGCCTGAGAATCCACCAGAATGCAGTGTTTGTAAACTTGTTATTAAAAGTTTAAATGAAAAGAAAGTTGTTGTTGGTGAAGCAACCATAATGCATAGAGGTGGTGAAAAGATTCCTGTTTTTGTTAATGCAATGCCGATTGTTGAAAACGGACAGGTTATATATGTTTATGTTATAATGAGAGATTTAAGGGAGGAGCTCGAAGAGAGGAGAAGGTATCTTGAGCAGAATATAGAGATAATAAGGGATATTCTAAACAGGGTTGCAGAAGGCGATGTGTCTGACACGATTGAGATACCAGAAGACAATCAGCTTAAAGATTTGGAAGGTCCAATCAACTCAATTATAGAGAATCTAAGAGTTGTTGTTAAAGGCATAAAGGACTCTGCCGAAGTTGCAAATGACATATCATACAAAACAGCAGAAGGAGTGCAGCAGGTTGCAGACTGGAATGAGAATGTTTTCCAAAAATCACAGAGCGAGCTTGTTGAGTTGGCAAAACAGTTAGGTGAAGCAACCAAGAATATAGAAGGCATTGTTGGATTGATTAGAGATATAGCAGACCAGACAAACTTGCTCGCCTTAAATGCTGCAATTGAAGCAGCACGAGCTGGAGAAGCCGGCCGTGGCTTTGCTGTTGTTGCAGATGAAGTTAGAAGCTTAGCTGAAAAATCACAAAAAGCAACAGGCGATATAGCAGATGCAATTAAAGCAATAGAGAAGAGTTCAACAGATATGATTGAGAAGATTCAATTTAACTCAGATGAGTCCAAAAAACTTGTCGAAGCTGTTGCATCCTTAAAGGATAATGTTGAAGCTTTAAACGACCATATCAAAGAGCTTGTCGATAGTGTATCGATATTCAATGTGTAAGGAGTGGTTTTTATGGCGGGAATGACCATTTCTCAGAAGATATTGGCTAAAAAGAGCAATAGGGATTTTCTAAAAGCTGGCGAGATTGTTTTGGCTGATGTTGATTTGGCTTTTGCAAACGATATAACAGCACCTATTGCCATAGATTTTGTTAAAAGACTTGGCGTTGATGTGTTTGATAAAAATAAAGTTGCTTTAATTCCAGACCATTTTACACCGAATAAGGATATCAATTCTGCAAATCAGTGCAAAATAATGCGTGATTTTGTTAGAGAAAAGGATTTACCGTTGTATTGGGAGACAGGAGAAGTCGGGATAGAGCATGCACTTCTGCCTGAGCAGGGCTATATTAAACCTGGCATGCTTGTTGTCGGTGCTGATTCTCATACCTGCACACATGGTGCTTTGGGTGCTTTTGCAACTGGTATGGGCTCAACGGATGTTGGTTTTGCCTTTGCAACAGGCAAAAGCTGGTTTAGGGTGCCTGAGTCTATTAAATTCATCTATAAAGGTAAACGCAATAAATGGGTATACGGCAAGGATTTGATTCTTTATACGATAGGTAAAATCGGCGTTGCAGGAGCTTTATATAAATCAATGGAGTTTACAGGAGATGCGATAAAAGAATTATCTATGGAAGATAGGCTTACAATGTGCAATATGGCTGTTGAAGCTGGAGCAAAAAACGGCATCATTGAGCCTGATGATATAACGATTGAGTATCTGAAAGAAAGAGATATCGACAGAAGTGAGTATGAGATTCTAAAAAGTGATGATGATGCAGAATACAGCGATATAATCGAGATAGATGTTTCAAATATAGAGCCGCAGGTTGCTTTTCCGCATCTGCCGTCAAACACAAAGGGCATAAGCGAGATAAAGGAAGATATAAAGATAGACCAGGCGTTTATCGGCAGCTGCACAAACGGCAGGATCTCCGATTTAAGAGAAGCGGCTAAGGTTTTAAAGGGCAATAAAGTTGCAAAATATGTGAGACTTATCATTATTCCTGCGACAGTTGAAGTATATAAGCAGGCATTAAAAGAAGGTTTGTTTGATATTTTTCTTGAAGCTGGTGCTGTTATCTCAACACCGACATGTGGGCCGTGTCTTGGCGGCTATATGGGTATTCTTGCTGACGGTGAAGTCTGTATATCAACATCAAACAGAAACTTTGTCGGAAGAATGGGCTCTAAAAAAGCCTATGTCTATTTAAGTTCGCCTGCTGTTGCTGCTGCAAGTGCTGTAGCTGGCAAAATAATTCATCCAGATGAGGTAATAAAATGAGAATAAAAGGAAGAGTTTGGGTATATCCCGATAATGTTGATACAGATGTTATTATACCTGCAAGGTATCTGAATACTTCAGACCCGAAAGAGCTTGCAAAACACTGCATGGAAGATATAGATGAGAACTTTGCAGAACAGGTAAAAGAAGGTGATATAATTGTTGCTGGTTATAACTTTGGTTCGGGCTCAAGCAGGGAGCATGCACCAATAGCCATAAAAGCAAGCGGTGTTGCGTGTGTGATTGCTAAGTCTTTTTCAAGGATTTTTTATAGAAATGCGTTTAATATAGGGTTGCCCATACTTGAGTCTGATGTTTCAGACGAGCTTGAAAAGGGCGATGAGATAGAAGTTGATACGCAAAAAGGCGAGATTGTTGTTTTGAAAAACGGCAAGATTTTTAAATCGAGTGTAATACCCGAATTTATGCAGCAGTTGATAGAAAGCGGCGGTCTTTTTGGTTATGCAAAGAAACTATTAAATGTATGAGGTGAGATATGGCTAAGTTTAAAATAGCTGTTGCAGAAGGCGATGGAATAGGGCCTGAAGTTGTTGCAGAAGGTTTGAAGGTTTTAGATGAAGTCGGAAGCAGATTTGGGCATGAGTTTGAGTATGAGAAGGTTTATATTGGTGGATGTGCAGTTGACAAGTTTGAAGACCCATTACCTGATAGCGAAGTTGAGAAGATTTTAAAATGCGATGCTCTGTTTTTTGGTGCTGTTGGCGGGCCTAAATGGGATAATCTGCCACGAGAGAAAAGGCCAGAGACGGGAATGTTGAAGATAAGAAAAACACTTAACGCTTTTGCCAATTTAAGACCAGCTAAAGTATTTGATGAACTTGTCGATGCAAGCACACTAAAGCCAGAAGTGATAAAGGGTATCGATATACTCGTTGTCAGAGAGCTAACCGGTGGAATCTATTTTGGTCAGCCCAAAGGCATTGTTGAAGAGAATGGCGTAAAAAAAGGCATAAATACGATGATTTATACTGAGCCAGAGATAGAGCGTATCGTAAGGCTTGCATTTGAGCTTGCAAGACAGAGAAGAAAGAAGTTAACAAGTGTTGATAAGGCGAATGTGCTTGATGTTTCTCAATTGTGGCGTGATGTTGTTGAAAAAGTGGCGAAGGATTATCCCGATGTTGAGTATAATCATCTGCTTGTTGATAATGCGGCTATGCAGCTTGTTAGGGACCCGAAGCAGTTTGATGTTATCGTGACGGGTAATATTTTTGGCGATATCCTGTCTGATGAAGCGAGCATGTTAACCGGTTCAATCGGAATGTTGCCTTCTGCTTCAATTGGTGGAGAAGTAGGTATGTTTGAGCCGATTCATGGTTCTGCGCCTGACATTGCCGGCCTTGGCATAGCAAACCCAATTGCGCAGATTGAGTCTGCTGCTATGATGTTGAAGTATGGATTTAAACTTGACAAGGAAGCCGAAGCAATAGAGAAGGCAGTTGATATGATTTTAAAGATGGGTTATAGAACTCCGGATATTTACAGTGAAGGCACAAGAAAGGTAAATACCCAGCAGATGGGTGATTTAATAGCAAAGGCTGTGGGTGAAGTTGAAATATGAGAATAGGAATAATCTCTGACTCTCATGATAATATTGAAGCAATAAAGCTCGTCGTTGATTTATTGAATAAAGAGAGTGTTGACTTAACTATCCATCTTGGTGATATTGTGTCTCCATTTTGTTTCGACTATTTTGATAAGTTGAATAGTAAATTTATCGGTGTATTTGGCAACAATGACGGCGAAGTGTTATTTTTGCAGCAAAAGAGTGAAGGGAAATTGCATAAGCCGCCGTTTGAGATTGAGCTTGACGGCAAAGAGTTTATTCTGATGCATGAGCCGTTTGGTATAGATAAGCTTGCAAGAGAGTATAACTATGTGCTTTATGGCCATCTTCATAGGATAGATTTAAGAGAGACTGAAAAAGGGTATATTATCAACCCGGGAGAGTTGTGTGGATGCTTGACGAACAGAAGAACATTGGTGATTCTGGACACGAAGAAGAACGAAGTGAGCCTAAGGGTTGTTTAGCTTTTAAAAAGGCTGAATTCAAGGGCAGCTTCGAGTCAGCTGCCCGTTTGCTTAGTCTTCCGCAGTTTGCATTTGCAGGCAGAAGTAATGTTGGTAAATCTTCTTTGATAAATGCTTTATTAAGAAGAAAAATAGTCTATGTGAGCAAAAATCCCGGCAAAACCATACTGATAAATGCTATTGAAGTAAATGAGAGATTTTATTTTATTGATTTGCCGGGCTATGGTTATGCAAGAAGGTCTAAAGAGATGAGAAACAGATGGAGAATAACGATTGAAGATTATCTGAAAAACTCAAACCTTCTTTATCATGTGTTTGTTTTAATTGATTCGCGTCATAAACCGATGGATAGCGATGTGATGTTTATTGAGTGGCTTAAGTTTTACAAAAGACCATTTAGTGTCGTTTTTACAAAAACCGATAAAAGCACCCAAAAAGACATATCATCAAATATAAAGTATTTGAAAGAAAAATTCGGCAGTTTAAATTACTTTCTCACATCTTCCAAAAAGAGAAAGGGAATAGACAAACTCTGCGATTTTATAATGGAACTTTCTGAATCTTTTCCTGTTAATAAACCAACTTGAATCCGCTTCATAAACATTAAGTATTCAAAATTCCTAATCTATAACTCCAACTTCTCCATCCCCTTCTCATAAATCCTACTATTTCCTTTAACTTCCAATGTAAGCGGGTCATAAAAGAGTATCTCTTTTTCAGCGTAAAAATTTATAATCTTCTTCACCTGCGTTGGTAATTCTTCTTTTGCTATAAATCTGCCGTTTTTTACTATCTCTTTTGCTATCTCTTTAAATATCTTTCTTTTGTTGAAGTCTTCTTCGTTTGTGAGTAAGTCAACCATCTCAGTATATGCCAAAAACGCCCTATGCTCTAAATACTCTTTAATGCTTTTGTATTTGTCTTTTAACATCATCATTCTTTGTATATCTGGAATACAACCACCAAGATAGTCATAGATGAGATTTATCTCTTCTTCTGTGTATCCTTCAGAACTTAACCACTCTACAACTATACTCTTATCTAAATGGTCAATCTTAAAAAACTCACTTGTCTTCTTTAGCTTTGCATCATTATAAATCCTATCTATAAACACAGTGTTTGAGCTTAGGATAACAACATGAGACAGATGTGTCTCTTTTGTTAAAGAGACACAGAAGTTTAGGAACTCTTTGAGTAGTTCTCTATCTCCATTTATGTATATATCTTCAAGTGTTTGGATTTCGTCTATGATGATTATAGGTTGTCTGTTTTTCTTTACCCTGTTTTGTATCTCTTCCATTAGAACTTTGAATAAGTCTTTCTCTTTGTTTTTTACTTCATTTAGCAGTTCTGCTTTTATGTTGAATACTCCAATGTTGAAGCTTGCTGAGAGTTTCTCTTCTTTCTTGCCTTTGTCATCTTTCTCTGGTGTTAGTATTGCTTCTATAAAACTTGAATAGTTGCTTATTAGATATCTTCTTAAGTTTATATACTTCACCCACCAATTACCTTTGGGTTTTAAGTTCTCAAAATCTTCAAATAACTCTTTTTCAACAACATACTCAATGAGTGTTGTTTTGCCTGAAGATTTTGGGCCATAAACCCAAAGTATTAACTCTGGTAATTGATTGAACCAATCAAGGAAGAAGTTTATCTCTTTATCTCTGTCTATGAGTTTTTTGTTTCTGAAGATACGGGTTTTCATGGGTTGCTCCTTTAGTGTATTTTTTATAAGTTTAGCATTTATGATGATAAAATTGAAAGTCTTTTTTATTTTAGAGTATGTATCTGCTTAAGTCTCTATCTTCAACGATGTTTGCAAGTTTGTTTTCTACATAGGCTGCATCGATTGTTATCTGTTTGTCTGTATCTGGTGCTTCAAACGAGATATCTTCAAGCAGTTTTTCAAGGAGTGTATGAAGTCTTCTTGCTCCGATGTTTTCTGTCTCTTTGTTAATCTTTTCTGCTATCTCTGAGATCTTCTCGATTGCATCGTCTGTAAAGTTTATCTCAATGCCTTCTGTCTCAAGCAGGGCTTTGTATTGCTTTATTAGAGCATTTTTTGGCTCTTTTAGGATTCTTACAAAATCTGCCTTTGTTAGTGGTTTTAACTCAACCCTTATAGGGAATCTTCCCTGCAATTCGGGAATCATATCGCTTGGTTTTACCTGATGAAATGCACCTGCTGCGATAAATAAAATGTGGTCTGTCTTTATAATGCCGTATCGAGTATTTACACTTGAACCTTCAACAATAGGTAATAGATCTCTTTGCACACCTTCTCTTGATACATCAGGCCCACTTGTCGATGACGATTTGCTCACGATTTTGTCTATCTCATCTATGAATACTATTCCGTCGTTTGATGCTTTTTCTATAGCTTTCTCTTTAACCTTATCTTTGTCTATTAGTTTTTGAGCTTCTTCTTCTTGGAATATCTTTAGAGCTTCTTTGACTGTTACCTTTCTTGTTTTCTTTCTGCCTGGTATAAGGTTATCAAGCATATCCCTTAGACTTGAGTCTATCTCATCAATTGGTGCTGCCGCTATCTCTATAAAAGGCATTGGCTGTTCTGCTCTCTGTGGGCTTACTGTTATCTCGATAATCTTATCGTCAAGCTCACCGTTCTTTAATTTTTCTCTAAACTTTTCCCTTGTGCGGTTTAGTCGCTCTTCTTCTTCGTTGTTATAGATGGACTGGTTTTTAAGTGGTGGCACAAGTATATCTAAAACCTTCTCTTCTGCTTCCTTTTTTGCTTTATCTTCAACCTTTTTTAGCTCTTCTTGTTTTACCATCTCATAGCTGATTCTTGCTAAATCTCTGATAATTGACTCAACATCTCTTCCCACATATCCAACTTCTGTAAATTTGCTTGCTTCAACTTTAACAAATGGTGCATTGGTTATCTTTGCTATTCTTCTTGCAATCTCTGTTTTACCCACGCCTGTTGGACCTATCATTAGTATATTTTTGGGCATTATCTCGTCTTTTATGTCGCCTTTTACTTTGTGTCTTCTGTATCGTGTTCTTAGGGCTATGGCTATAGCTTTTTTTGCTTCTGCCTGTCCTACTATGTATTTGTCTAATAGCTCGACTATCTTCTTAGGCGTGAGTTTCTCTTCCATTTAATCTTCTCCCAGTGTTTCTATTGTTATATTCTCGTTTGTGTATATGCAGATTTTTGATGCTATTTTCATTGACTCTTCAACTATCTCTTTTGCCGATAAGTTGCTATGCTTTATGAGTGCTAAAGCTGCGCTTAAGGCATAATTGCCGCCTGAACCTATAGCAACAACATCTTCATCTGGCTGAAGAACATCGCCTGTTCCACTTATTAAATAGATGCTGTCTTTATCAGCAGCTATAAGCATCGCTTCCAATCTTCTTAGAATTTTGTCTGTTCGCCACTCTTTTGCAAGTTCAACAGCTGCCCTTGTTAGATTGCCTGCATACTCGTTAAGCTTGTCTTCAAGCTTCTCAAAAAGCGTAAAAGCATCGGCTGTAGCACCTGCAAAGCCCACAATAACCTTATCGTTGTAAAGTTTTCTTATCTTTCTTGCTTTGGATTTAATAACCGTGTTGCCAAGTGTTACCTGCCCATCACCAGCAATGGCAACAGTTGAGCCTTTTTTTAAGCAGATAATCGTTGTTCCTTTAAACTGTTCCATTTATGCACTCTTTTTGCTTTTTACTAATACTGGCTTTTTGCCTTTTAAGACAACATCTTCGTTGATGATGCACTCTTTAACATCCTTCATTGATGGTATTTTATACATTAAGTCAACCATTATGCTCTCCATGATGCTTCTTAGGCCTCTTGCACCGACTTTTCTCTCTATCGCTTTTCTTGCTATTGCTCTTAAGGCATCATCTGTTATCGTAAGCTTTACATCATCCATCTTAAGCATCTTTGTGTATTGCTTTACTAATGCATTCTTCGGCTCAGTTAAAATTTTAACTAGTTCATCTTCGCTTAACTCTTCAAGCGTTGCAACAACATGCAATCTTCCGATAAGCTCTGGGATTAGTCCGTATTTCATCAAGTCTTCTGGCGTTACCTGTTTTAATAGGTTGTATTTCTCCTTTTTATCAACTGTTACAGGGTTTGTGAATCCTATAGCTTTTTTGCTTATTCTTCTTGCTATGATGTTTTCCAACCCTTCAAATGCTCCACCACAGATGAACAGAATGTTTGTTGTATCAACCTGTATAAACTCCTGCTGCGGGTGTTTCCTGCCGCCATATGGTGGGACATTAACGATGCTGCCTTCGATTATCTTAAGCAGAGCCTGTTGCACTCCTTCACCTGAGACATCTCTTGTGATTGAAGGATTTTCACTCTTTCTTGAGATTTTATCTATCTCGTCTATATATACTATGCCTTTTTGAGCAAGGCTGACATTGTAATCTGCTGCCTGAAGCAATCTTACGAGTATGTTTTCGACATCTTCTCCGACATAACCTGCTTCTGTTAAGCTTGTTGCATCAGCAATTGCAAAAGGCACATTGAGTATTTTGGCAAGCGTTTTCGCTATTAAGGTTTTGCCTGTTCCTGTTGGGCCTATGAGCAAGATATTGCTCTTTTCTAACTCGACATCGTCTTTCTTTCTGTTTATCTGGATAGAGTTTATTCGTTTGTAATGGTTGTATGCTGCAACGGCTAAAATCTTTTTTGCTTCATCTTGAGCTATTATATACTCATCAAGCTTTGCTTTTATCTCTTCGGGCGTTAATGGGACTAATTTGTCGTCTTTTCTGCTTATCTCTTCGTCTTCTGCCAGTATCTCTTCGCACAAAGCAACGCACTCATCACATATGTAAACACCTGGCCCTGCTATCAATTTCCTTACTTCATCTTGTGTTTTGCCGCAGAATGAACATCTTAATGGTCCTGCAGGCCCGTCATTTCCGTCCATTGGTCTCATTGTTTTTCTCCTCTTCTTCCCTTGAATAAATTATTTTGTCGATGATACCGTATTTTAAAGCTTCTTCTGCGTCCATAAAATAATCCCTTTCGGTATCTTTTTCAATGGTTTTAACCCTTTTTCCTGTATGTTTTGCTAAAATCTCATTTAGAATCTTTTTAAGTCTTAGAATCTCCTTTGCATGTATCTCTATCTCTGTTGCCTGTCCTGTTATTCCACCAATGGGCTGGTGAATCATTATCCTTGAGTGCGGAAGCGAGAATCTTTTGCCTTTTGCTCCGCTTGCAAGGATTAATGCTCCCATTGACGCTGCAGAACCTATGCAGATTGTATTAACATCGCATTTTATATACTGCATTGTATCATATATGGCAAGGCCTGCTGTTACTATACCGCCAGGTGAATTTATGTATAGGAATATATCTTTATCTGGGTCTTCACTTTCTAAAAACAACAATTGACTTACGATAACATTTGCAACATCATCATTTATTTCGCCGTTTAGCATTACAATTCTATCTTTTAAAAGGCGCGAGTATATGTCGTATGCCCTTTCTCCCTGTGGTGTTTTCTCTATGACTATCGGTATAAGATTCATGCTTTCTCTTCCTTCTCCTTGTTTTCTTCTTTATTCTCTTCTGGTTTTATAATTTTTGCGTTTTCATAGACAAAGTCAAGGGCTTTATCGCCCAGTATCTCCATCTGAATTAAAGGTAAAATGCCTTTTTCCTGATACTCTTTATACATCTCGTCGAATGTCTTTCTATTTGCGTTTGCATGTTGAGATACAACTTCGTTTATCTCTTCGCTTGATACATCGATGCCTTCTTTTTTTGCTATCTCAAGCAGTATGAATGTTGCTTTTACCCTTCTTTTTGCTTCGGGTTCAAATTTTTCTCTTAGGGCTTGTGGTTTGAAGTCATCTGAGCTTACATCAACGCCTGCATAGTACATATTTTTTACATACTCCATTATCATCTGGTTTGTCTCTTGACCAACAAGGCTCGGCGGCAGCTCAAAATCATACTCTTCAAGCAACTTATCTAACAGTGCATTCTTCTGTCTTTCTATCTCTTCTAACTCTTTGTTCTCTTTTAATCTTTTCTTGATGTCTTCAATTAAGTCATCATAGGTTTTGAACTCTTTGTTGATTTTCTGTGCAAACTCGTCGTTTAGTTCTGGCAGTTTTTTCTGTTTTAACGATTTTAGCGTTACTTCAAATACGACATCCCTGCCTTTTAGTGCTCTTAAAGGATACTCCTTGTCAAAGCTTGCTTCTATCTTTTTGGTTTCGCCAACCTTCATACCCGCAAGCTGGCTTTCTATCTCTTCAATGAGCTGTTTTTTACCAAGTTCGACAGGCAAATTTTCTCCGCCAAAGTCGTTTATTGGGTAGTGTGTCTCTTTTGTAAATGTCTTTATGTCGATAATACCTATATCACCTTCTTCGAATACACCATCTTCTTTATCTTCGAGTGTTGCAAATGCTTCTCTTAACTGCTCTATAACTTTGTTTATATCTTCTTCTGTGATTTCTATAGGTTTTGCTTCTATCTCAATGCCTTTATACTCTTTAAGTTCAAACTCTGGTTTCACATCGACTGTGGCTGTAAAACTTAGGCCTTTCTCTTCGTCATAATTAATTTCAGTAAATACTGGGTCTGCAACTGTTTCAATTTTGTTATCTTGAATGGCAAACTCATAAGCTTCTGCAATCAATTCTCTTTTTGTGTTTTCTATTATATCTTCCTTGTATGTTCTTAAGATAATCTCTTTTGGCACTTTACCTTTTCTAAATCCTTTTATATTTACGCTTTTTCTGAAGTCGTTTACAATCTCGTCCTTTTTCTGTTTAATTTTCTCTGGTTCAACCTTTATCTGAAGTTTCTTTCTTGAAGGTTTAACATCTTCAATTGCTACTTCCACCATACTTCCTCCTACTTGCCTTTTAGTTAGCAGAATATACCAAAAGCGTTTAGGTTTTTCAATTTTATTTGTTGGAGCAAGTGTAATATGATAAAAATAATAAAAGGATTTCTACAGGAAGGTTCTTATGAACAGGATAATGCTTGTTGAAGATGATAAATATCTCGGTGATGCTTTAAAGAGATATTTGAATAAGAATGATTTTTTATGCGATTGGATAGAAGATGATAGAGATGTAATGATTATTCTCAATTCCAAACACTATGATTTGATTGTTTTGGATTTGATATTGAAATTTTCAAAAGGCGAAGAGTTGCTGGCTAAAATAAGAAAAAAATACTCAATACCTGTTATTGTTTTGACGGCTAAGGTTGGGATAGAAAGCAAAGAAGATTGCTTTAATCTTGGAGCTGACGATTATATAACTAAGCCGTTTGAACCAAGGGAACTCATCTTGAGAATAAATTCCATTTTGAGAAGAGTGTATTCAAATAGGTATATTATTGGTGATGTTTGTATAGATTTAGATAATAAGATAGCCAAAAAGAACAGCGAAGTCGTTGGATTTACTCAGAAAGAGTGGAGTATGTTGGAGCTTTTCGTAAAGAATAAGGGAAAAGTTGTGTCTGTGGATGAGATTTTAAGGTATGTATGGGATGGTAGTGATGTGGGAGAAGATTCTATAAGGGCATATGTAAAAAGGTTAAGGAATGTTTTGGGTAAGGATAGGATAAAGAACATAAAAGGAAGGGGATATATTTTATTAGAAGGATAGCGTTTGAAGATAAGGTAATCCTTATTACGATAGCAAGCGTGATTTTTTGGCTTGTGGCTATAGATGCTATTGTGGTGTTGTTTTTTAAAAATGGTATAGTTGATTATTACAAGAGAGAGATAGAAGCCTATATAAAACTTTATAAGTCTGAAGGAGATAAACATTTGCCTTCCTATATAAAGATAGTTGAGACTCAGCAAAAACCTGAAGGGTATGTACTCTACCGATTGGAAGGGAGTAAGTATGTATTTGTGAATATAGATAGAATAAAAAATAAACTCTTGAAATTTCTCTACACTTTGCTTTTGTGGGAGTTTGCTTTGAGTTTAACTGTTATTCTTATTGTTCATTTTCTTCTTAAGAAAATGCTTAAATATAAGCATGAATCAGAAGAGTTTTTAAGATTTGTGGTGCTTTCTTTGTCTCATAAACTTGGCAATTTTATAGCGGCTCAAAAGGTCAATATAGAAATGATAGGTAGTGATGTAGATGCTATTGAGAGACTAAAGGCTGTTGTAGATGAGTTTGAGTGTGATTTGAATTTGCTTAAGAGTGTTATAAAGTTTGAAGAAAATTTGAAACCAGAAGAGACAAATATATGCAAAGAGTTAGAAGAGTTAAAGAATGTGTATGAAGATAAAAGTGTAGCTATCTTGGTTGAGTGTGATAATATTAGAGTTAAGCTGAATTCTGCGGATTTTAAGATTGTAGTTGATGAGCTTTTTAGAAATGCATACAAGTATTCGATGAATTTTGTAAAGGTAAAGGTATGGGTAGATAAAAAGGTTGTTATGAGTATTGAAAACGATATAAAAGATATATCCACAGGTTCTGGGTTGGGATTGAAAATCGTTGAATATGTAGCTAAAAGGAACAGATGGTTTGTGGATTATAAAGTGGAAGGGAATATTTTTAAGGTTGTGGTTATTTTTGGGTGATTGATTCACGATTTTTTCACGGTTAATGTGTAACAATAAATTCAGAAAATTGTGAATTGAGGTGATAAAAAATGAAAATCTTACGGTTGTTTTTCTTCTCTATTTTGCTCATTTTTGCCACAGGGAATTTAGAGAGTAAGGCAAAAAAATATGAAGTAATAAAGGTGAATAATATTAAAAAGATAAAAGTAGAACTTTTTGATATTGTTGGTATTAAGAACTTGCACTGCAAACCTGTTTTTGTTAGAGCTAAGATTATAAAAATAGACGCCAAAAGAAAGATTACCTTTTTAAAGGTTGTGAGCAAAACATACAGGGGTCTGCTTTTTGTACTTAATTTTGTTATTAGAGAGAAAAAAGGTAAACACTTAGTTGGAATGATTTGTAGACAAAAAAGACAATTTGCTTTTTATTCTGTAAGGGGGCAATAATGAAAAAAAAGTTAATATTTATATTTTTTGGTGTGTTGATTTTTGTTATATCCAACTTTTCTCTTGCTGAAAATATCCCATATTGCGCAAAACCACCGTTTATACAAGCAAATTTACCATCTAATGTGATGCTTGTTTTAGACTATTCGGGAAGTATGTCGTTTCCTGCTTATTACTCCGCTAATTATAAGATAAGAGAAAATAGTCCCTCCTACGAAGAACCTTATTATGATAATTCTAAGACTTATTATGGATATTTTATTCCGGGTGAAAATTACAAAAAAGTAAATGGTGTATGGGAAATAACAAATGATACAAACTCGTGTGATATAGAGTGCTATAAAGATTACAATAATGAAGGTTACTATATTACTATGTGTTCAGCTTCAGGGGTTTGTAGTGGTAATGAGTTAAATTTTGCATATATGACGAGAATGGATATTTTAAGATGGATTTTAACAGGAGGAAGTACTCAAAAAATAAGTGAATGTGTATATAGCAAGAATGGTTGCAGTATATACGACAATTGGCGGAACTGTGAAAACAATTATGTGTGTTCATGGTCGTGGTGGTATGGAGAATGTCAGAATGGTGGTTGGTATAGCTGTTCAGATTATACCAATAAGTATAATTGTAATAATAATCCAGTGTGCACTTACATTGAAGAATCAGTTGTTAACACATTAGAGAATAATGCCTTAATAAAAATGGAAGATGTCTCATCATATAATCCTGCAGATAAAAAAGTTGAAGGAATTTTGCAGCGGATAGAAAAACAAGAGCAAAAACCAAGGATAGGGGCTGTATTTTTTAGTAGTGACATTAAAGATAGAGTTGGTCTTTCTGATAATTATACTGAGTTAATTAGTAGCATAAACACCAAAAGCCCTGGTGGAGGCACATGTACTGCATGTGCTGTAGATGAAATGAAAGAGCTTTTTTCTCAAAAAAGTGACACCATAGAAAAATATGGAGATGTGAACCCTTATGAGTTTAATATAGATGATAAGGAAGTGAAAGTTCCTTGCGCCAAAAATTTCATTCTTTTGATGTCTGATGGCGAATGGAATATACCCGATACAACAACAAAGTCTGATCCTATAAAGCCTATAGACGACATGTGGAAAGGTGGGACGGCTGACTTGGTTAAGGATTTGCCGGGCAAACAACAGGTTGAGACATATACTGTGAGTATGTTTGCTAATCCTGATGATAAGGGAACAAATGCCCTTAAATGGATGGCTGTTTATGGAAATTACATTGATTCTAGAGATCATAGTGTGGTTTACCCTTGTAATCAGAGTAGTTATCCTAACACAAGCTTAACTGTTGCTGAGAATCTTGAGAATAATTGCTCAAACGGTGAAGTAAAGCAGAATAAAGATGGCACTGGCCCTTATGGCTTTTATGAAGGTGATAACCCTGAAGAATTGAAAAAAGCTATCACGGAAGCCTTTAACGAAATTTTAAAACAAGCTTCTTCTGGCACGGCCGCTTCTGTTTTATCTGAGAAAGAGAGAGTAAATATGGGTATAATTCAAGCAGCTTTTTATCCTGAAAAAGTATTTGTGGATTCTTCTAATACCTATAAAGTGAAATGGATAGGTTCTTTATACAATTGGTGGTTTTATGGCGCCTATACATTTAACGGGTATGTAAGTAATATAAGAGAGGATACAATAGATAACAAATATCTTGATATTTGTAGTAACGGAAAACCAGGTGGTGATTATATTATAGAATATGATTTTGAAAATGGAGAATTAAAGATAAAGGGCTATAAAAGTAGTTGTGGCGGAGTAGAATATTCTGACACACCCGCTGTTGTTTATAACGGTTTAGATAGTGCTCACTATGTATGGGAAGCAGGGAAAAAGCTTGCAGAAGAAAAGCCTTCTGACAGAACCATATATACATATGTTGGTGATACATTGCCGAAAGATTCTGAAAAACCGCTTGAGCAACTGCAAAGTTTAAATAACTCTGATACTTATAAGCCATCAACCCTATTTGGTGATTCTAATAAGGATGGAGTTATTGTTATAGATAATAGTAGTGATAAAGTTATCACCTTTGACAATCTTAAAAGCTATATATACGGGAATGATATAAGTGGATATAGAGAAAGAGTTATAGATGATAAGGGAGATACTTGGAAGCTTGGCGATATTATATATTCAACTCCTAAGGTAGTTAATTATGACGATTATTCTGTGGCTTTTGTGGGTGCAAATGACGGTATGTTACATGCATTTTTGGTTGGTAAGTATAGGTATGATGGTTTAGGCCCTTACCAACTTGGAAGGCTTACAAATAGTGTTTTTGATTCTGGAACTGGTAGCTTAGGTAAAGAGTTGTGGGCTTTTATTCCTAAAAATGCTCTACCTTATCTCAGGTTTCTTGCAGACCCTGATTACTGTCATATGTATTTTGTTGACCTTACACCATACATAATAGAAATGAAAGATAAATGGGGGAATGTAGAGAAAAGAATTCTAATAGGCGGAATGAGACTCGGCGGAGCTGTTGGATGTGATAATTCTACCTATTGTATTAATCCGCCTGAAGATACATGCCCTGATCCAGAAAATTACAGTTCTACTCATGATCCATCTACTTCTCCTGAGGGATGCTTAGGATTGTCTTCGTATTTTGCTCTTGATATAACCGATCCTACGCAACCGAAGTTTTTATGGGAGTTTAGTAATCCTGATTTAGGTTTCTCTTATTCTGGGCCAGCTTTTATTAAGAAGAAAGATGATAAAGGAAACTGGCATTACTATGTAATGTTTTCTTCTGGACCTACGGACTATAATGGAGATGTTGGGCAACATTTTTATGTATTTGTTCTGTCTTTAAACAGCACTTTAAAAAATAGTGATGGTAGTTATAATCCTGCTTTCTTTACTGTAACTGATGTGTATAAGAAAGATTTGTCTAATATAGTGGATTCGGACTATGCATTTGGCGGTAGGTTGTTTACTCAAGGAGTAGATTTTAATGGAGATGGTTCCACGGATATTTTATTTGAAGGAGTAGTTGAGTATAAAAACGGCGAATGGAAGGGAAATGTAATAGGTATAAGGCCTTCTGATTTAAACCCTGCAAATTGGGATTATTTTAAGTTGTTTACAACTCCTATAGGCCCTGTTGTTGCTTCTATAAATTACGAGAAGTGTTTCAAAAAACATTTTATATATTTTGGCAGTGGAAGGTATTTTTATAAAGATGATACTCCGGATGGAGAAGTTGAGAAACTATATGGTTTAGAAATAGACGATTGTTTGAATAATGATTGTTCCTTTACTCCGTCAGGTCTGTATACATCAGATGATTCTTGCTCACATATAGGTGAGAACGGATATGGTTGGTATCAAAATCTTCTCGAAGAAGGAGATGGGTATAACAAGGAAAGGACAATCACTGGAGCAACAACTACAGATGAAAATGTTGTTTTCTTTACTACAACCCAACCAACATCAGATGTGTGTGGATTTGGTGGAAGGTCAAGATTGTGGGGTATGAACTGTGCAACTGGAGAATCATTGACCAATCAGCAGTGTAAAAACTATCAAACGGGCAAGATAATAGGAACATTACTTCTTCAAACATCTGTTGGAGAGATATCAAAATTTGATATAAATATAACCAATGTCACAAAACCTGAAGGAAATATTACTCCATTTACTCAAGAAAACGGTAAGGCTACGGAGTGGAAAAGTGGTGTTGCTCCTGAGAATAAGTCTAATTGGACTCCTCCACCAACTAAAAAACCAGCAAAGATTTTGTATGAGATTGAGAACTGATGAATAACAAAGGCTTTAGTCTGATTGAACTTATAGTAGTTATAGTTATAATTTCTATCTTGCTGTCTATTGCTGTGCCGATGTATAGCAGTTGGGTGAAACGACAAGGTATAGCTAAGGATACCAAAAAGATATTCTCTGAGCTTAATTATCTTAGACTTAAGGCTTTTACGACTAAAGATGAATACTCTCTTTGTTGGGAAAACAACCCTTTCAAGGTTGTTTACATAAAGAAGAATGGAAATAAAGAAGGCAGTCTGTCTTTAAAGTATGAGTTTGTGGGTGATATTGGTTTAGGGTATAATTGTGTAGATTTTTCTCCAGATGGAACAGCTGATCATACAGGCAATATAAGGATAAATGATGTAAATTCCAAAGCGAGTATAGATTGTGTTGATGTTTCTCGTTTTAGAATAAGTTTAGGAAAATGGAGTGAAGGTGAGTGTAAAAACTATTAAAGGATTTACCCTTGTAGAGTTGCTGGTGAGTATAGTTATAGCTTTAATTGTTTTTGTAGCTTTATCTAAGGCTCTTGTAGTGTATACAAAGTATAATGTTCTTAATTCTTTAAGAAATTATGCTATAACTATAGCTCAGTCTTGCATTAATAATTTAAGGTCGGGGCATAAATGTTCTGATAATGTTAGTGTCAGGTACAGAAATTTTACAGAGGTTTTTAAAATAACTGCGCCAGACCCGTTAGGATTTGATAGTGGGAGCTACAATAGTGTAGTTGTGACTGTTTCTTATAAATATGGCGGGAATGATTACTCTTATTCTATAACTACCACGGTGTACAAGCCATGAGTAAAAAAGGTATAACTTTAATAGAATTATTAGTAGTTATAGCTATTTTGGGTATTGTTTTAGCTATAACCTTTAAGAGCTATATATCTATTTTAAAGATTCAAACTCAACAGTCTGGTATAGCAAGCGGTAATCTGAATACGGATATAGCTTTGGAAGTTCTCAGAAAGGATATTGAAATGGCAGGTTTTGGTTTGCCAAGGATTACTAATGGTAGCTGTAGCGAAGCTGTTTCTGATTCAACTTATACACCAGACCCTTCTACATTGAATACTAATTGTGATCCACTCGCGCCTTTTAGTTTGTCAGATAATACAGGACCAAATCAATCTGACGTTCTTGCTATAAGGTCTTCAGTTGCTGCTTTGAATAGTTCAACAGAACATTGGGGATATGTCTCTTCTAATGGTTATAAAGAATTGGGAAAGAGTGGAGATGTGAGCGATGTTGTCTTTAATATAATTGATCCTAAAAGTATGGAGCCTTTGCAAATATCTCCTTGCAAACTAAGCAGTTTGACTCTCGTAGGTGGTAAGGTTTATCTGGTGTTTGGACTTGGTGACAAAAGCGTTAATATGCCATTTAACAGAGTTGATTACTTTCTTTACAGACCTGCAAACGGTATGCCATCAAGGTGTAGTCCTAATAGTTATGAATTATATAGAGCCACTATAGATCAATCAGATGGCAAAAGAAATAGACAGCCCATTTTTGATTGCGTTGAAGATTTTCAGGTAGTATTTGGATTAGATACAAATGATAATGGGACAATAGATAAATGGAGTTCATCTTTACCTTCCGACCTTTACGATTTAGATAAGCAATTGAAGCAGCTTAGAGTGTTTATAGTTTATCAGGAAGGAAAGAAAGATCCCAATTTTTCTTTCTCTGGTTCTATATCCATAGGGGATAGTGATACAGGTGAGATAAAAAAATTCACTCCAACAGGAGATGATGTTCATTATAGGTGGAGAATGACAGAGCTTGTTGTTTATCCTATGAATATAACCTTAAGGGAAAGGAAGTTGCAATGATAAAAAACAAAAAAGGAATAGCTTTGATAGTTACACTTGTTCTGGCTGCTATTTCTGTTATATTAATAGGTGTATTGATGAATCTTGTTATAACTGGGACGAAAATATCTGGTGTATTTAAACAGTATACTTCGGCTTTGGAAGCAGCAAAAGGCGGAATGGAAGACTTTATATCGTCAATGGGAACTTTTGTTTATTACAAAGGTCTTTCTACTGACAATGAGTCTATATGTAAAATTCAACAGGATACAGATAATTGGGGCGAAAGCTGTAAAAGTTATATGAAAGCGAAGGGTTATACTGAAGCTGAGCTATCGAGCCACTCTTCGGTTGAAGATATAATAGATTACCCTGATATGGTAAAAGACTTCGGAAACTATAAAGTATATGTTAAGCTTATTGATGCTAAAGGTGCCGCCGATGGTTGGTATTATACTGTAGATGTAGTCTCTCAGAGTAAAAGTGATAGTAGAGAAAGAGCATGGCTAACCGTATTTTTAAAAACGGATTAATAGCTCAATCTAATGAAGCTATGGCTGTGGCTGTATTGGTTTAGCTACCCAGTTCTTCGCTTCTCTTTGTTGCTGCCCAGACAGCTTCTATGAAGCCACCGCGGGTGCCTCTCTTTTCTAACTCGGCAAGGCCGTAAATTGTTGTTCCGCCGGGTGATGCAACCATGTCTTTTAGTTCTGCCGGGTGTTTGCCTGTTTTTAAGACTAACTCTGCTGCGCCTTTGACTGTTTGGGCTGCAAGCTTTAGAGCATCTTCTCTGCGCAAACCCACCTTTACGCCGCCATCTGCTAACGCTTCAATAACTTCAAACACATAAGCAGGACCAGAACCAGACAATCCTGTTACTGCGTCCATGTATCTTTCGTTGTGAATTACAACAACTTCACCAACAAGGCCTAAAATTGCCATGGCAACTTCTTCATCTTCTTTTGTTGTTCTTGGGCCACAGTATATCGCACTTGCAGCCTGTTTTACGATTGCTGCTATGTTTGGCATTACACGAATAAATCTTCCCTTTTTTAGTATTGATCTCATAACTTCGACTTTTATACCTGCTGCTATTGAGATTATGAGTTTGCTGTTGTCAACAAAGGGATAGATATTCTGCAAGCATTCGAATATATCGATTGGCTGAACGGCCAAAATGATTATATCTGACTCTTTTGCAAGCTCTGGGTTTGTCATAAACCTAACACCATATTTCTCTTTGATTACTTCTGCTTTGTCTGATATATCTGAAACTATAATATTCTTTTTGTCTATACCGACATTCAATAGACCTGTAAGAAGTGCACTGCCCATCTTACCGACACCGATTATGCCTATGGTTTTGTCTTTTAACATTTAATCCTCCACATTTTTTTGGTTTTGGTGAAAATTTACTAAGTTTTTTATAAAAATGCAAGACTCATTTGGGTTGTAAATGAAAAAGTATTAAATTAAAATGCTTGTATGAGTTGCATAGAGATTTTGGAAAAACTTGCTTACGATAGGGTTTCATCATCCAACCAGATAGCTTTGAAAATGATTGATTGCGCTATTGAGCTGTTTGATTCTGAGCCTTTGGGTGAATATATGGAAAAGATGATGAAAACTCAGTCTGGCATGGCTGTGGTTTTGAATGTAGCTGACAGAATTTGCAAAGCAAAGAGTAAGGATGAGCTTAAAAGGTTGAAGTTTGAGCTTTTAAAAGCAGAAGAGAGTGCAATTGATGAAGCCTATGAGCACATTAAGGGTGCAAAGAATATAGCGACAATTTCTTTTTCGAATAGTGTATTGAAACTTTTAAAAATGATAAAGCCGCAGAAGGTTTATCTATCTATTTCGCATCCAGCAAGGGAAGGAGAGCTGTTGGCTGAGAATCTGATGAAGGAAGGGATAGAAGTTGTTTTATTTGAAGATGCCGCATACTCCTTAGTTATGAGAGATGTTGAAATCTCTATAATTGGAGCGGATGCAGTTTTTGATGATGCTGTTGTAAACAAAATTGGTAGTTATGCTTTGGCTTTATTGTCGAGAGAGTTTGATGTGCCATTTTATGTTGTTGCAAATAAGTTTAAGTTATTGAGTGAGAACCTTAGAAACTTTTATAAGATTTTGAGAATGGATAAAAGTGAGATAAGCAATCTAAACTGTGATGTTTTAAATGTTTATTTTGAGCATGTGCCTGTGAGATTGGTGAAAAAAATATTTATGGGGTGATAGAGATGGAGTTTCTTTTTGGTCCTGTGCCTTCAAGAAGGTTGGGTTTGAGTTTGGGTGTAAATATAATACCCTATAAAACATGCACATACAACTGTGTCTATTGTGAAGCAGGGAAAACGACAAAACTCACTGTAAAAAGAGAGAGCTTTTTTGAACCTGCCGACATAGAGAGAGAGTTTACTGAAAATGTTGATAAGATGGGCAGGATAGATGTTGTTACATTTTCTGGCGGTGGCGAGCCAACGCTTAATAAAGATTTGGGAAGGTTTATAAGGTTTGTTAAGGATAAGGGTTTTAAGGTTGCAGTCCTGACGAATGGCAGTCTCATGTTTATGGAAGATGTGAGAGAAGATTTGATGAGCGCTGATGTTGTTATACCAAGTCTTGATGCTGTGTTGGAGAGTAGTTTTATAAAGGTAAACAGGCCGCACGGTAGCCTTAAGATTGAAAGGATAATAGATGGTTTGGTTGATTTTTGCAAAGACTTCAAAGGCGAAGTGTGGCTTGAAGTTCTACTTGTGAGAAGTTTGAATGATTCTAAGGATGATTTGAAAGCCTTAAGTGATGCAATAGAGAGAATAAAGCCATCAAAAGTTCAGGTAGGCACGGTTGATAGGCCGCCTGCTGAGAGTTGGGTCGAAAAACTCTCAGATAAAGAGATGATGGATGTTTATGTGTATTTGAGTGCGCATACTTCCGTTGAAGTTGAGCTTATAGGTGGGTTTAACAAAGAGAATGACGCATTTAAAGATGATGTGGAAAGGGCTATATTAAAACTGATAAATATAAGGCCATGCTCTAAAGACGAGTTGAAGAGTATATTCTCGCTGGATGAGAGTAGGCTGAATGAAATATTGGAAAAGTTTGAGAAGGAAGGAAGGGTATATCGCTATACTTATGGCAATAAACAGTTTATAGCTGGAAATGTGTCGTTGGTTAAATAGTTAACTGTTTACTTTTTGTTTATTGATAGGTATAATCTTTACGATA
Source organism: Hippea alviniae EP5-r (assembly GCF_000420385.1). Lineage (NCBI taxonomy): Bacteria > Pseudomonadati > Campylobacterota > Desulfurellia > Desulfurellales > Hippeaceae > Hippea > Hippea alviniae. Next base: position 748,070 of record NZ_ATUV01000001.1, on the reverse strand, counting down.
ACTTAAAAATGGAGTTGATGATGAAAAAACTCCCCATCGGCATCTCAACCTTCAGAAAGATAAGAGAAGATGATTATGTCTATATAGACAAGACAGATTTAGCCTTAGACTTAATCAAGAATGGGCAGTATTACTTACTATCCCGTCCCAGACGCTTTGGTAAGTCTTTATTCCTTGACACACTCAAAGAGATATTCCAAGGCAACAAAGAGCTATTCAAGGGTTTATATATATACGACAAGTATGAGTTTGAGAGCTATCCTGTGATATCTATCTCTTTTGGCTCTGGCGGTGTAAAGGACAAAGAGAGCTTACAAAAGAGAATTAAGGAAATATTAGAAGAAAACTCCCTGCTTCTTAATGTGGAATTACCAGATGCTGAAACAACACAGGGAGTGTTCAGGAAATTCATAATGAAGATAGTCAACCACCGCCACAAACCCGTTGTCATCCTTATCGATGAATACGACAAACCCATCCTTGACAACATAGAAGACAAAGAAGCAGCAAGAGAGATAAGGGATGAGCTAAAGAACTTCTATTCTGTAATCAAAGACTCAGATGCCTTCATCAGGTTTGTCTTCATCACAGGAGTAAGCAAGTTCTCAAAGGTTAGTCTATTTTCTGGTTTAAACAACCTAAACGACATAACAGTCAATCCCAGATATGCAACAATATGCGGCTATACCCAAAGGGATGTTGAGACATCATTTGCAGAACATCTCAAAGGAGTTGATTTTGACAAGATAAAGAAGTGGTATAATGACTATAGATGGCTTGGTGAACCAGTCTATAACCCATTTGACATTCTTCTTTTCATCTCCAACCAGTGCAGGTTTGGCAATTACTGGTTCTCAACAGCTACACCAACATTCCTGCTTAAGCTCATTGAGAAGAACAGATACCACCTGCCAAACTTAGAGAGAGCAGTCAAGGATTACAGAATGCTTGACAGCTTTGATGTTGACTTCATAGACATTGAAACACTGATGTGGCAGACAGGGTATTTGACAATAACAGAAGCAAAAGATACACCAAGAGGCATTCTCTTCTATCTTGGCATACCAAACCTTGAAGTTGAACTATCCCTTTTTGGAAGCATAGCAGACTTTATGACAAGAACAAGCAACTCAGCTATCATAAGCAACAATATGTATATGGCTTTGATAAACCAAGACTTAGAAACCTTCAAACAAGAGCTCATCTCTCTGTTTGCTTCTATCCCTTATGCAAACTTCACAGGTGAGAAGCTCTATGAGTATGAAGGATACTATGTCAGTGTATTCTATGCCTATATGAAGGCATTGGGTGTTGAACTGATAGCAGAAGATATAACAAACAAGGAAAGGATAGACTTAACCTTAAAGTTTGACAATGCAATCTATATTATAGAGTTCAAAGAAGAAGGCAAGAATGCCTTAGAGCAGATTAAACAGAAGAAGTATTATGAGAAATACATGAATGAGAATAAACCAATTTATCTAATAGGCATGGAGTTTGACAAGAAAGAAAGGAATATAAGTAGGGTGGAGATGGAGAAATACCCTTTTACTTGAAGAAGGTTGAGTTTCATAATATAAATTAAAGCAAACTCTAAAGACGGAAAAGGAGGTCAAAAAATGGTTCATTACACAGAGTTGGGATTTGTAAATACTAAGGAGATGTTTAAAGATGCGATGGCGAACGGTTATGCTGTTCCTGCTTATAACTTCAATAATATGGAGCAGCTTCAAGCTATAATTACCGCTTGCACATTAACACAGTCTCCTGTTATCTTGCAGGTTTCAAAGGGTGCAAGGAAATACGCCAACCAAACATTGTTAAGATGGATGGCGCAGGGTGCTGTTGAGCTAATGAAAGAGATAGCAAAGGAGAACAATCTAAAAGAGATTCCAATAGCTTTGCATCTTGATCATGGTGATAGTTTTGAACTGTGTAAAAGCTGTATAGAGATGGGATTTTCATCTGTTATGATTGATGGAAGCCATCTGCCTTATGAAGAGAATGTCGAAATCACTGCAAAGGTTGTTGAGTATGCACATAAATACGATGTAACTGTTGAAGGTGAACTTGGTGTTTTGGCTGGTATAGAAGATGATGTTAAGGCTGAAAAGAATATTTACACAAACCCAGACGATGTCGAAGATTTTGTAAAGAGAACAGGAGTTGATTCTTTGGCTATAGCTATTGGAACATCTCATGGTGCATATAAATTTAAGGTAAAACCAGGTGAACAACCACCACCATTGAGATTTGATATACTTGAAGAGATAGAAAGGAGAATCCCTGGATTCCCTATAGTTTTGCATGGTGCAAGCAGCGTATTACAAGAGTATGTTGAGATTATCAACAAATACGGCGGCAATTTGGAAGGTGCTGTCGGTGTTCCAGAAGACCAGTTAAGAAAAGCTGCGAAGAGTGCAGTTTGCAAGATAAACATAGACTCAGACGGTAGGCTTGTTATGACGGCTAAAATTAGAGAGTTTTTGTGGAATAATCCGAAAGAGTTTGACCCAAGAAAATACTTAGGTCCTGCAAGAGAAGAGTTAATCAAAATGTATATGAGAAAGAATAAAGAAGTTTTGGGTAGCGCAAATAGGGTATAGCCGTGAGTTATACAAAAAAGCTGTTTATTTATATGGTGAGCTTTGGAATAGGTATGGGGATTGTGTTCCCCATATTTGCTTCTTTTTTTGTTGATGTAAAAGATGGATACGGGATTATTTTTGATATTAGTTGTGTAGTGGCAGGGATTGTTGTTGGTCTTAGTGGTTTTTACATAACAAAGATAACGATCTTAAAACAACTCAGCAATATGAGCTTTGTGGTAAAAAAGATAGAGAGTGAAGACTTGACTTCAAAAATAGAAGATGAGTCGATTTTGTTATCTAAAGACGAAATAGGCTTGCTTGCAAGGAATTTTAATAAAGCCATAGAAACTCTTAAAAGCGTTATAAAACGCACATCTGAACTTATATTATCTGTATTTTCTTTGTCTTCTGAAGTAGAGAACGATGTTGAGTCTATAAAAGGTGTATCGGTTGATGCTTTAAACTATTCCCGTCAGGTTAAAGAGTCTGTAAGTAGGTTAAATGAAGTGTATTCTGAACTTGGTGGCAGACTTGATATTGTTAGAAAAAAGCTTGAAAGGTCAAATAATACATTCAATGAGAGTTTTGATTTGATAGAAAACAATCTAAACGATGTTAGCAGTTTTTCTGCTTCGTTTTATGAGATGAAAAAAGATGTTGAACAACTAAAAAACATTGTAAATCTTGTAGTGGATTCTGTGCTTGTAATAGATGAGATTGCAGATCAAACAAACTTACTCGCTTTAAATGCTGCAATCGAAGCAGCACGAGCTGGAGAAGCTGGTCGTGGTTTTGCCGTTGTTGCCGATGAAGTGAGAAAATTAGCTGAAAAAACGCATTTCTCAACTTCAAATATAAGGGAAGTGATAACTAAGCTTGTAAACATGTCTGAAGATTTTTACAAAATCATGGAAACAGCAATAAAAAAGGCAGAAAAGAGCAGAAAAAACAGCGAAAACTTGATGGAGAAGACAAGGTTTCTTCAGGCTGATATGAACGATGTTTATAGGGAGTTGCTCTCATTCTTTGAAGAGGTAGAAGAGTTATCGTCTGTCATGAATTATGTTGAAGAGAATGTAAACAAGATTGCGGCTATTGAAGATGTATCGGTGAGAATAGAGAAGATAAAAGACGGATTGGCTGAGCTCGTAAGTAAGGTTGACTCATTGAGAAGAACCATAGAGGTTTTTAAGTTATGAAAAAAATCAAAGAAGTACTTTTAATGGAAGAGATTTTTGAGTTTTATTATGAGAAAAGGCATGATTTTGGGCTTAAATTTCTTGCCCATTACGGGTTTATAAGGAGCTTATGCGTTAAAGGTCAGAAAGAGAAGATAAAAGAGATAGCAAAAGAGTTTTCTGATAGATATGAGAACTTTGTTCAGATAGGTATTGGTGGTTCGGCTTTAGGGCTTGAAGCTGCACTTAGATTTTTTGATTTTGACGGTTTTGGTAAGAATCTATTTATGCTTGATAATATAGACCCTTGCAGAATAGATAAGGTTTTAAAACTCAATCTAAATAAGACGCTGTTTCATGTTGTTTCAAAGAGTGGCTCAACAATTGAGACGCTTGCTGAGTTTTTTGCTATTTGGGATAGGATAAATAGCAATCAGGTAGTTTTTACGACATCTGAAAAGGGTTTTCTTTACGATTTTGCACTGAAAAATGATATAGAGCTGCTTTTTATACCCGATGAAGTTGGCGGCAGATACTCTGTGTTTACACCTGTTGGCTTGCTTGGTTTGGCATTTTTTGGTTTTGATATTGATGGGTTTATTGAAGGTGCAAAAGCTGCAGTAAGGGCATACAGAAATGGCTGGAGCTTTCCTAATGACTTTGTCAACTTCTCCATAGGTGCATACAAAGAAGGTAAAAATATGCTCGTTGTCTTTGCCTATAAGGATTATCTGTTTGGTATTGCTGATTGGTTTAGGCAGCTGTGGGCTGAAAGCTTAGGCAAAGAGTCGAAAGGTCAAACACCCATCAAAGCTCTCGGTGTTACAGACCAGCACTCACAGCTCCAGCTTTATCAGGATGGACCTAAGGATAAAGCTATCCTTGTTATTGATAGCAGTCCAAGATGCGATTTTAAGATAGAGAATGATTACGGTTTTGGCTATCTTAAGGGAAAGACGCTTGGTGAGATTATGGAGATTGAGAGAGACTCGACAATAAGGGCATTGAAAGAGAGCGGTGTTGATGTGGCTTATTTGAAGCTAAAGAGAAATGATGAGTTTGCTCTTGGAGCTTTGTTTATCTCTCTTATGATTGCAACGGCAAAGGCTGGTGAAGTGTTAGGTGTTAATCCATTTGACCAGCCGGGTGTTGAACTTGGCAAAAAATACACAAAAGAGGCACTAAAAAATGGCTGAACTATCTTACAAAACAAATATTTATTATGATGATACCGACGCTGGTGGTGTTGTTTATTATGCAAACTATTTAAAGCTGTGCGAAAGGGCAAAACAGGAGTTTTTTCTAAAGAAGGGTTGCGATTTATTTAAGTTGCATTACGAAGGTATATATCTTGTTGTGAAGGAAGTTAAGGCGAATTACATCTCGAGCTTAAAGCTTGGAGATGAAGCCGAAGTGTATGTATCTATAAAAAGGATAAAAAGGGCGAGTGTTGACCTGTTTTTTGAGATAGTGGCAGGTGGTGAGAAAAAAGCAGAGATAGAGATAAAATCTGTATCGGTTGATAAGGATTTAAAAATAGTAAAACTTCCAGATTGCTTTAGCCACTTGACATAAATTCATTTTTGTTAATAATCGTTCTAACTAAACGCAGGAGGCGTGAAAATGGCAAGAAGAAGTGATATTATGCTGAAAGGCCCAGAAAGGGCACCACACAGGTCTCTATTTAAAGCTGATGGTTATACGGACATTGAACTAAACAGGCCAATAATAGCAATAGCAAACTCTTACAATACAATTGTCCCAGGCCATGTACATATGCAGCAGCTTGTTGAAGCCGTTAAATATGGTATTTACATGGCTGGTGGAACACCGATTGAGTTCAATGTTATAGGCGTTGATGATGGTATAGCTATGGGTCATTTAGGCATGCATTACTCGCTGCCTTCAAGGGAACTCATTGCAGACAGTGTTGAGACGATGGTTAATGCCCATCCTGTTGATGGTCTCGTTATTTTGCCTGCTTGCGATAAGATTGTTCCGGGTATGATGATGGCTGTTGCAAGGGTGAATATTCCTTCGATTATGATTTCTGGTGGGCCTATGCTTGCCGGCAGATACAACGGCACGGATATTGACCTTGCACAGGTGTTTGAAGGTGTAGGTAAATACTTAAATGGTCAGATAACAGAAGAAGAGTTAAAAGAGATAGAAGATGCAGGTTGCCCATCGTGTGGCTCTTGCTCTGGTATGTATTCTGCAAACTCGATTAACTGTATAAGCGAAGTGCTCGGTTTGTCTCTGCCTGGAAATGGCACAATCCCAGCGCCAATGGCTGCAAGGGTGAGACTTGCCAAAATAGCGGGTATGAAAATAGTTGAGCTTGTAAATAGAGGGATTAAGCCCAGAGACATAATGACAAAGGAAGCATTCATGAACGCCATAGCTGCCGATATGGCTATGGGTTGCTCAACAAATACGGTGCTTCATCTTTTGGCTATAGCCAATGAAGCAAAGGTTGATTTAACCCTTGATGATTTTGATAAGATGACTGACATTGTGCCTGATTTGTGCGCCTTTTCACCTGTTGGGCCTTATCATTTGCAGGATTTGGACGAAGCAGGCGGCATGATGGCACTTTTAAATAGGCTTGAGCCTTTGGGTATTCTAAACCATGATTGTATTACGGTTACGGGCAAGACGATCTATGAGAACTATAAGGATGCAAAGGTTTACAGGGATGAAGTGATAAGGCCACTTGATAAGCCTTACTATCCAAAAGGTGGTTTGACGATTTTGAAAGGCAACCTTGCACCTGATGGTGCTGTTTTGAAGCAGTCTGGCGTTGATACTTCAATGAATAAATTTGTTGGAAGGGCAAGGGTATTTGACTCAGAAGATGAAGCATTGAAGGCAATATTTGGCAAGCAGATAAACAAGGGCGATGTTGTTGTTATAAGGTATGAAGGTCCTGCCGGTGGGCCAGGAATGAAGGAGATGCTGCAGCCTACAAGTGCTATAGCGGGAATGGGCATGGATAAGGATGTGGCTTTGATTACAGACGGCAGGTTCTCTGGTGCAACAAGGGGTCTATCAGTTGGTCATATATCGCCAGAAGCAGCAAGGGGCGGCCTTATAGCCCTGATTGAAGAAGGAGATAAGATTGAGTTTGATGTTGAAAAGAAAACGATGAATCTGCTTGTTGATGATAAAACAATCGAAGAGAGAAAGAAAAACTTTAAGCCAAAACCACCAAAAATTACAGAAGGTTGGCTTGCAAGGTATTCCAAAATGGTTGGACCTGCAAGCAAGGGAGCAGTATTAGAATACTAATGGACGGAGGGTTCCAAGTTGAAAAAATACAATCCAGCAGAGATAGAGATTAAGTGGCAGAAAATCTGGGAAGAGAAAGGCGTTTTTAAGGCAAAAGACTTTGATGAGAAGCCAAAGTTTTACCAGCTTGAGATGTTCCCGTATCCTTCAGGCAGAATTCACATGGGACATGTCAGAAATTACTCTATAGGTGATGCAATAGCAAGGTATAAATTCGCTCAAGGATACAATGTGCTCCATCCTATGGGCTTTGACGCATTTGGAATGCCTGCTGAAAATGCCGCTATAAGCAATAAGACACACCCGGCTAAATGGACATACTCAAACATTGATTACATGATAAAGGAACTCAAAAGATTGGGCTTTTCATACGATTGGGATAGGCTTGTTATTACATGCGACCCGGATTATTACAAATGGGAACAGAAGATTTTTATTGAGATGTTCAAAAAGGGTATGGTTTATCGTGCAAAGAGCACGGTAAATTACTGCCCAACATGTAAGACTGTTCTTGCAAACGAGCAGGTTGAAGATGGCAAGTGCTGGCGATGTGGCGATGAAGTTATACAGAAAGAGATGGATGAGTGGTTCTTGAAGATTACAGATTATGCCGACCAGCTGCTTGATGATATGAAGCTGATTGAAGAAGGCTGGCCTGAGCGTGTTTTGGTTCAGCAGAGAAACTGGATAGGAAAGTCCAAAGGTGCTTTTGTTAAGTTTAAGATAAAAGGCACAGATGAGTATTTGGAAGTATTTACAACAAGACCCGATACGCTGTTTGGCGTGACATTTGTAAGTATTGCTCCGAACCATCCTAAACTGATGGAACTTGTAAGTGATGAACAGAAAGAGACTGTTGAAAGATTTATCGAAGAGTTTAAGAAGGTTGATAGGGATTTCTCAAAAGAGAAGGAAGGTGTGTTTACCGGTGCTTATCTGATAAATCCAGCAACGGGTGAAGATGTGCCGCTTTATGCTGCAAACTTTGTTTTGATGGATTATGGAACAGGAGTTGTTATGGCTGTTCCTGCTCATGATCAGAGAGACTTTGAATTTGCAACAAAATACAACTTGCCTAAGAAGATAGTTATCTGGTCTGATGAGCTTGATAAAGATGTCTCAAGGTGGGAGAAAGCATACACAGATAAAGGTATTCTGGTTAACTCCGGTCAGTTTGACGGAATGGATAATGAGAAGGCAAAGTGGGAGATAGTTAAGTGGCTTGAAGAGAAAGGGCTTGCGCGTATTGGTTATCAGTATAGGCTTAGAGATTGGAATGTATCTCGCCAAAGATATTGGGGTGCTCCAATTCCTGTTATTTACTGTCCAAACTGTGGCATAGTGCCAGAAAAGGAAGAGAACCTTCCAGTTAAATTGCCCGAAGATGTTGAGATTACCGGTGAAGGTGGCTCGCCACTTGCAAAGGTTGAAGAGTTTGTGAATGTTAAATGTCCAATTTGTGGTGCCGATGCAAAAAGAGAGACAGACACCTTTGATACATTTGTTGAGTCTTCCTGGTATTTCTTGCGTTATTGCTCACCAAAATACGACAAGGGTATATTTGAAAAGGATAAAGTGGATTACTGGATGGATGTTGACCAGTATGTTGGCGGTATTGAACATGCCGTAATGCATCTGCTCTATGCTCGCTATTTTACAAAGGTTTTGCGTGATTTGGGTTATACAAGCTCGACAGAGCCTTTCAAACGCCTGCTTACTCAAGGTATGGTTATAAAAGACGGCGCAAAGATGAGTAAATCCAAGGGTAATGTTGTTGACCCTGACGATATTATCAATCAATACGGTGCAGATACGGCAAGGCTATTTATCCTGTTTGCTGCACCGCCAGAGAAGGACCTTGAGTGGTCTGACGAAGGCGTTGAAGGTGCATATAGGTTTTTAAATAGGCTTTGGAGATTGGTGCTTGAGTATAAGGATTTGAAGGCTTCTGATGTTGAGATTAATACAGACAGACTCAAAGAGTTGAATTATATGATACACTCAACGATTAAAAGGATTACACAGGATTTTGAAGATTATCACTTTAATACGGCGATTGCTGCAAGCATGGAGTTTGTAAATTTCTTGTATGATTTCAAGCCTGAGACGGAAGATGAGAAAAAACTGTTTGCAAGGGCTATTGAAGTGTTGTTGATTATGCTTAATCCTATTGTGCCGCATATAGCTGAAGAGTTGTGGCAGATAACAGGCCATGATGGGTTGATAGCATTTGAGAGATGGCCGGAATACGACGAAAAAGCAACAATAAAAGATACTGTCACAATAGCGATAACGGTTAATGGAAAATTGAGAGATGCACTTGAGTTTTCTCGTGGTGCAGAAGAAGATGAAGTATTCAAAAAAGCTCTTGAGAGTCAAAAGGTTAAAAGGCATGTTGAAGGTAAACAGATTATAAAGAAGATATTTGTTAAAGATAAGTTGTTGAATATTGTGGTGAAATGATGAAAAGGATTTTGATTGTTGTTGTGGCTTTTATACTCTCATCCTGTGCATACTCGTTTATAGGACAGGGTGGCAGGATAAAGGGTGATATAAAAAGCATATATATCGAAAATGTTGTGAATGAGACATCTCAACCGGATTTGCAGGTCTATTTAAAAAGGGATTTGATAGATGTTTTGAATCTTGACTCAAGGGTATCTCTTGCAAAGAGTAAGGATTTGGCTGATGGTTTTTTGAAGGTTTCTATTGTTAAGTATGATGTAAATCCGATTTCGTATGCTGAAAGCGGCCTTGCAATACGTTACAGATGTGCAATATCGGCTAATGTTAGTCTCATTGATAGTAAAGGCAAAAAGATTATAAGCTCTATGGTTGTGAGCGACTTTGAAGACTATTCGGCGAGTGATAGCGTTTCTGCAACCGAGATGGCAAGGGATAAGATATCTAAGGATGTGCTTAAAAGCTTAGCTGAAAAGATAAGGGATTCTCTGTTTGTAGGGTTTTAGATGTATTTTCTTCTGCGATGGGCGATAAATACGATAGCTTTAGGTGTTGCCGTTTTAATTGTTAAAGGTGTCCATGTAAGCGGTATTGTCAGTCTCTCTGTAGCATCGCTTGTTATAGGATTACTCAATGCATCGCTAAAGCCCGTTATGATACTTTTTACTCTGCCTTTGAATATACTGACATTGGGATTTTTTACGCTTGTGATTAATACGATAATGATGCTTATTACTTCCCAGCTTGTAAGGGGATTTGATGTTGACGGATTCTGGGCTGCCTTTGTTGCTTCAATGTTTATGAGTATTGTAAGTTTTCTTCTAAATCTTTTCGTAAAAGAGGGTTCAGATGAGTAAAATACCTGCTTTAAAAATAGGAGACCTTGTCGCTAAAGTTCCCATAATTCAGGGTGGAATGGGTGTTGGAATATCGCTGTCTTCTTTGGCTGGTGCTGTTGCAAAAGAAGGTGCCATAGGTGTTATCTCTGCTGCTGAGATTGGTATGATTGAAGAGAAGGACTTTTTTCAGCATCCGCAGGAAGCCAACAAAAGGGCTTTAAGAAAAGAGATTAAAAAGGCAAAAGAGATAAGTGGCGGTGGGATTATCGGCATAAACATAATGGTTGCAATGACTGAATTTGAAGAACTCTGCGTTGTTTCAGCAGAAGAGAAAGCCGATATAATCTTTGCTGGTGCGGGTTTGCCACTCACTGTACCATTAAAAGAGATAAGAAGAAATGGTACAAAATTTGGTGTCATTGTATCTTCTGCTAAAGCTGCAGAGCTTATATTTAAGTATTGGGACAGACATTATAAGGATATACCTGACTGTGTTGTTGTTGAAGGTCCGAAGGCGGGTGGACATTTGGGTTTTAAATTGGAGCAAATATTTGACCCGAACTTTGCTCTTGAGAGGATAACGCCGCCCGTGATTGATGTGGTAAAGAAGTATGAAGAGAAATACTCTAAAAATGTTCCTGTTGTTGCTGCGGGTGGTATATACACAGGTGAAGATATATACTTCTTTATGAACGAAATAGGTGTTGACGGTGTCCAAATGGCAACCAGATTTGTTGCAACATACGAGTGTGATGCTGACATAAAATTTAAAGAAGCTTACATTAATGCAAAAAAAGAAGATGTTGTTATCATAAAAAGCCCTGTAGGATTGCCGGGAAGGGCAATAAATAACAAGTTCTTAGAAGATGTAGAGAAGGGTAAAAAGCAGCCGTTTAAGTGTATCTGGCAGTGTTTGAAGGGGTGCGATTATAGAAAGGCTCCATACTGTATAACACAGGCTTTGGTTAATGCACAGAAGGGAAGGTTTGCGGGCGGTTTTGCATTTGCAGGTGAGAATGTGTATAGGGTTGATAAGATAGTCTCAGTAAAAGAGCTAATCGATGAGCTTGTTGAAGGCTATCTAAGGGCTGCAGATAGGTCTCAATGAAGGTCTATTTAGAGTCGCTTGGCTGCCCTAAGAATACAGCCGATAGCGAATACATGCTTGGGCTTTTGGCTCAGGCTGGCTGTAGAGTTGTCAGTAATCCTGAAGATGCCAATTGCCTTATAGTTAACACCTGCGGGTTTATTCAGCCTGCAAAGGAAGAGTCCATAGATACGATACTTGAGCTTGCACAGATAAAGAAGAAAAACAAACAGAAACTCATAGTTTGCGGCTGTCTCTTTGAGCGTTATAGAGAACAACTAAAAGAAGAGTTGCCAGAAGTTGATGCGTTTTTGGGTGTTTATGAGCTTGACAGAATAGTCGATGTGGCAAAAGAAGAAAAGTTAAAAGATTTTAAGTTTGTGCGGTATCCTGTTGCGCCTAAGCATATTGGCTATCTAAAAATAGGCGATGGTTGTTCAAACAACTGCACATTTTGTGCTATTCCGTTGATAAAAGGCAGATTTTGGAGCAAACCGATAGAACAGGTTGTTGAAGAAGCTAAAACTCTGATTGAAAGTGGCGCTAAAGAGATAAATCTTGTTGCCCAAGATACAACAGCCTATCTGATAGAAAAGGGCGTTAAAAATGGACTTGTTGAGCTTTTAAAGGAGCTTGAGAAAGTCAAGGGTATAGAGTGGATAAGGCTTCTTTATACATATCCGACATACATAACGGATGAGCTTATAGATTTTATTGCATCGTCAGATAAGGTTGTTCATTACATAGATGTGCCATTTCAACATGCATCGGATAAGGTTTTAAAAGACATGGGCAGAAGTTATAATCGCTCTTATATGGAGAAGTTGGTTGAGAACTTAAGAAAAAGAATTCCAGATATAGCTATAAGGTCAACATTTATCGTTGGTTTTCCAACAGAGACTGATGAAGAGTTTGAAGAGCTTGTAGATTTCATTAAAGATGTTAAGCTTGATTGGTCTGCTTTCTTTAGTTATTACCACGAAGATAGAACAAAGGCGTTCGAAATGTTTGACGATTTGGATGAGCTTTTAAAGGAAGAAAGACTTATAGAAATTCAAAACATTGCGACATCTATAACCGAAGAGAAGAATATAGAGCTTTTAGGAGAAGAGTTTAAAGTGGTTGTTGATGGAGAAGATGATGAGTTTGAAGGATTTTATAAGGCAAGAAGCTATAGGAGTGCTTATGAGATAGACGGCGTCTTTTTGTTAAAGGGAAGCTTTAAAGCAGGTGAATTTTTGAATGTGAAGGCTAAAGAGCTCATCTCACCAACAGATATTTTAGCTGAAAAAGTAAAAAGTATAAATCTATTTACTTAAATACTTGTAAAAATATTCAACCACAATTGAAAATTTTCAGTTTAGAATTATATTGTTGATAGAAAAAAATAAAAAGTGGAGGGTGAAACATGGTCATTAAGAAGAATCATGCCGAGATGCTTCTGAAACTTCTGAAGGAAAAAGAAACAGACAGACATCTGACGGTGCTTGAAAAAGAGAACGATGAGGTCGTAAGGACACTCGAAAGGGCAGGACTTGTATCATTAGATTCAAGGTTAAATGTCTCTTTGACTTATGCTGGTGTTGGTATAGCACAGCAGCTTGATGCTTTAATTGAGAAGGGTGAGCTTAAACATTTTAATCAGTGGGATGATGATTGGAAGTGGATAGGTTCAGAAATCATAGAGATGCTTGATAGTGCAGAAAAATCAGAGAACATAACAGATATAACATTACCATATCTCAAAGAGAGAGGATTCGTCGAAGAAGATAAACTAAAAAAGAAGTTTGTTTTGAATAAAGAAGCAGAGTTTATCTTGCATACATACAAAGCAACATCACCGCTGCTTGTTGTATCTGCTGAGTTGGCTGAGGAGATTAGAAAGCTGCCATTTGGTCCTGCTTTGAGTTCAAGATTGCATGTGGGTGAGTATTATGAGAGCCTGCTTGAAGCAATGAGATTAATCGCTTATAGCGTTCCTAAGAGTGATGTTTACTCTTTCACTGCTTTGGGTCAGGCTGTAAAGAACACGCTTGAGCTTGGTGGATTTGTTAAGGAAGGTTATGTTTTAAGTCCACACATTTTGATAAACCTTGCAGCTTTGGCTGATGGTGAAGAGATTGATAATGATGCTAAAAGTTGGCTTGAAGCATTGGGTTATGTAAATGCAGATGGTGAACTTTCACCGGCTGGCGAGTGGGCACTTGAAGTTTACAGGCTGTGGAAAAAGGATGCAAGGGTTGATGTCTGGTCTTTCTCTATAGAAGATGAAGAGATAGCCGTTTTGGAAGTTATAGATTATCTTTGGAAGAAGAATAAGGAGAATAAAGAGATTCTGCCAACATTTGAGCAGATTAAAGCTGAGCTTGTTGACAGGAAGGTAAAGGAGTATGAGAAGTTAATTGAGAAATATGGAAAAAAGATTAAGGAGATGCCAGAGAAGTTTAGAAGGATTGCAGAGCAGTTTCAACAGACAAAGAACTATATCAAATGGTTTGAAGATAACTTCAATTTAAGGATAGCTCTCTTCTCGCTTGAGTCGTTTAACTTGATAAAGACAATAGAAAAAGATGGGCATAATGAAGTGTTTGAATTAAGCGAATTTGGAAAAGAAGTGCTGAAAGACCAGCAGGTTAGAAGAAGGTCTATAAGCTCAACAGCTGTTAAGGCTATAACGATGACGAGAAAGGCATTTTCTGCACCAAGCATAGAGTGGTATGAAAAGGCAAAAGAGACAAGCTTGGTTGGAACAGCCGAGCCAACAAAGTCTGGATACTTCTATGCATACTTAGCTGAAGAGATAAAGAGAGAACCGTATCTTACAAAGTATGAGCATGAGATATTTAAGATGATTCCCGATAAGGGTATGACTGTTGATGAGCTTTTAGGCAGAGCCAAAAACGATGACGAGAGAAGAAAAATGCAGTGGGCTTTGGAGAAATTGGAAGCTCGCCATCTGATAGAAATTTTACCGGATAATAATATCGTTGAGACAGAAGCAGGTCAGCTCATGGATAGGGCTTTATCTGGCGTTCCTACAAGCTTTGCAACACCGATTACACCTGTAATGTATAGGGTTATAAAGGCTCTTTCTGAAGTTGGCTCTCTTTATGAGAAAGAGAAGAAAATAAGAATTTTGCCAAAGAAACATAAAGAAGCGATAAAAAGAAGCGGTTTGTCAGAAGATCTATTCAAGGAAGCGTTTAATGTTTGCAAAAGAGCTGGGTTTGTAGGTGTGAATACGGTAAATGAAGCTGGTCTTTTGATACTTGAAGCCACAAAGCTTATGAATCCACAAGAGTCGCTTATTGGATATGCAGATATGTATGAATACAAAAAAGAGCATTTAAGCGAATAACCCACCAAGCGGGCATCACAAGCCCGCTTTTTTTGTTTTCTCTCTTGAATGACTCTCCTTTATGTGTATAGTATTTGTCTTAGAAAACAATAAGGGGGAGTAAGATGCAGACGAGTGTTCCTGTTTTGCTTTACCATCATATAAATTACGACGATGATGTGCTCTCTATTCCACCTGAGCTGTTTGAAGAGCATCTCAAGTTTTTAAAAAGCGAAGGTTATGTTTCGATAACAAAGGAACAGCTTGGCGAGTATTTGGAAACCGGTAAAAAGGATTGGGATAAGGCTGTTTTGATAACATTTGATGATGGTTATTTAGACACCTGGGTTCATGCGTATCCTTTGCTTAAGAAGTATGGTTTTAATGCTATTCTGTTTTTGGTTACCTGGACGGTCGAAGAAGACGAGTTTACCGGTTTGAATTTGGAAGATTACTGGTCGGGCAAGATTCCAAAGGAGAGAATTCCAGACTGCTCATCAACCTATATCAAAGAGCATGGGTGCAGAATAAAAATGATAAGAAGGCTCTGCTGGGAAGAGATAAGAACGATGGAGAGAAGCGGAATTATAGATGTTCAACCACATACAAAAATGCATAAAAAGGTGTATGCAGATAGTAAAATCATAGGTTTTAACAGGCCAAGAGATAAGCATTCGGCATGGCAGATGGTCAAGGGTGATGAGAGATTTGGAACACCGGATTTTGAGAGAAAACCAGAGCTTGCAGCAAGGGAGTTTACAGCAGATAAAGAGCTAAGGGATATGCTTGCAAAGTATGTTGAAGATAACGGTTTTGTTGAGTTTTTTAAAAAACCTAATTGGGAGAGTGAACTTAATCAGATAGTTGAAAGATACAAGAAAGAGAAGGGAAGTGAAGAGATAGGCAGGTTTGAGACAGAAGAAGAGCAGGCTTCAAGAATAAGGATGGAGCTTGAAGTTGCAAAGGGTGAAGTTGGATATGAAGTCAAGAAACGATGCAATGCCTTTAGCTGGCCCTGGGGTGCATACAACGACTTATCACTCAAGATAGCAAAGGAAGTTGGTTTTAAATATCTCTTTACAACGAAGGTTGGTGCAAACTCGCCCGGCGATTCAACATACGAGATAAAGAGATTTGGTGTATGGAAAAAGGATTTAGACTGGTTTAAATCACGAGTAAGGCTGTATTCGAACAAGATGCTTGCAAAGACATACTCAATGGTTCACAGGAAGATATGAGAATTTTGCATGTTGATACAGAAAAAGGTTTTAGAGGCGGTGAGCAGCAACTTTTGTGGCTTGTCGAAGGGCTCATAAAAAATGGCATAGATTCGGCTGTTGCAACAGTAAAAGATGAGCTGTATAACAGGTGCAGAAAGAAAGGAATAAAAACAGTAAGATTAACAGGAAATCAGCTAACTGACTGGTTAAGGCTTGCAAAAGAAGGTAAAAATTACGACATCATACATGCCCATACGGCAAAAGCACTCAACATATCTGCTTTAGCAAAAAAGATTAACAAAAAACCACTCATATACACAAGAAGGGTTGATTACAAGCCGAAAAATAATATTTTTACCAAGTTTAAATACCGTTTGTCAGATGTTGTTGTCTGTGTATCTGAAGCTGTAAAGGATACATTGGTTGGCTTTGTTGATAGCAAGAAGTTAAGGGTTATTTACTCTATAACAGACCCAAAACTTGAAGATAGTGTTGATTTAAAAAGGGTTGAAAAGATAAGAAATTCTTACAAGGGTAAATTTATTGTTGGGACAGCTGCAGCTCTAACAAAGCAGAAAAACATACCGAATTTAATAGAAGCGGCATCGATGGTTTTAAAGCAGGCTAAGGATGTGGTGTTTATTGTTGCAGGAGAAGGCAATCTGAAAGAGCAGCTTGAAAAACAGATAAAAAGTTTGTCCATAGAAGATAGATTTTTTCTTATAGGTTTCAAAAGGGATATTCAAAATTATATAAAGGCTTTTGATTTGTTTGTATTGGCATCGGATAATGAAGGTTTTAGCGGTGCCATTCTAAATGCCATGATTCTGAAGATACCAGTCATAGTTACAGATGCTGGCGGCGCAAGAGAGATAGTAGAAGATAACAAAAGTGGTTTTATCGTAAGAAAAAGGGATTCAAAGCAACTTGCAGATGCCATTTTGAAACTTTACAGGGAGCCCAATTTAAGAGACAGATTTGTTGATAATGCATACAAAATTGTAAAGGAAAAATTTTCCGTGAAAAAAATGGTTGAGAGTTATATAATTGTTTATAATGAGCTTATGGAGGTCAAAAAATGAAATTCCCAGAAACACGAGCAAGAAGGCTAAGAAAAACAGCCCAGCTTAGGGATATGGTTGCTGAGACAAAGCTCGATTTGGATGATTTTGTCTATCCTATTTTTGTAAGAGAAGGAGAAAATATAAAAAATCCCGTTGAGTCAATGCCGGGTATATATCAGCTTTCTATTGATAACGCTATAAAAGAAGCAAAAGAAGCCTTTGATTTGGGTATAAAAAGCGTGATTCTGTTTGGTATTCCAGATAAGAAGGATGAGTTTGGTTCTCAAGCTTATGCCGAAGATGGTATTATTGCAAGAGCAATAAACAGCATAAAATCAGCAATACCGCAGCTTGTTGTTATAGCCGATGCGTGTTTGTGTGAATATACATCACATGGTCATTGTGGAGTATTGGATAAAAACGGTAATGTGCTTAACGATGAGACGCTAAAGCTCTTAAAAAAAGAAGCTTATGTTTATGCAAAGATGGGTGCAGATATAATCGCACCAAGCGGCATGATGGACGGCATGGTTAAGGCAATCAGAGAGTCGTTAGACGAGAATGGATTTTACGATGTGTCGATTATGTCGTATGCCGTTAAATACTCATCTTCCTTCTATGGACCATTTAGAGATGCAGCAGAGAGTGCTCCTGCCTTTGGCGACAGAAAGAGCTATCAGATGGATTTTAGAAACTCAAAGGAAGCCATAAAAGAGTGTATGCTTGATATGGAAGAAGGTGCCGACTTTCTTATGGTTAAACCAGCTTTGGCTTATTTGGATGTAATAAGAGCAGTAAAAGAGAAATTCCCTTATATGCCGCTTGCTGCATACAATGTGAGTGGTGAATACTCAATGATAAAAGCTGCGGCTTTGAAGGGTTGGATTGATGAGAAAGCTGTAATGATTGAGACACTGACGGCTATAAAAAGGGCTGGTGCAGATATTATTATTACCTATTTTGCTAAGGATATAGCTAAAATGCTCAGAGGTGAAACATGAGACGCATACTTGTATGCGACGATAGCTCGTTTATTCAGAAAATGGTGAAAAGAGAGCTTGAAAGTTCATTTGAAGTTGAAGTTTTTTCAAACGGTGAAGAAGCCTACGAGTTTTTAAAAAATGACAGCAATTTTGATTTTGCCATCATAGATGGTGAGATGCCGGGTATGGATGGTTGGGAGTTGATAAAAAAGATAAAAACAGAGCTTAATCTTGAACAATTGCCTGTTGTCATGCTTACTGCAAGTGATGATGACTATTTTAAGAATAAGGCATTTGATTATGGTGCTTTTAACTATTTGAAAAAGCCCTTTAAACAAGGTGAGCTTTACGAATACTTGAAGGCGTTTTTCGAAGAAGAGAAGAATATTATCGGGACTGTTTTAGTGGTTGAAGATTCAAAGATACAGAATCAGACCATGTGCCACCAGCTTAAAGAGAAGAACATAAAGCCTTTAAGTGCATATACCGGCGAAGAAGCATTGAGACTTTTGCTTGAAGGCAGCGAAGTTGATGCCATTCTGCTTGATATAAATTTGCCCGGTGCGAGTGGTTTTGAAGTGGCAAAGGCATTAAAGAGTGATGAGAGATTTAGATATATACCCATAATCGGTGTTACGGCAGCTGAAGGTTCAGAAGGCTTTAGCGTTATGAAACAGGCGTTTGATAGCGGCGTTGATGATTTCATAAGAAAACCATACAGCATGATAGAGTTTTATGCTCGTATAAGAGCCAATATACACAGGGGCCAGCTAATTAAAAAACTAAAAGACGAATCCGAAAGGGATTTCTTGACAAAACTTTACAACAGACGCTCGATTATAACCTTTCTTGAAAAATTTATTGCTCTATCGAAGAGAAACAACAAGCCGCTCTCGTTTATGATTTTAGACCTTGATAAATTTAAGCGAATAAATGACACATACGGGCATCTTG
The DNA here is from genome assembly GCF_000420385.1 of Hippea alviniae EP5-r. NCBI lineage: Bacteria > Pseudomonadati > Campylobacterota > Desulfurellia > Desulfurellales > Hippeaceae > Hippea > Hippea alviniae. The sequence continues at coordinate 729,063 of NZ_ATUV01000001.1, read as the reverse complement.
TGGGTGATGATGTTTTAAGGGAAGTTGCAAGAGTTATAGAGAAATCTATAAGAAGCTCAGATATTGCTGGCAGGTTTGGTGGTGAAGAGTTTTCTGTAATTTTGCCAGAGACAGAGTTGGATAAGGCATGCGAAGTTGCAGAAAGAATAAGGGCAAACATTGAGAGCATGAGAGTCAAAAGTGAGAATGGAGATGTGTCGATAACAGTATCTGCAGGCGTGTCTGAGTATAACAACGAGACAATCAACGAGTTCATAGGTAGGGCTGATAAATCGCTTTATAAGGCAAAGGCAAACGGCAGAAATAGGGTTATGAAATCTGAAAGTGGAGAGATAAAGGATTGCTGAGTGTTTAAGAAGGAAGTTTACATAAAAAGAAGAAACTATTTGAAGGATAGATTAAAGGAAGGAGTTGTTCTTCTTTTAGGCAATAGTGAAGAGCCTATAAATTTTCCTGCAAACTGCTATCGTTTTAGACAGGACAGCACATTTTTATACTATTTTGGCATAGATGTGCCGAATATCGCAGCTGTTATAGATATTGACAACGATAGAGGTATTGTTTTTGGCGATGATTTAGATGAAGATGAGCTTATCTGGATAAAAAGGGAGAGTAATTTAAAAGAGCTTACAGACAGAAGTGGCGCAGAGTTAAGACAGTCAAAAGAGCTCAAAAACTATTTTAGAAACAGAAGCGTTAGAATAATTCCACAATACAGAAGCTCGAATATTATAAAGCTTGCCGAAATATTTGATATTAAATGTCATGAAGTTGAAGGATTGGTAGATATTGAGCTTGTAAGAGTTATAGCCAATCAGCGTTTAGAGAAAGAAGAAAGAGAAATTTATGAGATAAAGAAGGCTATAGAGATAAGCAAGGGCATGTTTGAGATAGCTTTTGAGAAGGCAAAAGATGGAACAAAAGAAAGAGAGATACTTGCAGAAGTTGAAGGCTATGCCATCAAAAATGGTGTTTGGCTCTCATTTCCAACGATTTTGACAAAGGATGGTGCAATTCTTCACAATACGACACACGAAAATACGCTAAGAAAGAACGACATGTTTATACTTGACTCTGGAGTTGAGACTAAAGAGCATTATGCAAGCGATATAACAAGAACAGTTCCAGTTGATGGTGAGTTTACGCCGCTTCAGAAAGATATATACCAGATTGTCAAAAAAGCGCAGCAGGTATCGTTTGACAGTATAAGAGAAGGTGAGATGTTTATAAATTTGCATCTTAAAGCTGCAAGGGTGATAGCAGAAGGGCTTAAAGAGTTGGGATTTTTGAAGGGTGGCATTGATGACATTATGCAGAATCACGCTTATGCTCTGTTCTTCCCGCATGGATTGGGTCATCCGTTGGGATTGGATGTTCACGACCTTGAAGCGCTGGGTGAAAATTATGTTGGGTATGATGAGAGTGTAAAAAGGAGTAATATATTTGGGCTTAAATCTTTAAGGTTTGCTCGTAAGCTTAAAGAGAATTATGTTATGACTATTGAACCTGGAATTTACTTTATCCCTAAACTCATAAAAAAGTGGTATGAAGAAGCTAAATTCAAAGAGTTTATAAATTACGATAGAGCTTTTGAGATGCTTGATTTTGGTGGTATAAGGCTTGAAGATGATGTTTTGGTTTTAAAGGATTCTTGTGATGTTTTAAGTGAATCTATAATTAAAACATAAGTTAATTAAGAAATTAAAACTTGCTTGAAATTTAATGTTAAATCAGATAAACTTTCACTTAGAGATTTGATTGTAAAAAGGTATTGGAAAGTAAAAAATTCATGCTTGAACTTCTGATTAAAAATAAAAAAGCAACAGAATACACTTTTGATTATCTGCTTTCTTATTATCGTGTTCTGTTTGAGAAAAATCCTGCGGCAATATTTGTCGTTGATAAAAACAGAAATTTAATAGATGTAAATCCTTCAGTTTATAGACTTCTCGGTTATAAAAGAGAAGAGCTGATAGGTAAAAATGCGTCCATATTACATCCAAATGAGAAGTCGTATTTTAGGCAACAACCCTTATTTGAAAAGATTTTAGATAGTGATATTGTTGTTACCTTTGAAAGGAGTCTCAAACGCAAGGATGGTAGAATTATATGGACTCAAATGACGGGCTCAAGAATAATGTTGCCAACTGAAGAGTTTGGAGTTTTGTGGAGCGCTGTTGACTCAACAGAATTGCATAGATTAAGAAAAAAGCTTGAATATTCGGCAGGTCATGATTATTTGACAGGTCTTTACAATAGAAGCAGTCTTGAGTGCGAACTTGAAAGGGTAGCGGCAAGGGCGCAGAGAACCGGTGAAAAGATAATGGTATGTATAATAGACCTTGATGATTTTAAGCAGATAAATGATGAGTATGGGCATCATGCAGGTGATGTTGTTTTAAAGACTGTGGCAAGAAGGCTAAGAACAAACTTAAGAAGCAGTGATTTTATCTCAAGGTTTGGCGGCGATGAGTTTGTTCTGATTTTTGAAGGTGTAAAATCGAAGCGTTCTGTGGATGTTATACTCTCAAAGATAGATAGGTCTTTTAAGCAACCTATGAGAATATCGCCTTCTGCAAGTAATATTGAGATAGAATACAGTATGGGTGTTTACATATATGTGCCATCTTCTTCTATAACGACAAATGTTGCATTAAGGTTTGCAGACTCTGCTTTGTATAAGTGCAAAGAACTCAAGGGAAAAAGAAAAATCAACTGGGTGTTTTCAGACAAAAGCTTCAGGTTTACTTAAAACCAAACAGCCTTTTTATCTTTTTGACGAACTCTCCATCTTTTATAAGCTCTTCAAGTTCTAACTCTATGGCTTTTATGGATACGGCTCCCGCTTCCTTACCAACAAGCTTTTTACCATTCATGAAAACAGTGAAGGGAACTGACATAATGTTGTATTTTAAGGCTATCTCCTGATTTCTTGAGATGTTGATAGTGTAAAACTCTATTCCTTTTTCTTGATATTTCTTTTCTATTTGCTTTAGATTCTTTTCCATCTTTTTGCAGTGTGGACAGTGGTCTGATGTGAAAAGCACAACAAATTTACCATTTTCAGGTAATTCTTTAATTTGTTTCATTACTTTTGCCTCCTTTTACACATTAATTATTTATCAAAAAGAGAAAAAAATAGCAAGTGGGCGACTTGACAGGCAAGAAAAATTGGAGTATTTTGCTAAATATATTAAGAATTTTTTAAGAATTTTAGGTTTAAGGGGTATTGTTATTAAAAAGAGTATTGTAAAAGATTTTGAGAATATAGTGGGAAAAGAGCACTGTTTTACAAATCCTTTGGATCTCTCTTTTTATAGCTATGATGCTTATCCTGAAAGGCCTATTTTTCCAGATATTGTGGTCCAGCCTACAAATTATGAGCAAGTTGAGAAGATAGTAAAGCTGTGCAACAAAGCTTCTATACCGCTAACAGTGAGAGGTGCTGGAACAAATCTGAGCGGCGGTAGTGTTCCTGTGAAAGGTGGATGTGTTTTATTAACCACAGCGTTGGATAGAATAATAGAAATAAATACCGAAGACTTATATGCAATAGTGCAAGCTGGCGTGGTAACACAAAAATTAGCAGATGCAGTTGCCGAGAAAGGCTTGCTTTATCCTCCAGACCCGGCAAGCATGAAAGTTTCTACTATCGGTGGAAATGTTGCAGAGAATTCTGGTGGGCTTAGAGCTTTAAAATACGGCGTTACAAGTAACTATCTTATGGGCGTTAAATTTTTTGATTCAGATGGCAACTTTGTTGCTGGAGGTGGGAAACCCGTTAAGCTGGTTAGTGGCTTTAACTTGCCCGGTTTGATGCTGTCATCTGAAGGTCTATTTGGCGTTATGGTAGAGTTTATATTAAAGCTTATTCCGCCACCTGAAGCTAAAAAGACAATGCTTGTATATTATTCGGATATAATAAAAGCATCTGAAACTGTCTCTAAGATTATAGCTTCAAGGATATTACCTGCTACTTTAGAGATTTTGGACAATTTTACCATAAGAACAGTGGAAAAGTTCCACAGAATAGGGCTTCCTACATCGGCCGATGCTATACTGCTTATAGAGATAGATGGTCATCCTGCTGCGATTGAGGATGAATATAAAAAGATTTATAAAATATGCAGATCTTTGAAGGGAGAAGTGCATATAGCCAGAACAGAAGAAGAGAGAGATAAACTATGGCAAGCAAGAAGAGATGCTTTGAGCAGCCTTGCTCTTCTTAGGCCAACTTTGATTTTGGAAGATGCTACTGTACCTCGTAGCAAAGTGCCAGAAATGATGCAACTAATACGAAAGATTTCAAAAAAATACGAAATAATAATAGGAACGTTTGGTCATGCTGGTGATGGAAATCTTCATCCTACCATCCTAACTGACAAAAGGGATAAAAAGGAAATGAAGAGAGTTAAAGCTGCTATAGATGAGATATTTGAGGAGACATTGAAATTAGATGGGACTCTAAGCGGAGAGCACGGCATAGGTATAGCAAAATCTAAGTATTTAGAAAGAGAAATTGGCTTAGACACCATAAAGTTCATGAGAAAATTAAAAAACGGTATAGATGAAAAAGGGATATTCAATCCAGGTAAGGTATTGAGATGATTCTTTCGCTTAAAAAAATAGTTAAAGAGTTAAAGGAATTAGAAGAACTTACACTTCAGTGCATGAAGTGTGGTATATGTCAGTCTGTTTGCCCGCTTTATGAAAAAGATAGATTGGAGCAATCCGTCTCAAGAGGCAAAATTTCGCTTATTGAGGCTATATACGAAGGTAGGCTAGATAGTCTCAAAGGAGCTATTAAATATTTAGATTATTGCATATTGTGTGGTAGATGCAAAAGATTTTGTCCAAGCAGTGTGAAGACGGATGAGATATTTGTTGGAGCTAAAAGTGTTCTAAGAAGAATAGATAAACTACCAGTGTCTCAAAAGATTTTTCTAAAGACAGCGATGAATAGACCCAATTTTGTAGAGAGTATTCAGCCAACAGTGAGTGTAGGTATGCGTTTGATCTCATCTAAGCTTGATGAAAGCACAAGAAAGCTTAAGATTCCTATAGAGATTAATGTGAAAAACATAAAATCGGTATCGTTCACAAAGATGTATGGTGGATTAAATAAAGCAAAAAATGAAAAAATGAGAGTAATATTCTATCCTGGGTGTGCCATAAACTATGTTTACACTTCATGGGGAGAAGCTATAGTTGAGACTTTAAAGATGTTTAAGGTATCTGTATATGTTCCGAAAGTAAATAACTGTTGTGGAATACCTGCTGCAACTATGGGAGATATGGATTTATATAAAACCATGGTTGAAAGAAATTTCGATTGGTTTGACTCTATAAATGATGCAGATTACATAATAACGGCATGTCCAACATGTCAATGGGGTTTGTCCGATTTAGGAGTTAGGGTTACAGACAGAAAGATAAGGCAGAGAATGATAGATGTGCTTGTCTTTTTAAAAGAGGTGTTGAATGTAAAAATAAACCCTAACAGTGAAAATTCTACCCTGCATGTGCCGTGCCATTATGAGCATTCAAAAGATAGTGTAATGATAGATTTTTTGAAAGAAAGTGTTTCAAAGAATCTAAAACCCTTAAAAAATCAGAGTTGTTGTGGGTTCGGAGGGACTTTCAGGCTTAAACATAATAAAACATCAAGAGAGGTCGGAAGTAAAAAGCTGAATGAGATAAAGAGATACGATGTTTTGTATACACCTTGTCCTGGGTGCGTAATGCAGTTTACCGACTTGGTTTCTGAAAACTCATTAAACGTGGAAGTTAAACACCCGATAGAAACTATATACAAGCAGCTACTAAAGGAGAGGTTAAATGGAAGAAATTGAGCTGTTTATGGAATTCTCAAAACTTGTTGGCAATGATAATAAGATAGTGGAAAGAGTAGATGTGGGTAGTATTTTGGAAAAGAATCATTATGATTTTATACATATACCTTCCTTGAATTTGGAATCAATAAAAATTGTTGAAAAAGAAGGCATAGACAGAACCATAGTTGAGGCGTGTTTGGGTATAGCTGAAACTGGAAGCGTGGTTCTGTGCGAGGATTCAGAGGAGTATAGAAGGGCTACAGCTTTGTGTGATGATTTACATGTTATCTTACCTGCGTCTCGTATCGTGAGAAGAATGGAGGATGCAGCCAGTATTTTAAAAGATATAACTTCAAAAGATGGTGGTTCTTATGCTGTTTTTATAACAGGAGCAAGTAGAACGGCCGATATAGAGATGTTTTTAACTCTGGGTGTTCATGGTCCTAAATCTATGAAAATTTTTATAGTTAAAGATTTGTGAGGGATAAGATGCACAAGAGATTAAAAGAGAAAATAGAAAATTCTATAAAAGATAGTGTTCTTGGTAATAATCTTGAAACATTTTATCATAATTACAAGGAAGCCCAAATCAAAGCGTATAAGGGTTTAAGTTTTCAAAAGCTTAGAGAAGAAGTATCGAGCCTGAGAATTAGGAATGCGGATAAAATCGGTGAACTGTTTGAAAAGTTTAAGAAAGAAGTTGAAAAGACAGGTGCTAAGGTTTATCAAGCCGAAAACTCGGTCGATGCCTGCGAATACATTCTAAGCGTTTGCAAGAAGCACAATGCGGAGCATGTTGTAAAGTCAAAATCTATGACTGCCGAAGAGATAGGCTTAAATAAATATTTAGAAAGCAATGGAGTGAAACTTGTCGAAACCGACTTAGGAGAATGGATTATACAGCTTGCAGGAGAAACCCCTTCGCATATGATTATGCCAGCAATACACAAAAATAGGCAGCAAGTAGCTAAATTGTTTAAACAACATCTGAATGTAGAAGTAGATGAGGATGATATAGAAGGAATGGTTAGTATAGCGAGAAATTATTTAAGGGAGTTCTACTTTAGGGCTAAGGTGGGAATAAGCGGTGCAAATGTGGCAGTAGCGGAGACAGGAACTATAGGAATAGTCACCAATGAAGGGAACGGAAGACTCGTCACTACCATACCACCAGTTCATATAGTGGTACTGGGATACGAAAAATTAGTTGGAAGTTTTGATGATGCTTTGAAAATCCTAAAGGTTTTGCCGAAGAATGCTACTGGTCAAGTTATGTCTGTTTATGTTAGTTGGATAAAGGGGGCTTTGAACTCTTTAGCTTCCGAAAGTGGAAAAAAAGAGCTACATTTTGTATTTGTTGATAATGGTAGGTTAAATTATTTGAATAATTCTATACTTAAAGAGGCGTTCAAATGTATAAGGTGTGGTTCTTGTGCCAATGTGTGTCCTGTTTATGGAGTTGTAGGAGGGCATGTTTTTGGGAAGATTTATACAGGTCCCATAGGTCTTATACTTACAACTTTGTATCACCCTACGGGTGATACAAAGGACCTTCTTAGTCTGTGTGCTGGTTGTAAAACTTGTAATGATATATGTCCAGCAAAAGTGGATATTCAAGGTTTGATAGAGAAACTCAATGTAGGTTTAGCAGAGCAATATGGAATAAATCCTGCAAAAAAGTTTCTCTTCTCTTCAATTTTATCTAAACCTGTGAATTTAAAGGGTGCAGCTAAGATAGGAAGCTTGATTTTAAAAACATCAAGGCAGGATAAACTGCTTCCAGATAAGTATAACTTTAGGAAATTGCCGGAAATAAGCAAAAAGACATTTAGTGAAAGGTTCAAAAAGGAGATAAAAAACCCAAAGAATCCAGAAAAAAGAGTGTTTTTTTATCCTGGGTGTGCCATAGAATTTTTGTATCCTGATGTAGGTATATCGATGGCTAAGTTGTTGGTTAGAATGAATATAGCTATTGATATACCTACATCAAGCGTATGTTGTGGATTTCCGGCTTTGCATTCAGGAGATAAAGAAAGTGCAAAAAAGAGCGTAATAAAGGCTTTAGAATATATGAATACTCCTTCTGATTACGATAGTTATGTAGTGTTGTGTCCGACATGTGGCTCTATGATAAAAAAGTTTCCAGATATGGTGGCCGATATACCAGAGATTTATAGAGTTTCTAATCAGATAGTGAGTAAACTGAGGATGTTCTCAGAGTTTATTAAAGATTTAGGAGTGAAAGTAAAAGCAGATAAAAATAAGAAATTCACTTATCATACTCCATGTCATCAAATTAGGGGCTTTGGGTTTTCTGCTGATAGTTTTTTGCGTAAGATATTGGAAGATGCGTTTGTTGAGTTGCCAGATTCAGATAGATGTTGCGGTTTTGGTGGTAGTTTTTCTATAGACCATCCTGAAATATCGGCATCTATCCTTGACAAAAAAATAAAAAGCATAAAGTCTACAAATGTTAATGTTGTTGTAACGGAGTGTCCAGGATGCATGATTCAGATAAAAGGTGGGATAGAAAAGAGAGATTTGCCAATAGAGGTAATACATATCTCAGAGCTGTTTGAAAAATATATTTTTATATCAAAATAAGGGAGGTTGTTTGTAATGCTTTCAAGAAAAAGAAGAAAAAGAGGAGCCAAAGTCTCTGCTACTTATGCTAACAGGGCGTTTTCAGAGCCAATACCAAAATATGAGATACCAAATAATGGGATAGGGCCAGATGTGGCCTATCAACTTATACATGATGAGATGAATCTTGACGGTAATCCTTTTTTGAATTTGGCTTCATTTGTTACTACGTGGATGGAACCACAGGCGGAAAAGTTGATAATGGAGACGATAAACAAAAATTTGGTTGACCAAGAAGAGTATCCCCAAACAGGCGTAATTCAAGAGAGAGTAGTTAATATGTTAGCTAAACTATTTAATGCTCCAGAAAAAAATGACTATGTTGGAACATCTACAATAGGCTCTTCTGAAGCGATAATGCTTGGGCTTTTAGCTCATAAGTGGAGTTGGAGAAAAAGAAGAGAGAAGGAAGGTAAAGATACAACAAAGCCCAATCTGGTAGTTGGTGCTGATGTCCATGTTGTGTGGGAGAAGTTTGCTAAGTACTTTGATGTTGAGCTTAGGCTTGTTCCTATGGAGCATGGAAGATATACAATGGATGTTGAAATGACAAAAGAACTGATAGATGAAAATACGATATGTGTTGGAGCTGTACTTGGAACTACGTTCACAGGTCAGATAGATCCAATAAAAGAGATAAACGAGATGCTGGTGGATTTAAAGAGTGCTAAAGGTTTAGATATACCGATACATGTTGATGCTGCAAGTGGTGGGTTTATAGTGCCATTTTTATATCCTAATATGGAATGGGATTTCAGATTGAATCAGGTGAAATCTATAAATGTATCTGGTCATAAATATGGTTTGGTATATCCTGGTGTGGGTTGGCTAATATTTAAGGATAAAGAATTTTTACCAGAAGATTTAATATTTTATGTTAATTATCTTGGAAGTGAAGAAGCAACTTACACACTAAACTTTTCGAGAAATAGTGCTATGGTGATAGCACAATACTACAATATGCTAAGGTTGGGCAAGAGCGGGTATAAAGCCATAATGAAAACATGCATGGAAAATGCAAAATATGTTGCAAAAGAGATAAGAAAGATGAGTGTTTTTAAGCTAACTCATGAAGACTTGAAACTTCCTGTTGTAACTTTCTACTCCATTGATAATGAGATAAGCGTGTATGAAGTTTCAAGAAAGCTAAGAGAGAGGGATTGGATAGTGCCAGCTTATAATTTACCTAAGAATGCCGAAGATATGCATATCTTGAGAGTGGTTGTTAAAGAAAACTTTAGTAGGGACATGGCTGATATGTTAATAGGGGATTTGAAAAGAGCAGTTGATACTATAAAGGGTGAGTGTATTGTTAGAGCACCACAAAAAAAGAAAAGTTCCCAGATTCATAACAAAATATGTTAAGCAATTCTCGTTGACTTTCGTTTATCCTTATGTTATCAAAGTAAATAGAAAAAAGTCAAAATTTGGAGGTAAAAAATGGAATACTGCACGAAGTCAAATGCCGATGTGGATATAGAGAATGGTGAATTATTATATGATGATGGAGAGCATAAGTTTGTCTGGCTTGGGTGGGGCAGGCTTGAAGATGGACTGATTCAGACAAACCAGTATCTGATAGTTCACGGTAAAAAGGGAACTCTGCTTGATCCAGGTGGTATTCACATATTTCCAAAGGTTGTCTCGAATGTTACGAAGTATATAGATTTAGACGACATAGAGTATATATTCTTCTCACATCAAGACCCAGATGTCAGCTCTGGTATTCCTATGTGGCTTTCTGTTACCAATGCAAATGTTTACATATCAGAGCTTTGGGTAAGATTCTTGCCGCATTTTGGAATTACGGACTTGTCAAGAATAAAGGGTTTGCCTGACTCTGGTGGAAGGGTTGGAGAGCTTGAAGTTATACCAGCTCATTTCCTTCATGCTCCTGGCAATCTTATAGTGTTTGACCCTATCTCTAAGATTCTGTTTAATGGAGACATAGGTGCTGCAGTATTTAGCGATACAAACAAGTATCTGTTTGTTGATAAGGATAACTTCAACAGTCATATAAATTTAATGGAAGGGTTCCATAAACGATATATGGCATCTTCTAACGCATGCAGATACTATGTGAATAAAATTAGAAGCCTTGCACCAAAGATGCTTGCACCACAGCACGGAGCTGTCTTTAGATTTGAAGCTGTCGATATGTTCCTGAATTGGTTGAATAATCTCAAATGCGGTGCTGATATAATAGACGAGATAAGCAGGTGATAGCCATGAAGGAGAATAGCAAGACTGCAAACGCCATACGAAAGCTATCGAAGGGTGTTGTAAAAAGCTCATTTGTTTCAACAGCAACAATCGAGAGCTTTAAAATAATAGCAAACGACATTGAGTTTTTAGAAGACCAGATGAAGACATTTTCTGCATCGTTGGAAGAGATGGAAGGCAACCTAAAGGGTATGGCAACGAATGTCTCAAAAATCAACAGCGACTTTGAAGAGTTTAATCTCAATATAAACGATATCTCAAACAGGGTAATGGAGCGCAACGAAGAAGTTGAAAATAGGAAGAGTGAAGTTGATGAGTTTGTCGCAAGCATCAAGGGTTTAACGACGATAACACAGAATATAAACAAAGCCGCAAGCAGTATATCTGATATTGCAAAACAGACGAATCTTCTTGCCTTGAATGCTGCCATTGAGGCTGCAAGGGTAGGTGAAGCCGGTAAGGGTTTTGCCGTCGTTGCAGACGAGATTAAAAAGCTTGCAAATAAGACAGACAATATAACGGATAATATTCAGGAGATTCTTTACGATTTTAACGCAAAGCTGATGTCAACCGTTGAGAAAGTCGAATCTGTTAAAGAGTTTCTCGATGAGTTGAGAAAGGATTTTAATGACTTTGCTGAGATATTCTTAAAAATAAATGAGAAGTCAAATGATATAGCAGAGTCGTTGAATGAAAACAGTCTTGCTATAAATGAGCATGCAGAAGTTATAGATGATTTGACAGCAAGAATCGTAAAGATTTATGAGCTTTTGAGCACAATTATAAAGATTGTCAATACGCTTCAGGATGCCAATGTCAAGATAGAACAGTTGATAAAACTTTAGGGGTATTGTTATGAGAGTTGCTATTGTTGCTGGAAGCGTTTCGGATAAAGAGATAATGGATGCTGCAAAGGGTGTGCTTGATGAGTATGAAATAGAGAACAAGACATTTATAACTTCTGCGCATAGGTCTCCAAATTTAACAAAAGAAGTGGCAGAGATAATAGATAGGGAGTTTGATGCGGCTATAGTGATTGCTGGCCTTTCAGCTGCCTTACCTGGCGTTATAGCTGCCCACACTCAAAAACCTGTTCTTGGTGTGCCGGTTGCAAGTGATTTGCTTGGACTTGATGCACTGTTTTCTATAGCTCAAATGCCAAGAGGCGTTCCTGTTGCGACATTTGGAATAGGCAAAAAGGGAGCAAAAAATGCCGCTCTGTTTGTTTTAAGAATGCTTGCTTTGAATAACGAGAAGTTAAGAGAAGAGCTTAAGAGAAGGTCGAAGCAGGAAGAAGATGAGTTAAGAAAACTCAATGGTATGTAATATAAACATAGAAGAAGCCTATTACGATGATAAGAAGGTTCTTGAAGATATACGGCTAAATGTGAAAAAGGGTGATGTGTGGGCTATAGTTGGAGAATCAGGTGCAGGTAAAACCACACTTGCAAGAATAATCAGTGGAATGTGGCGATTTTACCCATTGAGATTTGAAGGAGAAGTATCAATAGATGAAGATACAGGCCTGATTCCACAGAATATTACAGACTCCTTAGATCCACTCTTTAAGATAAGAGAGCAGCTTCTTGAGATAGAAAGTGATTTAGATAAGATTAAAGAGACGCTTAGAAAGGTTGGTTTTGAAGATGTTGAGTATGTGCTTGACTCATACCCACATAACCTAAGTGGTGGTATGAGACAAAGGGTTCTTATAGCTGCTGCGCTTTTGAAGTCTAAAATTATACTGGCAGATGAGTTTACAAGTGCTCTTGACAGCATGACGAAAATGAAGGTTGTAAATCTCCTAAAAGAGCTAAACAGAACAGACAATATTACGCTTATATTCATAACACATGATGTTGAGATGTTGGCATTTGATGGTAAACTTGTTGTTCTGTTTGACGGTAAAATCGTTGAGATGGGCAGCATAGAAGAGATAAAACTTGCTCCAACTCACCCATATACGCGTTTTTTATTTGGTTCTGTTCCCAAGATTGATATGCATTATAAAGATTTTAGGTTTAGCGAAATAGAAGCAAAAAGGGAGTATGCCTGTCCTTTCTATTTAAACTGCCCTAAAGCAGAAGAGAAGTGCAAAACAGAACAACCACCACTGAAAGAGAGAAACGACAGGTTTGTAAGATGTCATTTCTGAAAAGCCAGAAGGTTTTGGTTCTTATAGCTCTATTGGTTTTGGTGGTTTTGAGCAGTTTTAAGTTTATGGAAGAAGGTGAAATTGTAGGTCTTCATCATCCAGAAAGCGTGTATCCTTACGGCAATTATATCTATGTGTCAAACATTGGAAACTCGCCTGTTTCACCAAATAAGGATGGATTTATTACAAAGCTTGATAAATACGGTAATATATTGGAGTTTAAGTTTATTGACAATCTTCAGGCACCAAAGGGTATATATCCTTTTGATAACAAGCTTTACATTGCAGATTTAAATAGATTGTGTATAGCCGATTTGACGAGCACAAAGACAAAGTGCATAGACATTAAAGGCTCTAAGTTTCTAAATGATATTGTTGTTCTGAATGGAGTCTCTTATATAACCGATACGGTCAATAACTGCATATACAAGGTTGACAAGAAGGGTAAGGTGTCTCTGTTTTTTAAAAAGGATAATTTCTCGCCAAATGGTATTATTTTCATAAAAAAGCAGAATGTATTTGCCGTTGTATCATTTAATAGTCCAACTATTAGCCTTATCAGTTTAGCTGGTGAGTTAAAGAAGAGTATAACATTCAAGGGTTTGACGGGTTTTGATGGTATATCGCTTTTGGGCGATAAGCTGTTTATCTCAGATTACAGAAGCGGAAAGATTATACAGACGGATTTAACATTAAAAAAATACAAAATAGTAAAAGAGTTGAATACACCTGCAGCTGATATATTCGTTTCGAAAGATAAAATATACTTGCCGCTTATTGAGAAGAATAAGCTTATCATAGGTCGCCTGCAATGAGTTTCTCCTTTAAGCTTATAGCAGAAGACGGCTCAGCAAGGGCTGGTGTTATAGATTTGGGTAATGTTAAGATTGAAACACCTGTGTTTATGCCTGTTGGGACAAATGCGACTGTAAAGGCTATTTTGCCCTGCATGTTGAAGGCTGTTGGAGCAACAATCATACTCTCAAATACATACCATTTATACCTAAGGCCGGGCATTGAGACCATAGAGAAGCTTGGTGGATTGCATAAATTCATGGGCTGGAAGCGTGGCATATTGACAGATTCCGGTGGCTTTCAGGTTTTTAGCTTGAGTGATTTAAGAAGTATAAACCCAGAAGGCGTTAGTTTCAAATCACACATAGACGGCTCTATGCACTTTTTTACGCCTGAGTATGTTGTTGAGCTTCAATCAAGGTGGGGCAGCGATATAGCGATGGTTTTGGATGAGTGTCCGCCCTATACACAGGATAAAGGATATGTGAAAAAGTCGCTTGAGATTACAATAAACTGGGCTGAAAGGTCTTTAAAAGCAAGAAGAAGTTATCCTATTAAAGCTCTGTTTGGTATCGTTCAGGGTGGTGTGTTCGATGATTTGAGAAGAGAAGCAGCTTTGAGAATGAGAGATATGGAGTTTGAAGGTTTTGCTATTGGCGGATTGAGTGTTGGTGAGCCTATTGAAGATATGTATAGGGTCGTGCCAATAGTGAATGATATTTTGCCCAAAAGTAAACCAAGATATGCGATGGGAATAGGAAGGCCAGAAAATATCATCGAGCTTATCGGAATGGGTGTTGATATGTTTGATTGCGTAATGCCGACAAGAAACGCAAGAAACGGAACACTATTTACCCGTTTTGGCGTTGTCAATATAAAAAGACAGGAATACAGAGACGATGATAGGCCGATTGAAGAAGGATGCAGATGTTATACCTGCAGAAATTTCTCTCGTGGCTATCTAAGGCACTTACACAAAGCAAAAGAGTTATCTTTCTATACACTTGCTTCAATTCACAATCTTTACTATTACATTCATCTTGTAAAATCTGCAAGAAACGCTATATTAGAAGGGAAATTTGAGCAGTTTAAAAGGGAGTTTTACTTAATGCAAAAAGAAGGAGAACAATGAGAGACGCACTTGTTGAAAAATTGAAGGATGAGTTTGGCGATAGGTTGATATCGGTTGGTTTGCATAATGTTGGTGTAACTTCCTTCATAGAGAAAAACGGGCTTTTTGTTGTTTTAGATGCTGTTGAGCCAGAAGATATATTTGCAGTAAAAAGGGTTTATATAAAGTATAAAAAGAATTTTACAACGCCGCTTGTTGTTGATGAGCACTTCTTTGAGAACTCAAAGGATGTATTCTGTATGGAGATACTCGAAATGAAAGAGAATTCAGAGATTATATACGGCAAAAATCCGTTCAAAAATATAGAGATATCGGATGACGATTTAAAAAGTCAGATAAAACATGAGCTTTTTAGTAAATTTCTTGCTTTGAAGGGTGCATTTGTCGATTTGCCGCTTGAAAGAAAGGTGATAGATAGCATCACTTACAGGTCTCTGTATAACTTTTTGCTTATTATGAGAAACATGTTGAGATTGAAGGATAAATTGATAAACGATGAGACGCTGATTGAGAAGTTTGAAGAGATGTTTGATGTTAAGCTTGAAGCGTTTAAAACATTGAGAGACTCTTCAAAAATGCCGTTTGATAGATTGATAGAAGTTTTTAAAAAATACTTAAAGGAGATAGAAACCATTGAAAAAGTTTTTAATACCCATTTTTCTTAGTATTGCTTTTGTTTTGGGTAGTTTGAGCTTTTCATATTCGCACACTTCAAATACACACAAAGAAGCAGTTGTAAAGGTTGAAAAGAAGAAGGTTAGCTCAAAATCTAAATGGGTAAAGGTTGTTCTTGCTACTGCGCTGATTTTTCTTGTTATGCCTTATCTGTTTGGCTTTTTGGCTGCGAAGTTGCTTGGTGGATACAAAAGCGGCTGGGATTCAACTCTGGGTGGCTGTTTCAGTGGTGTTTTGGGCGGTGGATTTGGTGGATTTCTCGGTGGATTGAAGGATGCAGGCTGGTAAGTGGAGGTAAAAACCAATGAAAAGTGTTCTTGCCGTTATCTGGGTTATTCTCTTTATCGTCATAATGGTTGGCCTTTATTACTATTCAACATACAATAATCTTTCGAAAACAAATGCAGATATTGAGAAGAAGTGGGAAACTTTAAACTTGTATCTTAATGATAAAGCTGAAATTTTAATGAAAATAAAGGATTTTATGGTAAATGCCAACAGTGATAACAATACGCAGGACTTTAGCTTTTTGGATAGTGCCGTTAAAGTTCTTAAGTCTGCCAAAACAAAGCAGGAGAAGATAAAGGCGGCAGATGAGCTTGAAAAGGCTGCATCTAAATTGCTGAGCATGGTAGAGAATTACCCGCAGTTGAAGGTTAATGACAAGTTTACGCAAATGTTGACTAAACTTGAAAATATTGATAATAAAATTGAAAAAGCAAAGGCGGAATACAACAGCCTCGTTAAGGATTTTAATAAAAGGTTGAATAAGTTTCCGTTGAATTTGATTGCTTCTAAGATGGGATTTAAGGTAAAAAAACTGTTTAGCTTTAAAAGTGCAACAAAGGAAAAGCAAAGACGGAATTTAACTCTTTGGGAGATTGAAAAATGCGCAAAATTTTCTTAGCTGTTTTGGTGATTTTTCTGATACCTGCTTTTTCGTTTGCAGGTTTTAAACATTACAAACTGAAAAACGGGTTGAATGTTTATATAGAAGAGAATCACGCACTTCCTATAGTAAATATTACTATTTTGTATAAGGTTGGATGCGTCGATGAGTATAACTCTATAACAGGCATATCGCACATGCTTGAGCATATGAACTTCAGAGGTTCAAAGCACTTTCCCGATGGTTATATAGATAGATTGACATCAAGGTATGGTGGTATAAACAACGCTCAGACATCGTTTGATTACACTGTTTATTTTGCAACAATTCAGAAAAAGGCTTTAAAGGATGTGCTTGGCTTTTTTGCGGATAATATGAATAATCTTCTGCTTGAGAAGAGTAAATTTCTAAAAGAGAGAAGCGTTGTTTATCAGGAGAGACTTTGGCGTATAGATAATTCGGCTGATGGGTTTTTGTATTTCACTCTTCACAATATGGCATATAAGGCTTCGCCTTACAGATGGACTCCTATCGGTTTTGCATACGACATTCAACACTATACGATTGACGAGCTAAGAAGTTATTATGAAAAATACTATGCTCCTAATAACGCTGTGCTTGTTGTATCGGGAGATTTGAATACAACAAAAACGATAGCAATGATAAAAAAACTATTTAGAGATAAAAAACCAAAGAGAATTGTAAGGCGTATAACGAAAGAGCCTGCACAAAACGGCAGAAGGATAGCTTATATATCCAAGCCTTCACAATTTAGAAAAATAGCCGTAGGATTTAAGATACCTTCTGTTTATAGCCACGATACACCCGTTTTGGATTTGATAAGTTACATTCTATTTGATGGTAAAACGGCTCTTGCATACAATGATTTGGTAAGGGATAAGAAAATATTTGCAGATATAGATGGTGGAAATGAAGAAAGGGTTTGGGATAAAGGGTTGTTTGAGATTTTTGGTGATATAGAGAAGGGTATAAGTTTTAAACAGGCACGAGAATCTATATTGAAAGAGCTTAATAAAATTAAAAGCGGTAGGTTTGACCCAAGACTTCTTGAGATGGCAAAGCAGAAGGCTAAGATGGATTATCTGCTTTCTGAAGAGACTTTGAGAAGCAAAGATATGAATAAGGCGTTTTATGCTGCTTTTGGTTTAGATGATTATTACGAAAATTATCTTAAGATTATTGATAAAATCACAATAAAGGATGTGGAAAGGGTGGCAGAAAAATATTTTATAGAAGAGCATGAGACAGATGTTTATCTTGTGCCTTCTAAGGGTAAAATCTTTAACAATCCTAAGTTTAAGGGAAGTTTGAGATGATGAGAAAATTGATTTTTGCTGTTTTGTTTGTGATACTCTCTCTGCAGTTATCCCATGCTTCGAATCTAATAGAAGGGAAGTTGAAAAATGGGCTTGCGTATAGGATATATTTAAAATCAAACCTGCCTATTGTTGGTGTAAATATAAAAGTCAAAGCTGGAAGTGTTTTTGACCCTAAGGGTAAGTTTGGCCTTGCCTATGTTGTGGGTCATTCTCTTGAGAATTGCGACACACCTATGTTAACGGCTGAAAAACTGAGAGAGATGTTTGATAAATATGGAATAGAAAGTTCTGTGAGAGTTAGTAAAGGGTTCATAGATATAAATTTTGTTGGTTTAAGTGAGAATCTGGATAGGATTTTCTGCATTATTAATGAGATTATGAACAGTAAGTTTGATGAGAAAGGCATAGATTTTGTAAGAAGGGATGCTTTAAACAGCGTCTATTCTTTAAAAAACGACAAAGATTATCTCTCTATACATGCTGCTTTTGTTGGTTTGATTAAACAGAAGTCTATAAATCACACATCAATTGGAGAGATAAGCACTTTGCAGAAGATAAAAAGAGACGATGTTGTTAGGTTTTTTAAAACTTATTTTAAGCCAAACAATATGGTTATATCAATAAGCGGTGGCGGTTTTGACCCAAAAGAAGCGATAGAAGAGATAGAGCTTTATTTTTCGAAGTTAAAGGAAGGCAAAAACGAAGAATTTGAAAAACCTATCTTTAGAAAAGGCCTGCACATAAGCGACATAATAAAACCGCAGACAAAACAGAGCTATATCTATTTTGCATTCCCTTCGTTTGGGTGCTGCTTAAAAGAATACTATGCGACCCTTATTCTTGGGCGTATTTTGGGTGGTGGACTTGATTCTGTCCTGATGAAAGATATAAGGACAAAACACGGTTATGCCTATTCGTCTTTTGCTTTTAATTATAGGCTTCCGAAGGGTGGTGTTTTTGTGATAGGTTTGCAAACGGAGAATAAATTTACACTGAAGGCGATAGAAAGGGTATTTACTGATATAAAAGGGATTGATAAATTTATAACGCCAAAGAGTGTTGCATTGGCTAAGGATTACTTCAGTGGAAGCATACCAATTTCACTTCAGCGTCCAGAAGCTATAGCTGCTTACCTTTCTGATGCCTATTTCAAAGGCATAAACTCTTTACCGTGGATTCACTTTGAAAAAAAGATAAAAGATATTAGTGTTGATGATGTAAAAAGTGTTGCACATAAAATCTTTAGTGGCTCTGTCTCAATTGGTATAGTAAGTTATAAAGATTTCAGCCAGAAGATAGAAGAGATAGCAAGGCAGTATGGATATAGATAGCCTTATAGATAGGTTTATCTTTAGCCTGCAGACTAAGGGCTTTTCTGAGAATACGATAAGCAGCTATGCTGCAGATTTAAAAGAGTTCTCTAAATTCTTCTCAAAGCGTGATTTAACAAAGGATAACCTGATGGAGTTTATAGAAAATGTGCTTGTGAATAGATACAAGCCTTCAACAGTTAACAGGAAGCTCTCAAGCATTCGTGGCTTTTTAAAATTTCTTCTAAAGTATGGTCATACCGATATAGATTATTCAGATTTGAAGAACATAAAAACGAAAAGGGTTCCGCCTGATTATATACCGTTTGAAGTTATAAAAAAGGCTATAGGTGAAGATAGAGATGGGCTTATTGTAAGGCTTATGTATGCTTCTGGGTTAAGAATTAGCGAAATAGTTAATCTCAAGATATCTGACATTATGTTTGAGAGTGGTTTTGTAAAGGTTAAAGGCAAGGGCAATAAAGAGCGATTCGTTCCTGTTGATTTGAAGACAATAAATGCAATAAGGCATTACATAGAGAGTTTCAGAAAGCAGATAAAGGGATATGCAAACAGCGACTATCTGTTTATTTCTAATCGTGGTAAGCCGTTTAGCAGGCAGGGTTTGTGGAAAATAATAAAAAAGAGATTTAACAGGCTTGGATACAATATACATCCACACATGCTCAGACACATGTTTGCCACCCACATGATAGAGAATGGTGCGAATATCAGAGCTGTGCAGGAGATGTTGGGTCATGAGAATATAACGACAACCCAGATATACACTGATATTTCTGATAATGCAGTTGAAGATGCTTTTAGGAAGGCTGATATTTTGAAATGAGAGTGGTAAGTGTTATTGTTGCTGCAGGAAAAGGAGAGCGTTTTGGCTCAAAGAAGCAGTTTGAAAAGATAAACGGTAAAATGGTATTGGATTATAGTGTTGAGATTCTATCTGAGTTTGGTGAAGTTGTTATAGTTGCAAGCAAAGAAGATTTGGAATTTGTTAAGAGTTTTTATCCCCAAGCAACTGTTGTTGAAGGCGGAAAAGAGAGGATGCACTCTGTTTACAATGGACTTAAATCTATAAAGGATTGCGATATTGTTTTGATTCATGATGCAGCAAGGCCGTTAATCTATAGAGAAATGGTTAGTGCTGTTATTGATGCTGCAGGAGAGTTTTCAGCCGCAATACCTGTTATAGGGGCATTTGAGACACTAAAAAGAAAAAGAGACGGTTTTGTCGTTCAAACCATAGACAGAAGCAGCATTGTTATATCTCAAACACCGCAGGGATTTGAATTTAAAAAGCTTCTTAAAGCCTTAAATGAGTGTATTTTAAAGGGTGAGATATATACAGATGAGTCTGCTGTGTGGGAGAAGTATTACGGAGAAGTTAAAACTGTTGAAGGCAGCAGAAAAAATATTAAAATTACAACGAAAGAAGATTTGGAGCTTGTAAGGTGTCTTTTAGGATAGGCTTTGGATACGATGTGCATAAGTTTGGCAAGGGTAGGGATTTGATACTGGGTGGTGTTAATATAGATTATGAGCTTGGGCTTATAGGTCATTCTGATGCAGACTGTTTAACACATGCGATATGTGATGCCTTGATAGGTGCTTTAGGTTTTGGTGATATAGGAGAGCTTTTTCCCGATACGGACCCGAAGTATAAGGACATAAGGAGTCTGTTTTTCTTGCAGAGAATAAGAGATTTAATAGATGAAGCTGGCTTTGAGATAGAGAACATTGATGCAACTGTTGTGCTTCAGAAACCCAAACTGAAGCCTTACAAGAAAGCAATGGAGAAGAATATAGCAAAAGCTCTGAAAATAGAGCCAGAAATAGTAAATATAAAGGCTTCGACGACAGAGTTTTTGGGATTCGAAGGTAGAGGAGAAGGTATTTCAGCCTATGCAGTTGTCATGTTGAGGGAGGCCTATGAGCGAGTTTGGTAAGCTTCTTATAGGAATGGGCGTTTTACTTATTATAATAGGGCTGTTTTTCACATACTTTCCACAGATTACAAAGATTCCCTTTGGTAAACTACCGGGTGATATAGTGATTAAAAGAGATAACTTTACTTTTTACTTTCCACTTGCAAGCAGCATTATTTTGAGTATAATCCTTACGGTTATTTTTTACTTTTTAGGAAGAAGGTAGGAGGAGATTTTATGTTATCCTTTGTAAATGTGGCTTATGCAGCTGCTCAAACAGAACATCCGTCAATGATTGCACAGCTTGTTCCATTAATTTTAATTGTCGTTGTTTTTTATGTATTTTTAATTTTACCACAGCAGAAACAAAGAAAGAAACATCAGGAATTTATCAACTCTTTAAAAAGGGGAGATAAAATTATCACTTCAAGCGGTATCTATGGAACAATTGTTAAAGTCGGTGATAACGATTTCACAATTGAGATAGCTGACGGTGTTCAAATTAAAGTAACAAAGAGCAGCGTTGCTGCAAAACAGTAGGAAAGGTTTTTAGAAAATGAAGTCGTCAACTTTGATAAAACTTATCACTGTTTTGATTGTTGTTGCAATCTTTGGCTCGTATGCTTTACCAACATTAATTGGCAAGAAGAATGCAAAGTATTTCTCTGAACTTGTGGGTGGTTTTCTGCCAACAAATACTATTAACTTGGGTTTAGACTTAAAAGGCGGAATGCACCTTGTTTTGGGTGTGGAGACAGACAAGGCTGTGTTTGCCGTTTTATCAAGGGCTGCCAATAATCTTCAGCAGCAACTCACAAACGCTAAGATAGCAGCAGACCAGGTTGTCCCATCAACTCAAAACGGTTATATTATAAAAATTCATCTTGTAGATAATTCTGATTTAAACAGAGCATTGAACCTTATAACAGCAAACTATCCAAACTATGTCGTTGTATCTGACAGTAATCCGATAGTTATAAAACTTAAAGATAAGATTGTTCAGCACATAAAAAGAGAAGCAGTTCAACAAGCTATAAGTGTTATAAGAAACAGGGTTAATCAGTTTGGTGTTACAGAACCAACTGTTGTTCAAGCAGGAGAAGATCACATTGTTGTTGATTTACCAGGTATTAAGAATGCAAACAGGGCAGTAAGACTGCTTGGTGAGACAGCAAGGCTCGAGCTTCATCTTGTTGACGATAGTGTAAATGTCGCAGATGCTTTAAGTGGTAATTTACCCGAAGACGATGAGATTTTGTATGAGATAAAACACAACCCGACTACCGGTGAAATAACAAAAATACCTATTGTTGTTAAAAAGGAACCAGTTATAACAGGTGATATGATAACAAACGCTTCGGTTAGATTTGACAATCTCAATAGGCCGTATGTTGCCTTCGAATTAAACTCCGAAGGCGCGAAAATATTTGCCAAATTTACAGCTACCCATATAGGAAAAAGATTAGCTATAGTTTTAGATAATGTAGTTTACTCAGCGCCTGTAATTCAAAGTGCTATAACAGGCGGCAGTGGACAAATAACGGGTAATTTTACACTTGAAGAAGCACACGATTTGGCTTTGGTTTTAAGGAGCGGCTCTTTGCCTGCACCTGTTAAGATACTTCAAAAGGTTACAATAGGACCATCCTTAGGTAAGTTGTCTATTGAAAAAGGTAAGAAAGCAATGATATTTGGTGCGATTATCGTTGTGCTATTTATGATATTCTATTACCGGCTCTCGGGTCTGCTTGCAGATGTTGCTATGGCTTTGAACATATTGATTATATTAGGTGCTATGGTGATGCTTAATGCAACTTTGACGCTACCTGGACTTGCAGGAATAGCTTTAACTGTTGGAATGTCTGTTGATGCAAATGTTCTTATTTATGAGCGCATTAGGGAAGAATTGCTTATTGGTCGAAGTGTTCATGACGCTGTAAATACGGGTTATTCACGGGCATTTATAACAATCTTAGATGCTAACATAACAACTTTAATTGTTGCTTTAATTCTTTATCAGTTTGGCAGCGGCCCTGTTAAAGGTTTTGGTATAACTATGGCAATAGGTTTGTTGGCTAATATATTTACTGCTGTAACATTTACGAAGATGGTATTTGAGATAGTGCTCGATAAATTCAAACCACAAAGGTTGAGTATTTAGGAGACTGGTATGATTCAAATTGTCAAGCCAAATGTTTTTATAGACTTTGTTTCTAAGTTTAAGATAGCTATTTCTATTTCTATTCTGTTGATAATTATAGGTATAGGAAACCTAATAGTAAAAGGTCCTAAATTTGGCATAGAGTTTAAAGGTGGAACATCTATACAGGTTGAGTTTGACAAGCCCATTAATGTTGCTCAACTTAGGGATGCAATAAAGAGCGATAAAATTTTTACTGATTCTCGTATTCAAAATATAGGTAACAGTAATAGAAGATTTATTATTTATACAAAGGTTTCAACATCATCAACAACAAGCAGTATAGAAGGAAAGCTAAAGAAGTTGTTAGATAAAAGATTTGGTAAAGGATATAAAATTTTAGAAGTAGATATGGTGGGTCCTAAGATAGGAAAAGAGTTTAGAGATAAGGGTATTATAGCCATTGTATTATCCTTGCTTGCTATTTTAATTTACATAAGCTTAAGATTTCAATATAGATTTGCGATTGGAGCTATTGTTGCTCTTGTTCACGATGTTCTGATAACAATAGGTTTTTTAAGTCTGTTTGGGTATGAGTTCACATTGGATGTTGTTGCAGCTATTTTGACGATTGTTGGTTATTCGGTTAACGACACAATAGTTATCTTTGACAGAATTAGGGAAAAAGTTAGAGAGAATAGAAAATTAAGCAGTGTTGAAGCAATAAATAAAGGCATAAGTGAAACACTTTCAAGAACTGTTCTAACCGCTGGAACTACTCTGTTTGTCGTAATTGCTCTTTATTTATTTGGTGGACACGCATTAAAGGGTATGTCGTTTGCATTGCTTGTTGGAATAATATCTGGAACATACTCATCAATTTTTATAGCTTCGCCAATATTGCTATTGTTTAAAGGCGAGCTTATGCCCGAGAAGAAGGAAGAAGATTCAACGGATAGATTTAAGCAAAGAATTGAGTTTGACATAAAACAAAGGGGTGGTTAAAAGTAACTCTCAAAGAGTTCATAGACCTTTTTGAAGATAAAAAGAGAGCCTTCAGGATTCTGCTCCATATCACATCGGAGTATAAGCTGTCCCATGAGTTTAAAACACTTTTTGATAGAATAGCCCAGCTCATCAAAGAGAGTGCCGACCCTGACAACGCCTTTTTATACTTTGATGATTTTTTGAAAAATAGTCCGTCAAAATCGACAATCCTTGAGCTACTTGTCTCTTTTAGGGTTGTTGGAGAAGTCCTGTTTGGTATATTCTCTCAATCTCATACATTATCCCTGTTTTTGATAAATAATCCTGAGTATATCTTTTGGCTTATAGAGACAGAGACATTATCAAAAAAGAAGACAAAACTTGAATATTACAAGGAAGCTGTTGAATTTTTAGACTCTTTACCTTTTCCAAAGAAGGAGTCGAAACTTAGACATTACAGAAAAAGAGAGTATTTAAGGATAGCAGCAAAAGAGATAATAAAAGCGTGCAGTTTCGAAGAGACTATGGAAGAGCTTTCCAATCTTGCCGATGCACTTGTTGAAGTTGCTGCTGATATGGCATTTGAAAAGTTAAAGAAAGAAGATTTGAAAGATGGTTTTGCCGTTATAGGATTGGGTAAATTGGGTAATAAAGAGCTAAACTTCTCTTCGGATATAGACATTATGTTTGTACATAGAGAAGAAGATAAATCTGACATATACAACAGAATAGCATCTCTAATTGTGAATATTTTAAATCAGAATAAGGAAGGTGGTTTTGTATTTAGGGTTGATACAAGGCTAAGACCGAATGGGGCATATTCGCCGCTTTCTCTGTCGATAGAAGAGTATGAGAATTACTATGCGACATTTGGTCAAGTTTGGGAGAAGCTTGCTTTGATAAAGGCAAGGTGTGTGGCTGGAAGTAGTAAATTGGGTGATGAATTCTTAAAAGTTGTTGAACCGTTCGTATTTAAAAGAACCATAGACATTGAATACATAGACGAAATTAGACGGTTAATGTTTAAAATACATAAGTCGTCTAAAGGGACAGAAGGCATCATACCGCAGGAAAAACAGGACATAAAAAAAGGGAAGGGCGGAATAAGAGAAATAGAGTTTGTTCTCAATTACTTTCAGCTTCTATACGGTGGAAAAGTCAAGCAGCTAAGAAAAGTAAGGACAATAGATGGTTTAAAGCTTCTTGCTGAACTTGGTTTGTTGAAGGCTGAAGAGAGTAATTTTTTGTCAGATGCCTATCTGTTCTTTAGAAGGATGGAGCATAAAATTCAGTTGTTGAACGAGCAACAGACACAGAATTTGCCGACGGATGAGAAGTCTTTGAAGGCTTTGGCTAAAAAGCTGAATATGGAGTTAAATGAGTTTGTTTCTAAGTATCTCAGTTATACGGATAGGGTGCATGAGATTTTTAGAAGCATCTTTATTGTTGACAAGGGCGTGCCTGTTTTTAGCACAGCGGATGATATTGAAGGTTTTTTAAAAGAGTTTGGTATAGATGATGCAAAAACCGTTGCTTTGAATATAGAAGAGAGTCTAAAGAAGTTTAAGGCAACGGATATGAAACCAGACGAGATTCAAAGCATTTTTGATTTTGCTTTTGAATTTACAAAGGATATCGGCAGATTTGATAGGGTTGTTGCTGGATTTGGCAAGATAGACCCTATATACATAAAGACGATATTCAAAAACAGAAAGCTGTTTGAACTGTTCTTAAAACTTTTATCAATAGACTATGCAGAGAAGTTTATAAAGTATCCTTCACTATTGGATAGTCTTGTTGCACCGTTAGAGCTTGGGTTTGACTCTTTGGATAAAAAAGAGAAGGAAAGGCTCGAATTTGAGATAATATTGAAGCTTTTAACAGACTCTTATAGACACGAAGACCTTGTTATAACAACGGAGTTTGCAAGGGCATTGATAAGGAAAGTTTCGTCTGAGTTTGATTCAAATGGTGGTCTTACGGTTTTGGGATATGGAAAGCTTGCAACAGGTGAGCTGTTTGTTGGAAGTGATTTGGATATCGTATTTGTAAGCAAAAATCAGCCTTATATGTATGAGCCTATTGTAAGAAGAATAACAAAAGAGTTAAAAAGTTTTTATGAGATAGATTTAAGGCTAAGGCCGTTTGGGGATAAAGGAACACTTGTTTGTGATGTTGATTATTTGAAGAAGTATTTTGATAAGGATGCTCAGAGCTGGGAGAAACAGGCTGCTCAGCGTTCTGTTGTTGTCTATTCGGGTTTTGAAGATGATGAGCTTAGAAAAATTATAAAAGAGTTTGTTTTGAATAGGCCGCCTTCTAAATGCGAGATATTCTGTATGCTTAAAAAAATCGTGGAGAATAAGGGTGTTGGTTTTGATATAAAAAGTTCGTTTGGTGGATTGACTACGATAGACTTTTTTGTTCAATCCCTATCCTTTGAAAATGAGTGCGCAGATATTGGTTCTGGCACGCTCAAGCTTATAGAGAAATTGAAGAAGAAAGACATAAAAGGGCTTGAAGAGATTGAAGATACTTACAGATTTCTCTTTAAGGTTTTGAATACGGCAAGGATTGCTGGTCTATCTTCAAAACTGAATGAGCAGGGCATAAAGTTGGTAGAATTTCTTTTGAGTGAAGATAGTCTAAAGCTTAAGATAGACTCTAAATTTAAAAGGGTGTCGGATTTTGTAAGGAGTTATTTTGATGATTGTTCTTGCGACTAAATCGCAAGCAAGAAGAAGACTTTTGAAGAAGTGTAAAAGGAATGCAATTATAACGGTATCGAATATAGACGAGAAGCGCTTTGTTGGAGAGAGTATAGTGGAGTATCTGCTAAGGGTTAGTTTTTTAAAGGCTTTGAGCGTAAAGAGAAAAAATCAGATTGTAATAGGTGCTGATACGGTTATATATTTTGATGGAAGGGTGATAGGCAAACCAAAGGATAGAGAAGAAGCCTACCAGATACTCTCGATGCTTTCTGGAAAGATTCATCAGGTTTATACGGGTGTAAGTGTGATAAGTGATAAGTGGTGCGAAAGGTTTGTTGAAGTTGCAAGCGTTAAAGTTGATAAATTAACAGAAGATGAGATAAATAGTTACCTTGATACAAACGAATATATGGGAAGAGCTGCAGGTTATGCAATTCAGGGCAGAGCCAGACACTTCATGCACCTTATAGAAGGAGACATAACAACCGTTATAGGTTTGCCCATGAAGAGACTTTGCAAGATTATTTGATAGATTGAAAATCAAAATGTATAATTTGCCGTATTTCTATTACAGAAGAGTAGGGGGTTTGTATGCTTGACTTTTTGAGAAAAAACATAAAGAAGTTTGCTATTTTGTTGTGGATTGCAGCAGCAGCTTTCATAATTGGTGGTGCATATCTATTTGTTAGAGGCCCATTTACTATGGGCAGTAATACAGCCATTGAAGTGGGGGATATAAAGATAAGCATTCCAGAGTATGAAAAAACATACAACGATATATACAAGTTTTATATACAACTGATTAGCCAACTAAAGGGCGGAAATATAACGGAAGAAGACATAAAGAAACTCAATATAAAACAGAAAACAATAGATATGCTTATCGAAAGGGCACTTCTAATTGAAGAAGCAAAAAGGGAAGGTATAAAGGTCACAGATGAAGATGTGATAAAGGCTATTCAGTCAAATCCAGCCTTCTTTGTAAACGGCAAGTTTTCAAAAGAGAAGTATCTTGCACTTCTTAAGGCAAACAACATAAACCCAAAGGAGTATGAAGAGAGTTTAAAAACTTCGCTTTATATAACTAAATTGAAAGAAAAGCTGTTTAAGAATGTAAAAATTACGGATAAAGAAGTAAAAAAGTTTTTTGATAAGAATTATTCCAAAGTGAATATAGAGTTTGTTGTATTCAATTGGAAGGATTTTGAAAAAAGCATAAAAGTTAATGATAAAGAGCTTAAAAAATACTACCTTTTGCATAAAGAGAAATACAGAGTGCCGACAATGGTTAAGTTTGAGTATATAGCTGTTCCGTTGAGTTATGTTGAGAAGAAAGTAAAGGTATCAGATGAAGAAGCCAAAAAGTTCTATGAAGAGCATAAATCCTATTTTAAAGTTCCACTAAGAATAAGGGTTGCCCATATTCTGTTTGCCAAAAAGGATAACCAGACAGATGAAGAGCTCAAGCAAGAAGCTGAAAGGGTGTATAAACTTTTGAAGGATAAGAAAATAACCTTCAAAGAAGCCGTTAAGGAATATTCGGCTGATAAACTTACAAAAAATGTTGGCGGCGATTTGGGGTATATTACAAAAAATATGGTTATAGACAGCTTCTGGAATGCTATTGTTAAACTGAAAAAAGGCGAGATATCCAAACCATTCAAAACAAAGTTTGGCTATCATATAGCTTTAATTGAAGATATTAAAGAACCATTTATCAGACCGTTTGATAAAGTTAAAAAGGATATAATCAATTATCTTAAAGAAACAAAAGCGAAAAAGATTTGGTTTGTTGAAGCGGATAAAATATTTGTTAAAATTAGAGACTCTAAAGAGAGTCTAAAAAAGGCAGCCAAAGAATACGGACTAAAACTTAAAGAGAGTCCATTTATCTCTTTGAAGAATCCAAAGCAGCCGTTTACTGAAGCTATGATTCAAAATGCTATACTTGCTCAGAAGGGCAAACTATTTGGGCCTGATTTGTCTTCGGAAGGATACCTTATATACAAACTTGTTGATAAGAAGCCTTCGTATATACCAAAGTTTGAGCAGGTTAAAGATAAAGTAAAAAAGGATTATATAGAAGAGCAGGCAAAAAAACTGGCTTATGAGAAAGCAAAAGAGATTCTAAAACTTGCAAAAGAAGAGAAAAGCTTAGAGAAAGTAGCCAAAGAGAAGAAGCTAAAGATAAAAACAGTCAAAAATATGACGAAGCTTACGCCGACAAAAAAGTTTGCTTGTTCTTTTAATGAGAAGGCTATTGAAGATATATTTTCTCACGACAAAGGGTATCTCAATCTATGTAAAACAGATGGTAATGTGTATGTTTATCAAATAACAGACAAGATATTCGACAAGAAAGAGTTTGAAAAACTAAAAGATAGTATAAAACAGCAGCTCCTTGCCCAGAAAGAAGATGAGATACTTTCCAATCTAATAGAGAAGCTGAAGAGAGAAACAAAAATTAAGATAAATCCGAAATTATGAAGAAGGAAGATATAGACGAAGTTGTAAGGATTTTAAAAGAAGCGTATAAAAGCTTTAAAGAACCTGTAGTAACGGAAGTTGCAAAGGATAAAGACCCGTATAAGGTGCTTGTCTCGACAGTCTTAAGCTTAAGAACAAAAGACGAGACAACAAAAGAAGCGTCTTTAAGGCTGTTTGAGAGAGCACCTGATATATTTACACTCAAACAGCTGAAGCAGGAAGAGATAGAAAAGCTAATATACCCTGTCGGTTTTTATAAAACAAAGGCAAAGAATCTAAAGAAGATTGCCCAGATAATAGTTGATGAGTATGACGGTGTTGTGCCGTCGAATCTGAACGATTTACTTAAACTTCCTAATGTTGGATTAAAAACGGCGAATCTTGTGCTTGCAAAGGGATACAACATACCTGCAATCTGTGTTGACATACATGTTCACAGAATCTCGAACAGACTTGGTCTTGTAAAAACAAAGGCACCAGAAGAAACAGAAGTTGCTCTTTCAAATATTCTTCCAAAAAAATATTGGATAGAGTTTAACGATTTACTTGTCCCATTTGGCCAAAATATATGCAGACCGACTTCTCCGTTCTGTTCAAAATGCCCGATATACGATTTCTGCGACAGAGTGGGCGTTCAAAAATGGAGATAGAAAAGAACAGAGAGTTAGAAGAGTATATAAAGAAGGGTAGGTGGCTTGCCTGGTTATCATACTTTGGACTTCTTATGATAATTCCCGCCGTTATTCATAAAGACAACCCTTTTGTTGTATATCATGTCAAGCAGGGATTGGTACTTACGATAACAAACTTGGTTTCCGCATTTATTCTCTTTATACCCGATGTAGGCAAAGCGCTTGACCTGTTTGTTAGTGTATTTTTAATGTTTCTTACAATTACAGGCATTATAAACGCTATAACGGGCAAGATAAAACCGCTTCCCGTGATTGGAAAGATAGCAGAGAATCTCAACCTTTAACAACAGCCAATGGAGAAAGTTCAACCTTAGGTTCTATTAAATCCAACTGGTTATTTATTACTTCGTTTATATTTTTATAGGCGCTTGGTGCTTCGTCTAAGTCTCTTTTTGAGCGTATAGAGTGGATAATACCGAGTTTGTTGAGTTTTTCCACTTCTTCTTTCAAGGATAAACTTTTTCTTGCTTTATGTCTGCTTAAAACCCGTCCAGCACCGTGCGAGCAACTTTTGAAGCTTTCAGGATTACCCAAACCTTTGACTATGTAAGATTTAGAACCTTGAGAGCCTGGAATTATACCTATCTCTCCTTCGAATGCCCTTGTTGCTCCCTTTCTGTGAACCCATACATCTTTTCCAAAGTGTTTCTCTTTTGCTGCATAATTGTGAATAACATCATACTCTTCCAATACGATATCACTTTTTCTTAGCACAACTTCGAATATTGCTTTTATTCTTTCGGCCATCAGTGTCCTGTTTGCTTTTGCGTATTTTATGCAGAAGTTCATCTCTTCAAGATAGTCTTTACCTTCTTTTGTCTCTATAGGTAAATAGAATAACTCATAGGATGGTGGAACGGGATAATTCCACGATGCGTTAAGGTTTTTTGCTACTTTGTTGTAATGGTCTGCAACCTGTTTGCCCAAGTTTCTGCTGCCTGAGTGTATCATGAACCATATATGTCCATCACTCCCCTTTTGAATTTCGATAAAATGATTGCCGCCACCAAGAGTGCCAAGCGAATACAAAGCGTTATCATACTCTTTGAATGTTATGAAGTGTTTTGGCAATTTTACTTTGGGTTTCGGCATTAGGTTTTTATCTTGAGCTGTTTTATGTTTCTCAAATCCTAAGGGTATGGCTTCTTTAATCAGTTTTACTATTGCTGCAAGCTCGTTTCTCTTTATATCTTCAAAAATCGTTTTGACTGCATGCATACCGCAGCCTATGTCAACGCCTACGGCATGTGGGATTAGCGTATCTTCAAGTGCAACAACGGCACCTATAGGCATACCAAACCCTTCATGAACATCGGGCATTATTGCAACATGACTAAAGGCAAATGGCAGGTTAGATAGGTTTATAGCCTGTTTGAGTGCACCTTCTTCTATGTTTTCTGTCCACATTTTTATAGGTATTCTGCCCTTTTTAATAACTAATTTAACCATTGCATAACCGCATTATAGACTTCTTCTGGTTTTATCTCTTTTAGGCATTTTAATGTGCCGTTTGGGCATCTATCTGAACCGTGAAGAGAACATGGTCTGCATGGTAAATCCTTCTCAAGCACAATCACATCTCTCTTTGGGTAAAATCCAAATCCTTTAACCGTAGGCCCAAAAATGGCAACGGTTGGTATGTTTAAAGCATTGGCAAGGTGCATCAAAGCAGAGTCGTTTGAGATGAATACCTTACATGCCGTCATTTTCTCTGCCGTCTCTTTTATTGATAACTTGCCTGCAAATGATTCAACCCTATCCAATCCTTCGGCTATAAAGTTTGCCACCTGCTCTTCTTCTTTAGAACCAAATATATAGACATAAAAGCCTTTCTCTGTTAGCATTTTTGCAACTTCTCTGTAATACTCTTTTGGCCACATCTTTGTATGCCATTTTGCACCCGGTGCAATGCCGATTACTGTTTTATCTGTTTTGCTTTTTTTGACTTTGATATAGGGTTTTGCTTGAGAGTTTTCCTGATTTATAAGTTTTAGCTGCTCTTGAATATTATCTCTGCTTTCTCTTTCAAATATCTTTGTGATACTTTTTAGCTTTAAAACAAGTGCGTATCTATAAATCGTATTCTTGTTTACCCGTTTTATGCAGGCTGGGTTGAGAATATTGCATAAAGCAGTGCTTCTTAGATTTTTATGTAAATCAAATATACAGTGGACCTTGCCTATCCTTTTTGCAAAATTGGTTATGCTTTCACTTTTTTTTAGTCCTATTAATCTGTCTATATATGGCTGTTCTTCTAAAATCTCTTTAAACTCTTCCTTTGTTGCATAGATAATTTCACCATTTGGATAAATCTCTTTAAGTTTTTTTACAAATGCCGTTGTTTGTATTATATCTCCTAAGGATGAAAACCTTATAACAAGAAACTTCATAATAGCTCTAACGCAGCGTTAATTACCGTTTCTGGTTTTATATCTCTCATGCATTTGAAATGTTTTTGCGAACAAGAAACACTTCCATGCTTTCCACATGGTCTGCATGGTAGGTCAACCTGGACAATCTTATGCTTTTCGCTCAAGGGATAAAAACCAAACTCTGGCACTGTTGGGCCATATATCTCAATCGTTGGCGTGTTAAATGCACTTGCTATATGCACTGGTGCAGAGTCGTTGCTTATTAGAAGTTTTGCCCAAGCTATGAGATAAAACAGGTCTTTTATGCGTGTTTTACCTGCCAAATCGACAATTCTTTTGTTTTCACCCTTAACAAAACTGCAAATCTCTTTATCCTTCTCTGTGCCGATTAGGATTACCCTGTATCCTTTCTTGCTGAGCTCTTCTGCTGTTTCTTTGAAATACTCTTTTGGCCATCTCTTCGTAGGCCAGACAGATGATGGGCTTATCACAACAACTTTATCTGTTGAGCTTATGTCGTTTGCTTCAAAGATGCCTTCTATAAAACGCTTGTTCTCTTCAGACCAGTATAGCCTTATCTCTCTTACGATGTTGTTAAAGTTAAAAGGCTCAAGGAGTCTTAGGTTTTTATCGACTTCATGAATATTCTTTGGCCTTTTTATGCGGTGTGTATATAGAAAGCTTGCTTCTGCATCCTTAAACCCTATTCTCTTTTTTACGCCACTTAAAAAAGAGATTACGGCCGTTCTAAAGCTTCTGTGCGGTGATATGATAGAGTCAAACCTGTATTCTTTAATTGTTTTTATGATTTTTGCAAAACCAACAATCCCGTTATCTTCGCCATGTTTATCATACGGTATTATTACATCAACCTTTGGATTTAAAGAGAAAACTTCAACATTTGCCGGTATGACAATAACACCTATAAATGCATCTTTCTGGTTTGCCTTTATTGTCTCTATGATTGGCTCTGTAAGTATTGCATCGCCCAAGAAGGCAGTCTGAATAATCAGATAACGACCAGACATCTTTAAATAATATCAAAAAAGCTACTGTGTTTTCAATTAAATTGGTTACCTATTAATAAACCTTGCTATTGTGAAGATTGCTAAAGAGACAAGAATTAAAATTGTTGTCACTGGAAGGGCATAGGTTAGGCCGAAAGATGTGAATCTGTCGTATATCATTACTGTTGCAGTCATAGGGTGATAGGCTATTATAACAATTGCACCAAACTCGCCTATGCCTCTGCCCCACATGAGAAGTGCTCCGTTGATTATGTCTTTTTTTGCAAGTGGCAGGGTTATGCTGAAGAATGTGGATATATCACCTGCGCCGAGTGTTTTTGCTGCGTGTTCTAACCTTACATCTACCTTCTTGAAGCCTTCTTTTGCTGCGTCTATTAGATAGGGTGCTGATACGAACATCATTGCTATTGTTATACCTATAGGGTTATCTAAGATTGTTATGCCGATTTTTTTTAAAATCTCTCCGAAGTATCCATTTGCACCAAAACTCAACAGTAAAGCTATTCCCGCTGCGACATGCGGTATCATTATTGGTATGTCTATTATGCCTTCTGCCAAGCCCTTTAATGGGAAGTTGAACCTTGCGATTATATAGGCGAGTGGAATGCCAGTTAAAAGAACGATTGTTGTTGACAGTAGTGAGAGTGTTATGGTTAGCAATATAGAATTTATTATAGATTTGTCTTTCAGGGATAATATAAGTTCATTGATTGGCAAGCCTGTTAATATATTTAACACAGGAACAACGAGGAAAAGAAGTATGATGATGGCAAATATCCAAAACAATATTTTAACTTTCATCAAGCCACATCATATCACTTTTATTAAAACCGATTAGGACTTCTCCTTCAATTTGTTTATCCGAAAATGCTGTTATGTTGTTTTCTGTTTTTATCTTGAAACCGTTTCTCGTTGGTCTTGTGGTTTTTACTTTGGATTTAAGGATTATGTCTGTTTTAAGGTTGTTTTTGCTTATTCTTACCTTGTAAGGGTCTATTGTAAACCATCTGCCATTTTTATCTTTTAGAATGTTTTTAAAGCTTAAGAATTCGGCTTCTCTTTTTGTTTTGGGTCTGTTTATTACCTTGAGTGTGTTTCCAAATCTTATAAGCTCACCTTTATCTAATATTGCTGTTTTATTTGAGAGTGTGTAAGCCTCTTTTATGTTGTGTGTAACATAGATTGTGGTTAATTCGTATCGTCTGTGTATAGATGTGATAAAATCTAAGAACGCTTCTCTGAATGAGAAATCAATGGAACTTAAGGGTTCGTCTAATAGGAGTAGCTTTGGTTTACTTATGAGTGCTCTTGCTATGGCAACTTTTTGTTTTTCTCCTCCTGATAATGTCTTTACATTGCGATTGAGCAATGGTTTTAAATCAAAAAACTCAATGAGTTCGTCAATCATGTTAGCATCTCTTTTAAAAAATCTTGTTGAAAATAGAATGTTCTCTTCAACACTCATATTGGGGAATAACATGGAATCTTGATAAACGATTGATATTTTTCTTTTTTGAATTGGCTTCTTTGTTATTTCTTCTCCTTCGAGATAAATTGAGCCTTTGGGTTTTTTAAAACCTGTTAAACATTCGAGAAGTGATGTTTTACCTGAACCTGTTCTGCCTAATACTGCTAAAAAATCACCTTTATCTATCTCAAAACTTATATTTTTAAGCTCAAAATTGCCCAGTTTTAGACTTAAATCTTTTACTGACAGAAAGCTCACTTTGAGTTTAGTATAGATGCATCACCTTCTATAATTGGTGGATTTATGATACCCTGACCACACTCTTTCATTATTTTCTGGCCTTCTTTTGATAAAATAAATTTCGCAAACAAGACAGCTCCTTTTTTGTTTGGTGGTGAATTAAAGTTTTGTGGAATTGTAAGGCCATAAATCATTGGAGCGCCTTTTTTGACTATGAACTGACCAGGTTTTTTGCCGCTGACCTTAAATGATACAGTTTTATAAAAATCTTCAAACTTTTTGCTTTTTAAAGATATTTCTGGTGGTAGTGTTATATATCTTAAATGATGTTGAATGGCGACAGACTTATAAAGAAAAATGTAATCTATGTAGTGCATCTGAAGAAGAGCTATCAAGTCTGTCTCTTTGGGTCTTACTATAACCTTTCCTTTTTTTTCAAAACCTGGTTTGTAATAGTCGGGATAGCCAAAGAGTTTTTTGAAAAATCCAGGAATATGATAGTATTTTTCAGCTAACTTAGCAACAAGCATAGCTCTATATCCGCAGGGGTCATCGTTAGGATTTGAGTGTCCAACAATGACATCTTTCTTTAGTAGGATTTTATACCAGTTTTTTGAGTTTATGATATTAGCATATCTTGATTTGTCTGTGAAAACTATTGCCATCTCGTTTGTTGCAAATAGAGCATTAAATTTTGCATTTCCCGTATCTATGAGCAGATTATTGATAACCGTATAATCAGCAGAACCCATAACATCGCAGGGTCTGTGTAAGTCTGCTATCTTTCTTGCTGCCATTCTTGAGCCACTTGCTTCTAAGACAACATGATACTCTGGATGAAGTTTTTCAAGCTCTTTTGCCATTTTTTTAAATGGCACAGAGAGACTTCCAGCATGGAATACGATAATATCCTTTTTGGCAAAAGCAGGAAGTGTAAATGCTAAAATAAAAACTAACACAAAACTGAAAAACCTTTTAAGCATCTTAACCTCCCAATCTTTGAAAGATAAATATACCTTTTTTATCGGTGTATGATACAACCTTACCGTCTTTTATCTCAACCTTGAGCTCGTTTTTAATATCCCTGTTTAGCTCTAAAAACGCATTTTCTATTCTATTGAATGTATCTTTGTCTGGCGAGAGTCTTGCTGCCCACTCTTCAAAATTATGCCTTTTAAAAATCGTGTGAAAACTTATAAGCCTAAAACCCTTTGCAAATGAGAGAATCTCTTCTACGGTATGGCTTTTGTAATGTGTTTTGTCCCTTATCTTCTCTATTCTGTTTAGCTCTTTATCGTCGATATCAACGATGCTGTCTATTAATACAAAAAAAGCTTTTAGTTTCAAAATTCTGTGCACTTCTTTGAAAAATTCAAAAGGTCTTCTAAAATGATGAAATGCTATCCTGCATGTTGCAATATCAAAACTATTGTCTTTGAAAGGCAAGTTCATAGCATCGCATCTTACAACTTGCTCAAATCCATAATGCTTTTTAGCAGTTTTAAGCATGTTTAAGCTTATATCACTTATCACTTTCGAATTGGCATCAAAAATGTTTGCAAAATGACCAGCACCAGATGCAATATCAAGCAACTTTTCAAACTTTAATCCTTTAAAATACACCCTAATAAACTCTAAATCTTCACCTACTCTATGGTCCGAACTTACAAGGTAATTCCAAGCGTTTTTGTCAAAACCCATGTTGAGTTTTTATACAACACATAAGATGAATTAGTCAATCGATAGATAACGGAATCTTTGATAACGAAAAATCGCTTAGGTTTGCTACAAGAAGAGTGTTTTTGAGTTTGGGCTTTAACAGAATACAGTTTATTAT
Source organism: Hippea alviniae EP5-r (assembly GCF_000420385.1). NCBI lineage: Bacteria > Pseudomonadati > Campylobacterota > Desulfurellia > Desulfurellales > Hippeaceae > Hippea > Hippea alviniae. Next base: position 692,165 of record NZ_ATUV01000001.1, on the reverse strand, counting down.
TTCTTCTGCCATCAGTGTTCCAACGAAGAATACAGCAGGTGTACTGACGGCTATTTCTTCTTTTTCTTTTAAACCAAAGTATAGTTCCTTTAATTTTACCGTTTCCTTCTTTTTTATTGTTGTTATTTGTCCGTATGAATTTTCAACACTTCCATGGACTAAAAATTGATGCTCTTTTATGATGTTTTCAAGTGAATATCTTGAAGAGTAGTTATCCAAACAATCTGCAACTACACTAACTGTTTCCAAAAAATCAAGGTTATCATTTTGTATATCAACCATATAAGATTCGATCTTAGATGTTCTTATTTTAATAAGCTTTTCTTTTGCTGCAGCTACTTTCTTTTTCCCTATGTCGAAATAGTCATACAAAAGTTGTCTTCCTATATCTGGTTCGTCCACTATACCTTTATCTAAAAGTTTTATTTTTCCCACGCCCATTCTCGTTAGGATGTCAGCTACAACACATCCAAGACCGCCGACTCCGCATACTGCAACTTCTGAATTTTTTATCTTATTTACCGATTCTTTACCGAAAAATTGAATATTTCTAAAAAATATTTTTCTCATCCGCCGCCAGCCGAAGGGAATATGTCTATTATGTCTGAGTCGCTTATCTCTGTTGAGAAACAGTTTAGTTGGTGAAAATTTTTGCCATTTATTAGTATTAAGGTGCTCTCATTGTTTATTAAATCGTTGACGAAGTGCTTATTTATCTCTTTCTCTGCTTTTCTTAGAATTTGCATAAGGTCCATGTTTTTGCTTATTTTTATATCTATGTTATCCGTATTTAGTTTTTCTCTTAGTAAAGTGTAAAATCTCAATTTTGCCATGAAATGCCTCCTTTTTTGAAAATACAAAAAAACAGGATAAATTTCAAAATAAATTGACATTTGTAGTAAGGTTTTATATAAAATTTCCGCTTTGCGAGCGTGGCGGAATTGGTAGACGCGCCAGACTTAGGATCTGGTGCCGCAAGGCGTGGGAGTTCGAGTCTCCCCGCTCGCACCATTAAGAGAAGGGATATCGCATCTTTGATGGTATAACCCCCCTTACGCCACCTGTTGGGTTGTCAATATCACCTTTGTATCGCGGTATAAGATGGACATGTAGGTGCATTACGGTTTGGCCTGCATATTTTCCTATATTGACACCAACATTATAACCATCGGGTTTAAATTCACCATCTAAGTATGCTTTTGCTTCTTTTAAAAGTGAGAAAATTGCCTTTATTTCTTTTTCTGTTGCATCAAATAGGCTCTCTATGTGTCTGTATGGAATAATAAGCATATGCCCTTTATTGACGGGATATTTATCAAAAATCGCATAACATAACTCATTTTTTAAAATAACATTGAGTTCTTCATACTTACAAAATATGCAGCTATTCATCTTCGATGTGCTCTTCTATCTCTATGGCTTTAGAATGAATTAACGCTTCTGCAATCTTTTGATGTGCTCTCTCTATGATACGCGAAAATGTTGGTCTTGATACATTCATTAGTTGGCTTGCATCCTGTTGATACATGCCTTCTAAATCTGCAAGCCTAATGGCTTCAAGCTCATCATAGGTTAGAGTAACCTTATCAAGGTTGTATCGTGGCATTCCGCATGGTTTAAAACAAACCTTTCCAAATCTATATCCTATTCTTGCTCTTTTTCTTCTTCTTGGCATGGCTGTTTAGGAGGAAAGGGAAGGCTTTAGCCTTCCCTTTGATGTTTTAATACTTTGCAACGACATTATAAGCCTGTTGCGTTGCTTCGTAAATGTCTGCGACTTTGTTTGCATCGCCTATAAGTTCGACATGCTCAAACTTATCTTTTATCTCTTCATACAGCTTCTGATTCGGTCTTGTTCCAATGCAGGTTATTACAAGGTCAAACTTACCGATATTCTCTTCATTTCCAGCTTTGTTTATTATGACACCATCGCTTGTAAATCTCTCAAGTCTTGCACCTGTAATTATCTTCGCCTTCGGGTTTGTTCTCAATCTGGCAAGCGTGAAATCTTCTGGCAACTCTTCAAGTATATCAACACCTACAACTTCTTCAAATCTATGTTTTAGAATCAAATCTTCCATTATCTCTCTTCCTATCAATCCAACGCCTAAAACGAGAGCCTTCTTTCCTTCCGGTTTGCTTAATTCAAAATATCCAAATGCATCAACGGCGTTTTCGTTTTCAATACCTTCAATCTTTGGAAGTGTAGATGTTGCACCTGTTGCAACGACGACAACATCAGGATTTAATGCCTTGATTTTCTCATAGTCTGCTTCTTCGTATTTTACTTCAACATTATGTCTCTTTAGGTCTTCAATCATAGAATTAAGCGGCCTTCTCATTGAGTCTTTGAATGGTGGCAAGACGGCAAGGTTGAACTGGCCACCAAGCTTGTTTTTCTCAAACAGAACGGCAGAATAACCTTTCTTTGCAGCATAGGTTGCAGCTGCCATTCCAGCAGGACCACCACCAACTACAACAAACTTAAGCTGCTTGTCGCTCTTTGTAAACTCATCCCTATTGATAAATGGATTGACAATACATCCAAGACCTATACCAGCCTTGACTTTTAGTAAGCATCCCTGCAGACATCCGCCACAGTAATAGATTTCGTCATCTCTGCCTTCTTCAAGTTTCTTTACGAATGCTTGGTCGCAGGCCAAAGACTTGCCAAGACCGATAAAATCAGCCCATCCTTCATTTAGAGCCTGCTGAATCTTCTCTTTGTTTGCCATTCTTCCGTCAACGATTACAGGCAGGTTTGTAAGTTTCTTGATAGATTTAAATGCTTCAATCTGCTTTTCAACAGGTGTAAATGCTGCAGAATAGTACCATGGCGGTGTATCACACGCATTACCCAAACCCACATGAATTGCAGCTGCACCGTATTTCTCTGCAAGCTCCAAGATTGGTTTATTGTCTTCTGGTGTAATTCCACCTTCAACAAACTCATTGCCTGCAATTCTTACAATTACATCCATTCCATTTGCATTCGAAAAGATCTCTTCAAACACCTGTTTTGCAAATAGTAGCTTGTCTTTGCCGTATTCGTCTGTTCTTTTGTTTGTTCTCTCTTTTAGGAATTGTGCTATAAGGTAGCCCATTCCAGCCTGCAGTTCAACAGCATCAAAACCGGCTAATTTTGCCCTTTTTGTTGCAACACCAAATGCTTTAATTATCTCTTTAATCTGCTCCTGCGTAAGTTCAAGCGGTGTCTGTTTTGTTGCTGGACACATAACTGCGCTTGGTGCCAAAGGTGGCTGACCGCTTGCCTTTGGGTTTGCTGCCCTTCCTGCGTGGTTAAGGTTTAGGCACGCCAAAGAGCCGTTTTTGTGTATTACATCCGTTATCTTTTTTAGTTCATCGACACAATAATCTTCATCGATACAGAGCTGTTTTGGATGTTCTCTTCCGCTTTTCAAAACTGCAACAGGTTCTGTGATAATTAATGCTATTCCGCCCTTTGCCACCTTTTCGTAAAACTTAAGATGCAGTTCGTTAACTTCTCCTTTTGGATTGCCATATGCTGTTTTAACAGGAGCCATGACGAATCGGTTTTTAAGGTTTAGACTGCCCATCTTTACAGCATCAAACATACCAACCATTTGGAAGCCCTCCTTAAACTAACTAAAACATTTAATTTCTTTTTAAGTAAAAAATCCCACTTAAATAATAGGTTAAACTATATTTTTTGTCAATGATTGAGAAGAGTGGCTATAATTTATCGCATGGTTCTGGTTTATGCAGATAAAAACCCTGAAAGTAATCTATACCCAGTTTTTCCAATTTCTCTATTTTCTCTTTTGAATCAACAAACTCCGCAACGGTTTTTATTCCTATATTTTTGCACATATCAACCAACGATTTTATAAAAACAACCTGTTTGTCGTTTGTTAGTATCTCAGACACAAGGTTTCCGTCTATCTTTATGTAATCTGGATTCATGTTGAAGATATAGCTGTAATTTGCATACCCGCTACCGAAGTCGTCTATGGCAATTTTAACTCCAAGTTTTTTAATATCGGATATAAATTTCTTAACTTCTCTGAAGTTTTCTATGGCTTCTTCTTCTGTAATCTCAAATGTTATCTTCTGTGCTATTTCTGGTTTTTTAAGTAGAATTGTCTTTAGAAATTTTGTTGTGTTTTGGTTTATTATGTCAAGTACGCTTAAGTTGAAGTTTATCTCTATGTCTCTTCTTTCAATTACATCGACGCATTTGAGAAACATTATCTTTGTTGCTTCAAAGTAGAGATATGTATTTTTTAAAATGCTTAGAAATTCCTTTGGCGTTATTGTTTTCTCTTTAAATCTTATTCTCATCAATGCTTCATATTTTGCAGGTTTTGATAAATTGCATGCGTCAAATATACCCTGAAGATAAGGGACAATTTTATCTGATGCCACAGCCACCTTTAGCTGAGCATTGATTGAGAGAAGGTCTTTATTTGAGAGCGATACACCTGCTAAGTTGTTTTTTTCAGATTCTTCTAAATCTATTATATGGTTTTTTAACTTTTTGGTTTTTATTAAACCATATTCTGCAAGCTCGAGTATGTTTGGCTTAATTTTGCCTAAGGCTCCATAGAAAAAGAGCGATATTGTGTGATGATTTATAGTAAATGTCATAGATTCAAGGCTTTTTAGGATCTTGTGGGATTTCTCTTTTGAGTCAATAATAACCGCAAACTCATCGCCTATAAACCTATAAGCTCTGCAGTTTTCTATGCTTTTTAACACTTCTGCCGTGTGTTTTAAGATTTTGTCGCCCGTATCGAATCCATAACTTATGTTTATCTCTCTGAAGTTGCTTATATCTATTAAAAGCAGGTATTTATCCGCATACTTTTTCAAATCTTTCTTCAGTTTAAACTGATTATCGAGCCCAGTTAGATAGTCTGTGTATATAGAGATAATCTCTTCGCTCATGAAGTTTAGAATCAACATGTTTTGCATTTTTGACGAATATCCCATAAATTCCCTGTAAAGCACAGAAAAATAGAAATACTCTCCATTTCTATAAGCTTTCAAAAGTCTTTTTGCCGTTTCTTTAAGAGAATTGTTTATCTTTTTGTAGGTATTGTTATCAAGATTCGGTATCTCAGTTTGTTGAGTTTTGTCTATCCAGCTGTCGAGTTCGCTGTTTTCGTAAATCGTTCCATCAAGGATAGAGTTTATAAAATTGATAATCCAACTTGTATGCATATTTAAAGCTTCCGATAGTTCTTTGCTTTCTGCTGCTATTTTTCTGTTTTTGTATCTTTCAAATAGGTGTTTGTCGAATTTTAACTCTTCTTTAATGTATCCTTTTGCAAGCTCTCTTTTTGCTGAAAGCATATTCTCTAATCTTAGGTTCTTTTTCTCACCTTCAAGAAGGGATACAACCTTTTCAAAGATGTAAAAAAAGTGAGAAAGCAAGATTCCTGATAGAAATAGCCTTTCTCCTAATTTGCTTAAGGAATCCATTTTGTGGTTTAGTAGGCTATAAACAGCTTCGCTTAAAAGTTCAATATCTTTTTTGTCTGCTATATGAGAGAAGTGTTTGGTAAAGTTTTCTCTTATAATCTCACCAATCCTACCTTTTTCGAGCATTTCTTGAATCAGTCTTATTTTTGAAAACCTAATACTTTTCTGAGATAAATTCAAGTTGTTTATTGCTCAATATTCTGATTGTTGACATAAGCGTTTTATATTGTTAAATATTTCCTTAAAGTTTATTAACAGGAGGTTTGTATGCACTTTAATGAACTCATAGTTTCTATAAAAAAACCGGATGAAAAAATACTAAAGAAAGCACAAGAGAGAACCTCCCAACTTATTATGCCTTTTAGGGCAATGGGAAAATTGAATGATATATCTGAGCGGCTTTGTGCTATTCAGGAGACACTTAAGCCTTCAACTGATAAAAGATGCGTATTTGTTATGGCAGGCGACCATGGCGTTGTCGAAGAAGGTGTGAGTGCATATCCACAGGTTGTAACATGTGAAATGGTAAAGGCATTTATAGCTGGTATCGCAACAATTACTGTTCTTGCAAGACAAAATAACGCAAAGGTTGTTGTATGCGACATAGGGACAAAGTGTGAGTTTGATGAAAAAGAGATAGATGGTGAAAATGAGTTTATAAGCAGAAAAGTGAAAAACGGCACGAATAATATGACAAAGACTGCAGCGATGAGTAGAGAAGAAGCTATAGATGCAATAATGGTTGGTTTTGAAATTGCAGACGAAAAGATAAAGAGTGAAGGTTTAAATCTTGTGGCAACGGGTGATATGGGAATAGGCAACACAACGCCATCTGCTGCAATTGCTTCTGTTATTTTAAATAAAAGTCCAGAAGAGATAGCAGGAAGAGGCACGCTCATAAGCGATGATGCTTATTCGAGAAAAATAGATGCCATTAAAAAAGCTATAGAATTAAACAAGCCAGACAAGAACGACCCGATAGATGTGCTCTCTAAGGTTGGTGGGCTTGAGATTGCAGGTATTACAGGCGTTATTCTTGCTGCGGCTTATAACAGAATTCCTGTTATTATCGATGGTTTTATATCAACTGCAGCAGCTTTGATAGCCTATGAGCTAAATGAGAGCGTTAAAGATTACATGTTTGCTGGGCATTTGTCAGAAGAGAAGGGACATAAGCTTATGCTTGAATATTTAGGCCTTGAGCCGATTTTAAGGCTAAATATGAGATTGGGTGAAGGAACAGGTGCAACACTTGCCATGCATATCATAGACGCTGCAGCAAGAATAATAAAAGAAGTTGCAACATTTGAAGAAGCGGGTGTTTCAGAGGCTGAAACTTGAACTCACTTTTAAGCGCTCTATCGTTTCTTACAATTATACGCATAAACTGCAAATTCAATGCAAAAGAGAGCGTTAAGTTTTTCCCTGTTGTCGGGTTGCTCATAGGAGCTGGGCTTTATGGTTTATCCTTTTTAAAAGAACCTTTCTCTGTCTTTTTTATGCTGTTTTATCTTGTTTTTATAACAGGTGGTTTGCATATAGACGGACTTGCCGATGCTTCGGATGCGTTTTTCTCTCACAGAGACAGAGATGAGATGCTAAAAATAATGAAGGATAGCCGAATAGGGACATTCGGCGTCCTTGCTATCTTTTTCGTGCTTTTTGCTAAGTTGCTTGGTTTCTTTGTTGTAAAAGATAAGTTGTTTTATATTTTTCTGCCTGCATACAGCAGGTTTTCGGTTGTTTACTTGATGAAAAAGCTTCCATATGGAAGAGAAAAAGGCACAGCGCATGATTTTTTTAAAGAATTTAAGTTTTTTGATTTTGCTTTTGGATACATAATTGTTGTTTTAAGCTTTTTTGTTTTGCCTATTAGAGTTGCTTTGATTGTAAATTTTGCATTCTTTTTATATGTTTTCTTTATTTTTGAATATTTCAAAAAGAAACTGGGAGTTATAACAGGTGATATGCTGGGTTTTTCCATAGAGACAACAGAAGCGCTGCTTCTTATAATTCTATCACTGGTAAGTGTGTATGCTAAAACATGGTGGTAATCTTTTATATTTTTCAGAAAAATACGGCATAGACAAAAAAAGTCTTATAGATTTAAGCAGTAATACCGTTGAGCCAGAGAGTGCTCTGTTTGATGATTTGGACTATAAATTTCTGCTTTCTGGTTTGTTTTCAGAAACTCCATACAGACTAAGAGATGCAATATCTAAAAAGTTTTCTCTTGATAAAGAAAAGATAATTGCAGGCAGTGGGAGTTTGAGTCTTATTAAAGATTTGTGCATGATTTTTTCAAAAAGAGAAGCACTGATTTATGAGCCTGCATTTTCTGAGTATGAGATTTTGGCTAAAGCATTTGATATGAAAGTCGATTTTAGGTTTGCAAAAGAAGAAAAGAATTTTGAGTTTGAGCTTTTGGAAATCAACCATGACATTGTCTTTATCTGCAACCCAAACAATCCAACAGGTGGTTTTATATCACCGTTAAAACTCAGTCAGTTTATAGAAGAGAACAAGGACACATTTTTTGTTGTTGATGAGTCTTATATAGAGTTTGCATCAGACACTTCGGTTTTTAATTTTGCAAAAAGCGATAATTTTGCCGTTTTGAGAAGTTTTTCCAAGCTTTATGGACTTGCAGGTGCAAGGGTGGGTTGGCTTTATACTCCAAACAGCGAAATTATAGAGAAACTTAATAGAATTAATCTTTCCTGGTCTGTATCGGCTTTAGCCGAAGAGCTTGCTATAAGGGCTTTAGATCTGGATTATTCTAACAAAATAGCTCAGATTGTAAATGTTAGGGATTGGCTAAGAGAGGAGATGAAAAAGAGTGGGTATGTTGAAACCTTCGAAAGCAAGACAAACTTTTTGTTGTTTAAATTAAAGAGAAAAGACTCAGCCTGGCTTTTTGATAAGATGATAAAAGAAGGCTTTTTGATAAGGGATTGCTCGAATTTTAGGGGATTGAGTGATAAATTCTTTAGAATTTCTATCAAGGATAAAAGAACTACGGAGAAGTTTTTAAACTCTTTTTTGAAGGTTTATGGAAGATGGCTAAAGCGATAATGTTCTGCGGAACTGCATCGGGGGTTGGGAAAAGCATAATAACGACTGCATTCTGCAGAATTTTAGCAAATAAAGGATACTCTGTTGCACCGTTTAAATCTCAAAATATGTCGCTAAACAGCATAACAACGCCAGATGGCTTTGAGATAAGCATAGCTCAGAATCTACAGGCAACTGCGGCACGAGTTATGCCGGATTGGAGAATGAACCCTATACTTTTAAAACCAGATGGCGGGAAGACATACATAGTGAGAAAGGGTAAACCATTCAAAACCGTATCTTATGGTGAGTATTACAAGTTCGCAGATGAGCATTTCGAAATAGCAAAGGATGCCTTTGATAGTCTAAGTAGAGAGTTTGACTTTATTGTTATGGAAGGTGCAGGCTCACCAGCTGAGATAAACCTTCAAAAATACGATATTGTAAACTTAAGGATGGCAGGCTATGCCAAAGCGAATGTTTACATAGTTGGAGACATAGACAAAGGTGGTGTGTTTGCAGCATTTAAGGGCACATTCGATTTGATAAAAGATAAATTTAAACCGTTGGTCAAAGGCTTTATAATAAACAAGTTTAGGGGTGATATAAATCTTCTAAAACCTGCCTTTGATATGTTTAAAAATTATTGTAGTGTGCCGATTTTGGGTGTTGTGCCTTTTGTTAGATTGAAGCTTGATGAAGAAGATTCTCTGTTTAAACCATCAAAAAAAGAAGGCTTTGTAAAAATCTGCGTAATAAAGTTGCCCTATATGTCAAACTTTACAGACTTTGGAGTTTTTGAGTTTATCGATGATGTAAGTCTTAAATTTATAGACAAACCAGAGTTTGATGATTGTGATATGGTGATTATTCCGGGTTCAAAAGCTGTTGATTATGATTTAAATTACCTTTATAAGGCAGGTTTTTATGAAGCCTTGTGTAAGATTCTCTCAAAAAAGCTATTGATTGGTGTCTGCGGCGGTTATCAGATGCTCGGTGAAGTGGTTGGTTTAAGTAAGGGATTTGGTTTTTTGAAAATGACGACAGAGTTTTCCAAAGATAAAAAGCTTATCAATAAAACATACAAAGGCATAAATTACCTAAAAGGTGCAAACCTTGAAGGCTATGAGATTCATCACGGTTTATCAGAAGTTGAAGGTGTTATTCAGCTTGCAGAAGACAGTAATGTTTGCGTGTTTGAAGAAAGCAAAAAAATCATAGGCACATATCTGCATGGCATTTTCAACAATAGAGAGTTTCTAAAATTTATTTTTAATGTTATTGGCAAAAAGATTGATGTGAATATTGATATAGCAAAAGAGAAGGATAAACAGATAGATATGCTTGCTGAAATAATTGAAAATAGTCTTCCTGTTGATAAGATGATACAGTGAAAGAGATAATATCACAGCTTGTTTATTATAATGCCATAGCGTTTGTTGTTGGGTTTATACTGGATTACTTCTTTGGTGAGCCACCTGTAAAGATTCATCCCGTCGTTTGGATAGGAAAACTTATACGGCTGTTTGAAAATGTTTTTTATCCTTTTAGAGATAAGCTTTTTGCAGGTTTTTTGTGCGTGTTATCTGTTCTGTTTATTGTTCTTAGTTTCGCTTTTGTTGTTATCATGCTCTTTGTGATGTATAGAGATTACTTTTTTGTTAGGCTCTTTTACTCTCTTGTTGCAACTTACATATTTTTTTCATCAATCAGCGTAAAGTCTTTAAAAGAGCATGCACTTAGGGTTTACAAAGCCTTAGAAAATGGAGATATACAGAAAGCACGCTTGTATCTTTCACATATGGTTAGCAGAGATACTGATGATTTAGAAGAAGATAAAATTATAAAGTCAACAGTTGAATCTGTATCTGAAAATTATGTCGATGGCGTTTTGTCGGTTATGTTTTACTTCTCTCTGTTTGGCATTGTTGGTGCTTTGATTTTTAAAACCATCAACACATTTGACTCGATGATAGGATACAAAAACGAGCAATACATTGAGTTTGGTAGGTTTGCTGCTAAATTTGATGATGTTTTGAATTTTATACCGGCAAGGTTGAGCATTGTTTTTATTGCTATAGCTTCTGTTTTGATTGGTCGTGGTTTTGAGGCTGTTATTTATACTTTCGGAAAATATAGAAAAGCCCATTCAAGCCCGAACTCAGCGCATCCTATGAGTGCTTTTGCTGGCAGTTTGAAGCTTATGCTTGGTGGAAGGACAAAGTATAACGGTGTATGGATTGATAAACCTATAATCGGTGAATTCGATAGAAAACCCAAGATTTCTGATATAACTCTTGCTGTTCATCTGCTTGAAGTCTCTTCATTTTTATCGTTTATATTTTTTCTTTTTTCTACGATGCCTTTAGCCAGTTGATGTTCTATTCCTTCCGTTTTCTTTGGAAGAGTATAATGCACTGTCTGTGCGTTTTATGAAGTTATCTGCCGTCTCATTTTCTGAGTATTGAGCAACGCCAAGACTTATCGTAATTTTGCCAACCTTATCAAAGTTTTCGTTCTCTACACGTTTTCTTAGTTTCTCTGCAACCATATAGGCTTTTTCTAAATCGGTGTTTGGAAGTAATATGCTAAATTCTTCTCCTCCGGTTCTGAACACATAGTCTGAACTTCTAACATTACTTTTTACAATTTCGCTGAGCCTTTTTAAAACTTTGTCTCCAACAAGATGACCGTGAGTGTCGTTAACTCTTTTGAAATGGTCTATGTCATACATTATCATTGATAGTGGCTCTTTATATCTATTTGCTCTCAATATTTCTCTGTTTAATATCTCGTTGAAATGCCTTCTGTTAAATAGTCCGGTTAGCTCATCCTTTATACTTATTTGTTTTAATTTTCTCTCTTCTGCCTTTTTTATTGTAATATCGAAAATTATGCCTATGACGCCCTCAGGTTCTCCATTAATATCTGTGTATACAGAGTAGAAAATCTCTATTATGCTTTTCTCTGTTTTGCATACATCAACTTGTATCTCTTTTGAGTTATTATTTTCTCTTTTTTCAAAGAAGTTTAAGGCATGCTCTTTTAATTCTTCAATGGTTTTATCTTTAACTTTACCTTTAAGCAAGGAACTTTCATCAACGCAGAAAAACTTTTCAAAAGCTCTGTTTACCCTTACGAAGTTTCCATTTTTGTTAAGTATAAATAACGGATTTGGTATAGATTCTATAAGATGAATTTGAAATTTCTCTTTCTCTTCAAGTTGATTTCTGTATCGCGCTATCCTTTTCATTATTATGTTAACAAATCCCACAAAGACAAGCAGAAGAAGCAAATTAAATACTGCAAGTTCGGATGTAAGGCTTAGTATGTACTTTTTAAAAATCTTGTTTAAATTTTTGTCTCTCTTGTATAGGTCGTTTTTGTATAAATCAGGATAAAAACCACTACCTATTATCCAGTTCCATGGTTTGTAATATTTTATGTATGTTATCTTTGGAGATATTTTGTTTTCACCTATAATCTTGAAGTAATATTCGACAAACCCTTCTCCTTTGTTTAAGGCAATACTTACTATTTCTTTCACGAACTCTTTTCCTTTTATATCCTTTGTATCTAAGGGTATTTCTTTATTCATAAAACTTTTTGGTCTATTTGGGTTTACAAGCCTTATGAGCTTTATTTTTCCATTTTTCTTTTCGACTCTCAAAACAAACATGTATCTTTTTCTTGATATTCCATATCTGAACTTGTTTATTTCTTTCTTAAATTTATCCTTTAGTTTTTCTTCTATCTTTGTCATATTTTCAAGTGTCAATATGTAAGCTTTTTCTTTTGAATTGTAGATGATAAAAGCCAGATATTTATTCGTTTCTCCATTTTTAGATTTTAAGTAGATTGTTCTGAAGATAGGCCTTATATATACCGTCTTTATAAGTTCTAAAAGTATTTTTTTGTTATTTTCTATTTTTGAAAGAGGACAGTATAATCTCTTTCTTTTGGAGAAAATAACACAAATGGAAGGGTCTTGATAGGAGACCATTCTTAAAAACTCTTTTCTGTCTTTTTCCCTTTCAAAACCCATCATCACATTTTCTATCTTCTTAGCTTTTCTGCGAAGAGAGACTTTTATGTCTTCAAAGGCGTTTTCTCTTTCAAATTTTATGCTTTCAATGAAGTAGTTTACTACATTTTTAATCTCACTTTTACTTTTGTGTATATATACGGTTTCATAGTCCTTAAAAACATCTCGATGAATGGCCGTAAGGTCTTTGTAGAAAATAAAAGCCGTAAAAAAGAGAGATATAATCAATAGAATTATCGATAAAGCTATGAAGCTATTTTTTATTCTTTTTTCTTCTCTCATGCCAAAAGGCAATTTATCATCAATAGTTGATTGATGCAATATTTTTATTGGTAATTTTTATTGTTTACCAGCTGCTTCCACCGCCACCACCCATGCCGCCGCCTGAGAATCCACCACCACCACCTGAGAATCCGCTTGAGCCACTGCCGGATGGAGAGCTGGTGAATTCTGTTGCCATTGTTGATAGGTTGTGGTCTATGGTATCGGCAAAACTCATTACACTAAAGGTGTGGAAATGATCGCTTCTATACCAGTTTGGTGGTTGAATATTTAAGTCTTTGAACTTTTCAGCCCACTTCTTTAGGTCTCCGAATGCAACAGCATAGGCTAAGGTGTCAAAGAAGTAATTAGGGTTTTCATCAAGCAGTCTCTTTAATCTATCCTTTTCAGCTCTATCCATAAACTCTTTAAATCCCTTTATGGCTGAGTATTTTTTTAATCCAACAGATGTCTTCTGCGGCATAATTCGTCCAAACACAAAACAGATTATAGCTGTTATAAGAAAAGCAAAAGCAGAAGAGAGATTAAAATCAAAGAAATTAATGCCAGCAAAACCAAGCATTATCATACTTATGAAAATTAAAGTTATTCCTATTCCTCTTGAACCTTTTGTGTAAAGATTGTCTTCTTTGATACGCTCATCGAGCATATCTTTTGCCAGCTCCATCGTCTTGTAAAATTTGTTCCTTAAAGAGCTTACTCTAACTGCATTTACATTTTTTGTTGGAAACAGGCCGTTGAATATAACTTTTTCATACTCTTCTGCATCGTCTGGTAAATCCTTTTTCTTTATTAAAACGATATCTTTCTTTTTAAAAAGTGCTGATTTTTTTGTTGTTTCTTCAATCTCTAAGTATCCTTTGTTTGCCCACCAGAATATTAATGCTATTAGGTCGTGATTGTCTATTCTATCGTTTATTAAAACACCGGCTTCAGCAGGCGTTATATTTTCTGGTGGTTTATACCTTGCCATGATAGGAATCTTCTCATCTTTGCCTTTGTAATACCAGATAAGAAACAGTATAAGGAATGTGAATATGGGTAAAGCAAAGATTTTGTTGTTTAAAAGGAACAGTTTTATACTGCCTGCGAAACTCTTTTTTAGGTATCCTTTTGGCATCCATAGAACAACGGTTAATCCGTTTCTTGGTTTTAATTGGTGCATAAGTTCGCAGCTCAATATTCCATCTGAGTATGTTGCTTCTTCTTTGTGTGTTGAGCCGTATGTTCCGCTAAACACGAGATATTTTATTTCTGATTTTGGCAGCGTGGTTGGAAGCATTATATCAAATGAAGCTTTTTCTATTTTTACGGGCCACTCAACTCCTATGACATTGTAATACAGCTCAGAGTGGTCTTTGAAAAAATTAATTGCTCCGTTTATTGTATAGCTGATTTTATATACAACATCACCGTTTACATATTTCAGTCTGTCGCCGATTTTTATGTATAGGTATTTACCCCTTTTTCTGGTTGAGTATTTGAAGTTTTCAACCTTCACATTGTATATTGATATCTCATAATAGTCTCCAGAAGTTCTGAAATGCTTTTTTGCAGAGTCAGATACCCTATACTTATAAGGGATTTTTCTTATAATTCCGTGTCTTGGTTGCAAGAAGTGAACCTTAATTGTCTCTTCAACATCTATTACGGCATCTTTATGTATGTATAGGTTTACATGGTAATCTTTTATGTAAAAGTATTCTGCTTTTGATGATATAGGCACAAAGGTAATAAAAAGAACTATGACAGCAAGCAGTTTAGAATTTAACTTTGACATTCTCTCTTTCTCTCTCTTCTATCTCAAAGAACTCTCGTTTTTTGAATCCAAATTGATTGGCTATTAAAACGGAAGGGAAAGATTCGCATAAGACATTGTAATCTCTAACAACGGCGTTGTAATACCTTCTTGCAAGCTGAATCTCATTTTCAATATCTGAGAGCGTTTTTTGTAAATCAAGGAAGTTTTGATTGGCTTTTAAGTCAGGATAGTTTTCTGCTAATGCAAAGATTGTTTTTAAGGCATCTGTAAGCATGTTCTCTTTTTGGGCTTTATCTTGAATACTCGTGGCACTCATTGCCATATTTCTTGCTTTTATAACATTTTCGAGCGTTTCTCTTTCGTGTTTTGCATATCCTTTAACTGTTTCGACTAAGTTTGGTATTAAATCGTATCTTCGTTTTAGCTGAACATCTATATCGCTCCATGCGTTGTCTATCATGTTCTTCAGCTTTACAAACTTGTTGTAATAGTAAATAAGGGCTATTATGAGTATTAAAATAAGGCCCAAAAGGATAGAGATTAGAAGGCTCACAGCTTACCTCCTGTGGACAATATTTGTTAGAGAATATATCATTCTTTAATATAATTTGCAACCTATTTATAAGTTAAGTAAAATTAAAAAAACAAAAAAAGGGGAGGGCAAAATGAGAAAACCCATTATCGCTGTTTTCTTGTTTCTTTTTCTATCTGTTTATGCGTATGGAAGCGCTTTTTATCATCTGACAGTTGTGGGCACGGGTGACCTTCAAGGAAATTTAGAAGGGATATCCCGTTTGGCAACGCTGATAAAGAAAGCAGTTGAATCCAACCCTAAAGGGACAATGGTTGTTGCAACAGGTGATGAGTTGATGGGAAGGTATTTTGATAAGTTTCACGGTAAAGCCATTTATAGCTTAATGTATGATGCAGGGTATAGATTCTGCGTTTTGGGTAATCATGAATTCGATAAGGGCGATAGAATTCTCAAAGAAGCTTTAGGTTATGCAAAATGTAAGTTTATCTGCTCTGATTTGGCTACAAAAGGAACACCGCTTGAAGGTAAATGCAAGAAGTATCTTATTGTTGAAAAAGATGGTCTAAAAATAGGTATTTTCTCTTTGATGACTCAGGAGTTACCTTTAATAAGCTCACCAGAGAAGGTTAAGCTTATCTCTAACAATATAGAGACGGCAAAAAAGATGGTTAAATTGCTCAAAATCAAAGGTGCAGATGTAATAATTGCCCTTACACACATAGGTTTTTCTCACGACAAAACCGTTGCTGAAAATGTTAAAGGTATAACTCTCATATTTGGCGGCCATTCGCATGTTTATCTAAAAAAGGCGTTTATAAAAGGCGATACGGTTGTCGTAAATGGCGGCTCTTTGGGAAGGTATCTTGTAAGGGTTGATTTGTATTTTGATAAAGGCAAAAAGCTCATTAAGAAGATGACAAGATATAAACTTATACCTGTTGACGAAAGGGTTGAAAAACTTGCTTCTGTTGAACAAAAACTTCAGCGTTTCAAAAAGAGACTTCCAAAAGCAGTTGTTTTGGGAAAAACAGAAACTGGTTTTGATTTAAGAGAGTCTGTTTTGAGATTTAAAGAGTCTGGCTTTGCCGATACGATAAACGACATATTAAAAGACAAGTTTAGGGTTGATGTTGTGTTTAACAACTCTGGCCTGTTTAGAGGAGATAGCAAAATCCCAAAAGGCAATATAACCGATGTTATGCTGCATAAAATCTTCCAGTTTGACAATGTTGCTTTTCTTCTCAAGCTAAAGGGCAGATATATAAAAGATGTTCTTGAGTTTAGTGCTGACAGCTTTGGTAACGGTGGTTGGCTTCAGGTTGCAGGTATAAGATATACTGTTGATTTAAAAAAGCCTAAAGGAGAAAGGGTTAGCGATATAACAATTAACGGAAAGCCATTGGATACAAACAAAACTTATACTGTTCTTATAAACGACTTTTTAGCTAAAGGTGGCAACGGCTATTTCTGGTTTAAAAAGTGCGGAGAAGAGCTCTTTAACACTTACACTTCTTTCTATTCTATCGTTGCATCGTATCTGAATAAAAATAGAGTTTTGAATGAAGAGAAACCAGACGGCAGGATAAAAATAATAAAATGAAAAAGCCGACCCTAAAGGCCGGCTGATTGTTTTTTAAGATAACAGCTCTTCTACCGTTACATAATCGCCTACGCGACCTGTAAGCTCTTCTGCTTTTGTGTTGACAGGCAAAGTCTTTTTGCCCGGTCTCCAGTTAGCTGGGCAGACTTCTCCAGTTTTGTAAACATGCTGCCATGCCTGAATTTGTCTGATAAACTCATTTACGCTTCTTCCTACAGATGGTCCCTGAACTTCTTCGGCTACGACGACGCCATCTGGGTTGATTAGGAATCTTCCTCTTAAGGCTAAGCCTTCTTCTTCTATTAAGACGCCGAATTTTCTTGATACTTCACCTGTTGGGTCAGCACCGATGACAAGTTTAAGGTCTTTCAAAAGCGGCTCTGTCTCTGCAAATCTCTTGTGAGAGAATTTTGTGTCGGTTGATACTGCCAATACTTCAACACCCAATTTCTGAAGCTCGTCGTATTTTGCATTCATTGCTGCAATCTCTGTTGGACATACGAATGTAAAGTCTGCTGGATAGAAGCATACAACAAGCCATTTACCCTTGTAATCATCACTCGATACAGTTATGTACTTGCCTGTTTTTGGGTCATAAGCATCCATTTTAAATTCTGGCATTTTCCTTAATACCAATACTCCTGCTTGTGTCCTTTCCATTTTCTCTTCCTCCTTTAAAGTTTTTTCTTCTTTTTTAGGCTCTTCAATTGCCTTAAGTTCGCTGTCGCAACCCATGGTTCTTTCACCTCCTTAGGTTTGAGTGTAATATACACCTAAAATAATTTTTTGTCAAGGAAAAAAATTATAAATTAGGAACAAAATTTTAAACCCAACCATCACTTTCAACTATAGGATTTTTATAAAAAAAGTAAAGGAAAATGGTGCCGAGGGCGGGACTCGAACCCGCACGGGAATACTCCCACCACCCCCTCAAGATGGCGTGTCTACCAATTCCACCACCTCGGCTCTTTAGGTAGGCGCTAAATTCAATACTCAATTTTTTATGAGTTGTCAAGAAAAAGAATTGAATTATTGGAGATGATTTTTAGTTTACTACCACACTTTGCCATTTTTTTGTTATCTTTTTGACAAAATCAATAAATAAAACTACAATTTATTATTAAATATCAATAAAGTCAAAGGAGGATGTCATGATAACTACATCTAAAGATTATTTAAATAGGCTTTCCAAAAGAAAAGTTAGGGTATATGTAAACGGTGAAAGGGTTGAGGATTATGTAAATCATCCAAATATAAAACCCATCATTGATTCCATAAGTTTAACTTATGATTTGGCTCATGAAGATGAGTTTAAGGATATAGTTACCGCTCATTCTCAGTTTATAGACGAGCCGATAAATAGATTTTTGCATGTGTATATGACGAAGGATGATTTAATAAAACGGATAAAATTAGCGAGATTTTTTAGTAGTAAGCTGGCCACATGCAATTATAGGTGTGTTGGGTGTGATGCTATAAACTCATTGTTTGTTACTACTTACAGAATGGATGAGAAGTTTGGCAGTGAGTATCACAGAAGATTTGTAAAATTTGTTGAATCTGCCCAGAAAGGCGATTTTTCGGTGTCTGGTGGGTTGACAGACGTTAAAGGCGACAGGTCAAAAAGACCACACGAACAGGACGATATGTATTTAAAAATTGTGAAAAAAAGAAGCGATGGCATAGTGGTAAAAGGGGCAAAGATTCATCAATCCGGAGCAGTAGTGTCTGACTACACTCTTGTTGTACCCACTATAGCTCTGTCAGAAGAAGATAAAGAGTATGCTGTTGCTTTTGCTGTTTCGCCTGATACAGAAGGACTAACCTATGTGATGCAAAATAACGCATTTGAGGCAAAAAGAAGAGAAAGTCAGGATTGGGAATCCGGTAACCCTTATGGCGTTAGAGGAACATCTCTTATGATATTTGATAATGTTTTCATACCCTGGGAAAATGTTTTTATGTGTGAAGAGTATGAGTTTGCTATAGATTTTGTTACTAATTTTTCAAACATACATCGCTATGTGGGAGCAGGGTGTAAAGCAGGGTTTATAGATACGATAATAGGAACTATGGCTCTTATGGCAGAGTATAACAACACTTATAAAGCCAAGCATGTTAAGGATAAGATAATAGATACAATTAAGGCATCAGAAGCCTGTTATGCCTGCGGTCTGGCGGCAGGATATGAAGCTGTAGAGACTGAGATAAAGGTGTGGTTGCCGAACACTCTCTTTTCAAATGTTTCAAAGGCTTTGGGTCTGCCTGCTATATCAGAAGCTATTATAAATCTTGCTGATATAACTGGCGGTATATCCGTAACCTGTCCGTCCAAAAAAGATATTGAAAATCCTGAGATAGGAGATTATTTAAAGCATTATCTTAAAGCTTCTGATAATGTAGATACAGAAGAGAGGATGAGACTTATAAAGTTTGCCGAGTTCTGGGTGGCAGGTCCACATCTGGGAGGAGCTGTTCATGGAGGTGGCTCTCCTATAACCTCAAGTATATTTATTGAGCGCTCGGCAAATATAGATAGCAAAAAAGAGAATGTAAAGGAACTGCTAAAAGTTTGGGATAGTTTAAAATAAAAAAGAGCAATAAACAGATAAAATTTTATCCTATTGACACATAAAGATACAATGTTAAAATCGCTGTCATGTTAATAATTCAGTTTCTTATTTTTGTCGTCTCTCTGTTTGTTGTTGTTAAATCTGCTGATTATTTTACCGAATCAGCTGAAAGAATTGGCATAGCCTTAGGCCTTTCTCCATTCATTGTTGGTGCTATAATCTTATCCATAGGCACAAGTTTGCCCGAGCTTGTAACGAGTATCGCAGCAGTATTACAAAAACATTCCGAAATTGTTGTTGCTGATGTTGTGGGTTCAAATACGACAAATATACTGCTTGTGCTTGGTGCGTCTCTCTTATTTTCAAAGAGTGAAATTTTGAAGCATAATGCAGCTATAGTTGACCTTCCCATTCTCATATTCAGTGCGTTTTTTGTCTATTTTGCCTTTTTGGGCGGCAGTTTCGGTGTGATAGAAGGCATATTCTCTTTAGCTGCTCTGTTCATCTATGTGCTTTATGCGATAAACTCAAAGAAGATAGAGATAGAAGAAGAGAGTAAAAAAATCTCGCTGAAAGACCCTATAATTTTGATATTGAGCCTTATATTTCTCGATCTTGGTTCAAAATACACAATAAAAAGTGTTATAGAGATATCAAAGGGATTGAGTATAGCAACCGATGTCATAGCAGCAACTGTTATAGCCTTTGGAACGAGTCTTCCCGAGCTGATTGTTAGTATAACTGCGGCAAGGAAGGGCAAGCTTGAGATAGCTATAGGTAATGTTATTGGCTCTAATATATTCAATGCATTGGGAGTATTAGGGTTCTCTTCGCTTGTTGGAGTATTGAAGGTTGACAGAAGCACATCTGTTTATGGCTTTGCCTTTATGATAGCATCGAGCATAATATTGGGTTTTGTTGTTCAAAATAGAAAACTCTCAAAATGGGTCGGAGCTATCTTTATTCTACTGTATCTTTTCTTTATTTACAAGATGTTTATCTGAACCTAAAAAATTTGACGATTTGTGTCGATGAACTATAATCAATTAGGAAGGATTCATCTATGCAAATACGTATTTTAAAAAACGAGAAACTCTTAGATATAAGCAAAACATGCCTTATAAAAAGGAAGAGCTTCTCTTTACATTGGATGTCGAAGTTATTAGTAATTTAAGGATAAAAGAAAAGAAAGGTTGATAAGTTGAATTTAAAACCGGTTATTTTCTATCCGATAGGTATTCTAAAGACTAAGTTCAAGAAGAGAAGCCAACAGTTTGAAAGGGATGATAATGCATTTATAGAGATAAAAAGAGAATTAACTAAAGGGCTAAAGGAACTTAAAGGTTTTTCTCATATTGTTGTCATTTTTTACTTCAATCGTTCAAGGGGAGTTGAACTTTTAGTCAAACCGTTAAAATATAATCCTTACAATAAACTGTGCGGTGTGTTCGCTACTCGTTCTCCTTATAGACCTAATCCAATAGGTTTCTCTATCGTTAAGCTAAATAAGATTGTAGATAACAGGGTTTATATCTCCAATAAAGATATACTTAACGGGACACCAATTCTGGACATAAAACCGTATTTACCAGAAGAAATAGAAAATCCTGTTTTTGGATGGTATAGCCATTATTCTTCAAATACAGACTCAAAATCGTAAAGATAGACTAAAATCTCCCTTCCTGCTTCAACTACTCCAACGACATCCGACTCAATCATGCCAAATCCGTTGCATGTTGCTATTGACTCTATTATGTTTGAACCCTGCGTCTTGAATGGTGTTGCAAGGAATCTACCATCTTTAAACTCAACCCTAACCCTGTTGAAGTGAACCCTGTTGTTGCTCTTCTTTATTGGCTCTGTTAAAATTGCTTTTATTGGTGTGTGTCTGTATTTTTTGTATCCGAGCATCTTTTTTAATGCAGGTATTAGGTAAAAGAATGAACAGAACGCCGTTGAAACAGGATTACCGGGAAATGAAAAGATAAAACTATCCTTTAGCCTGCCGAATGCAAATGGCTTACCCGGTTTCTGTTTTACATACTTGAATGCCCACTCTATACCAACTTCCTTCTCAACATTTGTAACTACATCATAATCGCCAAAGGATATACCTGCAGTCGTGATAATAATGTTATACTCCTTTGCATGACTCAGTGTCTCTTTCAGCTGATTTTCATCATCTTTTACTATCCCAAGATAAGAGATATTTAAGCCGAGCTCTTTTAAAATAGACCTGATGAAGTGGCTATTTGAGTCTATTGTCGAATCTTCGTTAAAATCATCAAGGTAAGCAAGCTCGTTTCCCGTCGATATAACGCATATAGATGGCTTTTTGTAAACATCAACAAACACATTTCCCGTCGATACGATACGAGCCAACCTATATGCATTCAAAGGCTCGCCAACAAAATTTATCTCATCGCCTTTCTTTATATCTTCTCCTTTAAATCTAACATTTGCGTATTTTTTCTTTTGCTTCAATATCTTCACCATACTTCCGTTTTCTTCCGTTGCTTCAAACTCAACAACGGTATCAGCTCCTTCAGGAATAAACGCACCCGTCATAATTCTAAAGCACTCACCTTTGTTTACCTTTAGCCCCTCAATATTATCACCTGCCTTAATTGTTCCAACAACCTTAAGATGAGCGGGAATATCCTTTATATCTTCGAATCTAACAGCATATCCATCCATCGCAGCGTTGTCTTTGGCTGGAAGATTTAATTTTGAGTAGAGCTTTTCTGCTGCAACCCTGCTTTCTGCTTCAAAGATAGAGATTTTCTCTTTTCCTAAGGGTTTTATGCTTTCCAAAATAATATCAAGCGCATCAAACGGCATTATCATTTTTCTTACTCCTTCAATTTATTATCTTTTCAAATGCTTTTTCATACAGCCTATTATTTCATGAGAAGTTATCATTTTGGAATTTTATAAACATCTTTATCGACTCCTTTTTTCATGCATCTATAAGTGTTTATCCTTCTTATGTAAAAAATACAATGCCAACGCTAAAAGTGCAATACTTATTGAGAAATAGAGCATGTCTATCGGTTTGGAAAGGCTCATATGCAAAATCCTTTTAAAGAAACTGACAATGAGCACCATAACGACAACTTTGCCGAGTTTGTCTTTTAGTTCATCCAAACTGTGTATAGATAGAATCCTATTGCCAACCTTTGTATCCAAAGCATCGTCTATATCGCTTATAAACAGTTCGTATATGCCGAAGGAGAAGATAAGCATGACCACAGCTATCAAATATAAATCAACCGCTCCTATTATCTGACTTATCAGAATACCATGAAACTCGTCGTGAGACGGTGTGTGCTTTGTTAAGAAGATGAAGGTATCTTTTGCCGTGTTTATTACATCGAGACTTGCGACTATGAACATAATAATTGCACCAATCATGCCGAATATCACAGCAGCAATGGATATTAGCCTACTTTTCCATAAAACAAACTCAAACACAGCTTCTATTATGTTTCTCTTTCTCATTTTTGTCCTTTCTTAAGAGTTTTGATACAACCATTTGCATGTTTTTCTCTCTAAAATCCCAACAGCGATATACATAAAAAGCCCCATCATGGCAAAAGCCATCATAGAAGCATACAGAGCCGGATAGTTAGCACTGCTCCACGCATCCATAATCATAAAACCAAGTCCTTTAGATGTTGCAAACGACTCAACAAAGAAGAGTATCGCAATTGATGTTCCAACACTTATTCTTAAGCCCGTAAAGATTTTTGGCAAGACATAGGGTAAAACAAGGTGTCTATATATGTCAAATCTATTTGCTCCAAGACTCAGAAGCGAGTATGTATACTCTTCTTCTATGTTTCTTGCTGCATCGCTTACACTCATCCATATCTGAAAAAAGACGACAAAAGCTATAAAGAGTATCTTTGATGTTTCAGTAAGGCCAAACAGGATTAAAAACAGTGGCAGAAGAACAATGTGTGGTATAGGATAAAGCACATAGAGAAAAGATGAAGAGATAGCATCAATCTTTTTTGAATAACTCAAAAGCCCTAAAGGGACGGCGGTAAGAAACGCCGTTAAAATCCCTAAGAACACCCTTAAAAAACTCACTTCGGCGTTGTTCATAACACTTCTTAAATTCTCAAAAAAATAGACCCATATTTTAAACACATCTGGGATTGATGGAGTGTTAATCAGTATCGATAAAATCTCCCAAATAGCCGTTAAAGTGATTATAGCAAGAAGATAGCTTAAAGCTTTATATACTCTCTTATTAGCTTGCATTTCTCCAAGAATGCTGTTGTGTTTCTGTAATTTGTTTCTCCTGCTGACTCATTTTTAATAACCTTTACAAGACGAGCAGGTCTGTTTGAGAATACAAGTATCTCTTTGCCTAAGAATACTGCTTCTTCGATGCTGTGAGTTATTACTATCATCAAAACCTTCTCTTTTTTCCATAAATTTACAAGGAAGTTCTGCATTTTCTCTCTGTTTAAAGCATCAAGAGAAGATAACGGCTCATCTAAAAACACAATCTCTGGTTTTAATGCAAATGCCCTTCCAAAAGCCACTTTTTGTCTCATGCCGCCAGATAGTTGAGAAGGGTAAAAATCTTTAAACTCATACAAACCTATTGCTTTCAATGTTTCATTAACCGCTTTTTCTATTTCTCTTTTCTTGAATCCTTTTATCTTCAATCCTAAAGCGACATTCTCATAAACCGTGTACCAGGGCAGAAGTCCAAAGTTTTGTAATATCGTTGCAGATTTATCGTAAGGTTTTTTTAGCTCTTTTCCTTTTATTAAAAATTTTCCAGAAGTAGGTTTTAAAAGGCCTGCTGCCATGAGCAGAAATGTCGATTTTCCGCATCCAGATGGCCCTATTATCGAGTATGAGTTGTGCTCTTTAAACTCAAAACTTATTTTATCAACAGCTTTTGTGTTATCTTTGTAGGTTTTTGATACATCAATGGCTTGTAACATACACAACAGCAGAATACGGGATTGGATGCTTTAACAATCCCTTCTCAATGAGCCACTTCTCATAACTGGCAAAACTCTCTTTTGTAAGTAGGCTAAAGTGAGAGAAGTGCGGTATCTTGTATATTGATAGAATCTCTTTTGGAACCCGTGCTATGGCGGTGATTGTATCTTTATATCTTGAAGGATTGGCATTTATCAGATTTACGCTTTCGTTGTATGAGCTTTTGAATGCTTCGATAACCTTTGGATGCTTTTCTATGTATGAACCGTTGAAAATCCACACTGTTTGAGAGAGACTCTTTTTCAAGGAGCTGTCTGAAAATATGAGTCTTGCTCCTTTGAATCTTGCATAAGTAGCCAATGGTTCGGGCAGAACGGCAGCATCAACCTTTGAAGC
Source organism: Hippea alviniae EP5-r (assembly GCF_000420385.1). Classification (NCBI taxonomy): domain Bacteria; kingdom Pseudomonadati; phylum Campylobacterota; class Desulfurellia; order Desulfurellales; family Hippeaceae; genus Hippea; species Hippea alviniae. Next base: position 667,484 of record NZ_ATUV01000001.1, on the reverse strand, counting down.
AAGAAGCATTTGAACACGCAACGGCATCTTTCTTATCTCTATCTTTTTAACCTTTATACCTTTTGGTTTTAGTATTTCATCCGTTATGTATTCGATAATGGAGTTTCTCGATATCGCAACTGTTTTACCAGCTAAATCTTTTAATGTTTTAATCTTGCTTTTTGGTGACGCCAAAAACGAGAAGACTCCATCTTTTGGACTTACTCCTAATGCAATAGATACGATTTTCACATTATAACCTGATGCCCTTAGTAAAATAGCTGCAATCGGGTCGCTAATAACACAATCAACAGCGCCTGCTTCTAATGCCGCATCCCTTTCTAATGCGCTATTGAAATAAGTAATTTTTGCATCAATGCCGTGCTTTTTAAATATGCCGTCTTTTAAAGCAATAACGACAGGTGCAGCATCTTCTATTTTAAGAACGCCTATTCTGAGTATTTCTGCTTTTATAGATATGTTAAAGGTAAAAAGTATGATAAAAATCAAAGCAACCTTTTTAAACATACCACACTTTATATACACTATTGTTCTTTTAAGGTAAAGTCATTTTTGGTTGATTTTTTCGAATAATTGATTTATTGCTAATTTTTAGGTAATATTCTCACCTAAAAGGAGTGAAAAGATGAAGGGTTTTAGTTTTTATGCACCTTTAAGGATTATATTTGAGAAGGGTGGAATAGAGAAGCTTGCCCAGTTAACTTCAAGAAATGGAAGAAGGGTTCTGCTTGTCGTTGGCAGGAATCACCTTAAAAAAACAGGGCAACTCGATAAGATTTTGGATATTTTTAAAAGAAGCAGCAAGATAGAAGAAGTCGTCCTGTTTGACAGAACGCCACAAAATCCAGATATAGAAGCAATCGAAGATGCAACAGAAGAGATTAGAAAAAACAGGTTGGATGTTGTCGTTTCTGTAGGCGGCGGCAGTGCAATGGATTTGGCTAAGGTTGCATCTCTGTGTGCTAAGAACAACAGAACTGTTTGGGATTTATACAACGATGACTCTCTAAGTGTACTTGATGCTTTTAACCTTGTGTGTGTTCCAACAACTTCTGGCTCTGGCAGTGAAGTGACAAGATATGCAGTGTTTAACGACAACAGGAAAAAGGTTAAAATAGCACTCTCTTCTTTTTCCATATATCCAAAGGTTTCTTTAATAGACCCAACACTTACCTATACAATGCCAGAAAGTGTGATAGCAAATACAGGTTTTGACGCTTTGAGTCATGCGATTGAAGCATACACATCAAAATCAGCATCGCCAATAACCGACCTTTACTGCAGAGAAGCTATATCGCTTATAGGTGTAAATCTTGTCGGTGCTTTTAAAGAAAAAAGAGAGAAGTATATGGATAATATGAGTCTTGCAGCAATGTTTGCAGGAATGGCGTTAAATGTTGGCAGAGCTTCCCTTCCACATGCACTTGAACACAACCTAAGCGCATACAACCCAGACTTACCGCATGGACTTGGCCTTGCAATGGTTATGATTCCCTTCTTAAAAAGAGCCGTTTATTGCAATAAAGAGAAGTTTTCAGATATTGCCTATCTGTTGGGAAGGGATATATCTAACGAGAGTCTTACAAAGGCTGCAGAGATGTGTATAGATGCCGTTGGTGAGTTGATTGACAAGCTAAACCTTAAAAAGAGTTTAAAGGATTTTGGGTTTGATAGAAAAACCATAGAGAGGATGGTTGAAGACAACTTCTGGACAATGTCTCACGGCATACAGAACAGCCCGTGTGAGTTTACAAAACAGGACATCCTTAATATCTATTTAGAAGCATTGGAGGGAAGATGAAAAAATTAGCCTTTGCTTTGATAGGTTTATCTCTTCTTCTATCCACAACATCCTGCACACCTTTGCTTGTATGCGGTGCAGCAGCAGGCGGAGCATACTTAGGATACAAAGCATCAGAAGAAGGATACTCTATTAAGATTACAAAGCCTGTAAAGGGCAAAAAGGTAGATACAAATAAAGACAATAGCACGAGTTCAGAGTAATGGGAGTAACAAACTGGATAATAAAGCTTCAAAAGTCAAAGTTTGCAAGGCGTTTTCAATATGAACCATACATTATAAAGTCTGTTGAGTATGTTGACCCAAATCCAGACGAGAAGCTGTTTGTAATCTATAGAGAGGTGGACTATTTTAAATCTCTGTGCATCCAGATAACAGAGAATGAAGAGAATTATTTTTCATGGAATGTTGAAACGGATTTTCCTTTGAAGGATAAGATAAAGTTCGACAAAATTGTTTTTTTTGTAAGCACATACTATACAGACAAAGAAAGCATAAAAAAAGCACTTGAACATGCAAGAGATGATACTGAAGTTTACTGTATATGTTTTTTAAAAGGGAGTAAGTTTTTTGAAACAACGCTAAAGTTGACAGATAAGAAGGCATTTAGCCAGTTGGGTAAAGAGCTTGAGCTATTCGATAAGTGCACTGTTTTGGAAAAGAGAGAGTTTAAAAGTGCACACATAAAAGTCGTAAAGTTGAGGTGTAAGCAATGAAAGTAGCCGTTTTTACATCCGGCGGCGATGCTGCAGGCATGAATCCAGCTTTGAAAGCGTTTGTCGAGTTGAGTTATTCTAAAGGCATAGAGCCTTATTTTATTTACAATGGACTTGAAGGTTTAATAGACGGAAAGATAAAGAAAGCAGACTATTCTGATGTTGCAGGCATTCTTCACAAAGGCGGAACGATTATAAGATCTTCAAGATCAAAAAGGTTTTATGAGTATGATTACAGAAAGCAAGCCTTTGAGAATCTTAAAAAGTTTGGCATAGATAGACTTGTTGTTCTTGGTGGAGATGGCTCTTTTAAAGGCATGGATGTATTTTATCACGACTTTGGAGTAGGTTTTGTTGGGATACCTGTAACCATAGACAATGACATATACGGCACAGATTACTGTCTCGGCGTTGATACGGCTTTAAATGTGATAAGGCACATGCTTGACAATATAAGGGATACGGCATCTTCGTTTGGCAGGGCTTTTGTTGTTGAAACAATGGGAAGAAACTGCGGTTATTTGGCGCTTGTAAGCTCAATTATAAGTGGTGCCGAGATACTTTCAATCCCAGAGCTGCCCATTGATTATGAGTCCATAGAGAAGAGATTGAAAAAAGAGATAGAGCAGGGCAGGAGTTATGTTGTTGCCGTTGTTGCTGAAGGCACAAAACAGACATACAAGATGGCTGAATTCTTAGAGAAGAATCTTAGTATGGAAACAAGGATTACGATTCTTGGTCATGTTCAGCGTGGTGGCAATCCAACAGTATTCGATAGATTGATGGCGTATAAGTTTATGGAGTTTGCACTTGAACATATAAATAATGAAGAGATACATGATATGGTTGCATATAAAGATGAGCGTCTCAAACTTATAGATATAGATACTGTTGTTAACAATAAGTATTCTCTAAATCCCTTCTTGTTAAAGCTGGGGGAGAGACTTACCAGATAAGGAATATTTACAAATCATAACTTTTTTCTTATAATGCCTAAACTTTTTGTAAGGGGTGGGTTGATGAAGGAGATTGGTTTGCACGGCAGAGGCGGACAAGGCGTTGTGATGGCTGGTGAGCTGCTTGCCAATATCTATTTTAAAGAAGGCTATCAGGTTCAATTTATGCCATCATACGGAGCAGAAAGGAGAGGCTCACCATCAAACGCTTATGTCAGGATAGACAAAGAGAGAAAGATTTTAAACCGTTATTCAATTAAAACTCCCGATGCCGTTATAGTGTTCAATATTACACTTCTTAACAATGTTGTTTTAAAGGAAGACGGTTTGGCTCTTCTCAATCTTCCTGCAAAGATAGAGAAGAGACCTTCAAGGGCAAGGATATTTTTTGTTGATGCAAACGCCATAGCCCTAAAACTCAATCTTGGAACAGCAGCAATGCCACTTATCAATACTGCTCTGCTTGGAGCATACTGCAAGGTTAGTGGAGATTTCTCGTTTGACACGCTTAAAGCGGTTTATGAAGAGAAAATGGGCAAAAGAGCAGATTTAAATATACAGGCGGCTTTAGCTGCCTACGAAAGTGTGAGGGAGCTATGAAAAGTCTGGTATTAGGTGGAAACGACGCTGTGGCTTATGCCGTAAAACAGAGCTATGTTGATGTTGTAAGCGCATATCCTATAACACCGCAAACATCCATTGTTGAGAAGATAGCATCATTTATAGCCGCAGGCGAGATAAACACGCGCTTTATAAGGGTTGAGAGTGAGCATTCGGCTATGGCTGCTGCAATGGGCGCATCGGCTGCAGGAAGCAGGGTTTTTACTGCGACAAGCTCTCAAGGCCTTCTTCTGATGCATGAAGTTCTGCACTGGGCTGCAGGAGCCGGTCTGCCAATCGTCATGGCAAACGCAAACAGGGCTGTTGCACCGCCCTGGAGCATCTGGGCTGAACAGACAGACTCTTTGAGTCAAAGAGATACAGGATGGATTCAGCTCTATGCTTCTAACTCTCAGGAAGTGTATGACCTTGTCTTTATCTCTTTTAAACTTGCAGAAGAAGTAAAAAATCCAGTAATGATATGCTTAGACAGTTTTCTTTTGACTCATACAAAAGAGCCTGTTGCTGTATTTGAAGGTGAGATAGACGGATTTATAAAAGAGAAAAAGTGGAAGGCTTTGCTTGATGTTGACAATCCCGAAGCATTCGGTGCATTGGCATTTCCAAAGGATTACATGCCTATAAAAATCCAGCAGTTTGAAAGAATGAAAAAGGCAACAGCTGTGTTTGAAAAAATAGCAAATGAATTTAAAAATTTTTCAAATAGACAGCATTCAGTAATAGAAGAGTATGGCGATGAGAATGCTGAAGTCGTTTTAATCACGATGGGTTCTTTGGCTGAGACTTCTCAGCTTGCTATAGACAAGCTCAAAGAAGAAGGCATAAAAGCAAAACTCGTAAAAATAAAGATGTTTAGGCCATTTCCAAAGGATGAGCTAAAAGAGTCTTTAAAAAACGCTAAAAATGTAATTGTGTTTGACAGAAATGTATCAATGGGCAAGGGTGGTATAGTAAAGGATGAGTTGGTCGGTGCCTTAGGATTGTCAAACTGCATAGGTATAGTCTGTGGACTTGGCGGTTATGATGTTGATGAAGACGATTTAGTCAAAGCCACAAAAGATGTGCTTAGTGGAAAAATAAAAGAAGACACTTTCTTGTGGGGTGAAAAATGAAAATACCAAAAGATGAGATATTAAAACCGAATCATCTTGCCTGTCCTGGATGTGGTGCTGCATTGGCTATGAGATTAGCTTTGAAGGCTTTGGGAAGAAAGACGGTGATTGTAATCCCAGCATGCTGCTGGACTGTCATAAATGGTCCATGGGGTAAAAATTACGCAGGTGTTCCTGTGTTTCATACGGCATTTGAGACAACAGCTGCAGTTGCTGCAGGTATAAAAGCATCTCTTGAAATGCAGGGTAAAGACGACATAACTGTTGTCGGTTGGGCAGGCGATGGCGGAACATTTGATATAGGATTGCAGGCATTAAGCGGTGCAGCAGAGAGAAACGACGACATCATCTATGTGTGCTATGATAATGAAGCTTACATGAATACGGGTATTCAGAGAAGTTCAGCAACACCGATTGGAGCTGAAACAACGACAACACCAGCACCAATGCTCAAAAACAGACCCAAGAAAGATTTAATGGAGCTTGTTGCAGCACACTCGGTTCCTTATATTGCATCTGCAACAGTTGCATATCCTGTTGATTTGATAAAGAAGTTTGAGAAGGCAAAGAGTAAGAAGGGCTTTAAGTTAATCCACATACTTACACCCTGTCCACCGGGACATAAATTTCCAGAAGACAAAACAATTGAGATATCAAAGCTTGCCGTTGAGACTGGCATATTCCCGCTTTATGAGATTGAAGATGGCAGGTATAAGCTCAATAAAAAACCAAAGTTTACAGGTATTGAAGAGTATCTAAAACTTCAGGGAAGATTCAGAAACATCTCAGAGAAAGAGATGGAAGTTATAAAAGAGAACATAAAAGAGAGATGGAGAAGGCTTGAAATAAAATTCGAATACTTTAATTAAAGGTGCGCTTATGAAGTGCGAAATAGACATTATTACCGACAGAAAAAAGAGATGGACGATTAAAGAGATGCTCTCAAAAGAAGGGATAGAGATAAAGGAGTGGTTCGTCGAGTTTACAAATGAGAAGTCTATCTTGAGTTTTGAAGTGGAAAAGGAAGAAAAAGAGATATTAAAAAGCCTATTTGAGTTTTTAAAACAGGATGAGACAGGCAGCAGGATAATATTACCAAACGGCAGAAGGGTAAACCCAACGAAGGAAGAGTTTGAACACTTCTATCAGCTTGTCTGTGAATACATCGTCAAGGAGTGATTAGATGATAAAAGAGCTGAAGTTTGAAGATGTTAATCTTGAGTTTGACATAGAAGCAGATGGTATAGAGTCGGATAACTCACTCATCTATCAACGCAGGATAGAGCTTGCGCTTGAGAAGATTAGCTCAATTGATAGTTTTGACCACAACCTTTACATATCTGGTGATTTAAGCAAAGCTGACAAATACACGATTCTTGAGATGCTTAAAAATTTCAATAAAGAGAAGAAGCTCGAAGTTTACGATTACTGTTATGTAAATAACTTTAAAAACCCAAAGATACCAAAGGTTATAAAGCTAAAGCCCAGGGAAGGCAAAAAACTTCAAAAATGCATGGACGATTTTGTTGATTATCTAATTAAAAGCGTTCCCAATGTGTTTGAAAGCAAGGAGTATGAAGAGAAAATTCAGGAAGTCTTGAAGCATTACGATGCCAAACAGAAAGAGCTTTACGATGAACTGCAAAAAAAGGCAAACGAGCTTGACTTTGTTGTTAAGTTTTCCCAGATGGGGATTGTTGTAAATCCCGTCATAGCAGGAAGGGTGATAACCGAAAGGGAGTATTCTTCTCTTTCGGATGATATAAAGGAGACAATAGAGAAAAAGAGAAGAGAGCTTGAGAAACACATAGATGAGTTTTTAGCCGAATCTAAAAAGCTTGAGAAAGAGAAACAGGATAAGCTCAAAAAGATAAACGACGAGATGAGCCTGTTTATCGTCTCTGGCAAGTTGGACGAGATAAGGAAAGAGTTTGAAGGCAACAGCGATGTTGAAGAGTATTTGGATGAAGTTGAAGAGTTTACGCTTAAGAACATAACTATATTCCTGCCGCAGAAGAATCAGAACTTTCCGTTCTTGCAGATGCCAATGAAATATACAGAATACAAGGTTAATCTCTTTGTTGACAATAGTGAAACAAAGAGCGTTCCTGTGATGTATGAAGAGAACCCGACATATTACAATGTGTTCGGAAAGTTGGAAAAACAGGCGTATTTTGGTGCGTTTATTACGGATTTTACACATATCATAGCTGGTTCAATTCATAAGGCAAATGGTGGATATCTTCTGCTTGATGCCTTTAATGTGCTTGTTAATCCCGGCGTGTGGGATACATTAAAAAGGTGTCTGTTGAGTGGCAAAAGCATCATAGAAGAGTGGAGCGAGAAATACGGTATTATAGCATCAGAAACCTTAAAACCCGAGCCGATAGACTTAAAATTAAAGGTTATACTCGTTGGGCCTGAGTATCTGTATGATATACTCTTTGAGTTTGACGATGAGTTTAGAAAGCTGTTCAAGATAAAGACGAACTTCGATTATGCCGTTCCAAAGAAAGAGACTGTTTTGAAGAAATACACTTCAAAGATTGTCTCGTTCTGCAAGGAGAACAAGCTCAAAATTCCAACAAAAAGGGCTATATCTGAGCTGTTTAAATACTCATGCCGACTTGCTGAAGATAAAGAGAAGCTGTGGGCTTACACCGATGAGATTTTTGATGTGATAAAGCAGGCTCAAACAATCAGCAAGACAGACGAGCTAACGGAAGATGACATAAGGGTTGCGATAGAAGAGAACAGATTTTTAAAGAGCTTATGGAAAGAGAAAATCTATGAGATGATAACCGATGGTCAGATAATCGTCGATTTGAAGGGTAAAAAGATTGGCGAGATAAATGGACTATCGGTTAGTGAAATAGGCGATTTTGCATTCGGCAGACCAAATAAGATTGTTGCAAAAACATACTTGGGCAAAGATGGTGTTGTGAGTATAGAAAGGGAGAGCAAGCTCTCAGGTCGCATATTTGACAAAGCATCGTTTATCATAGCAGGATACATAAACGGCATGTATGGGTTTAACAAAAACTTGAGTTTTTCTGCATCTTTGAGCTTTGAGCAGTCATACTCTATGATAGAAGGCGACAGTGCATCAGTTGCAGAGACGCTTGCTATACTTTCGTCTTTGGCTGAAGTTCCACTCAAGCAGAACCTTGCAGTTACGGGCTCAATGAACCAAAACGGTGTTGTTCAGCCAATTGGCGGTGTTAATGAGAAGATTGAAGGATTTTTCGAAGTTTGCAAGTTAACGGGCAATTTAGAAGGAGCAGGTGTTGTCATACCGGCTAAAAATGTCAAAAACCTTGTTCTAAGCAAGGAAGTTGAAGAAGCAATCAAAGACGGCATATTTCACTTATATGCGATTGATACGATAGATGATGCAATAGAGATATTTACCGATATGAAGGCAGGAAAAAGAGAGAAAAACAGCTTTGAGAAGGATAGCTTTCACTATCTTGTCGATAGAAAATTAAGAAAGATAAACGAGATATTGAGAAAAGAGTCTCAGGATGATTAGGTTTTTAGATGCCGGTGAATCTCACGGGAAAGCACTAATTGCAATAATCGAAGGGTTACCAGCAGGCTTAAAAATAGACTCAGACTTTATAAACAGACAGCTTCTTTTAAGGCAGTCAGGTTACGGCAGGGGCGGCAGGCAAAAAATAGAAAAAGACAGAGTTGAGTTTTTAAGTGGCGTAAGGTTTGGCGAAACAATAGGCTCTCCCATTGCGATACTCATAAAGAACAGAGACTTTGAGAATTGGCGAGACATAATGGAGCCGTTTGCTGAAAAGAGCCGGCAAAGAAGGGTGAATAGGCCAAGACCTGGGCATGCTGATTTAACGGGCTATTTAAAGTATGATAGAGACGATATAAGGGATATACTTGAGCGTTCAAGTGCGAGAGAGACGGCTATAAGAGTGGCTGTTGGTTCAATCTGCGAGCTTCTGCTTAAAGAGTTGGGTGTGAGAATTATAAGCTTTGTTAGAAGCATAGGAAAAATCAAAACAGAGATAAAGCCAGAAGTAAATGATGAGTTTGAAAGAAAAATTATTGACTCTTTAGTTTTCTGTCCAGATAAAAAAGTAGAAGATTTAATGATAGCTGAGATTGAAGAAGCAAAAAAAGAAGGCGATACGCTTGGCGGTGTTGTTGAAGTTGTGGCTTCTGGCGTGGTTGCTGGCGTTGGCAGTTATGTGCAGTGGGATAGAAGATTGGATGCAAGGGTGTCGTTCTCTCTTATGAGTATTCAGGCCGTAAAGGCTGTCGAGATAGGCGATGGTTTTGAGAATGCCTATAAATTTGGCAGCCAAGTTCACGACGAGATTGTTTACGATAGTGGATATAAAAGAGTGTCAAATAGGGCAGGTGGTATAGAAGGTGGTATGTCAAACGGTGAAGATATAGTGGTAAGGGCTTACATGAAGCCTATACCAACGCTAAGAAAGGGCTTGAAATCTGTCAATATTGACACGCATGAAGAAGATATCTCTGCTTTTGAGAGAAGCGATGTGACGGCTGTTCCATCTTTAAGTATTGTTGCTCGCTCGGTTGTTGCTTTTGAGCTTGCCAATCTTTATGCAGAAAAATTTGGAGGGGATACTCTCAAAGAGCTGAAAGAGAGAGTTGAAGCATACAAAAAGTATCTGTCCGTCAAATGAATATTATTCTCGTTGGATTTATGGGTTCTGGCAAAACGACAATAGCACGCATTCTCTCCCGCCGTTTAAAATTGAGATTTGTGGATACGGATAAGCTGATAGAGAAACAACAGGGATTGACTATTGCCGAAATTTTCGATAAAAAGGGTGAAGGCTATTTCAGAGAGCTGGAAAGAAAGATAATAAACAGTCATCTAAAATTCTGTGATGGCTGTATTGTTGCAACGGGCGGTGGAATGCCCTGTTTCTTTGACAATATGGAGAGACTAAAATCAATTGGGCTTGTCGTTTGGATTGATACGGATTTTGAAGAGATAAAAAATAGGGTGAAAAATTCAAAAAAAAGGCCGCTCTTTTTAGACCAAGAGAGAGCTTTTGAGTTGTTTAAAAGAAGAAAAGAGTGTTATAATAAGGCACATATAAGGATAGATGGCAGAATGGACAAAGAGAAAGTTGCACAAGAGATTGAAAAACTTATCGGCGGGAGTTTTCTATGAAGGTTTCAATAAAGGATTTGGTTGATAGCGTCAAGGATAAGCTAACCTTTCCAAAGGTTGCTATGAGAATTTTGCGTCTTTTTGAAGAAGATGATTTGAGCGCCTATCATTTGGCTAAAATTGTATCACTTGACCCAATTCTTGCAGCTTATATCTTAAAGGTGTCAAACTCGGCATTTTACAATTTTCCCGGCAAGGTTAAGACGCTTTCTGATGCTATAACATTAATTGGTTTTGAAGAAGTGAAAAAGATTGTAATTATGATATCTGCCAAAAACGCCTTTAAGGTTAGTGATGAGTTTGATAAGATTTTGTGGGAGCATTCGCTTGCTGTGGCTGTGGGTTCGTCTGTTGTGAACGAAAGGGTAAAGATTACTGAAGATGGTGTTGCTTATATCTCAGGCCTTCTTCACGATATAGGAAAAATCGTTTTTAAGAAGAGTGAGCTTACAGATTACATGGAGATATTAAAAAAATCATACGAAGATGGCGAAGATATAAGGCTGTTGGAAGAAGAGAAATACGGATACAATCATGCCGATGTTGGTGGTTATATACTTCAGGAGTGGAATTTCGACCAGGAGATAATTGACGCTGTCTCTTTTCATCATCTAAACTTCTCACTTAAAAAGACAAGCGATTTTCTAAAAAAGGCGGCTTTGGTTAATTTCTCTGATTTTATCGTTAACAACCTTCTCGGAATAGGGAAAAAGTATAAGATTGACGATGAGAGCATAGTTTTAGGCTTATCGTCTGCTAAAGTTATAGGTTTTGAAGAAGAGCATCTCAGTGGTTTGACCGATGAGATAGAAAGAAAGTTCGAGATTCTCGCATCAACAATGGAAGAAGGCGTATGAAGATACTTTTGACAGGTGCAACGGGTTTTGTGGGCATAAATGCCGTCAATTACTTGAAAAAGAAGCATGAAGTTGTTGCCTTTTTAAGAGATAAAAGTAAAGCGAAAGTCCTAAACGGTGATGTTGAGATAACAATAGGTGATATAGTTGATAAAGAGTCCATCGATAGGGCGATAAAGGGCGTTGATGCTGTTGTTCATATAGGCGGACTGATAAATGCGTCAAACTTAGAAAAGCTGTATTTAACAAACAGAATTGGAAGCAGAAATATTGCCCAAGCATGTATAGAAAACGGCATAAACAATATCGTCTATATCTCTTCACTTGCAGCAAGGGGGCCTGATGGATTTCAAAATCCCGTCTCTCATTACGGGTGCTCAAAGAGACTTGGCGAACTTGAGTTTATACATCGTTGTTATAATGGAAATCTTAAAATCATAAGACCGCCAATAATCTATGGACCTTACGATAAGGGCTGCTTTGAACTGTTTAGGATGGCAAAAAGGGGAATTCTGCCAAAACTAAACAGAAGGTATAGCTTTGTTTTTATAGATGATTTTGTTAAAGCAATAGAAAAGCTTTTAAACTTAGAGACAAGCAGACCTGAAATCTTCTATATCAGCGGTTCAAAAGCTAAAACAGATAGAATAAACAGGGCTCTGTTTAATGCCGTCTCAAAAAGCGGTATTGAGATACCTATACCGGATGCTTTCATAGGCGTATTTTCTCTTTTGAAGTTTGAGTCAAAGGTATTTAGCAAAGACAAGATACGAGAGATAAGACCCAAAGCGTGGACTTGCAACAACGATAAGCTTTTTGAAAGGACAAAATTTAAACCTTCTGTTGAGATAGAAGAAGGCTTTAAAATCACTGCAAGGTGGTATAAAGAGCATGGATGGTTATAGTCCAATAGTTGTGAAGGATAGCGATGAGTTCTTTCTGCTCGATCAGAGAAAACTGCCCAGCGAGAAGCTTTACCTAAGGGTTGATACGGTTGAAGATGTATGCAAAGCTATAAAGGAGATGGTCGTAAGGGGGGCACCATTAATAGGCATAACGGCGGCTTTTGGCGTATATTTGGGAATAAGAGATGCAGAAAGCAAAGACGAATTTTTAAATAAACTAAACAAATCAATTAAGTGTTTATCAAAAACAAGACCAACGGCTGTAAATCTCTTTTTTGCTTTGGATTATGTGAAAAAGACGATAGATGAGTTTTTCGAACTTTTGCCTTTGGAGAAGCTTATCAAAAAAACAAGGGCGTGCGGTTTCAATCTGTGGGAAGAACAGAAAGCTCAGGATAGAGCAATTGGCGAGTTTGGAGCAGGATTTTTAAAAGGCAAAAAAAGGATTTTAACGCACTGCAATACGGGAACATTGGCAACAGGTGGCATAGGCACAGCCTTAGGCATCATAAAGACAATGTTTAAAAATGGAGAGATTGAGATAGTCTATGTTGATGAGACAAGGCCTTATCTTCAGGGAGCAAGATTGACGGCATTTGAACTAAAAGAAGAAGGCATACCTTACAAAATCATAACGGATAACTCCTGCGGTATGCTATTCAGAAAAGGGCTTGTTGATGCTGTGATTGTGGGTGCAGATAGAATTGCAAGAAACGGCGATACGGCAAATAAAATCGGGACATACTGTTTGGCAGCGATGAGCAAAAGGCATGGTATAACATTCGTCGTTGCAGCACCAGAGTCAACAATAGACAGAAACATTGAAAGTTTAAATGAGATACCCGTTGAAGAGCGCTCAAAGGATGAAGTGCTAAAGATAGCAGGCATTCAAGTCGCACCAAAGGAGTCTGATGCCTTGAATTTTTCATTCGATTTAACAGACGCCAATCTAATTGACGCAATCATCACAGAAAAAGGCGTTTATCAGTATCCTTATGAGTTTTGAAAATGAGTTATGTAAAATTTGAAAAAAGCGACGAGATAGGTGTTTTAACGCTAAATAGGGCAGACAAACACAACTCAATCAATCAGGATTATATGAGAGACTTGGAAGAGTTCTTAGATTTTGCAGAAAAAGAGAACATGAAGGTATTGGTTGTTAGGTCTGCTGGTGAGAATGTATTTGCTGCAGGTGGTGATATCTCATACTTTATAACATTGAAAAGCCATGAAGATGCCTTTAAGATGGCATTTAGAATGCACAACATTCTAAACAGGTTTGAAGATTTAAAGTATCCGACAGTATGTGCGATAAACGGTTCTGCTATCGGTGGCGGAGCAGAGATTGTGCTTGCCTTTGACATAAGGTTTGCAAGAAGCGATATTTACATTCAGTTTAAAGAGAAGAATATGGGCGTTACGACAGGGTGGGGCGGCACATACAGACTCGTTAAGCTGCTTGGATACTCAAAAGCGCTTGAGATTCTTCTCTCTGCAGACAAAATAGATGCAAAAAGAGCCAAAGATATAGGGCTTGTGAATGAGATTTACGATAAGAGTATTTTGATGGATAAAGTGTTTGAGTTCTGTTATAAACTAAAAGATGACGATGTGAAGCTGTTAAAACAGATTAAAAAACTCGCCAAAGAGTCTGCTTTGCTTGATAGAGAGTCAGCTATGAGACTTGAGAGGGAGCTGTTTTCTGCAAGCTGGATGTTTGGAAAGAGAGAAAAGCAGATGGAAAAATTTTTAAACAGGGGATAGTCAAATGGGATTTTTGAAGTCCATCTCAGATAAGCTTTTTAAAACAAAGAAGAGTTTTACAGAGAAGATACACGAAGAGTCTAAAAAAGATGAACCGATAACGCAGGAGTATTTGGATTTTATTGAAGAGCTTTTGATAGAGTCTGACTTTGGTGTAAAGACAACAATGAAAATCATGGAAGCAATCGAAGAAGGTATTGATTCAAAGGAGATTAAGACAAGACACGATGTTGAGCTAAAAATCAGGGAAGTGATACTAAATGTGCTGAAGCAGGTGGAAAAACCACTCGAGATAAGGCATAAAAAGTTTGTTGTTTTGGTTGTTGGAATAAATGGTTCTGGTAAAACAACAACCATAGGCAAACTTGCAAGTTTAAATACAGATAAAGGCAAAAGGGTGATGCTCGTTGCTGCAGATACATTCAGGGCAGCAGCCATAGAACAGCTTGAAGAGTGGGCAAAAAGAAGCGGCGCTCTGATTGTTAAACAGGAAGAAGGAGCAGACCCTGCAGCCGTTGCATACGATGGTGTATCAAGCGGTATAGCAAGGGATGTTGATGTTATATTTGTCGATACAGCAGGCAGACTGCACACGCAAAAAAACCTGATGAACGAAGTGATAAAGATAAAAAAGGCGATTCAAAAGGCATACCCAGAAGCACCACACGAGACGCTTCTTGTTCTTGATGCAACAATTGGCCAAAATGCCATAAATCAGGCAAGGGAGTTTAATAAAGCATTGGGAATAACGGGTATTGTTCTAACAAAGATGGATGGCACAGCCAAAGGCGGAATAATCGTTGCAATAAGCGAAGAGTTCAAAATTCCGATAAGATACATTGGAATCGGCGAACAGTTAGAAGACCTAAGGGCATTCAACGCAAGAGACTTTGTTGAAAGTGTATTTACGCCATAAATATTGGAGGTGATATATGAGTGTTATAGTTGATGTTTACGCCATTGAAATCTTAGATTCAAGGGGCAATCCAACAGTAAAATGCACGGTAAGAACAGAAAATGATGTGCTCGGCACAAGTGAAGTGCCAAGCGGTGCATCAACGGGCGATAATGAAGCCATTGAGTTAAGAGATGGCGATGAGAGATTCAGAGGCAAAGGC
Organism: Hippea alviniae EP5-r; assembly: GCF_000420385.1. NCBI lineage: Bacteria > Pseudomonadati > Campylobacterota > Desulfurellia > Desulfurellales > Hippeaceae > Hippea > Hippea alviniae. The sequence goes on along the minus strand of NZ_ATUV01000001.1, from coordinate 652,462 downwards.
GTCCTAACAGCCGTCAACAACATAAACGACAAGATAGCAAATGAAGTTATAGGGTTAGATGTATTTGAGCAGGCAGAAATCGACAACACGATGCTTGAGCTTGACGGAACAAACAACAAATCAAACTTGGGTGCAAATGCTATTTTGGCTGTCTCTATGGCTGTTGCAAGAGCCGCTGCAAATGAACTCAAACAGCCACTTTATAGGTATCTCGGCGGACTTCATGCAAATTTATTACCACTGCCTATGCTCAACATTCTAAACGGCGGAAAACATGCAGATAACAATGTTGATTTTCAGGAGTTTATGATTGTGCCTGTTGGTGCTGAGAGTTTCAAAGATGCAATGAGAATGGCATCTGATACCTTCTGGGCTTTAAAAGGCATCTTGAAGGATAAAGGATTGGCAACGAGTGTTGGAGATGAAGGTGGTTTTGCTCCTAATCTTGAGTCAAACGAAGAGCCGATAAAACTGATTCTGCAGGCTATTGAGAAGGCTGGTTATAAACCAGAAGAAGATATAGCGTTGGCGCTTGACCCAGCAGCAAGCGAGTTTTACAAAGATGGGTATTACATGGTGGGCAATGAGAAGCTCTCAAGCGATGATATGATATCGTTATACAAAGAGCTGATTCAAAAATATCCGATTATAAGCATTGAAGATGGACTTGCTGAGAACGATTGGGATGGATGGGAGAAGTTAACTGACGAGCTTGGCGATGTGATTATGCTCGTTGGCGATGATATATTCGTAACCAACACGGAGCTTATAGAAAAGGGAATAGAAAATGCTATAGCTAATGCGGTGCTGATAAAGTTAAACCAGATTGGAACACTGACCGAAACACTTGATGCGATAAGATTGGCAGAAGATGCCGGTTATGGGTTTGTTATCTCGCACAGGTCAGGCGAGACGGCTGATACATTCATCTCTGATTTGGCTGTTGCGACGAATTCAGGATGGATTAAGACAGGTTCAGCCTGCAGAGGAGAGAGAATTGCCAAATACAACAGACTTATTGAGATAGAAGACGAGATGTTCCCATATGGTGAATACCCGAGCTGGAAGAGTATTTAACATACTGTTTCTCATAACAGCCGTTATAGTTGTAGGGTTGATTGCAAAGGGTATCTATTCAAGACAGATTCAATTAAGGGAGCTCAAGAAGGAGAGCTCCCTTTTAGATAAAAGGATAAGCGAAGTAAAGCAGCAGATAAGCACGATAAAGATGCACATAAAGATGGCAAAGAGTGACCCATATTACATAAAACAGAAGGCAACAGATAAGTATCTGATGATAAACAACAAAGACGAGACAATAATGATATTCCCAGACCCACAAGAAAAATAATCAGTATGAAAGTAAACATAGTTGGTGCAGGGCTTTCAGGTATAGAAACTGCTTTTGCCATAGCAAGAAGGGGATATAACGTAAATCTATTCGAAATGAAGCCAAAGCATTTTAGCGAAGTGCATAAAACAGACAGATTAGCAGAGATAGTCTGCTCAAACTCCTTTGGCAGTGTGAAGTTAACGACGGCAAGCGGTATTCTAAAAGAAGAGATGAAAATACTCGATTCGGTTTTGCTGAAAGCTGCCGAACAGGTTAGAGTTGAAGCAGGCGGTGCATTGGCTGTTGATAGAGAGAAGTTTTCGGCTTTAATCACAAAGTGGGCAGAAGAAGAGCCAAACATTACACTTATAAGAGAGAAAATTACAGAGCTGGACGATAATAATATCTGGATAGTGGCTTGTGGACCACTGTGCGATAGTGAACTTGTTGAATATTTAAAAGAAGAGATAATCGGTGATGAGATGCTTTATTTTTACGATGCGATAGCGCCGATTGTGTATGCCGACACTGTCGATTTTTCAAAAGGGTTTTGGGGCTCAAGGTACTCTTCAGATAAAGATTACTTCAATTGTGTGCTTACGGAAGATGAGTATAACAGGTTTTATGATGAGCTTTTGAAGGCTGAAAAAGTTGAACCAAAGGAGTTTGAGAAGAATTACTTTGAAGCATGCCTGCCGATTGAAGAGTTAGCAGAAAGAGGCAAGCAAACTTTACTTTTCGGCCCATTAAAACCCGTTGGTTTGAAATATGAAGGCAAAACACCGTTTGCAGTCGTTCAGCTGAGAAAAGAGAATAAAGAAGGCACACTTCTATCTTTGGTTGGCTTTCAGACTAAGCTAACATACCCAGAGCAGAAGCGTATCTTCAGACTTATTCCGGCACTTAAAAATGTCGAATTTGCAAAGTTGGGCAGTCTTCACAGAAATACATTCATCGATTCACCAAAACTTTTGAATGTTTTTCTTCAGTCAAAGAAAAAATCCAATGTCTTCTTTGTTGGGCAGATAACAGGTGTCGAAGGGTATATGGCATCTGCCGTAAGCGGCATATATGTTGGCATGAACATTGCACTTAAATTAAAGAAGAACAAAATGTTAGAGCCACCCGAAAATACGATGTTTGGTGACCTTATACGATACATCACATCAAAGGAAGGAGAGTTTCAGCCAATAAGCGAAAATTTCGGATTCATAGAAGTTGGTAAAGTGAAGAACAAAAAGATGAAAAGGGAACTGCAGGCTAAAATTGCACTTGAAAACACAAAGCGATGGAGAGAGAAATATGAGAGTGAGTTTAATTGAATATACACCAGGCCCAGACAGAACAGCAGCCTTTGCTGCAAGGGTCTGTTATTCTTCTAATCCGCACTCCTTAAAGCTTGACGATGAAGAGATAAGAAAAATCTTAAGAAGGGTTATAAAATCAGGACACCACTCGGTTTTAGAGCATGTGAACTTTACCTTTTTGATAGAAGGCATAAGCAGGGTTGCAACCCACCAGCTTGTAAGACACAGAATTGCAAGCTACTCTCAACAGAGCCACAGATACACAAAAATCAAACCAGACAGCTTTGCAGCTCCGCCGTCAATAGAAGAGAACAGAGAAGCAAAAGAGCTATTCGAAAAACACCTTAAAAACTCAATTGAGTTGTATGAGAAGCTGATAGAACTTGGCATAAAAAAGGAAGATGCCCGCTTTGTAATTCCGCAGGCAGTCGTGTCAAACATCGTCATAACAATGAACGCACGGGAGCTTTTACACTTCTTCTCCTTAAGGTGCTGCGTAAGGGCTCAGTGGGAGATAAGAGAAGCTGCAATCGAGATGCTAAAGCTGGCAAAGAGCAAGGCACCGATAATATTTGAGAATGCAGGCCCAACCTGTATGTGGGGCAGGTGTCCAGAAGAGAAACCCTGTCCAGATATACCCGCAATAAGGGAGTATTTTAGGAATCTATGAGTGGCAAGCTGTTTGTTGTTGCAACACCAATAGGCAATCTTGCCGATATAACCTATCGAGCCGTTGAAGTTTTAAAGAGTGTTGATTATGTGCTTGCTGAAGCTCCAAACCACTCTCGCAGGTTGTTTGAGAAATATTCAATAGACACAAGGCTTATAAAATACAACGACGATTACTATGTTGAAAAAATCATCAATCAGGCAATTACGGATGCAAAAAATGGGCAAAACATAGCTTTGATTACAGATGCAGGAACGCCCACAATTTCAGACCCGGGATACAGGATTGTTAAAGCGTTTAGGGATAATGGACTTGAAGTTGTCCCAATTCCCGGAGTAAGTGCCGTAATAACCGCTCTAAGTGCAAGCGGCCTTCCAACGGATAGGTTTGTCTTTTTGGGATTTTTACCAAAGACATCACCCAAAAGAAGAAAAGCTTTGCAGGAAGCAGATATAGATGCGACGATAGTGTTTTATGAGTCTCCAAACAGGGTTTTGAAGGCTTTAGTTGATGTTAAGGAAGCATTGGGCGAAAGGGAAGTTGTCGTTGCACGAGAGCTGACAAAGATACACGAAGAGTTTTTGGTTGGAACAGTAAGCGAAGTTATTGACATTCTCTCAAAAAGGCCGTCCATAAAGGGCGAATTCGTTGTTCTCGTTAAGAAAAACGCTTAAAAACTCAAAAACCATATCCATTTTTACGCTTTTAAGCAGAATACTGGGCTTTGTTCGGGATTTACTTATCGCTTCTCATCTTGGTGCAAGCGTTTATACTGACATGTTTTTTATCGCCTTTAGAATACCCAATTCGTTAAGAAGGTTTCTTGGCGAAGGAGCGATAAACTCATCTGTCGTTCCTGTTTTATCAAAGATAGAAGAAAAAGAGAAACCGAAGGCTATTTTTAACCTTATCTTCTATTTCTGCGTCGTTCTTCTTATTATAACCGTTTTGGGTATTGTGGCTTCAAAACTTTTGATGCTTCTGTTTGCAGGTGGATACATCAACTCACCTTACTCATCAACAATGAACAGCCTTATTAAACTTATTTTTCCCTATCTATTTTTTGTCGGATTGTATGTCCTTCTTATGGGAATTCTAAACAGCTATGAGCATTTTGCCATTCCTTCATTTGCACCTGCACTTTTAAATGTCTCTTTAATAGCTGCTGTTTTGTTGCTTCTGGGTAAGTTTAAAAATCCTGCCTATGCTTTAGTGGTTGGTGTTTTGATTGGTGGAGTTTTGCAGGTTTTAGTCTCTTTGATTGATTTTTTAAGCCTAAGGTTGCCGTTTAGATTCTCGTTAAAACTTGAAAAGTCAACAAAAGAGATATTCTCTTTAACAACCTTAACGGCATTAGGCAGTAGTGCATCTCAAATCTCGTCAATGGTGGACTCATTCGTTGCAAGTTTTCTTCAGGCAGGCAGCTTTACCTATCTTTTTTATGCAAACAGACTGTTTCAACTTCCGTTTGCTGTATTTTCTATAGCCATAACCCAAAGCTCTCTGCCAAGTTTATCAAAAATAGAGAAAGAGAAGATACCATCTGCCGTCGAAGTTCTGCTCAAGTTTATGCTCTTTTTGTCCATAGGCGTTGAGATTTACTTTATCGTGTTTGCAGACAAAATCATAGAAATTCTGTTTATGCACGGTAAATTTTCACTCACAGACACCCTAAACACAGCATTAGCCTTAAAAATCATGATGGTTAGCTTTATCTTTTACTCATTTTCGAAGATTTTGAACAATGCGTTTTACTCTTTAAAAGATGCAAAGACACCACTTAGGGTATCTGTTATCTCATCGATTGCAGCCATAATCTCATCATTAAGTTTGGGTTTTTGGCTTGGTTTCGTTGGGCTTGCCATATCAACGGCGATAACAGGATTTATAAACTGTATTGCTTTGCTGTTTTACATACCAAAGAAGATAGGCAGAATAAGGCTTAAAATGATTATTGATAGGTTTATTGCTCTTGAGTTTGTTCTGCTTGCTGTCTTGTCAATTATTGCAGCAGGGTATAGGTTTGGCTTTATTGTCGTAATTCCCGTTTACCTTGCTTTTTTGATTTATGGAATAAAGAGATTTTTAAAAGAGAAGACAGTATGAAACATATAGGAGCTCATGTTAGTGCTTCAGGTGGCGTATTTAACGCACCAGTTAGGGCAAAGCAGATAGGAGCAGACGCCTTTGCTCTGTTTGTAAAAAACCAGAGACAGTGGAAGGCGAAGCCTTTGGATAAAGATACCGTTGAGAAATTCAAACAAAATTGCAAAGAGCTGGGTTTTGAAAGTAAATATATCCTGCCGCATGCGGGTTATTTGATAAACTTGGGCAGTGTTGTTGAAGAGAACGCTAAAAAGTCGTTCGAATCGTTTAAAGATGAAGTATTAAGAGTGAAAGAGCTATCGCTGAACAAGATAAATGTTCATCCAGGTGCTCATCTGAATAAAATTTCAGAGATAGAGTGCATCAAGCTTGTTGCCAAAAACATAAACAGAATCATCGAAGAGACGGAAGATGTGATTATAGTTATTGAAAATACGGCAGGTGATGGAACGCATATCGGCTATAGGTTTGAGCATTTAAGGGATATAATCGATTCGGTCAAAGATAAAAAACGCATCGGTGTTTGTATTGATACATGCCATATGTTTGCTGCAGGATACGACATAAGAGATAAGGAGAGCTTTTTTAAAACATGGGAGAAGTTTGATGAGATAGTTGGGTTTGAGTTGCTAAAAGGTGTTCATCTGAATGATTCTAAGGTTGAACTCGGCAGCAGGGTTGATAGACACGAAAGCATAGGCAAGGGTAAAATAGGTATAGACGCCTTTAAACTTTTAATGAGAGATAGGCGGTTTGACGATATTCCTTTGATTCTTGAAACGCCAAATAATTCAATATGGGCAGATGAGATAAAAATGTTAAGAAAATTTGAGTCAGATAGGAGTTTGTGATGATAGCAAGGGTGTGGCATGGAAAGACAAGGGTTGAAGATTATGAGAGATACTCAGAATTTCTAAAAACTAAAGCAATACCGGATTATACCAACACTGAAGGGTTTATCAAACTTATCTTTTTAAGAAGAAAAGAGAAGCAAGAAGCTCACTTTACTCTCATCACATTTTGGGAGAGTTTGGATGCTATCAAAAAATTCGCCGGCGAAGATTACGAAAAGGCTAAGTATTATCCAGAAGATAAGGATTTTCTGCTTGAGTTTGAAGAGAAAGTGATACATTACGAAGTTTTTAGCGAGTTGGATAAATAGATGAGCTGTTTTTCGCTTTGTGAATGAAAGATTACTTAAAATTAAAAATTTTCATTTTTCTTGCAAACTCTTTTAAACTCCCTGTATAATAAAAACAAACTGACTAAAAGGAGCAACCCATGAACACAAGAACCTTCAGAAACAAAAAACTCATAGACAGAGATAAAGAGATAAACTTCCTCCTTGACTGGTTCAATCAATTACCAGAGTTAATCCTTTGGGTTTATGGCCCAAAATCTTCAGGCAAAACAACACTCATTGAGTATGTTGTTGAAAAGGAGCTGTTTGAAGATTTTGAGAACTTAAAACCCAAAGGGAACTATTGGGTTAGATATGTAAACCTAAGAAGAAAACTCATCTCAAGCTATGAGACATTTCTTGAATCGTTCATCAAACCTGAAGAAGAGTATGTAATGCAAAAGGGTATCTCTGCAGGAGTATCTGTTGCAGTATTTACATTGAAAGCAGAAATTTTAAAACAGGTAAAAGAGAGAAAAAAGGATTTATTTGATGCTCTAATAGATGAGTTAGATAAAAAGGTAAAGAAAGAGAATAAAAAACCAATTCTCATCATTGATGAGATTCAGACATTAGAAGAGATTTACATCAATGGAGAAAGAGAGCTTCTAAAAGAGTTTTTAAACTTCTGTGTCTCTTTAACAAAAGAGACACATCTGTCTCATGTTGTTATCCTAAGCTCAAATACTGTGTTTATTGATAGGATTTATAATGATGCAAAGCTAAAGAAGACAAGTGAGTTTTTTAAGATTGACCATTTAGATAAGAGTATAGTTGTAGAGTGGTTAAGTTCTGAAGGATACACAGAAGAAGAGATAAATCTCATCTATGACTATCTTGGTGGTTGTATTCCAGATATACAAAGAATGATGATGTTAAAAGACAAATACAAAAGCATTAAAGAGTATTTAGAGCATAGGGCGTTTTTGGCTTATTCGCAGATAGTAATGTTCTATCATCAAGGTAAGTTTCCAAAAGAAGAGATAGAAATATTTGAGAATATCTGCAAAGAGATTTTAAACAATGGCTCATTTGTTCTTTCAAAAGACAGAGATTCAAAATACTTAGAAGTCATCTCCAAGTGGGCAGAAAAAGAGATACTCTTCTTTGACCCGCTTACATTGGAAGTTAAAGGAAATAGCAGGATTTATGAGAAGGGAATGGAAAAACTTGAGTTGTGAATTTTGAATTTTGGATTTTGAATTGGAAGTTGTGGATGGGAGAATAAAATATCAGGAGAGATGAATGGGTTGGAGATTGAAAGATAAGGCAAAGGTTATTGAGATAGGAGAAAAATTCATAATAGCACCAGAAGATGTAAAAACAGACAGGATTAAAATTACGCTCGCTGAAGGTAAATCCTTTGGAACCGGTGTGCATGAGACAACCGTTAGCTGCATAGAAGTTATGGAGACACTCGACTTAAAAGACAAAAGTGTGCTTGATGTAGGTATAGGAAGCGGGATTTTATCTATTGCAGCCATGAAACTAAAAGCAAAAAGAGCAGTGGGTTTTGATATAGAAAAATTTGCCATCGACGAGTGCAAAAAGAATGCGAAATTAAATAATGTTGATATTGATTGCTTTGTCGCTGATTCGCCTGCAGCCGTAGATGAAAAATTTGACCTTGTTATCGCAAATATATTCGACGATATAATTTTGTCCATGAAGGATGAAATTTTAAGGGTTTTAAAAAAAGACGGCCATTTGCTTTTATCCGGTGTCTTAATAGAGGAAAATTTCAAGGTCAAGCGAGCTTTCGAAGAGAGCGGTTTAAGGGTACTGAAAAATATTTTTTTAGAAGAATACACCACTATTCTGCTTAAAAGGGAGGAGAAATGAATCTGGAGGAAAAGCTAAACGCAATAGGTTTGAAGATAGAAGAATACGAACTATTAAAAGAAAAATTGGGCAGAGAGCCAGAAGATATAGAGCTTGAGATAGCATCTGCCATGTGGAGTGAGCATTGCAGCTATAAGTCTTCGAAAATTCATTTGAAAAAGTTGCCCACAAAAGGCAAAAGGGTAATTATTGGGCCTGGTGAAAATGCCGGTGTTGTCGATATAGATGACGGTTTTGTTGCAGTATTCAAGATGGAATCGCACAATCACCCGAGTTTCATAGAGCCTTATCAGGGTGCAGCCACGGGAGTGGGTGGAATTCTAAGGGATGTTTTCACTATGGGTGCAAGGCCTGTGATGAATCTTGACGGCCTTTTTTTTGGCTCGATTGATTATCCAAGAACAAAATACCTGATAGACGGCGTTGTGCGTGGAATAGGTGATTACGGAAACTGTGTTGGAGTGCCAACTGTTGGTGGTATGACATTCTTTGATGAGTCATACAATACAAACAACCTTGTCAATGCATTCACGCTCGGCATAGGCAGAAAAGAGAAGATATTCTTAGGCATGGCAAAGGGTATAGGCAATCCTGTTTTTTATGTTGGCTCAAAAACAGGTAAAGACGGGATTCACGGTGCGACAATGGCGTCAAACTCCTTCGACGACAACGCAGAAGAAGAAAGACCTGCCGTTCAGGTGGGAGATCCGTTTACGGAAAAACTCCTAATTGAAGCATGCCTTGAGTTGATGGATAAAGATATAATCGAAGGTATTCAGGATATGGGTGCAGCGGGTTTGACTTCAAGCTCGTTTGAGATGGCAGACAGGGGAGGTGTCGGGCTTGATTTGTATTTAGACAAGGTGCCGACAAGGGAGAAAATGACGCCAAGTGAGATAATGTTATCTGAATCGCAGGAGAGAATGCTTGTTATAGCAAAAAAAGGCAAAGAGGAAGAAGTCAAAAGGATATTCAAGAAGTGGAATCTTGACGCTGAAGTTATAGGCAAAGTAACCGACACAAAAAGAATAAGGTTGTTTTATGAAAACAAGCTTGTTGCCGATATAGATGTTGAGTTTATGGTATCAAACGCACCGGTTTACAACAGAGAGACAAAAGAACCGGCATACATAAAAGAGAAAGAAGGTTTTGATTTTGATTCGATAAAAGAACCCAGCGATTACAATGGCGTTTTGCTAAAGCTTATAAAGAGTCCTGAGTTTGCAAATAAAGAGCCGTTGTATGAGCAGTATGATGCCACCGTCCAGACGAATACGATTTTAAGACCCGGAAGCGATGCTGCCGTTATAAGGGTTAAAGAGTCAAAAAAGGGCGTTGCTGCGACGATTGATGTAAATCCGAGATATGTATTTTTAAATCCTGATAAAGGCACTCAGCTCTCCTTTTTAGAAGCATACAGAAATCTTATAACAACAGGTGCAGAACCTATAGCCTTAACGGATTGCTTAAACTTCGGAAATCCAGAAAACCCAGAAATCATGTGGCAGTTTAAAGAGTCAATCGAAGGGTTAAAAAAGGCTTGCGAAACTATGGAAGTGCCGGTCGTTAGTGGAAATGTGAGCTTTTATAATGAAACAAGCGGCAAAAATATACTCCCGACACCGTCAATCGGCATGGTTGGAATAATCAACAAGCCGTTAAACGCTGCAAGTATCGGTTTTAAAAAGATAGGCAGTGATGTCTGTATGATTGGCAGGATAGAAGAGAAAGAACTTGGCGGTTCTGCTTATCTTAAGTGGATATACGGCAAAATAGAAGGCAAACTGCCAAAGATAAATTACGAAACCCATAAAAAGCTCAAAAGCGTTATGATTGAAGCAACAGAGAAGGGATATATCTTATCTGCTCACGATGTTTCAGAAGGCGGTATAGCAATCTGCTTAGCTGAGATGGTTTTGAAAGGAAAAACAGGAGCCAAAGTCAAGCTTGACATAAAAGACAGAGCCGATTTTTATCTGTTTAGCGAAACTCAGGGCGTTATAATCGTTGAGACGGACGATTCCGATAAGCTAAAAGAGTTGTGCGACAAAGCGGGGCTTGATTTTAGCATAATAGGAAAAACTATAGAACAAAGACTAATCATAAACGACATTATAGATATCGACAGAACAACTTTAAAAAAGAACAACGATGAGTTTTTCGGCTCAGTGTTTAACTGGAAAGATGAATGCATTTGAAAATATAAGGCTTGCAGACGAAGAGATTTTTGAGACGATAACAAAAAGCGAATATGTCAGGATAGAAAGAATTATCTCAAATGGCCAGAAATCGCCTGAAGGTTTCTTTTACGACCAGGATGAGTATGAGTTTGTTTTACTGCTTGAAGGTGAAGCCGAGCTGTTCTTTAAAGAAAAGGGCAGGGTTAGGCTCAAAAAAGGCGATTATTTAGTCATAGAGCCACACGAACTTCACAGAGTCGAATATACTTCAAAACCTGCCATCTGGCTTGCTGTTTTCTATAGATGAAGATTGATTTGTTTAAAGACCATAACCTTATAAAAGAGATACCTACACAATCCGGCGTCTATATCATAAAATCCGAAGACGATGAGATTTTATACATAGGCAAGGCAAAATCGCTAAGAGATAGGCTAAAAAGCTATCTGAAACCTTCCGATCTGGATATGTTCAAGATATCTCTTGTTAGAGAAGCTTCGTCAGTTGAGATTATCGTCGTAAACAGTGAGCTTGAAGCGTTGCTTCTTGAGTCAAACCTGATAAAAGAGTACAGACCGCCTTACAATATTGTTTTGAGAGACGATAAAAGCTATCCGTATTTGCGTATCAGTTATTCTGAAAAATTCCCGAGACTCACAATCGTAAGAAGAGTAAAGCAAAAGGGCGACTTTTACTTTGGGCCTATAACACCTGTTGATAAGCTGAGAACACTTGTTAAGTTGTTGAAATCATCGTTTAAGATTATTCAAAAAAACGACTCTCAATGCCAGGGCTCAGATAGGGCATGCATCTATTATCAGATGGGAAAGTGCACAGCACCCTGCATAGGAGCAATAAGCAGAGATAAGTATTTAAAGCTTATAGATGAGATAAGAGAAATTCTAACCAATCCGTCAAAAATCAAAAAGAAGCTAAAGAGTGAGATAGACAGGTGCGTTGAAGAGTTGAACTTTGAGAAGGCTATTGAGTTAAGGGATAAACTAAAAGCCATTGAGCTGCTTGAAAACAAGCAGACTGTAAGTGAGATAGACGAAGATTTCTGCGATGTTGTGGCATTTGCAGAAAAAGACGGCATCGTCTGTGTTTATGTGATGAGCGTAAGATTTTCAAACATAACAGGCGGCAGGAGTTTTTTCTTCTATCAGGCTCATATAGATGATGAGTTTATAGAGAGCTTTTTGACACAGTA